>NZ_JACYXC010000001.1:2428191-3035238 GCF_016031615.1 Streptomyces pactum
GCGTCTTTGTCCCCGACTCCTCCGGGCACCCCTACATGGCAGTTCTTCCGCCGCCCGTGCGGCGTACCCGCCGCTTCCCCTTCGCCTCCGGCGTTTCCTCCCCCACCACCCGTCGCAGCCGTCTCCGGCTCGCGCTCCGTGTTATCGGGATCTGTGCCATCGGATACCTCCTGCTGTGGGCCGTCGGCGCCCTCGGCATCCTGGTCGCCTCGCAGTGGGTGCGCAGCGAGACCCCGCCGCCCGCCGGCGCCACGAAGATCACCGGCATCCAGCACTTCCAGCCGGTGGACGCCGAGCGCCACCTCTGGCGCGGTTCGGCCCCCTCTCCGGCCGGATACCGGGCGCTGGCCGAGAAGAACTTCAGCACCGTGATCGACCTGCGGGCCGAAAAACTGTCGGTGCACCAGCTCACCGCCCCGGAGCGGGCCGGGCTGAACGTGGTGCGGATCCCGATCCGTGACGGGCAGACCCCGAAGCAGGGCGAGGTGGACCGCTTCGTCAAGGCGGTGCGCGGCGCCGACGGTCCGGTGTTCGTGCACTGCGGCGCGGGCGTGGGCCGCACCGGCACCATGGCCGCCGCGTACACGGTGCGCACCGGCGAGGACAGCGGCCCGGACGCCGTGCGCCGCAACCTGGCGGTCGGCCCGCCGTCGCTGGAGCAGATCTACTACGCGTACCACCTGAACGGCGACGACGCCGACCAGCCGCCGGCCGCCGTGCGGGCGGTCAGCCGGATGGTGGACGCCCCGCGCCGCCTGATGTCGTACTTCTGACCCCCGGGCCGCATCCGCCGCCGGCCACTCCGGCCACTCCGGCCACTCCGGCCACTCCGGCCACTCCGGCCACTCCGGCCGGAAACCGCCCGGTCGACCGGGCGGTTTCCGGATGGCAGGGGCGCTGTCCGGGGTCACCGCATCACGTGGCCGTATCGATCAGGCCGCGAACGCTTTAACCGACGCCCGGCCGGGATGCCCCGGCCGGGCGTTCCGCGTGGGCGGCCGTCGGCTTCGGCGGTGCCCGGAGAAGCGCGGGTGGTCGCGAGGATGGACGTGCGGGCCGACCCTCCAGCACCGGGCCGGAACCGTCCGGGCCGGCCGACCCCCGGCACCGGGCCGGAAGGGGCCGTAAGGCGCCGGTAGGGACCGTCCGCGGGGAGCGCGCCCGGGGACGGCCCCGGCTCACAGCACATGGCGCCGGTAACCGCGGATGGCTTCCGCCAGCACCTCGGCGCCGTCCCGGGCCCACTGGCCGGAGTTGAGGATCTCCACCTCGGCCGGGCCCCGGTACCCGGCGGCCTCCACCCGTTCCCGGAACCAGCGCAGATCGACGCAGCCCGCGCCGAGCGGGCCGCGCCCCAGCAGGACGCCCTCCGGCAGCGGGGTGACCCAGTCGGCGAGCTGGAACGCGGCGATCCGGCCGGTCGCCCCGGCCCGCGCGAGCTGACCGGCCACCGTGTCGTCCCACCACAGGTGGTAGGTGTCCACCACCACCCCCACCCGCTCCGCCGGGAACCGCTCGGCGAGGTCGAGCGCCTGGGCGAGGGTGGACACCACGCAGCGGTCCGCCGCGTACATCGGGTGGAGCGGTTCGAGGGCCAGCCGCACCCCGTGGGCGGCGGCGTACGGGGTGAGCTCGGCGAGCGCGTCCGCCACCCGTTCCCGGGCCCCGGCCAGGTCGCGGTCGCCGGCCGGCAGGCCCCCGGAGACCAGCACCAGGACACCGGTGCCGAGCGTCGCGGCCTCCTCGATCGCCGCCCGGTTGTCGGCCAGCGCGGCGGCCCGTCCGGCCGGGTCGGCCGCGGTGAAGAAGCCCCCGCGGCACAGGCTGCTGACGGCCAGCCCGGCGCTGCGTACCAGCCGTGCGGTGGCCTCGGCGCCGTACGCGCGCACCGGCCCGCGCCACAGGCCGACGGCCGGCACCCCGGCCTCCGCGCACCCGGCCACCAGCTGTGGCATCGTCCACTGCCGCACCGTCTCCTGGTTGAGGCTGAACCGGGCCAGGTCGCCGGGACCGCCTCCGCCCCGGCCCGCACCGCCGTCCCGGTGGCCGCCGTCCCGGTGACCGGTCCCCCGGTGCGGCGGCCCGGGCCGGCGGCCCCCGTCCGGGACGGGGCCCGCCGGACTCACCGGTCCTCCACCGGGTACGCCCACGGCACCCCGTGGACCGCCAGCAGCCGGGCCATCCGGCGGGCGGCGCGCGCCGGGTCGGGGAAGAGCCCGAGCCGGTCGGCGAGTTCGTACGCCCGCGCCAGGTGGGGCAGCGAGCGGGCCGACTGGAGGCCGCCGACCATGGTGAAGTGGTCCTGGTGCCCGGCGAGCCAGGCGAGGAGCACCACCCCGGTCTTGTAGTGGCGCACCGGCTCCTGGAACAGGTGCCGGGCCAGCTCCACCGTCGGGTCGAGGAGCGCGTGGAACCCGGCCGCGTCCCCGGCGTCCAGCGCCCGTACCGCCGCCGCGGCGACCGGAGCCAGCGGGTCGAAGACACCCAGCAGGGCGTCGCTGAACCGGTGCCCGTCGCCCTCGATCAGCTCCGGGTAGTGGAGGTCGTCCCCGGTGTAGCAGCGCACCCCGGCGGGCAGCCGCCGCCGCAGCCCTGCCTCCCGTCCGGCGTCCAGCAGGGAGACCTTCACCCCGGCGACCTTCCGCGGGCGGCCGGCGATGAGCGCCACCAGGGTGTCGGTGGCGGTGTCCGGGTCGGTGCTGCCCCAGTAGCCGGTGAGTGCCGGGTCGAACATCGGCCCCAGCCAGTGCAGCACCACCGGGGAGCGGGCCTGCCGCAGCAGCCCGTCGTACACCTCCAGGTAGTCGTCCGGGCCGCGGGCCGCGGCGGCCAGCGCGCGGGAGGCCATCAGCACCGCCCGCGCCCCGGCGTCCTCCACCACGGCCAGCTGCTCCTCGTAGGCGGCCCGGACCCCGGCGAGGGTGGCGCCGGCCGGCGGCAGCTGGTCGGTGCCGGCGCCGCACAGGAGCGGGCCGCCCACCGCCCGTGCCTCGGCCGCGGTCCGGCGGATCAGCTCGGCGGCGGTGGGCCAGTCCAGCCCCGTGCCGCGCTGCGCGGTGTCCATCGCCTCCGCCACCCCCAGCCCGTGCGACCACAGGTGGTGGCGGAAGGCGAGCGTCGCCTCCCAGTCCACCGCGCACGGCCCCTCGGGGGAGGTGTCGGCGAACGGGTCGGCCACCACGTGGGCGGCGGCGAAGACGCTGCGGGAGGTGGGCGGGGCACCGCCGGAGGGGCGGAACACCGGTTCGGTACGCGGCAGATAGTCACGCAGCCGGCCGCCGGGCGCGGGGAGCCGGAGCCTCACAGCGTCAGCTCCGGAACGTCCAGGCGGCGGCCGGCGGCCGCCGAGGCCAGGCCCAGCTCGGCGAGTTGCACCCCGCGCGCGCCGGCCAGCAGGTCCCAGTGCCAGGGGTCGCCGAGCGCCACATGGCGCAGGAAGAGCTCCCACTGCGCCCGGAAGGCACCGCCGTGCCCGGGCCCGTGGGCGGGTGTCCCTGTAGGGGGCGGGTGTCCCGTGGGGCCCCGGCGCGCCGGAGAGACCCGGTGCCCCGTAGGGCGGGTTCTCCGTAGGGGGCGGGGGTCCCGTAGAGGCCTGGTGTCCCGTAGGGGCGGGTTCCCCGTGAGTGCGGTCGACCCGTAGGGGCCCGGCGCCCTCAGGGGTCCGTCGGGTCCGGGCTCCCCGTCGGGGCGGGGTGCCCGGAGGGGTCGCCCACCGGGCCCGGCGTCCCCACCCGGTCCAGGGCCGGGGCCCATGCCGGCACGGGGAGCCCGTAGGGAGGCACCGCCCGGTCCGGGCCCCCCGTCGGGTCCGGGGACCCGCACGGGACCCCCGCCGGGCCCCGCTCCCGCACCCGGTACGGGGTACCCGCCGGGCCATGGGCCGGGGCCGGGCCGGGAACCGGTACCGCGGCCCGGGACGGGGTGGTCCGGCACCTCCTGCCACCCGCCCCGGAACCCCTCGGCGACCGGCACGTCGGGGTCCCAGACCGGCCGCGGGGTGGCGGCGCGGTGCTGGACGCGGCAGCGGTGCAGCCCCGCCACGGCGGAACCCTCGGTGCCGTCCACCTGGAACTCCACCAGTTCATCGCGGTGCACGCGGACCGTCCAGGAGGAGTTGATCTGGGCGACGATCCCGCCCGCCAGTTCGAAGACCGCGTACACCGCGTCGTCGGCGGTCGCCCGGTACGGCTCGCCGCGCTCGTCCCAGCGGCGCGGCACATGGGTGGCGATGTGTGCCTGGACGGTGCGCACCGGCCCGAACAACTCCCGCAGCAGGTACTCCCAGTGGGGGAACATGTCGGTGGTGATGCCGCCCCCGTCCTCCGCGCGGTAGTTCCACGAGGGCCGCTGGGACGGCTGCCGGTCCCCCTCGCACACCCAGTACCCGAACTCCCCGCGTACCGAGAGGATCCGGCCGAAGAAGCCGTCCTCGACCAGTCGCCTGAGCTTCACCAGCCCGGGCAGGAAGAGCTTGTCCTGGACCACCCCGTGCCGGACCCCCGCGGCGTCCGCCAGCCGGGCAAGCTCCAGCGCCCCGGCCAGGTCGCCGGCGGTCGGCTTCTCCGCGTAGACGTGCTTGCCCGCCGCGATGGCCTTGGCGAGCGCCGCGGGCCGGGCCGCGGTGGTCTGCGCGTCGAAGTAGACGTCCACGGCGGGGTCGCCCAGGACGGTGTCGAGGTCGGTGGCCACATCGGCCACCGGATCCAGCCCGTGGCGCTCGGCGATCGCCCGCAGGGCGTCCGGGCGGCGGCCGAGCAGCAGCGGACTGGGCCACAGCACACTCCCGTCGCCCACCGCGATGCCGCCCTGCTCGCGGATGGCGAGCAGGGACCGCACCAGGTGCTGCCGGTACCCCATCCGGCCGGTCACCCCGTTCATGGCGATGCGCACTGTTCTGCGGGTCATCCGACCATTCCTCTCGTCCGCCGTACTCGGGGCGTCCCGGCCGGCGGCCGGAACGGTGTTTCCTGTACGGGACGGACCGCGCACCACCGGTCCGCCACGCCGACGCCGGGCCGCCGGACACCCGCCCGGACACCACCGGGCACCCGTCCCCCGCCCGGACGGCACCCGCGCCGGGTGACACGGGGGACCCGCAGGGCAGCACCGCGCACCGCCCGCCCCGGGACCGCCCGTGGTGCCGGACCGCCCGTGGCCCTGCACCGGCCGTGGTGCCGGACAGGCCCCTGGCGCGGGGCGGGTCCGCAGGCCCGTGGTGCGGGGCAGGCCCGTGGCGCCGGGCCGCCCTTCGTGCCCCGCAGGCCGCCCCGGGTGCCGCACCCGCCCTGGGGACGGGCAAGCCCGTGGGTCGCACCGCCCCTGCGAGCGGGCAATGCCGCGCCCGCCCCCTGGCGCCGGACGGGCCCGTGGCGCCGGGCCGCCCTTCGTGCCCCGCAGGCCGCCCCGGGTGCCGCGCCCGCCGTTGAGGGCGGACAACCCCGGGTGCCGCACCCGCCCCGGGGACGGGCAAGCCCGTGGGTCGCGCCCGCCGCTGGGAACGGGCAAGCCCCTGGCCCGCGCCCGCCCTGGGGGCTCGGGCAGGCCGCGCCTCCGCCGTCCGGGTGCCGGCGTGCCGCACCGTGCGACACGCCCACGACGGCTTCCGGACGGGCCGTCAGCCGCCGTCACCACAGCGGCACCGCGGTGGCACCACCGCGACCACGGCACCGGTTCACTGCCTCACGGACCCGGTGCTGCCACCGGGCCGCTACCGCCCGGCCGGCAGCACCGGCTCCGACCCGGGCCCCCGCCGGCCCGGCGCCTCAGCCGACCGAAAAGCCGTACGGGCCGGCACCGCCTGCCCGGGTCCGCACCCACCGCCCGCCCCGCCACACACCAACCACCCACCACCGCGCACCACCCAACGCACCCGGTCCCGTGCCGGGACGCGTCACGCCGGACACACGCGCGCGCCGGGGGCCCGTACCCGCCGGACGCACCGGGGCGCACCGGGCGCGGCCGGGGCGCCAGGGCGCGCCGGCAGAGCGCACCCGCCCAACCCACCGCGCCCTTGGACCAGTAAGCGCTTACCGCTCCGGAAGCTAGTCGCGCCGGACGCGGGCGGCAAGGGCGCGTCCGCCGCCCCTGCCACGTCCGCCGCCCTCGCCGCGTCCGCGGTCCGGCCGGAAGAACCGGAACCCCCGCATCGCCACGGGGTCCGGTGAGAGCATGTACGCCGTCGGGCGGCCGGACCGGTATCCCCCTTCCCCCCGGCGCGTCCGGCGCACCCGTCGTTCCCTACGGCACACCCGTCGTTCCCCCACGGAGGACCCCCATGGCAGTGACCCTGGCGGATGTCGCGGCCCGCGCCCAGGTCTCGGCGGCCACCGTCTCCCGGGTGCTGAACGGCAACTATCCGGTGGCGGAGGCCACCCGGGCCCGGGTGCTGCGCGCGGTGGACGAACTGGAGTACGTGGTCAACGGCCCGGCAAGCGCTCTCGCCGCCGCCACCTCCGATCTGGTGGGGGTACTCGTCCACGACATCGCGGACCCGTTCTTCGGGGTCCTGGCCGGAGCGGTCCAGGCCGAGATGGGACGCGGCGGCGAACCGGGGCGTGGCGGCGAGAAACTGGCGGTCATCTGCAGCACCGGTGGGGCCCCGGCCCGCGAACTCACCTACCTGACCCTCCTCCAGCGCCAGCGCGCCGCCGCCGTGATCATCACCGGCGGGGCGGTGGAGGACCCGTCGCACGCCGCCGCGGTGGCCGCCCGGGTCTCCCGGCTCACCGCTGCCGGCACCCGTGTGGTGCTGTGCGGACGTCCCCCCGTCCCGGACGCGGTGACCCTCACCTTCGACAACCGGGGCGGCGCGCGGCGGCTGACGGAACATCTGCTGACGCTGGGTCATCGGCGCATCGGCTACATCGCCGGCCCGGCCGACCGCACCACCACCCGGCACCGGCTGGAGGGACACCGGGCCGCGCTCGCCGCCCATGGCGTGGGCGGCCACGGCATTCCGGCAGCGCGGGTGGCCCCGGTGGCTGCGGACGGCCGGACGGACGACACGGACCACACGGACGGCACGGGCGGCGGGACCGGGGGCGACCGAGGCCCCGAGGGGTTCCGGGGCGACGGCGGACGCGACCGAGGGGACCGTGCCGCCGAGGACGTCCGCGGCCCCGGGACACGCAACGGCGGGAACGACCGCAACGGCGGGGACGACCGCGACCGCCGGGGCCGGAACGCCCCCGGTGACGGGGAGAGCCGGTGCGACGGGTGCGACCGGGCCGCCGCCCACCCGGCCGCCTCCCGATCCGGCGGGCCGGGCGTACCGGAGGCGGACCGGCTGACCATATTCGGCCCGTACGAGCGGTGCGCCGGCTACGACGCCACCATGGAGCTGCTCCGCCGCGACCCCGGGATCACCGCCGTGATGGCCGCCAACGACACCGTCGCGCTGGGCGTCTGCGCCGCCCTGCGCGACCAGGGCCTGCGCATCCCCCAGGACGTATCGGTGGTGGGCTTCGACGACCTGCCGTTCAGCGCCGACGCGGTACCGGCGCTGACCACCGTCCGGCTGCCGCTGTACGAGGCCGGGGCCCGCGCCGGACGACTGGCGCTGGGCCGGGAACCGCTGCCGCCCGGCGGGGTGGCGATGATCCGGGCGGAGCTGATGGTGCGCGCCTCGGCCGCCCCGCCCCGCCCCGGCGGCCTCCCCCTCACCATCGACTGACCCGCCGTCGGGCCGGCGGACGCCCCGGCGCCCGGAACGGTCCGGCACCGGGAACATGCCTGCGCCCGGAACGGTCCGGCACCCGGACCGTTCCGCTGCCCAGGACGGTCCGGCACCCGGAACGTGCGGCGCCCGGCCGTCCGCACCGGGCCGGTCCGCGGCCGGCCGACCCCATCGGACGGACCCACACCCACCCGCCCCCATCAGGCCGCCCCTCATCCGGCGGGACCGCGCCCGCGACGTCCGCGCCCGGCCGGAATCGCGCTGGCGTACCGTGGGGGGGGGGCCGGGGAAACAATCGATCCCCGCCCGGGCGCGCAACCCGGACCCTTCCGGGCTCGCCCCGGGGCCGCCGCCGTCTCCCCCGCCACGCCGGGGAACCCCGAACGACGACGGCCCGGGCCCCGAGCGACGGGCCCCGGCGCCCCACCACGACACTCCGGGGTGCGGACGACACCGCCGGGCCCCGAAGGACAAGACCCCGGGCACGTCCCCCGCGACGCGTCCCGAGCAGCAGAGGAACAGAGATCCCCTGAGTACCCGGCCCACCCCGCGCCCCGCCTCCCGGAACCGGTCCGCACCGTCCTCCGCCACGCCGCCCTCCCCCGCCACACCGCCGGCGGCCCTGACCCCGCGCCGCCCACATCGGCCCCCCTCCGGCGACCCCTCAGGGAACCCCGACCCCTCCGGGAACCCCGGAGCCCCCTCCCCCTCAGGGAACGACCCATCAGGGAACCCCGGTGCCTCAGGGCAGCCGACCCCCTCAGGGCACCCCCAGGGCCCCGGAACCCCCGACCCCTCAGGGACCCCGGAACCCCCGACCCGTCGGGGGACCCAGATCCCCCGCCCCTCCGGGGAACGCCGGCCCCGGGCATCCGGACCCTTCCGGGCGCCCGGACGACCCCGCGGACCCCGACCGGCCGACCGTCACCTGGACGGACGCCGACGGCGAGCACACCGCCCGCTGGCGCTCCGAGAGCGGGACGCCGCCGCCCAAGCGGCTGGTGGTGGCCGACGACCGGCTCTCCGCGGACGCCGCCCACCGCCTGATCAGTGAGGGCACCGGGCTGCTGTGGCAGGGCGACTACCACGGCGCCCGGCAACTGCTCCAGGCGCTGGCCCGGCGGGTGGACCGGGGGCCGCGCCGGCGGTCGCGGACCGCTGCCCCGGCACCGGCCGCCGCCGGTGATCCGGCCCGCGCGTTCCACCTGCACCGCAAGGCGCAGGCGGAACGCGCCCGCAAGCTGGGCCGGCTGCTGGTGCCGCTGGACGCCGGGTACACCGTGCCGCTGCGCCGGGCGCCCGAGGTGCGGGCGGCGTGCACCGAGGCGTACGGGCCCGGGGGCGAGCCGTCGGTGGTCTCGCTGCGGGAGCTGACCGGGCTCATCGGGGCCCATGAGTGGCGTCGCCGCGGGGTGCCCGTCCCGGCCCTCGGCGGCGACCGGGTGCATCCGTACTACGGCGTCTTCTCGCCGGTACGGGGCGAGTACGTGGACCTGGTGGCCCAGGAACCGCTGCCGCCGGGTACGGACACCGCCTTCGACATCGGCACCGGAACCGGGGTGCTCGCGGCGGTCCTCGCCCGGCGCGGGGTGGGCCGTGTGATCGCCACCGACCAGGACCCCAGGGCACTGGCCTGCGCCCGGGAGAACCTGGCCCGGCTGGTCCCGGGGGGCGCGGTCGAGGTGGTGGCGGCGGACCTGTACCCGGCGGACACCGCCGGCCGGGCCCGGCTGGTGGTCTGCAACCCCCCGTGGCTCCCGGCGCGCCCCAGCTCCCCGGTGGAGTACGCGGTGTACGACCCGGACAGCCGGATGCTCCACGGCTTCCTGGACGGTCTGGCCGCCCGGCTGGCCCCCGGCGGCGAGGGCTGGCTGATCCTCTCCGACCTCGCCGAACACCTCGGGCTGCGCTCGCGGGCCGACCTGCTCGCGGCATTCGACCGGGCGGGGCTGGAGGTGGCGGGGCGCAGCGACATCCGTCCGCGGCACCCGCGTGCCGCGGACCGTACCGACCCGCTGCACGCGGCCCGGGCGGCGGAGGTGACGTCGCTGTGGCGGCTGACGCCCCGGCGCGTCCGTTGACCGGGCCGGACCCGGCCGCTTACCGTCCGGGGACCGGAGTGGCGGCCCGGGGCACGGCGGCGCGACGGACCGGAGGACCGGCGGGCCGGTGCACCGGCGGTACGGCTCCCGGGCGGAACGGCGACCCGGCCGGCGGCCAGGTGTCGTAGCGGCCCGGTGGTCGACGGTACGGCAGGTGCGTCGGTACGAGCGGGACGGCGGGCACGGCGGTACGGTTCCCTGTCGCGGTGCCCGCGACGCCCGCGGCGCGCGTGATCGTGCCGCGCGGCGCGTGTGACCGTGGTGCCGTGTCCGGGCGGCTGCGCGGCTGAACGGCCGGGCGGCTCGGCGGGGCCGGGGTGACCACGCCCCGCGGGATGCCCGGACGTGGCCGCACGTCCGGCCGTCCCGGTGCGGCCCGGGCGCGCCGGGACGTAACCCCGTGGCGCCGCGGGGAGAACCGCAGACGCGAGGAGTCTCGATGAAGCTGGCCTTTTCCACGCTCGGGGTGCCCGGCCTGCCGGTGCCGGAGGTGGTGGAGCTGGCCACCGCCCACGGTTATCACGGGGTGGAGCTGCGGGCCCATCCCGAGGAGCCGGTGCACCCGGGGCTGGGGCGGGCCGACCGGGAGCGGGTGGCGGAGACGTTCCGCTCGGCGGGGGTGGAGATCCTGGCGGTCTCCGGGTACGCCCACGCCGCCGGCCCCGGCCCGGACGAACCGGTGGTGGCGGAACTGCGGGAACTCACCGCCCTCGCGGCCGATCTGGGCGCGCGGTACGTCCGGGTGTTCCCCGGCGGGGGCGACAGCCCGCCCGCCGAGGCCGACGCGACGGCGGCCCGCCGGCTGGCGGTGGCCGGCCCGTACGCGGCGGAGCGGACGGTACGACTGCTGCTGGAGACGCACGACTCGCACCGGACCGGGGCCGCGGTGGCCCGGGTGCTGAACGCCGCCGGCCCGGTCGATGCGGGCGCGGTCTGGGACGTGATGCACCCCTGGCTGGGTGGTGAGGAGCCGGCCGACACCCTCGCCGCGCTCGCCTCCCGCCTCGGCTATGTGCAGCTCAAGGACATCGCCTCGGCCGAGGACACCACCCCGCTGCCACTGGGAGCCGGGGTGCTGCCGATCGCCGAGGTGGTCGAACTGCTCAGCCGGTCCGGCTGGGACGGCTGGCTGAGCTGGGAGTACGAACGCCGCTGGTACCCGCAGGCGGCTCCGCTGCCGGACCTCCTCGGACCGGCCCGGGACCATCTGATGCGGCTGCTGTCCGACGCGGCGTGAACCCCTGGGACGGCCCCGAGAGCCCGTAGGGGTACGCAGGAACGCGGGGAACGCGGGGCCCGGAAGACCGTAGGGTCCCGAAGAACCCGGAGGTCCCGGAGAACCCGGAGAACCCGCCGGCGGGCAGGGTGGGGGTGGTCCTGAGGACCCGTACGGGGAGTCGGGAGAGGGTGCGGCCGCGCCGGAGGCCGTGCGGGCCCCGGCACGGCCCGGAGACCCGACCCGGGCCGGGCCCCCGTACGGGTCGGCCCGGTCACGTGGCGCCGGAGCCCGTACCGGCGACCGCGCCCTGGCCTCCGGCCCGGCGGCCGGGCCCTCGCCGTCCGGTGGCCGCACCAGGTGTCCCGCAGACCGACCGCGCTCCGGACGCCCGGCCGCCCGCTCACCGCGTCCGTGCCTCCCGCCCGGTGGCCGTACCCGTGATCTCCGGCCGGTGTCCGGCTCCGGCGGATGCCACGGACGGGGCCGGGGTCGCCGGGGCCTGGGCCGGGCGCCGGAGGCGGAGACCGGACAGCGAGGTGAGGGCGACGCCGCCGACCAGCAGGACCGCGGCCAGCCAGCGCAGCGGACTCACCTCCTCGCCCAGCACCAGCGCCGCCGAGGACATGCCGAAGACCGGGACCAGCAGCGAGAACGGGGCGACCGCCGAGGCGTCGTAGGTGCGCAGCAGGAACCCCCAGACGCCGAAGCCCAGCAGCGTGGTGGCCCAGGCGACGTAGAGGATGGCGCCCACCCCGCCCCAGTCGAGCGCGGCCAGCGCGGCCCGGTCGGCGGACGGCCCCTCGAAGATCAGGGAGAGGCCCAGCAGCGGCAGCACCGGCACCGCGCTCACCCACACCATGAAGCGGAGGGCGTCGGGCGGCGCGGCGCGGCGGGTGACCACGTTGGAGACGCCCCAGCACACCGCGGCGGCGACGCACAGGGTGAAGCCGAGCACCGGCCCGGAGGCGCCCTCGTCCACGGCCGCGACGGCTATCCCCGCCAGCGCCACGGCCATGCCCAGGACCCGTACCGGGCCGGGGCGCTCACCCAGCACCACGGCGGCGATCAGGGCGGTGAACACCGCCTGCACCTGGAGCACCAGGGAGGCCAGCCCGGCGGGCATCCCCTGCTCCATCCCGATGAACAGCGTCCCGAACTTCGCCACGCCGAGCACCAGGCCCACCGCCACGACCCAGCGCAGCCCGACCTGGGGACGGCCGACGAAGAAGATCGCGGGGAACGCCGCGGCGGCGAACCGCAGGGCGCAGAAGAGCAGCGGCGGGAAGTGGTCGAGTCCGATCTCGATGACGACGAAGTTGACGCCCCAGACCGCGGCGGTGAGCACGGCGAGGGCCAGGTGAGCGGGTCGCATGGGGACGAGCATTCCGGCAGCCGACCGTGAAGCACCAGCACGGATCTCTTCATGATGAGATGCAGCGACGCTACAACGTGTCCGGTGTGGAACCGGAACCGGACGGCGCCCCGGCCGCCGCGCCTCCGGGGCCGCACCGGGCACGCGGTGGCCGGGTACGGTCCGACGCGGCCGTGCAGGCGGCTGCAGAGGCCACGCGACCGAGCGGACGCCCGTCGGGACGCCCGTCGGGGACGGAGCCGCGACGGACCGGCCGGCACCGGGCCGCGTCGGGACCGCTCGGGCGCGGCGGCCCGGGCCCCACGCCGACGGACGGACCGGGCGCGGACGAGCCCGGCCGCGTACCCGGACCGGCCCGCACACCCGGGCCGGCCGCACACCGGGCCGGCGGAACGCCGAGGGACGACGGAGGCCGGCCGCGGGGCCGGGGAGAGGGGGACCGGTGCTGGACCTGTCCCGGTTGCGGGCGCTGCACGCGGTGGCGATGCACGGTTCGGTCAGCGCGGCGGCGGTGGCGCTGGGGTACACCCCGTCGGCGGTCTCGCAGCAGATCGCCAAGCTGGAGCGGGAGACTCGCACCACGCTGCTGGAGCGGCGGGGGCGCGGGGTGGTGCTGACCGACGCGGCCCACCACCTGGTGGAGGCCGCGGAACAACTGCTCGCCCTGGTGGAACGGGCCGAGACCGCCCTGGAGGAACGCCGCGGCCGGCCGACCGGACGGCTGGTCATCGGCGCCTTCGCCTCGGCCGCCCGCGGTCTGCTGCCGCCCGTACTGGCCCGGCTGGGCCGGGACCACCCCTCGCTCGACGCCCGCCTCGTGGAGGTCGACCCCCACCTCTCCCCGGACCTGGTGGCCCGCGGGGTGATCGACCTGGCGGTCACCCACGACTGGGACATCTCGCCGCTGCCCGCGCCGGAGGGGGTCGAGCGCGCGGTGATCGGGGACGACCCCTCCGACATCCTGGTCCCGGACGGGCATCCGCTCGCCGCGCTGCCGGTGCTGGGCCGTGCCGACCTGGCCGGCCGGCGCTGGATCTGCCAGCCTCCGGGATCGGTCTGCCACGACTGGCTGGTCCGGACCCTGCGCGCCGACGGACACGAGCCCGACCTGGCGTACCAGGTCGCCGAGTACCACTCACAGATCGCGCTGGTCGCCGCCGGGCTGGGCATCGCCCTCGTCCCCCGGCTGGGCAGGGGCCCGGTGCCTGCGGGAGTGGTGGTCGTACCCCTGGACCCGACGCCGGTGCGCCGGCTGTACGCGCTGTGGCGCCCCGGTGCCGCCCGCCGCCCGGCGATCACCGAGGCGGTCCGGGCGCTCCGGGCACACTGGCCCGAGCGCGACGGCTGACCGTCCCTACGGGCCGTGCCCCGAGCCCCTCGAGCCCCCCGAGCCCCCTACGGGCCACTGCCCCGGTCGCCTCGGGGGTTCCCGTAGGGGCCCGGCGCGGGCTCCTACGCACCGGTTCCGAGGTCCCGTACGAGGCCGCGTACGGGCCTGACCGGTGGGCCCCGTACGGGGAAACGTGTACGGGCCTCGCACGAGCCAGGTACGGCACCCGTGAGGGCTCGGCCCCGAGGACGCCGGTGCCGGTGCCGTACACCCCCGGACGGGTCAGCCGGGCGCGGCGCTCCACCGGGTGGCCGCCGCCGGGCGCACCATGGGGACATGTGCTCCGATGTCCGTACCGAGAGGCCGGACGGGACCCGGGACCGCCGGCGGCGGCGTCCGGGGGAACCGGCCCGGCGTGCCGCGCGTCGGACCGGCATGTCAGCCTTCATCGCCGCCCCCGACGCACCGGCCCGCCGGCACCGGGCACCCCGCGCCGCCTTTGTCCTCGCGACGGCCGCGGTGCTCGCCGTGCTGCTCACCGGTTGCGGGCAGCAGGACGGGAGCGCCCCCGAGGACGGCCGTCCACCCGGCGGCGGTGCGTCCGGAAGCGGTTCCGCCACCGCGCCGGCCACACCGGCTCCGCCGGGGGCGGATTCGCGGATCGACGTCGGGGTGGCTCACTTCGCCAGCGCGGTGGGCGGGGCGCCCGAGGTACGTAGGGTGATCCGCGACCGGCGGGAACTCGCGGCCTTCGCCGACCGGTTCGGCGCGCGGGGCGCGAAGATCGAGGCGGACGCGGCCGACACCGACTTCTCCACACGGGTGCTGGTCGGCTGGTCGTCCACCACCGGGTGCGCACAGTGGCCCTCCGCGGCGCTGCACCACGCCGGCCGCGGCGCGCTCGCCGTGCTGCCGGGGCCGCACCCGGCACCGCCGCCGGAGTGCTTCGCCCCGTACCACACCGTGGCCGTCTTCACGGTGCCCCGCGAACGGTTGCCGGAGAACCCGCACTTCACCCGCTGACACCCGCCGCCGCGCCCGCCCGGGCCGTACCGGCCACACCGGATGCACGCCCGGACGCACCCGCTACGGGGCTCGGCCCCACAGGACGCACCGGCCCCACGGAACGCAGGTCACGCCGGCACGAACCGCACGGAAGACGGGGGAAGGCAGGAAGACAGGGAAGACAGAGGGACGGGGAAGGCAGGCAGGGGGACAGGGGCGACAGGGGGCACACCGATCCCACGGCGCACGCCACGGCGCGCACGGCCCTGTGCGGGCGCCTCACCGCCCGTCAACGACGCCGGTCCCCGGGCGGGTTCGGTCGAACCCGCCCGGGGACCGGGGGAAGGCGACGGACGTCAGGGAAGCAGCGTGGGCGTACGCCGGATCTCCTGCTTGTCCAGCTTGGCGTCGTGCTTGGCCAGCGGCTTGGCGGGCTTGTCACCGCTGATCACCGCGGCGGGAGCGACACCGGCCCACTTGAGGATGGTGGCGGTGGCCTTCTCCTTCTCGCCCGGCTTCAGTGAGGCGACGTTGGCACCGTGGTTGGCACCCGGGGCGGTGTAGACGTAGGAGTCCTTGGCCCGCTTGCCGACCCGGAACGGCTCCGCGCTCCACGGGTCGTTCTGACCGTTGACGAACATCATCTGCTCGCTGCGGTTGCGCACCCAGTTGTCGATGTCACGCATCGCCGAGGGCTTGAACTTCATCGGGATCTCACGCGGCACGTACACCCGCGGTCCGAAGAAGCCCGGGTAGTTCACCACGTCCCGCAGGTGCGGGTTCTTCACCGTCGGGGCGCCCAGCTCGGTGCCCGCCTGGTAGTAGTACGGGGTGTACGGCTCCAGGCCCTGGTCGGTGGAGGACTCGAAGCCCGAGATCTGGTCGACGAAGTTGTACAGCTCGTCGGTGGAGGCGGTGGGCTCCGGGACGTCGGCGCAGTCCTTCTCCAGGCTGTACTGCCAGAACGCCCACACCATGTCCAGCACGGCGTTCTCGAACGCCTTGTCCGCGCTGCCGATCACCTTGAAGGTCTTGCCCTCGGCGGCGGCCCACTTCTCGTAGCGGGGCACCATCTCGTCACGGCGGGCCAGGGCCTCGTGCTGCACCGCGTCCAGCTTGTCGCGGCACTCCTTGTTCCCGACCTTCTCGAAGAACCGGTCGTACGCCGAGTCCTCCTTGTTCACCACGTCGTTGGGCGCGACGTAGGCGACGGTGCCGTCCATGTCGTCGGGGTAGAAGCGGCGGTAGTAGGTGGCGGTCATGCCGCCCTTGCTGCCACCGGTGGAGATCCAGTTCTTGTTGTAGACCGGCTTCAGCGCCTCGTACAGGCGGTGCTGGTCACTGGCGGCCTGCCAGATGTCCAGCTTCGACCAGTTGGCGGGGTCCGGGCGGGACGGCGTGAAGAACCGGTACTCCATCGACAGCTGGTTGCCGTCGATGATCTGCGTGGGCTCGCTGCGCCGCGGGCTGGTGTTGACGTTGTAGCCCGAGGTGAAGAACACGGTGGGCCGGTCCGTGGACTTGTGCAGCAGCGTGATGCGCTGCTTGAAGGTGCCCTTGGACGGCTTGCGGTGGTCGATCGGCTGCTCGTAGTTGAGCACGAAGAAGCGGTAGCCCTGGTACGGCTTCTCCTCGATGAGGCTCATCCCCGGTATCGCGAGGATGCGGTCCTTGATGTCCGTGCTGGCAGCGGTCGCCGCGCGGGACGCGGCACCGTCCTGCCCGGCGGCATGGGTGGTGCCCCCGGTGACGCCGACGGTGCCTATGAGCACGGCCGACGTCAGCACGCATCTGAGCGCCTTGTGCATTCGCCCTCCCCTGGGTCGCAAAGGTCGCCGCGAACCTACCCGGGCCACGCCTGACCCGCCAGCCCCAATCAGCTCCCTTCCGGACACGGAGAGTTGCGGCCTGCCCCCTTTCGTAGCGGCGTGTGATGGCGCATGCTGCCTACATGGACCGAGAGCAGGACGGAACCGGGCCGCCTGGACCGAGTGAACGAACCGAGCGGCTACGGCGCTATCTGGGTGAACTTCAGGAGCGCATCGACCCCCGGGCGCTGGAGTTGCTGCTGCGGCTGCTGCAAGAGGTCAGCTCCTCTCCGGCGGCCCGCGGCGGTACCTACGAGCTGGGTATGGGTCCGGAGGAGAAAGAGCTGTTCACGCCCGCTCTCCAGGCGGAACTGCTGGTTCTCTTCGGGCTGCTCACCGCCGGCGAGGAACGTGTGGTGGTGGACCTGGGGGACAGCCCGCACGCCAGGGGAATGAAGGTCCTGGTCCCTCCCGACCAGGCCGGCGACGCCGAGTTCCTGGCCCGCCACAAGAGCCGGGTGGCGGCCGAAGCGGAACGGCGGGAGCACGACCGCCGGGAGGTGGAGGCGATCGCGCGGGTCAGCGGCATGGAGCCCTGACGATCACTCAACGTGAAGCTGACCGGTAGGGTTCGGAATGACAAAACCTGACTCCGGTCTCGCGTCGGCACGGCCGTGCGCGGCACCGCCCTCCGTCCTGCCCGCCGGCCCTCGCGGCTGCCCGCCGACGCTGTCCACCGCGGCTCTCCCGCCCCCCACCGGGCCGCACCCCGCCGTGCGGGCCCGCGGCCTGCTGCCCTACGCGACCGCGCGTCCCCTGCCCGCCCCCGGGCCGCACCACCACCCGGCCACGTGGGCCCGCCACACCCACCGCACACCCACGCCCGGCCACACCGTCCCGGCCGGGCCCCACCGCACCCTCACCCAGCCACACTGCCGCGCACCGCTCTGCCGCGCCCGGCCCGCGCGCCACCGCCCGGCCACCCCCTCCCGGCCGCGCCCCCACCGCACCCTCACCCAGCCACACACTGCCGCGCACCGCTCCGCCACACCCCGGGCCGGCCACGCGGGCCCCCGCCACACCCCACCGCACACCCACGCCCGGCCACTCGCAGCCGCGCACCGCCCTGCCGCACCCATGGCCCGCACACCCTCACCCGGCCACACAGGGCTGCGCCCCACCCCGCACCCCGGCCGCGCATCCGCCCGGTCACGCGCCGCCGCGCGTTCCCGTGCTCGGGGCACACCCGCCCCGAGCCCGGCCCGCTCTCGGCCCGATGCGGCCCGGCCCAGCTCAGGGCCGACCCTGCCCGGCCCAGCTCGGGCCGTCGGCACACCAGGCCCAGCCCGCCCCTGCTCGCCCCCGACCGCAGGCAGGGACCGGACCGTCTGGGCCCGGTCCCCCCGGTTCCGGCCGGCACGGCGCGAACCGGTGCGGTCCGGCCGGCCCGGGAGTGACTGGCCCACCGCGAGTCCAATCTCACGGCACACCGCTCGGCACGGCCACCGGGAGGACTCGCCCCCTCGGCCCCATGCCCCGGCCGGCCCCGGTGGGGACGTGCGGCCGGCCCGTCAGACCTTGGCGGGTTCGTTCTGGCCGGTGAAGGTGCGCCACAGCTCGGCGTACCGGCCGTCGCGCGCCAGCAGCTCCTCATGGGTGCCGTCCTCCACCACCCGTCCGTGGTCGAGCACCACGACGCGGTCCGCGCGGGCCGCGGTGGTCAGCCGGTGGGCGACCACCAGGGTGGTGCGCTTCCCGGCGAGGCGGTCCGTGGCCTGGTTCACCAGCGCCTCGGTGGCGAGGTCCAGCGCGGCGGTCGCCTCGTCCAGCAGCAGCACATCGGGGTCCACCAGCTCGGCCCGGGCCAGCGCTATCAGCTGCCGCTGCCCGGCCGACAGGTTCCGCCCGCGCTCGGCGACCTCGTGCAGGTAGCCGCCCTCCAGCGAGGCCACCATGGCGTGCGCCCCCACCGCCCGGGCCGCCGCCTCCACCTCGGCGTCGGTGGCGTCGGGCCGGCCGAAGGCGATCGCGTCCCGCACGGTGCCGGGGAAGAGGTACGACTCCTGCGGCACCACGCCCAGCCGCCGCCGGTACGCCGTCAGGTCCAGGGCACGCAGGTCCGTGCCGTCGACCCGGACCGACCCCGAGGTCGGGTCGTAGAACCGGGCCACCAGCTTGACCAGGGTGGACTTGCCCGCCCCGGTCTCACCGACGAAGGCGACCGTCTGGCCCGCGGGTATGCGCAGGTCTATGCCGGTCAGCGCCTCCTCCTCCGTGCCGTCCGCTCCCCCGTACCGGAACCGCACGTCGTCGAAGACCACCTCGCCGCGGAGCTTGCGCACCGGACGGGGCGCCTCGGCGGGCGGGGTGCTGGTCGGCTCCCGCAGCAGCTCCTGGATGCGGCGGAGCGACACGCTCGCCTGCTGGTAGCCGTCGAACACCTGGGACAGCTGCTGCACCGGGGCGAAGAACAGATCGATGTAGAGCAGGTACGCCACCAGGGCCCCCGCGGTCAGGGTCCCGTCGGCGACCCGCCGGGAACCGACCACCAGTACCGCGGCGGCGGCCACCGACGACAGCAGCTGCACGAACGGGAAGTACACGGATATCAGCCACTGGCCGCGCACCCGCGCCTGGCGGTAGCCGTCGCTGCGCTCGGCGAACCGCCGGCTGCCGGTCTCCTCGCGCCGGAACGCCTGCACGATCCGCAGACCGGCCACGCTCTCCTGGAGCTCGCCGTTGACGCCGCTGACCCGCTCCCGCGCCAGCTCGTACGCCTTGACGCTCTGCCGCCGGAAGAAGACCGTGCCGATGATCAGCGGGGGGAGGGTGGCGAAGACCACCAGCGCCAGCTGGACGTCGATGACCAGCAGCGCCACCAGGATGCCGAAGAAGCTCAGCAGGCTGACCACCGCGGTGACCAGGCCGGTCTGCAGGAATGTGGAGAGCGCGTCGACGTCGGTCGTCATCCGCGTCATGACCTTGCCGGTCAGCTCACGCTCGTAGTAGTCGAGCCCCAGCCGCTGGAGCTGCGCGAAGATCTTGACGCGCAGTGCGTACAGCACCCGCTCACCGGTGCGTCCGGTCATCCGGATCTCGCCGACCTGGGCTGCCCACTGCCCGAGGACCACCAGCAGCGCGAGGGCGGAGGCGGCCCAGACCGCACCGAGCGCGGTGCGCTGCACGCCCTCGTCGATGCCGTGCCGGATCAGCACCGGCAGCAGCAGTCCGGCCACCGCGTCGATGGCCACCAGCAGGAGGGCCAGCAGCAGCGGAGCCCCGAAGCCGCGCAGCAGCTGCCGCAGCCCGTACTCCTTCTCGGGCCGCTCAGCCGCCGCCTCGTCGATGTCCGGGGCGTCGGTGGCCGGCGGCAGCGCGGCCACCTTGGCCAGCAGATCGGGGGTCGCCGGCATCCCGGCGAGGGCGCCCGCCATGGCGCCGGGCCGCCCGGTGGCCGCCGCGTCGGCCGCGGCCGGCGGCCGGCCGTCCTTCGGCTCCTGGCCGTCCCGCCCGCGCACCCACAGCTCGGGGGTGACCCGGTCCGCCACCCGTCGGCGGGCGCTGACCGGCTCCGAGTCGATCTCGGCCTCGACCTCCAGCCCGGACTCCAGCTCCAGGTCCACCGTGCCGTCCGCGCCGCGCCCGGTGGCGGCCGCCGCGAGCCCGGCCGGGTCACGGGCCACCCCGCCCAGCTCGTCGGGGTCGGTGAGCAGGGCCCGGTACAGCTCGCAGCGGGCCCGCAGCTCGTCGTGGGTGCCGACATCGACGACCCGACCGGCGTCCAGCACCGCGATGCGGTCGGCGAGCGAGAGGGTGGACAGCCGGTGTGCGATCAGCAGGGTGGTACGGCCGGCCATCACGCCCCGCAGCGCCTCGTGGATCTCGTGCTCGACCCGGGCGTCCACCGCCGAGGTGGCGTCGTCCAGCACCAGCAGCCGCGGGTCGGTGAGGATGGCCCGGGCCAGGGCGACGCGCTGGCGCTGCCCCCCGGAGAGGGTCAGCCCCTGCTCCCCGACCTCGGTGTCGTAACCGTCGGGCAGGTCGCTGATGAAGCCGTCGGCCTGGGCGGCGCGGGCCGCCGCCCGGATCTCCTCCTCGGTGGCGTCCGGCCTGCCGTAGGCGATGTTGGCCCGGACCGTGTCGGAGAAGAGGAAGCTGCTCTCCGGGACCAGGCCGATGGCCGAGCGCAGCGAGGCGTAGGTGAGGTCCCGCACGTCGTGGCCGCCGATCCGCACCGTACCGCCGGTGGGATCGTAGAAGCGCGGCAGCAGCAGCGAGAGGGTGGACTTGCCACTGCCCGAGGCGCCGACGACGGCGAGCGTCTCGCCCGGCTCGATGCGGAGCGAGACGTCCCGCAGCACCGGGCGCTCGGGGTCGTAGCCGAAGCTGACCCGGTCGAACTCCACGGTCGCGGGGGCGTCGGCGGGCAGCTCCCGGGCGTCCGGGCGCTCGCTGATCGCCGGCTCGGTGTCGATCAGCTCGAAGACCCGCTCCACGCCGGCGCGCGCCTGCTGCCCCATGGTCAGCATCATGGTGAGCATCCGGACCGGCCCCACCAGCTGGGCGAGATAGGTGGAGAAGGCGACGAAGGTACCCAGGGTGATCTGCCCGCGGCTGGCCATCCAGCCGCCGAGCGCCAGCATCGCGACCTGGCCCAGTGCGGGTACGGCCTGGAGCGCCGGGGTGTAGCGGGCGTTGAGCCGGACCGTGCGCAGCCGCGCGGCGAACAGCCTGCGGCTCGCCTCCCGCAGCTTCCCGGTCTCCTGCTCCTCCTGCCCGAAGCCCTTGACGACCCGGACCCCGGTGACCGCGCCGTCCACCACCCCGGCCACGGCGGCGGCCTGGCCCTGGGCGTACCAGGTGGCGGGGAAGAGCCGGACGCGGCTGCGCGAGGCCAGGATCCACAGCGCCGGGGCGACGGCGAGCACCACCACGGTCAGCAGCGGCGACAGGACGGCCATCACCACCAGGGAGACGATGAACAGCAGCACGTTGCCGATCATCATCGGCACCATGAACAGCAGCCCCTGGATGAGCTGCAGGTCGCTGGTGCCGCGGCCGACCACCTGGCCGGTGCTCAGCTCGTCCTGGCGTCTGCCGTCCAGCCGGGTGATCGACCGGAACATCTCGGTGCGCAGGTCGTGCTGGACGTCGAGGGCGAGCCGACCGCCGTAGTAGCGGCGCACGTAGGTGAGGGCGTAGACCAGGACGGCGGCGCCGACCAGCACGGCGGCCCAGGGGGCGATGGGCCGCTCCTGGTCGACGATGACATCGTCGATGATCAGCTTCGGCACGAGCGGGACGAGCGCCATGACCGCCATGCCGGCCAGCGAGGCGCCCAGCGAGAGCAGCACGTTGCGCCGGTACCGCCAGCAGTACGCGGTGAGCCGGCGCACCCAGCCCCGCGGCTCCTCGTCGCCCTTCGACGCGCTTGCCACCCGTGTCCTCCCCGTCCATCGCTTCACCCCGTGGCGTGATCGCCACCGGACGTTGCAACGCACAGGCGTGCGGTTTTCATCCTGCCGCAACAAAAGTCACCCGGAGGGGTGATGCACGGCCGAACGGGTGACCCGCCGTCCGCGCCATCGCGTGCCGGCGTACGCCCCGACCACGGCGTTCACGCGCGGCGCGGCACCCCCGCCCGGCACGGCACCGCCGGCCCGGCACGGCACCCCGTCGAGGGGTCCACGCGCGGCGACGATGTCCCGCGGCGGCGCGTCAGGCGGCGGCGCCCGCGTCCTCCCCGGTGGCGACCGTCACCTCCGCACAGCGCGCCGCGAGCTCGTCCAGGGGGAGCCCCAGGGCGTCGGCCAGGGCCGCGACGGTGAAGAACGCCGGGGTCGGCGCCCGGCCGGTCTCGATCTTGCGGAGGGTCTCGGCGGAGATCCCGGCGGCCGCGGCGACGGCGGCCATGCTGCGTTCGCCACGCGCCTCGCGCAGCAGGGCACCGAGGTACCGGCCGCGTTCGCGCTCCAACGGGGTCAGGGGGGTGCGCACCATGTCCGTGATACTAATACCGGTATAGAAATTGGAGCCGGGGGCGTGTCCTTCTCGGCGGCCGCGCCGTGCCCGGACGCGGCCCCGTCCCGGACGGTCCGGGTCGCGGGACGCCGAGGACGGCCCGAAAGCGGTCGCCGAACGGGCCGGGTCCCGGCCCCGGGGCCACCCCGGCACCCGGCGACACCCGGCGCACCGGCGGCGCCCGACGCACCGGCGGAAACCGGCGGCACAGCGGCGCCGGTGAGCAGCGGCCGCGCCCGGCGGCACTCAGCAGCACCCGGCGGCAGCCGGCGGACAAGGAACGCCCGGGACACGCGTCGGGGCCACGGCACGCGGCGGCACCCGGCGGCAGGAACGCCCGGGACGCGCGTCCGGGTCACGGCACGCGGCCCCGGGGAACGCACCCGCGAGACGGGCGCGGAACGACAGACGCAGAACGGATGGGGAGGAACACCGGCCATGGTGGAGATCAAGACGGACGCGGAGCTGGAGGCCATGCGGGAGGCGGGGCGCGTGGTGGCACAGGCGCTGGAGGCGGTGCGCGAAGCCGCCGCGGTGGGAGTGCGGCTGCGGGACCTGGACGAGGTCGCGCGCGGCGTGCTGCGGGCGGCCGGCGCCGGCTCACCGTTCCTCGGCTACCGGCCGGATTTCGCACCCACCCCGTTCCCGGCGGTGATCTGCGCCTCCGTCAACGACGCCATCGTGCACGGCATCCCGGACGGTTACCGGTTGCGCGACGGTGACCTGGTGAGCATCGACTGCGGGGCGTTGGTGGACGGCTGGGCCGGCGACGCGGCCACCAGCTTCATCGTGGGCACCCCGCGCCCGGAGGACCAGCATCTGGTCGAAACCACCGAGCGCGCGCTGGCGGCGGCGGTGGAGGCCGCGGTGGTGGGCGCCCGGATGGGGGACGTGGGGCACGCCATCAGCACGGTGGGCCGGTCCGCCGGCTACGGCATCCCCCAGGACTTCGGCGGCCACGGCATCGGACGCCGGATGCACGAGGACCCGCCGGTGCCCAACCAGGGCCGGCCCGGACGCGGTTTCCGCCTGCGGCACGGGCTGGTCCTCGCCATCGAGCCGATGTTCCTGGCGGGCGGCTCCGGTGCCTATGTGACCGACCCTGACGGATGGACGCTGCGTACCGCGAACGGCCGGCGCGCCGCGCACAGCGAGCACACCGTGGCCATCACCGAGGACGGCCCCCGGGTGCTCACCGCGCGCTGACGACCAGACCGGTCCGGCCTGGTTCAGGCCAGTTCGAGCGGATCGGGCCTGCCCGGACGGGCCGGATCGGGCGGGCGGGCGAGGCGCCGCCGGGGCGCGTACCACCCGGCCCGCGCCCCGGCACAGACCGGCGACCACCGGCGCGCGACCAGTCCCCGGCACCGACCCGGACCCCGCACCACCCACCAAACCCACCAGCACCGGCACCGGCACCGGCACCGGCACAGAGACCGGCACCACCGTCACGGCACGCCGCTCAACTCCCGCCCCCGCCGATGAGTTCGGCGAACCGGGCCGGGTCGATGTTGCCGCCGGAGATCACCACGCCCACCCGCGGCGGCGGTTCCGCGATCCGGCCGGTGAGCAGCGCGGCCAGCCCGGTCGCACCGCTCGGCTCCACCACGATCTTCAGCCGGGTGAAGGCGAACTCCATGGCGTCGCGGATCTCGTCGTCGCCGACCAGCACCACCTCGTCCAGCAGCCGCCGGTTGACGGCGAAGGACAGCTCACCCGGCGTCCCCAGTGCCTGCCCGTCGGCGATGGTGCGCGGTACCGGGATCCGCACCCGCCGTCCGGCCTCCAGCGAGCGCTTGTAGTCGTCACCCGCCTCCGGTTCCACGCCGATCGTCCGTACGGCCGGGTCCAGCGCCCGTACCGCGGTGGCGCAGCCGGCCATCAGCCCGCCGCCACCGACCGGGGTGACCAGCGCCCCCAGCCCCTGGACCTCCTCCGCCAGCTCCAGGCCCACGGTGCCCTGACCGGCGATCACGTGCGGGTGTTCGTACGGCGGCACCAGCGTGAGCCCGCGTTCGGCGGCCAGCTGCTCACCCAGCGCGGTCCGGTCGCCGGTGTAACGGTCGTAGGTGACGACCTCCGCGCCGTAACCCAGGGTGGCCTCCCTCTTGGTGCGGGGTGCGTCCTCCGGCATGAGGATCACGGCCGGCGCGCCCAGCATCCGCGCGGCGAGCGCCACCGCCTGGGCGTGGTTGCCGGAGGAGTACGCCGCCACGCCGCGACGCAGCTGCTCGGGGCTCAGCTGGGCGATGGTGTTGTAGGCACCGCGGAACTTGAAGGCGCCCACGCGCTGGAAGTTCTCACATTTGAGGAACACCTGTGCACCGACCCGCTCGTCCAGCGTGCGGGAGGTCAGGACCGGGGTCCGGTGCGCCACCCCCTTGAGCCGGGCCGCGGCGGCACGGATGTCCTCGAAGGTCACCTGATCGGTGGTGGTCATGGGTACGCCGTCCTCTCACTCATCCGGTCACTCGTCCGTTCGGTCACTCGTACGCCCGGTGCCCGGCGCCGGACGGCTCCGCCGCCCACCTCGGACAGGAAGCACGGGGGCCGGAGGCCCGGTCATCCCGGAACCGCGCCCGGTGGCACGATCACCACCCCGGCAGCCTCACGGCCCGTCGCCCGACCACGAGCCGGCCCGCCCGGCCACAGGCGGAACCACCCGGGCACTCCCGGCCACAGCGCGTTCACCCTGGTAACCCGGGCACGCCCGGGCACAGGCGCGATCACCCGGCCACCCGGGCACGCCCGGGCACGGGCGCCATCTCCCGGTACGGGCCGCGGCTACGGCTCCTCCAGGGCCCCGGGAGCATCCGGCCGCTCACCACCGAAACCGATGGCGGGCCGGCCCGCGCCGGAGGTCCGCCCGGCCGCCGGTTCACCCCGGCGCACCTCGGACAGGTAGGCGTACGCGGAGGCGCGGGAGATGCCCAGCCGGGCCGCCACCCGGGGGACGGCCCGGCGCACCGCGAAGACCCCGGTGGCCTCCAGCCGCCGGAACAGCGCCACCCGCTCGGCCCGGTCCAGGTCCGCCCACTGCTTGCCCCGGGCCAGCTGGAGCCCGTCCACCGCCGCGTCCACCACGTCGTCCACGTCGTTGCTGAAGGTCGTGGTCGGCACCGCCGCGCCGGGGAGCACGGCGGTGTTCGGGTCGACTCCGGCCAGATCACCCAGGAGCGCCCGGGCCTGGTGCAGCGCGGTGATGTCGAGGTTGACGCAGAAGGCCCCGAACGCGGTGCCGCGCGAGGTGCGCAGCACGACGGTGGAGGACTTCAGCATCCGGCCGGACGGGGTCCGGGTGACGTAGTTGAGCCGGTCCGGCGCGGTGTCACCCTGCCGGAGCAGGTCCATGCCGATCTCGCTCATGGAGCCGCCGACGGTACGGCCGGTGAGGTCGCCCGCGATGATCACGACCGAGCCGTCGGGCCGGCGGAAGTCGTGGACGACCACCTCACAGGAGGGTCCGAAGGTGGCGGCCAGCCCCGCGACCACCGGCCGCAGCGCCTCGATCACGGCGTCGGCCTCGGCGCTGTCCGCGGCCCTGCCCGGCGGTTCCCCGGCTCCGTCCTCCGCTCCGCCCGGCGGTTCCTCCGCCGCGGCCGGCGCGCCCTCCGCGTCTCCCCGCACGTCCGTCACCTCCCCCTCCGGCGCCGGCACCGCGCCGGTCGCCACGGCCCGTTCCGCGGGTCCCGTCACCCGCGCGACCTCAGGCCCTGGATGGACTGTACAGCCCTTAGACGTTCCGTCCAAGCATCCGATCCGCGACCACCCGGCCGGCCGACCACCCGGCCGCCCGGGTGACCGAGGTCCGGGCCCCGGGGTCACGGGCCGGCCGGACGCCGCGCGGCCCCGTCCCGCGACCGGTCAGCGGCCCATCCCGCGACCGGCCCGGCCCCCCGTCCCGCCACCAATGCGCGGCCCCCGTCCCACCCACCGACGCGTGTCCGCCCGCGGGCCCTCGGCACGTTCGTCGGCGGACACGCCGACGCCCGGCCGCCCCGAGGGGTGGCCGGGCGTCGGACCCGAGCAGCGGAGGGTATCGGCCGTCAGGCCGCGCGCTCGGCCGCGATCTGGCGCGCCATGATCGTGGTCAGTTCGTACGCCGTGTGGGACGCGGCGACGGAAGTCATCTCGGCGTGGTCGTAGGCGGGCGCGACCTCCACCAGGTCGGCGGAGACCAGGTGGCAGCCGGCCAGCCCGCGCAGGATCTCCAGCAGTTCCCGGGAGGTGAGGCCGCCGGCCTCCGGGGTGCCGGTGCCCGGGGCGTGCGCCGGGTCCAGGACGTCGATGTCGATGGAGATGTACAGCGGGCGGTCCCCGATCCGCTGACGGAGCTGGTCGGCGACCTCGTCCACGCCGCGGCGCATCACATCGGCGGAGGTGACGATGCCGAAGCCCATCTTGGCGTCGTCGTCCAGGTCCTGCTTGCCGTAGAGCGGGCCGCGGGTACCGACGTGGCTGAGCGCCGAGGTGTCGAGGATGCCCTCCTCCACCGCGCGGCGGAACGGCGTGCCGTGGGTGTACTCCGCGCCGAAGTAGGTGTCCCAGGTGTCCAGGTGCGCGTCGAAGTGCAGCAGCGCGACCGGCCCGTGCTTGCGGGCCACGGAGCGCAGGATGGGCAGCGCGATGGTGTGGTCGCCGCCGAGCGTCATCAGCCGGGCGCCGGTGCCCAGCAGGTCGTCGGTGGCCGCCTCGATGGTCTCGACCGCTTCGTTGATGTTGAACGGGTTGGCGGCGATGTCACCGGCGTCGGCGACCTGGGCGAGCGCGAACGGGGACGCGTCCTGCGCCGGGTTGTACGGGCGCAGCAGCCGGGACGCCTCGCGGATCGCGTTTCCGCCGAAGCGGGCGCCGGGCCGGTAGGAGACGCCGGTGTCGAAGGGCACGCCGACCACCGCGACATCGGCGGTGCCGCCGACCTGGTCCAGGCGCGGCAGCCGGGCGAAGGTGGCCGGTCCGGCGTAGCGCGGGATGCGGGAGGAATCGACCGGGCCTACCGGGCCGGCGGGCTGACCGGGCTGACGGGCGTCCGTGCTCATGCGGCTGCTGCCTCTCGGCGGTGCGGGATGGGGAACGGCAGTCCGAGGGGACCACGGATTCCGAGGGTAGGCAGATCGACGGATTCCGCACATGTACGTTCCCGAGTCTCCAGTCCGGCTATTTGGACACCATGTCCATTTACCGGGTTCAGGGGGGAGAATGGGCCGCATGCCGATAGCCAGCCCTGTCCCGACCCGGGCCGAACTCATCGACCACCTGGTCCGCACCCGCATCGCGGGCGATGTGGCCACCCCTCGCGACAACAACCTCTCCCACTACCGCAGGCTCGCGAACGGTGACCGGTACTACTGGTTCGGGCTGGAGTTCGGCGACCGCTGGGCGGACGAGCAGGACGTGCTGGCCGTGATGGCGGAGCGGTGCGGCGTGGTCGACGACCCGCTGCACCGGATGGGTCAGGACACCATCGACCCGGAGCTGACCGTCGGGGCGCTGGACCGGATGGCGGCGGTGCTGCGGAAGGCGGCGAAGGAGCGGCAGCGGGTGCTCTTCGCGACCGGCCACCCGGGCGGGCTGCTGGACGTGCACCGGGCCACAGCGGCGGCGCTGCGGGCCGCGGGCTGCGAGATCGTGGAGATCCCGGGCGGGCTCACCGCCGACGAGGGATACGTCTTCCAGTTCGCCGACGTGGCGGTGCTGGAGCGGGGCGCCACCCTGTGGCACACCCACTCCCCCGCCCCGATGGCCGCGGTCCTGGACGGCCTGGAGCGCGAGGGCCGGCCGCTGCCGGACCTGGTGGTGGCCGATCACGGCTGGGCGGGGTGCGCGGGCCAGCGCGGGATCACCGCGGTCGGTTACGCGGACTGCAACGACCCGGCGCTCTTCCTCGGCGAGGCGGAGGGCACCCTCGCGGTGGTGGTGCCGCTGGACGACCATGTGACCAACCCGCGGTTCTACGACCCGATGACCGCCTATCTGCTGGAAGCGGCCGGCCTCCCCTCCTGGGGCTGAGCCGACCCCCTTCCGGGCTGAGCCGGTCGCTCCTCCCGGCTGAGCCGACCTCCCGTATCCGGGGCTGAGCCGACCTCCTCCCCGGCTGAGCGGGCCCGCCCGGCACGCGCGGGACGCCACCGGAACCGGCCCCCTAGCCCCGTCCCGGCCCCGGCCCGGGCGGGAAACGGCCGCGGAAGCGGCATCCGGCTCCCCGGTCAGAGCCCCGTCCGTCGTCCCCCGGCGGCGGGCGACGGCGCGCCGCCGGACGCCCCGCCCGCGGACGTCCGCCGCGCGGCCCGGGCGCGCGGGGTGCGGATCATGCCCTCCTGGATCACCGACACCGCCAGCCGCCCGTCCCGGGTGAAGATCCTCCCCGGGCCAGCCCCCGCCCGCCGGAGGCTGAGGGGCTCGCCTGGTCGTACAGCAGCCACTCGTCCGCGCGGAACGGGCGGTGGAACCACATCGCGTGGTCCAGGCTGGCACCCACCACGTCGCCCACCGCCCAGCCGCCGCGCCCGTGGGCCAGGAGCACCGAGTCCAGCAGCGTCATGTCGGAGACATAGGTGGCCAGGCAGATGTGGAGCAAGGTGTGGTCGTGGGCGCCGTCGAGCGTGCCGCTGGTCCGGAACCACACCTGGGAGGTGGGCTCCCGGGGCTCGCCGACGGAGGCGTACGGCGGCCCGTCCACGTACCGCAGGTCGACCGCGGCGCGGGCCTGGAGCATCCGGCGGGTGGTGCGCTCCGGGTCGGCGAACAGGTGGGCGTACCGGGGCAACAGCTCCCCCGCGGTCGGCAGGGTCAGCGGGTCGGGGACGTCCGGCATCGGCTCCTGGTGCTCCATCCCCTCCTCGTGGACCTGGAAGGACGCCGAGAGGTGGAAGATCGGCTGCCCGTGCTGCACCGCCACCACGCGCCGGGTGGTGAAGGAGAAGCCGTCGCGGATCCGGTCCACGGTGTAGATGATGGGCGCGCCCGGGTCACCGGGGCGCAGGAAGTACGCGTGGAGCGAGTGCGGCGGGCGGTCCTCGGGGACGGTACGGCCGGCCGCCACCAGGGCCTGCGCCGCCACCTGGCCCCCGAAGACCCGCTCCACCAGCGACGAACGGCCGGCGCCCCGGAAGATGTCCCGGTCGATCCGCTCCAGGTCGAGCAGTTCGACCAGGCCGCGCAGTGCCTCGTTCATGATCGGTACGTCCGGTCCCCGGTGCGGGCCGCCGGGCGGCTCACAGGCCCATCGACTTGGCGATGATGGAGCGCATGACCTCGCTGGTGCCGCCGTAGATGCGGCTGACCCGGGTGTCCGCGTACAGCCGTGCGATCGGGTACTCCATCATGTAGCCGTAACCGCCGTGCAGCTGGAGGCACTTGTCGATCACGACGGCCGCCCGCTCGGTGGTGAACAGCTTCGCGGAGGCCGCGTCGGCCGGGGTCAGCTCCCCGGCGTCGTGCGCCTCCAGCGCCCGGTCGACGACCGCCTGCATGGCGTCCACCTCGGCACGGCAGTCGGCGAGCACGAACTTGGTGTTCTGGAACGAGGCCACCGGCTTGCCGAAGACCGTGCGGTCCCGGACGTACTCCTTGGCGAACTCCACCGCGGCGGCGGCCTGGGCGTAGGCGCCGACGGCGATGCCCAGCCGCTCCTGCGGCAGGTTCTGGCCGAGGTAGCCGAACGCCGCGCCCTCCTCGCCCAGCAGGTCCTCCACCGGCACCTTCACGTCGGTGAAGGACAGTTCGGCGGTGTCGGACGTGTGCAGGCCCAGCTTCTCCAGCTTGCGGCCGACCGCGTACCCCTCGCTCCTGGCGTCCACCACCAGGATGGATATCCCGGCCCGGCGGTCCTCCGGGGTGGGCGGCGCGGTGCGGGCGCAGACCAGTACCCGGTCGGCGTGCACGCCCCCGGTGATGAAGGTCTTGGCGCCGTTGAGGACGTAGTGGGTGCCGTCGGCGGAGAGCTTGGCGGTGGTCTTCATCCCGGCCAGGTCGGAGCCGGTGCCGGGCTCGGTCATGGCGATCGCGGTCATCATCTCGCCGGTGACGAAGGGCGGCAGCCACCGCCGCTTCTGCTCCTCGTCGGCGTACTTCAGCAGGTACGGGAGGCAGAGGGCGGTGTGCACGCCGCTGCCGCCGAAGCTGACCCCGGCGCGCGCCGTCTCCTCCGTGATGATCGCGTTGAACTTGAAGCTGCGCTGACCGGCGCCGCCGTACTCCTCCGGCACCTCGATCCCGAAGATCCCCAGCTCGCCCAGCTTGCGGTAGAAGGAGCGCGGCGCCTGTCCGGCCTCCCGCCACCGGTCGTAGTGGGGGACGACCTCCGCCGCGATGAAGTCCCGGATCGTCTCGCGGAACGCCTCGTGGTCCTCGTTGAACACCGTGCGACGCATGCTGGTCCCTCCACTGGCGCGGTCCGACGGTCCATCGCCCGAACAACCCGACAACGCTCTAAGCGCTTGCTCAGTTCCCGTTCCGGAAAGTTACCCGTCGGTCAGTGAGCTGTCCAGGGCGGGACGGCGGGCGAGCCGGACCGCGTACGGCGCCACCCGGGGCCGGGGCCGCCGCGGGCGCGCCCGGCGCCGCCACCCCGCGCACCCGGCCCACCGGAACCTCGACCCGGCACCCCCTCGGCTTGGGCCGCGAGGAACGCGCCGCGCCCCGGGCGCACGTCGACGGACGTGCGCCCCATCCACCACGGGGACGCACGTCGGCCCACCACGGACGCACCCCGGCGCCGTCACGGGCACCCCGGGTGCCCCGCGACACCACCCCACGCCCGCCGGCGCCGCCCGGACGGCCGTCAGGAGGTGCCGGACGCCGCGCCGAAGGCGCCCAGCGCCAGCCGGTGCAGCAGCGCGGCGGTGGCGTCACGCCCGGGAAGCCCGCCGGGGCGGCCCAGGTGCGGGGTGGAGTTGAGCAGCCCGAAGACGGCGTGCACGGCCGCCCTGGCGGGCCGCTCGGCGAGGTCCGGGTAGACCTGCCGGACCACGTCCACCCACAGTTCGACGTACTGCCGCTGGAGCTGGCGCACCAGCTTGCGGTCGCTCTCCCGGAGCCGGTCCAGCTCCCGGTCGTGGAGGGTGATCAGCGGGCGGTCGTCCAGGGCGAAGTCGATGTGGCCCTCGACGAGCGAGTCCAGCACGGCGGCGGGCGGCAGCCCCGCGGCGGCGGCCTCCGCCACCCGCCGCTTGCCGCCGGTGAGCAGCCGGCCGCTGATGCCGACCAGCAGCTCGGCGAGCATCGCCTCCTTGCCCGCGAAGTGGCGGTAGAGGCCGGGCCCGCTGATGCCGACCGCGGCGCCTATCTCGTCCACGCCGACCCCGTGGAACCCGCGCTCCGCGAAGAGCCGGGCGGCCTCCCGCAGGATCTGTTCACGGCGGGTGGGGGCGGGCGCGTGGGTGCTCATGAAATTGATTCTAGACAGGCGGGTTAGTGGTCGTTAACCTGTTGGGAACAGGTTAACGCTCATTAACCGACCGGAGGCCGGAGCCGACGGGCGGGCGGGCCGGCGCGCCGCGGCCGAGAGGGACCGGACAGGTCCGTCACCGCGCCGCCGGCATCCTCCCCGCTCCCCGGCAACCGGCACCGCGGCGTCCCGGCGGACACCGCGCACAAAGCGGTCGGAGCGGATTCGGGCAAGGGGGCTCGTGACCAATGGAGCAGGCACCGGTGCTGAAAAGCGGCGCCGATCCGGCGTCCGACGCGTGGCGCGCCAACGAGAGCGCGCACCGCGAGCTGGCGGCGCGGCTGCGCGAGAAGCTCGCGGTGGCGCGGCTGGGCGGTGGTGAGAAGGCGCGGGCGCGGCACACCGCCCGCGGCAAGCTGCTGCCGCGCGACCGGGTGGACACGCTGCTGGACCCGGGGTCGCCGTTCCTGGAGCTGGCGCCCCTGGCGGCGGACGGGATGTACGGGGGGCAGGCCCCGGCGGCCGGGGTGATCGCCGGCATCGGGCGGGTGTCCGGGCGTGAGGTGGTCGTGGTCGCCAACGACGCCACCGTCAAGGGCGGCACCTACTACCCGATGACGGTCAAGAAGCACCTGCGCGCGCAGGAGGTGGCCCTGGAGAACCGCCTGCCGTGCGTCTACCTGGTGGACTCCGGCGGCGCCTTCCTGCCCATGCAGGACGAGGTCTTCCCCGACCGCGAGCACTTCGGCCGCATCTTCTACAACCAGGCGCGGATGTCCGGCGCCGGCATCCCGCAGGTGGCGGCGGTGCTCGGGTCCTGCACCGCGGGCGGCGCGTACGTCCCCGCGATGAGCGACGAGGCGGTGATCGTGCGCGAGCAGGGCACGATCTTCCTCGGCGGCCCGCCGCTGGTGAAGGCGGCCACCGGTGAGGTGGTCACCGCCGAGGAACTGGGCGGCGGCGAGGTGCACTCCAAGGTCTCCGGGGTGACCGACCACCTCGCCGAGGACGACGCGCACGCGCTGCGGATCGTCCGGTCCATCGTCTCCACCCTGCCCGCCTCGCCCGCGCAGCGCGGGGAGCTGCCGTGGCGGGTGACCGCCACCGAGGAGCCCGCGGTCGATCCGGCCGGGCTGTACGGCGCGGTCCCGGTGGACTCGCGCACGCCCTACGACGTCCGCGAGGTCATCGCCCGGCTGGTGGACGGCTCGCGGTTCGCCGAGTTCAAGGCCGAGTTCGGGACCACGCTGGTGACCGGCTTCGCCCGGATCCACGGCCACCCGGTGGGCATCGTCGCCAACAACGGCATCCTGTTCTCCGAGTCCGCCCAGAAGGGCGCCCACTTCATCGAGCTGTGCGACCAGCGCGGCATCCCGCTGCTGTTCCTCCAGAACATCTCGGGCTTCATGGTGGGCCGGAGCTACGAGGCGGGCGGCATCGCCAAGCACGGCGCCAAGATGGTCACGGCGGTGGCCTGCACCCGGGTGCCCAAGCTGACGGTGGTCATCGGCGGATCGTACGGCGCCGGCAACTACTCGATGTGCGGCCGCGCGTACTCGCCGCGGTTCATGTGGATGTGGCCCAACGCCAAGATCTCGGTGATGGGCGGCGAGCAGGCCGCCTCGGTCCTGGCCACCGTCAAGCGCGACCAGCTGGAGGCGCGTGGCGAGGAGTGGAGCGAGGAGGCCGAGGCCGAGTTCCGGGCCCCCATCCGCGAGCAGTACGAGACCCAGGGCAGCGCCTACTACGCCACCGCGCGGCTGTGGGACGACGGTGTGATCGACCCGCTGGAGACCCGCACGGTGCTGGGGCTGGCGCTCACCGCCTGCGCCAACGCACCGCTGCCCGAGAAGGACCCCGCGGCGCCCGGCTACGGCGTCTTCCGGATGTGACGAGGGGATGCAGACGATGTTCACGGCAGCAACGGCGTTCACCCCGGACGCGGCGGACGCGGCCGACCGCACCGCGGCCGCAGCCCGGGCCGGCGGCGCACCGTCCGGCGCGGGCGGTGTCCTGGTCGCCAACCGGGGCGAGATCGCGGTCCGGGTGATCCGCACCCTTCGCCGGCTGGGAGTCCGCTCCATCGCGGTGTTCAGCGACGCCGACGCCGACGCGCGCCATGTGCGGGAGGCCGACACCGCGGTCCGTATCGGCCCGGCCCCCGCCGCCCAGAGCTATCTGTCCATCGAGCGGCTGCTGGACGCCGCCCGGCGCACCGGCGCCCGCGCCGTCCACCCCGGTTACGGCTTCCTCGCCGAGAACGCCGCCTTCGCCCGGGCGTGCGCCGAGGCAGGCCTGGTGTTCATCGGCCCGACGGCCGAGGCGATCGAGCTGATGGGCGACAAGATCCGCGCCAAGGAGACGGTGCGGGCGGCCGGGGTGCCGGTGGTGCCGGGCTCCTCCGGCAGCGGACTGAGCGACGAGGAGCTGGCCGCGTCGGCCCGGGAGATCGGGATGCCGGTGCTCCTGAAGCCCTCGGCCGGCGGCGGCGGCAAGGGCATGCGGCTGGTCCGCGACGAGGCCCTGCTGGCCGAGGAGATCGCCGCCGCCCGGCGGGAGGCGCGCGGCTCCTTCGGCGACGACACCCTGCTGGTGGAGCGGTGGATCGACCGGCCCCGGCACATCGAGATCCAGGTGCTCGCCGACGCCCACGGCCACGTGGTCCACCTCGGGGAGCGGGAGTGCTCCCTCCAGCGCCGCCACCAGAAGATCATCGAGGAGGCGCCCAGCCCGCTGCTGGACGCCGCCACCCGGCAGGCGATGGGCGAGGCCGCGGTGCAGGCGGCGCGGTCCTGCGGCTACGTCGGCGCCGGCACGGTCGAGTTCATCGTGCCCGGTGACGCCCCGGCCGGCGGCACCGAGGGTGCCCCGCGCCCGTACTACTTCATGGAGATGAACACCCGGCTCCAGGTCGAGCACCCGGTGACCGAGCTGTCCGTCTCGGTCGCCGGTCACGGTGCGCTGGACCTGGTGGAGTGGCAGGTGCGCGCCGCCGCCGGTGAGCGGCTGCCGTTCGCCCAGGACGACATCACCTTCACCGGCCACGCGGTGGAGGCCCGGATCTGCGCGGAGACCGCCCGGGTGGCGGACGGCAGGGTGGACTTCCTGCCCTCGGCCGGCACCGTGCGCGCCCTGGCCGAGCCGGACGGCGAGGGCGTGCGGGTCGATTCCGGGCTCACCGAGGGCACCGAGGTCGGCACGGTCTACGATCCGATGCTCGCCAAGGTCATCGCCTACGGTCCGGACCGCGCCACCGCGTTGCGCCGGCTGAGCGGCGCACTGGCCCGCACCACCGTGCTGGGCCTCGACACCAATGTCGGTTTCCTGCGCCGGCTGCTCGACCACCCGGCCGTGGTCTCCGGCGACCTCGACACCGGCCTGGTGGACCGGGACGCCGCGACGCTGGTGCCGACGGAGGTGCCCGACGAGGTGTTCGCGGCCGCCGCGCTGCTGCGCCAGGCGGCTCTGCAGCCGGGCAGCGCCACCGGTACCGGACCGGCGGCCGGCGGCCCGGACCTGCTGCCCGGGCGCCCCGGGCCGGGGAGCGGGGCGCACTCGTCCGGCTGGGTGGACCCCTTCTCGGTGCCCACCGGCTGGCGGCTGGGCGGCGAGCCCGCCTGGACGGTGCACCAGCTGCGGCTGCCGGGGCAGTCGCCGGTGACGGTCCGGGTGCGGGGCCTGTCCGGTGCCGCCGAGGTCCGGGTCGAGCGGTCGGGGCCCGCGGACGACGCGGTCGCCCCCGGGACGGGCGACGGCACCGCCGGGGCTCCGCGGTCCGTCCGCGCCCGGCTGCTGGGGGCGGGTGAGGACCATGTGGTGGTCGAGTGGGACGGCATCACCCACCGGTTCACCGTCGCACGGAGCCCGGAGGGCACCTGGCTGGGCCGCTCCGGAGACACCTGGCACCTGCTCGACCACGACCCGGTGGAGGCCGCCCTGCGCGGTGGCGGCGCGGCCGGCGGGGCCGGTGCGCTGACCGCCCCGATGCCCGGCACCGTGACCGTGGTCAAGGCCGCCGTGGGGGATGAGGTGACGGCCGGCCAGGGGCTGCTGGTGGTGGAGGCGATGAAGATGGAGCACCTGATCTCCGCCCCGCACGACGGCACCGTCACCGAACTCGACGTGACCCCCGGCAGCACCGTCGCCATGGACCAGGTGCTGGCCGTGGTCACCCCGCACGACGAGGAATCCGCCCGGCGCGACGGCGAGGAGCGTGAGTGATGTCCCTGCCCGACGGACTGCCGATGGCCGTGCCGGCAGCCGGCCTGCCGGCCCGCGTCACCATCCACGAGGTGGGCCCCCGGGACGGCCTGCAGAACGAGAAGACCGTGGTGCCGGTGGAGGTGAAGGCGGAGTTCATCCGCCGCCTCGCCGACGCCGGGCTGCGGACCGTGGAGGCGACCAGCTTCGTCCGCCCCGAGTGGGTGCCCCAGCTCGCCGACGCCGAACAGCTCGTACCGCTGCTGGACGGGGTGGACGCCGACCTCCCGGTGCTGGTGCCCAACGAGCGGGGCCTGGACCGGGCGATCGCCCTGGGCGTCCGCCGGATCGCGGTGTTCGGCAGCGCCACCGAGACCTTCGCCCGCCGGAACCTCAACCGCACCGTGGACGAGTCGCTGGAGATGTTCCGCCCGGTGGTCGCCCGGGCCCGGGAGACCGGGATGCGGGTGCGCGGCTATCTGTCCATGTGCTTCGGCGACCCCTGGGAGGGCCCGGTCCCCCTGGACCAGGTCGCCTCGGTCGCCGTGCGGCTGATGGAGCTGGGCTGTGACGAGCTGAGCCTGGGCGACACCATCGGCGTCGCCACCCCCGGCCATGTGCGGGCACTCCTCGGCCGCCTCACGGAGCGCGGCGTGGGGGTGGACCGGGTCGCGGTGCATTTCCACGACACCTACGGCCAGGCGCTGGCCAACACCCTCGCCGCGCTGGAGCACGGCGTCACCACCGTGGACGCCTCCGCGGGCGGCCTCGGCGGTTGTCCCTACGCCAAGAGCGCCACCGGAAACCTCGCCACCGAGGACCTGGTGTGGATGCTCGACGGCCTCGGCATCGAGACCGGGGTCGATCTCGGCCGCCTCACCGCCACCAGCGTGTGGATGGCCGACCACCTGGGCCGACCCAGCCCCTCGCGGACCGTCCGTGCACTCTCCCAGAAGGAGTCCTGAGCCATGTCGCTGGACCACCGGCTCTCCGCCGAACACGAAGAACTGCGCCGTACCGTCGAGGCGTTCGCGCACGATGTCATCGCGCCCAAGATCGGTGACTTCTACGAGCGGCACGAGTTCCCGTACGAGATCGTCCGGGAGATGGGCCGGATGGGCCTGTTCGGCCTGCCGTTCCCCGAGGAGTACGGCGGGATGGGCGGCGACTACCTCGCCCTCGGCATCGCCCTGGAGGAGCTGGCCCGGGTGGACTCCTCGGTGGCGATCACCCTGGAGGCCGGGGTCTCGCTCGGCGCCATGCCGATCTACCGGTTCGGCACCGAGGAGCAGAAGCGGGAGTGGCTGCCGCGGCTGTGCTCCGGCGAGATCCTGGGCGCCTTCGGCCTGACCGAACCCGACTGCGGGTCGGACGCGGGCGGCACCAAGACCACCGCGGTGCGGGACGGCGACGAGTGGGTGATCAACGGCAGCAAGTGCTTCATCACCAACTCCGGCACCGACATCACCGCGCTGGTCACGGTCACCGCGGTCACCGGCCGCAAGGACGACGGCTCCCCGCTGATCTCCTCCATCATCGTCCCCTCCGGCACCCCCGGCTTCAGCGTCGCCGCTCCGTACTCCAAGGTCGGGTGGAACGCCTCCGACACCCGGGAGCTGTCCTTCTCCGACTGCCGCGTGCCGGTCACCAACCTGGTCGGTGAGGAGGGCCGGGGGTACGCGCAGTTCCTGCGCATACTCGACGAGGGCCGGGTGGCGATCTCCGCCCTGGCCACCGGACTGGCCCAGGGCTGTGTGGACGAGTCCGTGAAGTACGCCAAGGAGCGGCACGCCTTCGGCCGGCCCATCGGCGCCAACCAGGCCATCCAGTTCAAGCTCGCGGACATGGAGATGCGGGCCCACACCGCTCGGCTGGCCTGGCGGGACGCCGCTTCCCGGCTGGTCAGCGGCGAGCCGTTCAAGAAGGAGGCGGCGCTCGCCAAGCTCTACTCCTCCACGATCGCGGTGGACAACGCCCGCGAGGCCACCCAGATCCACGGCGGGTACGGCTTCATGAACGAGTACCCGGTGGCCCGCATGTGGCGGGACTCCAAGATCCTGGAGATCGGCGAGGGCACCAGCGAGGTGCAGCGGATGCTCATCGCCCGCGAGCTGGGGCTCTGAGGGGCCGTCCCGTTCCCGGGCCGGTGACGGCCCCGGGAACGGGACGGAGTACACCCCCCTGCTCCCGGACCACCCGGGGGCGGGGCGGCCGCACCCGGCCACCCCGCCGCAGTCGGCGAACCCCGGTCCGGGCACTCCCGGCCCCGCGGCCCACAGCCCGCAGCCGACCGCCGGCGGTCCGCGAGCGGCGGCCGACGGTCGGCAGTCGCCGGTCAGCGATCGGCGGTCGGCGGTCAGCGAGCGGCGGGGAGGCAGTCGCCGGTCGGCGGCGGGGCGGTCAGCGTTCGGCCCAGGGCACCTGCGGGGAGCGGTAGTAGTCGATGCCCAGTGCGGACCAGCGCGGGCCCTGGGCCCCGAGGCGTACCCGGTACGCGTCCCAGTCGTGCCGGGCGGCGGGCGACCACCCGAGTTCGGCGATGCCCGCGAGCCGGGGGAAGGCCAGGTACTCGATCTGGTCGCTGGTCGAGATGGTCTCCGACCACAGGGGTGCCTCCACCCCGAGCACCGCCGAGGCGGGGGCGTCCCGGAGGTAGTTGCCGGGGTCCCAGTCGTAGGACTGCTTCACCTCGACCAGGCCGGCCCACTCCAGCCCGATGGGGGTGTCCTTGGTGTACTTCATATCCAGGTAGGAGCGGTTGGCGGGCGACAGGATGATCTTGGTGCCGGCCTTGGCGGCGTCGGCCACCTCCTTCTCCCGTCCGGTCAGCCCCCAGTACTGGGCGACGGCGCCCTTGGCGGGCCGGGCGGCGGTCAGCTGGTGCCAGCCGATCACCGTCTTGCCGTACCGGGCGACGGTCGCCTGGGCCCGGTCCATGAAGGCCACGTAGTCCTCGTGACTGGTGGAGTGCGCCTCGTCGCCGCCGATGTGCAGATAGGGGCCGGGGGTGAGCGCGGCGACCTCCCGGAGCACGTCGTCCACGAAGTCGTACGTCACCTCCTTGGGGACGCACAGCGAACTGAAGCCGACCTGGGTCCCGGTGTAGAGGGGCGGGGCGACGCCGTCGCAGTTGAGTTCGGCGTAGGAGGCGAGAGCCGCGTTGGTGTGGCCGGGCAGGTCGATCTCCGGCACCACCGTCAGATGGCGGCTCGCCGCGTACCGGACGATCTCCCGGTAGTCGTCCTTGGTGTAGTGGCCGCCGGGTCCGCCGCCGACCTGGGTGCTGCCGCCGTAGGTGGCCAGCCGGGGCCAGGAGTCGATGGCGATCCGCCAGCCCTGGTCGTCGGAGAGGTGCAGATGGAGCTTGTTGATCTTGTACAGGGCCAGCTGGTCGATATACCGCTTGACCTGGTCCACGGTGAAGAAGTGCCGGGCCACGTCGAGCATCGCGCCCCGGTAGGCGTAGCGCGGCACATCGGTGATGGTGCCGCCCGGCAGCTGCCACGGCCCCGCCTGGCGGGTGCGTGACTCGACCGAGGCGGGCAGCAGCTGCCGTACCGTCTGCACCCCGTGGAAGAGTCCGGCCGGGGTGCGGGCGGTGAGGGTGGCCGACCGGGCCCGGGTCTCCAGCCGGTACCCCTCGGCGCCCAGTTCCCGGGCCTGGCGGCCGGTGACCAGGCGCAGCCGGATGCCGTCGGGGCCCTCGGCCGTGGTGACCGGCAGCCGCAGGCCGGTGGAGGGGCGGAGCAGATCGGCGAGCTGGTCGCCGACCCGGCGGGCGGCGGCCGAGTCGCGCGGCACCCTGATCCGGGTGGCTCCGGTGAGGGTGTAGGGGCTGCCGCCGCGGGTGACGGACGCGGGGGCGGGCACCACCCGGGCGAGCAGGGTCCCGCGGCGGGGCCCGGCCCGGCGTGGGCGAGGGGCGGTGGCCGCGGACGTCGCGGGCGCAGCCTCGGCGGCACCCGCGCCGGCGGCGGTGACCGCCAGCAGCAGGGCCCCGAGCAGCCGGGGGACGCGGGGTCAGCGGGCGCGGGGGAGGGGCGGGTGTGAGGGGTTCGGGGCCGGGCGTCCTGGCATGGACGGTTCCTTTCGAGGACGTCGAGGAACTCCGTGCGGGTAGGGGGTGAAGCACCGACCGCCTCTGGGTACCGTGCGCCGTTCCGGAGGGTCAAGGCGTCTCCCGGCCGTCCGCCGTACACCCTCCGTACGGCTGCGAGAATTCACCCCATGGCGGAGATCATCCAGAAGGACGGGACGTGGACCTTCGACGGCGATACGGTGCGCATCGTGCCGGGCCGCGACAAGGGCACCCACCTCGCCCGGCAGGCCCTCGGGGAGCTGGCCGTACCCCTCCGGGCCGTGGCCGGGATCGCCTACGAGCCGGGCCGGAAGTCGGGCCGGCTGCGGCTGAGGCTGCGCGAGGGCGCCGACCCGCTGATGCTCGCCACCCGCGGGAAGCTGCCGGACGCCGCCGACCCCTACCGGCTGAGCGTGGAGCCGGACCGGACGGGGGTGGCGGAGTACTTCGTGGACGAGGTGCGGAACGCGCTGCTCCTGGACCAGGTGCCGACGGGCCCGTGTGACCGTTTCCTGCTGCCCGGTCCAAGCGTGCCGCTGACCGCGTCCGCCGGGGACGGCACCATCTCCTTCGACGGCGACCGGATCCGGCTGGAGTGGAACTGGAAGACCGAGGAGCCCAAGAAGCTGGCCGGGTCCCGCACCTTCACCGTGGCCGACGTGGAGGCGGTGGAGTGGCTGCCGGCCATGGGGCTGGAGAACGGCTACCTCCGGTTCACCGTCGCCAAGGCGTCCACCAAGGCGCCGCCCAAGTACGACCCGCACGCCGTCGAGCTGTACGGCTTCCGCAAGGACCCGCTGATGGCCCTGGTAGCGGCCGCGGTGATCGCCCGGATGCCGCACCCCTCGGCCCCCGCGCCGGCGACCCCCGCCGCCGTCCCCGCGGCCCCGGCGGAGCCGGTCACCCCGGCCGTCGCCGGCGGTGCCCCGGCCATTGGGGACGCCCCGGGCGGCGCGGCGGGTGCGGATGACCACGACACGCTGCTGCGCCGGCTCCGCGAGCTGGGCGAGCTGTGGCAGGGCGGCGTCCTGACCGAGGAGGAGTTCACGGCGGCCAAACAGGCGATACTCCGCAGGTTCTAGCGTCCTCCTGCCCGATATCGGGCAGAATTCTTGCGAAACTCTCCGCTTCCCCTCAGTATCAACGGGTGCTCGAACGCCGTTCATCCTCGCTTCACGAGGATCTCCTGGACCACCTGGTGCGCAGTACGCCGCTCAACCGCGGCGAGGCGGCCCGGGTGGTGCTGGATGTGCTGGCGTACTTCGACGAGACGACCGAGGAGTTCGTCCGCCGTCGCCACCGCGAACTGCAGTCCGGGGGCCTCACCAACGCGGACATCTTCGAGCGGATCGCGGCGGAGCTGCCGCACCGCGCGGTGGCACCACCGGAGCTCTCGCTCCGGCAGTTGCGCCGCATGGTCTACGGCTGAGCCGCCGGCCGGCCCGGACCCGGCCACGGCCGGACCACGGCCGGCCCGTCGGACCGCCGCTCCGGGACCGGACCTCCGGAGACGGACCTCCGGGACCGGACCCCCGGACGGGTACGGCCCGCTCGGCCGGACCGAGTCCGCGGCCGGGAACGGACCGCCGGCCACCAGGGCCGTCCGCCACCAGGGCCGTCCGCCGCCGGGGTGACCGCTTCGGGGGTGACCGCTTCCGGGGGCGGGCCGCGGGGCCGCTCCGGCGGTCCGCCCACCGGGCGGCCCGGGACGACCGGACGGCCTGCGGCACCGGGCACACACAGAGCCATCGATCTGGGAGGGTTGCAACACATGTGCGGGATCGTGGGATACATCGGGAAGCGTGATGTCGCCCCGCTGCTGCTGGAGGGGCTGCAGCGGCTGGAGTACCGCGGGTACGACTCGGCCGGCATGGCCATCCACGGCAAGTCCGGCGGACTGAAGACCGCCAAGGCCAAGGGCCGGGTCCGGGAGCTGGAGAGCCGGCTGCCCAAGCGGTTCGCCGGCTCCGTCGGCATCGCGCACACCCGCTGGGCCACCCACGGCGCGCCCAACGACGTCAACGCCCACCCGCACCTGGACGCCGACGGCAAGGTCGCGGTGGTCCACAACGGCATCATCGACAACGCCTCCGACCTGCGCGCCAAGCTCGTCGCCGACGGGGTGGAGTTCGTCTCCGACACCGACACCGAGGTGCTCGCCCACCTGATCGGCCGTTCGCAGGCCGAGACGCTGGAGGAGAAGGTCCGCGCCGCCCTCGCGGTGATCGACGGCACCTACGGCATCGCGGTGCTGCACGCGGACTTCCCGGACCGGATCGTCGTCGCCCGCAACGGCTCGCCGGTGGTGCTGGGCATCGGTGAGAAGGAGATGTTCGTCGCCTCCGACGTCGCCGCGCTGATCAGCCACACCCGCCAGGTGGTCACCCTCGACGACGGCGAGATGGCCACCCTCAAGGCGGACGACTTCCGCACCTACACCACCGAGGGCTCCCGCACCTCCGCCACGCCGACCACCGTGGAGTGGGAGGCCGAGTCGTTCGACATGGGCGGCCACGACACCTACATGCACAAGGAGATCAGCGAGCAGCCGGACGCCGTGGACCGCGTGCTGCGCGGCCGCATCGACGACCGCTTCTCCACCGTCCACCTGGGCGGGCTGAACCTGGACGCGCGGGAGGCCCGCGGGGTGCGCCGGGTGAAGATCCTGGGCTGCGGCACCTCCTACCACGCCGGCCTGATCGGCGCGCAGCTGATCGAGGAGCTGGCCCGCATCCCCGCCGACGCCGAGCCGGCCTCGGAGTTCCGCTACCGCAACCCGGTCGTGGACCCCGACACCCTGTACGTCGCCGTCTCCCAGTCCGGTGAGACCTACGACGTGCTGGCCGCCGTCCAGGAGCTCAAGCGCAAGGGCGCGCGGGTGCTGGGCGTGGTCAACGTGGTCGGGTCCGCGATCGCCCGGGAGACCGACGGCGGCGTGTACGTCCACGCCGGCCCCGAGGTGTGCGTGGTGTCCACCAAGTGCTTCACCAACACCGTCGTCGCCTTCGCGCTGCTCGCCCTCCACCTCGGCCGCATCCGCGACCTGTCGGTCGCCGACGGCAAGCGGCTCATCGCGGGCCTGCGCAAGCTGCCGGGGCAGATCGCCGAGATCCTGGAGCGCGAGCCGGAGATCGAGAAGCTGGCGCAGGAGTACGCGCAGGCGCGGAGCATGATGTTCATCGGGCGGGTGCGCGGCTACCCGGTGGCCCTGGAGGCCTCCCTGAAGCTCAAGGAGATCTCCTACATCCACGCCGAGGCGTACCCCGCCTCCGAGCTCAAGCACGGTCCCCTGGCGCTCATCGAGCCGGCCCTGCCGACGGTGGCGATCGTCCCCGACGACGACCTGCTGGAGAAGAACCGCGCGGCGCTGGAGGAGATCAAGGCCCGCAGCGGCCCGATCCTGGCGGTCGCGCACCGGGAGCAGGAGAAGGCGGACCACACCATCGTGGTGCCGAAGAACGAGGTGGAGCTGGACCCGATCCTGATGGGGATTCCGCTGCAGCTCCTCGCCTACCACACCGCACTGGCGCTGGGCCGGGACATCGACAAGCCGCGCAACCTGGCGAAGTCCGTCACCGTCGAGTGACCGCGCGGTCCCGTACGGCCGGGCCGGCCGGCGGGACGCGGAAGGGGAGACGGGGCGCGGCGTGTGCCACCAGGCACGCGGCGCCCCGCCTCCCGGCCGCCGGCGTCGCCCTCCGCCGGCGGGTGAGGCCACCGGCCCGGGGCCCGTCGCCCCGGTCGACGGCACGGGGTGGATCGGTCCGCACGCGGCAAGCGGCGCTGTATGTCCTGTACCCGTCATCGACACGTCCGCCACCCGCACCGCGGGGGCGGACGCGGTCGTTCCGGCGCCCGGCCGCCGTGCCGTGCGCCGGGACACGCTCCGCCGGGGGAGCGCCTGCCGGGCCGTGCGCTCCAACGGCCGTGACCGGGGCGGCGGGAGAGACGGCGGGAACCGGTGGGGCCGGTGTGACGGTCCGGCAGGTCCCGCACCGCGCCGGCGGCCGGGCTCGGCGACGACGACCGACGGCCGACGACCGCGGGAACGGGGACCACCGGGAACGGACCGCGGGAACAGCGACCACCGGCAACGGGCAACGGGCACAGCGACCACCGGCAACGGTCACCGCGGCCACCGGGAACGGGCGGCACGGCGGCGGGCACGGGGCGACGTCGCGGAGACGGCGGCGACCACCGACCGGGCGCGCGGCCGGCGCCGGCACCGCGCCCGGGGCGGCGGCGTCAGGGGCGGCGGCGTCAGGGGATGACGACGACGGGCCGCTGTGCGCGCCGCGCCAGACGTCCCGCCACCGAGCCGAAGATGCGGCCCACGAGCCCGTGCGTGGAGCCGACCACGATCGCGTCGGCCGCGTACTCCCGGCCCACCTCTTCGAGTTCGTGACAGATGTCGCCGCCCCGCTCGACCAGGATCCACGGCACCTCGGAGAGGTGGTCGGCGCAGGCCAGCTCCAGGCCCAGCACCTCGGTGCGGTGGTCCGGCACGTCCACGAAGACCGGCGGCTCGCAGCCGGCCCACACGGTCGTCGGGAGCCGGTTGGCGACGTGCACGATGATCAGCCCGGAACGGGAGCGCCGGGCCATACCGATGGCGTAGGCCAGGGCACGTTCGCTCGATGTGGAACCGTCGAATCCGACCACGACGCCGTGCTGGAACGCCGGATCGCAGGAATGGCGTGTTTCTTCCGCCGCTTCGGGGTGGGCCTCGTGATCGGCGACCCTCTTGCGGTCCGCGGGTTCGGGGAATTCGTGACCGGCCATGGGTGTCTCGGCGAAGAAAGTCCTCTTGCGGAGGGAACGGCGGGGGGCTCTTGTTGAAGTTGTGACGGTCTGCGGGCTCCGGCGGATCGAGGGACCTGTTCGAACGGAGGAAATTCCGTCCGGGATTCATCTTTCCAAGCCCATACCCCCAAGGGTACGGCCCCACTCACCGCCTCCCCGGGCACCGCCCCACGGGGGTGGGGCGCCCAGGGCGTTCCCCGGAGCATGCCGGAGGGCGGCCCCGGAGCGCAATGCCTCCGAGTGTCCCGCCGTTGTACGCCGAGTGGTGGTCGAGCCGTCCTCCGGGGTTCGGCCGCACCTGGTAGCCGCCCCCGCCGGGAAACCGGCGCGAGCCCCGTCATTCCGCCCGACCGGCCGCCCGGACCCCCGCCGGAGGGGCCTGACGAGGGCCGGGAAGGGGGGCGCACGGCCCGCTGCGGCGCGATCGCGCTCCGCACCCACCCGGCGACCCACCGTACCCGCGCCGGGGCCGCAGAGGGGCTCTCAGGGCCGCCGGCGGCGCCTCACGGGCGCGCCACCGGACCTCGTGCGGGAGCGGGCGTACGCCGGTGACCGGGTTCGAGCCCCTCCGTGCTTCCAGTGCTTTTCGGCCAACTTCGCGCCGCAGTTCTTCCCTTGGCAAACATCCGGCCCGCCACCGCTCCGACCAGCGGGGAAAGGGGTCTGGGGCGAGTCGGCCCCCTACGCGGAGTGGCCGCCGGCCGGAGGCGCACTTCCCAGCGGGCGCATCGAGTGCAACGCTTCGTGATCGAATGCTTCGCGCCAAGTTGTCATGTCGACTTAGTAGCGGGTGGTGAACTGGTCACGGCGACCACACGCGACACAGTAGATTCGATCTTGGCGATGACCGGCGGGGGAACCGTTCAGGACCGAGGGGAAACGTGCAGGACCGAGAGGACGCGACCACCGAGGGGGGCTTAGATCCATGAGCCAGGACTCCACAACCGTACCGGAGACCTCGCGTAAGCTCTCCGGGCGCCGACGACGAGAAATCGTCGCCGTGCTGCTCTTCAGCGGCGGCCCTATATTCGAGAGCTCCATCCCGCTCTCCGTCTTCGGCATCGACCGGCAGGACGCGGGGGTACCGCGGTACCGATTGCTGGTGTGCGCGGGCGAAGATGTGCCATTGCGAACGACCGGCGGACTGGAACTGACCGCCCCGTACGGCCTGGAGGCGCTCTCCCGGGCCGGCACCGTCGTCGTACCCGCGTGGCGCTCCATCACGCAGCCGCCGCCGACCGCGGCGCTGGACGCCCTGCGGCGCGCGCACGAGGAAGGTGCGCGCATCGTGGGGCTGTGCACCGGGGCGTTCGTACTGGCCGCGGCCGGCCTGCTGGACGGGCGGCCGGCCACCACCCACTGGATGTACGCGCCCACGCTCGCCAAGCGGTACCCGTCGGTCCATGTGGACCCGCGGGAGCTGTTCGTGGACGACGGCGACGTACTGACCTCGGCGGGCACCGCCGCCGGGATCGACCTGTGCCTGCACATCGTGCGCACCGACCACGGCGCCGACGCGGCCGGGGCCCTGGCCCGGCGCCTGGTGGTGCCGCCGCGCCGGACCGGCGGGCAGGAGCGCTACCTGGACAGGTCTTTACCGGAGGAGATCGGCGCGGACCCGCTCGCCGAGGTGGTGGCCTGGGCGCTGGAACACCTCCACGAGCAGTTCGACGTGGAGGCGCTCGCCGCCCGCGCCTACATGAGCCGCCGCACCTTCGACCGGCGGTTCCGCTCGCTCACCGGGAGCGCCCCGCTGCAGTGGCTGATCACCCAGCGGGTGCTCCAGGCCCAGCGGCTGCTGGAGACCTCCGACTACTCGGTGGACGAGGTCGCCGGGCGGTGCGGGTTCCGGTCTCCGGTCGCGCTGCGCGGGCACTTCCGCAGGCAGCTGGGGTCCTCCCCGGCCGCCTACCGGGCCGCGTACCGGGCCCGCCGTCCGCAGGGCGGCACCGACCGGGCCGACCTGGGTGAGCAGCGGACCGGGGACGCCCCGGCACCGCTGCGGCGCCCCGGCGGGCCGCTCCACGGGCAGCACGGCGGCGGTCTCGGCGGCGGCCACGGCGGCGGCGGTCACGGCACCGGCGGGACGGGCGGTCCCGGCGGGCACGGCGGCTCGCACGGGCACGGCGGCGGCTCCCACGGGCACGGTCACGAGCCGGGCAAGCCCGAGTCGGACGCCTACGCCCCGCGCCTGCCCGAACAGGGCGGCCGGGGGATGGCCGGGCGGCCGTCCGTGCCGGGACAGCGGGAGCGCCCCGTAGGGTGAGACGCATGAACGATCGCATGGTGTGGATCGACTGCGAGATGACCGGGCTCTCGTTGTCCGACGACGCGCTCATAGAGGTGGCCGCACTCGTCACCGACTCGGAGCTGAACATTCTGGGTGAGGGTGTGGACATCGTGATCCGTCCGCCGGCCGAGGCCCTGGTCACCATGCCGGAGGTGGTGCGCGAGATGCACACCGCCTCCGGACTGCTCGCGGAGCTCGACGACGGGACGACGCTGGAGGACGCCCAGCGGCAGGTGCTGGACTACGTCCGCGCCCACGTCCCGGAGCCGGGCAAGGCCCCGCTGTGCGGGAACTCCGTCTCCACCGACCGCGGCTTCCTGCTCCGCGACATGCCGGACCTGGAGGCCCACCTCCACTACCGGATCGTGGACGTCTCCTCGATCAAGGAGCTGGCCCGCCGCTGGTACCCCCGGGCCTACTTCAACAGTCCGAAGAAGGCCGGCAACCACCGGGCGCTGGCCGACATCCGGGAGTCCATCGCCGAGCTGCGGTACTACCGGGAGGCGGTCTTCGTCCCGCAGCCCGGGCCGGACTCGGAGACCGCCAAGGCGATCGCGGCGAAGCACGTCCTGTCCGCCGACGGGCGGTGAACGGGGACTCGCTCCCGGCGACGGCGTAGCCGGGAGCGAGCACCCCCGCGGACCCTGTACACTTTTTCTCGGCCGGTGCGGAGAAAGACCGAAGCACCGGTCGTGGTGGGTATAGCTCAGCTGGTAGAGCACCTGGTTGTGGTCCAGGATGTCGCGGGTTCGAGTCCCGTTACTCACCCTGCTGAATCAAGCCCCCGGCCTGGGGAAACCTGGGCCGGGGGCTTGATCGTTTTCCGCTGTGGGAACACGGCGGGAACCGGCGGGAACAGGAACAGCCCGCTCTTCTACCCGCGCGACGGCGGCGCACCGCCGGGGCGCGGAGCGTTCCGACGCCGGCGGGGCCCGCGCCGTCGGCCCCCGGCGCTGACCTGGCTCGGCGGGTGCGCCGGCGCCGGCCCCCGTGGCAACCACCCCCGGGCGCACTCCCCGGCGTGCGGGGCGTGCAGGATGAACGGCATGACCCATGAACTCCCCCCTGTGATCTCCGAAGTCGCCGAGGCCGAGAAGCAGGCCACCCGCGGTGAGCTGGACCGGCTGGACGTCGGCCGGCCGACCGGACCGGCGCGTTACGACATCGAGTTCGTCTACGACCACGACGGCAAGGGCGCCGGCACCATCGCCCGGTTCGGGGCGCAGACCCCGGTGCCGGTCCCCCAGGTCGGCCAGACCGTCCGTCTGCACGGGCACGGGCCGCTGCTGGTCCGCCGGGTGGACATCGGTTACGAGGTGAGCGAGGAGGACGGCGCCCTCTACGTCGGGGTGACGGTCGATGTGACGGTGCCCGAGGAGGACTGAGCTCCGCCGGGGCGTCCCCCGCCACACCGCCCGGGCCCGGACCGCCCCCGGAGCGGTCATGGACGGTGTCCGCAGGTCCGGACCGTGGCCGAGGACGCCCCCGGGCACGGATTCGTACGCGGGGACGCCCCGGACCGTACCCGTAGTACGCGGGGACGCCCCGCGGTGGCCCCCGCCGGGGACCGGGCCGGCGGGCGGCACGTGTCACGGCCGGCGGGCGGCACGGCCGGGACACGTCACGGCCGGCGGGCGGCACGCACGTGTGACTGCCCGTGGGCGTCAGTGGAAGGCGTCCGGCGGCGGGGCCGGGGAGGCGACCGCGGTCGCGTCGGTCACCGGCACCGCCCCGCCGGTGAAGTCGGCCAGCGCGCGGCCGTGCTCCACCCGGGCGGGGTGCGGGTCGCCGGCCGCCCGGCGGGTCAGTTCGGCGACCGGCAGCGGCAGGTCGGAGGCGAGCAGTACGGCGTTGCCGAACCGGCGGCCGCGCAGCACCGCCGGATCGGCGATGAGGCACAGCTCGGGGAAGACGGTGCCGGTGGTGGCGATCCGGGCCCGCAGATACGCGAGCGGCGGCCCGTCGGCCACGTTGGCGGCGTAGAGGCCGCCGGGGCGCAGCGCCCGCCGTACCTCGCCGGCGAACTCGGTACTGCCCAGATGCGCCGGCGTCCGGGCGCCGTCGAAGACGTCGGCGATGATCAGATCGGCCCAGCCGTCCGGCACCTTCCGCAGGCCGGCCCGGGCGTCGTCACCGCGCACCCGGATCCGCCAGGAGCGGTCCAGCGGCAGTTCCTCGCGGACGAACCGGATGAGTTCGGTATCCACCTCGATGACCTGCTGGGTGGAGCGGGGCCGGGTGGCGGCGATGTACCGGGCCAGGGTGAAGGCCCCGCCGCCCAGGTGGACGGCGTGGACCGGCCGGCCGGACGGGGCCGCGAGATCCGCGATGTGCCCGAGCCGGCGCTGGTACTCGAAGTCCAGGTACGCCGGGTCGTCCAGGTCCACATGGGACTGGGGGGCGCCGTCGAGCAGCAGCGTCCAGCCGCGTGGCCGGTCCCGGTCGGGCACCAGCTCGGCACGCCCGCCGCCGACCGGTGCGGTCACCGGTTCCGGGGCACGCCCGCGCCCGCCCTTCTGCCGCTGTCTCGCCATCCGCCCAGTATCGCCCGGCCCGGCCGGCGCCCTCGACCGGCGGTCCGCCGCCCGGCCCGTGGGGCGGTTCCCCGACAACCGGGCAGGCCGGCCCGCCGGAGGCCCGGCCGGCCGTCCCGCCGGAGGCCCGGCCGGTCACCGCGCGGGAGGCCCGGCCGGCCGCCACGCCGGACACCGCCGGGGACGCCCCGGGGAAAGCCGGGCGGGCCTCCCCGGGGGAAACCGGGCGGGACTCCCCGGGGAAAGCCGGAAAGGGCGGGAAGGCCGGGAAGTCCGGACGGAGCACCTCGCGGGCCACCCCGGTGGCCCGGTCACCGGCAGCAGCGATCGACGGCCTCGATGGTGCGGGCCGCCTCGCCCAGCGCCTCGCGCAGCACCTCCGGGTCGGTGGCCGCGGCGACGGCGGCGTGCGGCGGGACCAGCCACCCGCCGCCGGCCACCGGGAGCGGTGCCGCGTCCCCGGCGTCCCCGGCGGCAGCGGGTCCGTAGCACTCCGCCCCGTAGGTGCGGGTACAGGCGCTGCCGGGCACGTCCCACCGGTCGGCGGTGCCCGGGGGCACCAGGAAGCCGAGGGTGTCGCAGCCGCCGTCGTGCAGGACCGGGCCGACGCCGACCCGCAGCCGCAGGATGTCCGCCGCCTCCAGCCCCTGACGGGCCGGCACCGTGACCAGATCGCACCGCCGGGCCCCTCCGCCGTCCGGCCGGGCCCCGTGCTCGGCACCGGGCGGGTGCCGGTCCACCGCCCTGGTCCCGCTGCTGCGCACTCCGGCCTTCGCCAAGGGAAACCCCTCCTCCGCCGTACCACGTTGTCCAGGGAGTCCAACGCCCGGGCGCGTCAACGGCTACGGCACGATGCCGCCACAAAGGGTGGCACTTCATGGCAGATCACGGGCGGCATTTCCCTTTTGTAGTCAAACTGCCGCTATCACCAGCAGAGACGGGCGGTACGGTTCATGACCGCCTGCACGGCATCACCGTAGGGAGAGGGCCGGCCATGACGCCGCTTCCCGGGGCTTCAGCGGGGCCGCCACGGCCCAACACCGTCTTCCGCCAGCTGCGCGGGCAGCTCTCCGCGGCGGAGTTCGCCGCGGCCGTCCGGCGGGCCGCGCGGGAGATCGGGGAGCAGGTCTCGTGCGACGCGCGGTACATCGGGCGGGTCGAGTCGGGGGCGATCCGGTGCCCCAACTACGCCTACGAACGGGTGTTCCGGCACATGTTCCCCGGCCACACCCTGGCCGACCTGGGGTTCGTCCCACGGGAGGCGGTACGCGGGCGGGCGGCCCGCGGCGGCGTACGGGCGCCGGACCCCGACCCGCCCTCCGACCGACCGACCGCCGACCCGCCCCCTTCCGGCAGCCGGCCCGCGGCCGACGCTCCCCCTGCCCGGACCTCCCCCCACCCGGGCCTCCCCCGCCCGGTCGGTCCGCCGCCGGCCGGCCCGCGGCGGACCTCCTCGCGCTGCTCCCCGGGGCCCCGGCCGGCCGTCCGGATCCGGTCCCCGCTCCTCCGGTCGGGCCTCCGTCCGGCCCCCCCCTCCGGCCGGTCCCGTGCTCCGGTCCCCGGCCGGGGCCCCCGGCCGGACGCCTGGCCCACACCCCCGCCTCCGGGGTCCCGGCCGCCCGCCCACCGTCGTCCGCCCGGTCCCCTTCCCCTCGGCACCACCGTCCCGCCCCCCCCGTCCCCCCGGAACCGCACAAGGAGAGCGACGTGCTGCGTCGCGCGTTCATGACCGGCGGCACGGCCGCCGTGACCGCCCCCGCCTGGGGCGGCGGGCCCGCCGGGCCCCACCGCCGGGCCGGCGAGCCGGAGGCCGCCGCCGTGGAGGAGGCCGTCCGCCGCATCCGGCTCTTCGACGACCGGTTCGGCGCGGACGGGCTCTACGCCCGCGCGGCCCGCCCGCTGCGCACCGCCTACGCCCTGCTCGACGCGGGCACCCACCGTCCCGCGATCACCGAGCGGCTCCAGCGCGGCGCCGGGGAACTGGCGATCTCCGTCGGCTGGCTGGCGCACGACTCGGGCCGGTTCGCCGACGCCCGGTCGTACTACGCCGAGGCGCTGGCCACCGCCCGGGTCGCCGACGACCGGGCGCTGGAGGCGCACGCCTTCTCCAACATCGCCTTCCTGGCCCGTGACACCGGCCGCCCCCGGGAGGCGGTCCGTGCCGCGCAGGCCGCGCAGGAGGCCGCCCGGCCGCTGTCCTCGCCCCGGCTGCTGTCGCTGCTCGCGCTCCGCGAGGCGGGCGGCTGGGCCGCGCTCCAGGACCGCGCCGCCTGCCGGGCGGCGCTGCTGCGCGCCGAATCGCTCTTCGGCCGGGGGGCCTCGGCGGCGGACCCGGAGTGGATGAGCTTCTACGGCGAGGCGGAGCTGGCGGGGCTGACGGCGCAGTGCTGGTCGGCGCTGGGCGACTGGTCGCGCGCGGCCGAACACGCCCACCGGGCGGTGGTCCTCCAGAACCCGCACTTCGCCCGGAACATCACCCTGTTCACCGCGGAACTCGCCGGTGATCTGGCGGGCGGCGGTCGCCTCGACGAGGCCGCCGCGGCCGGCTGCCGCACCCTTGAGCTGCTGGGGCAGGTCCGCTCCGGACGCATCCGGGCGATGCTCGACGGCGCGGCCCGGGTGCTCCGCCCGCACCGGCGCCACGCCGCCGTCGCGGCCTTCCTCGCCCGGCACCAGGCGTCCGGCCGCCGGGCCGCCCACCGGTCGCCCGGCCCCGGCGCCCCGCCCCGCCGGATCTGAGCCCCGCCGGTGACGCCGCCCGCCGGGCCGGCGCCGCGCCCGCCCGGCACCGGGCGCCCGACCGGTGCGGGCGCCCGACGGGCCCGGGCGGGTGCCCGGCCCGGATACGTGCCCGGTCCGGGTGCCGCCGTCAGCCCAGGTGCCCGGTGTCGTTCCAGCGTTCGATCGCCGGTTCGCCGTAGGCCCAGCCCAGGACCGACAGCGAGGTCGGATCCAGCCGCAGCCGTGCCGCGAAGGAGATGTCGAGGCCCAGCCAGCGGGCCGCCAGGGTGCGCAGGATGTGGCCGTGCGCGAAGACCAGGACGTCCCGGTCGGCGGAGCGTGCCCACGCCACCACCTCGTCCGCCCGGGCGGAGACCTGCGCCAGCGTCTCCCCCTCCGGCACCCCGTCCCGCCAGATGAGCCAGCCCGGCCGGACGGCCGCTATCTCGGCCGGGGTCATGCCCTCGTACGCGCCGTAGTCCCACTCCATCAGCGCGTCCCAGGTCTCGGCCCGGTCGCCGAAGCCGGCCAGTTCGCCGGTCTCCCGGGCCCGTACCAGCGGGCTGGTGCGCACCTCCACCCCCGGCAGCGAGGACCACGGGGCCCGGCGCAGCCGCTCCCCCAGCAGTTCCGCGCCGCGCCGCCCCTCGGCCAGGAGCGGGATGTCGGTGCGGCCGGTGTGCTTGCCGGCGAGCGACCACTGCGTCTGCCCGTGCCGGGCCAGCAGGATGCGCGGTGCCATGGGGAGGGCCTTTCAGCTGGTGCGGTTCGTGGAGCGGGTTCGTGGACCGGGTGATTTTCACGACAGGCGCGCGTCGGACCCGGCCGGCCCGTCACTCCGTCCCTCCATCATCGCTCACCTGATCGTTATGCAACCTCCCGCCCCTCAGCAGCGTCTTCGTCCCCGGTGGAGCGGCCGCACCGGGGGTCTCGGGCCCCGGCGGAGCGCGCCGGCTCCGGGGGGACCGACCACAGATTCCGGGCCGCCCCACCCGGCGGGTCTCGGGGGCGGTGCGCGCGACGCACCGCTTACGCCGTACGGTTTGATGCGCGCCAATTGCGGCCCGCCTGATCATTTGGGAGAGCGTCCGGATGCCCCTCACCGTGCCCCGTACCGGAGCAGCGCCGGGCAGCAGGCCACGTTGGTGGACCGAGCTGCCGCTGGTCGCCGCGGTGTACCTCGCGTACTCGGCCGGCCGGCTGCTGGCCCGAGACGACGTGGACGCCGCCGTCGGCAACGGGCTGAGCATCCTCCGTCTCGAACGCGATCTGCGGATCGACTTCGAGACGCCGCTCAACGACCTGTTCACCCACCACGCGGTGATCGGGGTGCCGGCGGACTTCGTGTACGCGTCGCTGCACTACCTGCTCACCCCGGCGGTCCTGGTCTGGCTGTGGCGGCGGCGTCCGGCGCACTACCGCCTGATGCGGACCTGGCTGCTGGTCTCCACCCTGATGGGACTGATCGGCTTCACGCTGATGCCGACCTGCCCGCCCCGGCTGCTGGACGCCGGGCACGGCTTCGTGGACACCATGGCGCAGTACGCCTCGTACGGCTGGTGGGGCGGTGAGGCGAGCGCGCCGCGCGGCCTGGGCGGCTTCACCAACCAGTACGCCGCGATGCCCAGCCTCCACGTGGGGTGGGCGCTGTGGTGCGGTGTGGCGCTGTGGCTGTACGGGCGTACGGTCTGGGCGAAGCTGGGCGCGGTGGTGTACCCGCTCCTCATCCTGATCGTGGTCATGGGCACCGCGAACCACTACTTCCTCGACGGCGTGGCCGGGATGGCCGTGATGGGCGTCGGCGCGCTGCTGGCCCGGCCGGCGCTGCGGCTGGCGGACCGGGTGCGCGGCCGGCGGCGGGGCGCCGCCGAGCAGTCGGCGGACGCGGCGGAGCAGCCGGCGGACGCCGCCGGGCAGCCGTCGTCCGGGGCCGCCCCGGACGCCTCCGGGGACGACGCGCGGCGGGACCGCGGCACCACGCCTGTCGGCGCCGGATGCGACACTTCGGCCCGTGAACCCGAACGGATTCCTCGACAGCACGACGGAGGTGCCGGCGGGAGGCCCGGCGGCGGGGTCCGGGCCGGCCACGCCCGGCCCGACGGCGATGGCGCGGACGCCGTCCCGGCCGACGCCGACGACGGGGCTGCGGCAGCGGCTCGCTGAGCTGCGCGGCCGCTCGGTCGCACCACGCCCGCTGGACGCCCGGGCGCTCGCCGCCCTCGCCGCCAACCCCGGCTGCCGCCGCCGCACCCTGCTGGACGGCGCCGGGGTGGACAAGCGGGCGCTGGCCGGTGCGCTGGGGTCGCCGGCGACGTTCGGGCAGTCCCAGTTCGCGCACCAGCGCGGCAACATGTTCGAGGCCCGGGTGAAGGCGGACGGCGGTGGGGAGCTGCTGCGCCTGCTGTACGAGCGGCTGGGCGGCGCGGCCCGCGGCCTGCCCGCCCCGGAGCCGGGCGACATCGACACCCCCGACCTGACCGCCGCCGGGCCCGAGGGCCGTACCGCGCGGACCGCGCTGGCCCTGCGGGACGCCACCGCGGCCGGGCGCTGGGCCCTGCTGGACCACCCGATGGTCACCCTGGACGTGGCCGGGTCGCCGGTCTTCCTGGAGCCGGACGCGGTGGTGGTCCACCCGGACGGCGGCTGGACCGTGATCGAGATCAAGTCCTTCCCGGTGGTGGACGGCGCGGCCGACCCCGCCAAGGTGGGAGCGGCGGCGCGCCAGGCCGCGGTGTACGTGCTCGGGCTGGAGCGGGTGGCGGACCGGCTGGACGACCGGCCCGGGACGCCCCCCGCCGCCCGGCCGGCGGCTGCGGCGGCACCGGTCCTGACCCTGGTCCCGCCGGCCGCCGGCGACGGGGACGGTGACCGGCTCCGCGAGCGGCCGGAGCAGGACGGCGGGTCCGGCGACGGGCCGGAGCACGGTCCGGGCCCCGGGACCACCGGCGGTGCCGGCGCCGTAGGCCCGGCCACCGGTCCCGCCGGGGACACGCCCACCGGTCCTGCCGGGAACGGGAGCGGCGATCCCGACGGGGACGGGAGCGGCGATCCCGCCGGGGACGGGAGCGGCCGGGCGCCGGCCGTGGACCTCCCCGGGCCGCGGACCGCCGCTGTCTCGCCGGCCGCCTCCGCCGCCCCGGGCACCGCACCGGCCGCGGTCGGCGCACAGGGCGAAGGGGCCCCGCGTACCGGAGCGAGCCGGGTGCACCACCGGGTGCTGCTGGTCTGTCCCAAGGACTTCTCCAACCTGCCCACCGCGGAGCTGCTGGACGTCCGCAAGCAGCTGGCCGTCACCCGCCGCCAGCTCGCCCGGCTGACCCGGATCGAGGAGATCACCGCCGGGCTGCCCGAGGACCTCACCTTCGACCTGCGGCCGGCGGAGGACGGCCGGACGCCCACCCGGCCCGCCGCGGAGCTGGCCGCCGCGGTGGACGCGGTGGAGGCGGCGTACGCGCCGGAGTGCCTGGCCTCCTGCGAGCTGGCCTTCCACTGCCGGGAGCGGGCCCGGGCGGCCGGCTCCGTGGAGGCCCTGGGCCGGGGCGTACGGGGTGAGCTGGGCGGGCTGACCACGGTGGACGCGGTACTCGCGGCCGCCCGGCGGGCCCCCGCCCCGGACGGCCACACCCCCGCCCCGGGCTGCCGCACCGGCTCCGGCCTGCCGTACGGCGGTGACCGCCCGCCCCCGGCGACGGCGGCCCGCCCCACGGCCACGACGGCCCGGACGGGTCCTCCGGGGACGGCCGGGGCGGGGGCCTGCGGGAGGGCCCGGGCACGGTCGGCGACGGGGACGGCTCCGGCCGGTCCGGCGACAGCAACGGCCCGGGCGGATCCGAGGACAGCGACGGTCCGGACGTGTCCGGCGGCGGGAGAGGCCCAGGCACCGCCGGTGCGCACGGCTCCCGCACGCCCGGCGACGGCGGCCCGCGTGCCGGTGGTGGCGGCGACGGCACGGACGGATGGGCGGACGAAGACCCCGCCGTGCAGGCGCTGCGGCGGGCGGCGGCACTGCGCGCCGAGGCCCTGGCGTTCCGCGCGTCCGAGCAGCCGGAGGGGACCCCCGGATGCCGCTGACCGAGGCGTACCGGACCGGACCGGTGGGCCGCCCGGCGCGTCGCGGTGCGCCCCGGTCCGCACCGGCGGCCCGCGCGACGCGCCGCCCGGCGGCCGCCCTCGTGCCCCCGCACGCGCCGGTGCCCGTCCCGGGGGCCGGGTTCCGCGTACCCGAGCGCCCGGCACCCCTGCCCCGGCCGTCCAGGGCCACGCCGTCGGCCCGGCCCGCGCCGAGGTCCGCCGTGCCGGTGGTGCCGGCACCGCAGGCCCGCCCGGCACCACCGGTCCGGTCGGCACCCCACGCACCGGCGGCCCGGTCGGCATCACAGGCGCGCCCAGCAACACAGGCCCGGCGAGCACCGCACGCACCGGTGGCCCGCCAGGCACCACCCACGTCGCCGGCACCACAAGCAGCACCACCGGCACCACCGGCCCGCCCGGCACCACCGGTCCCGTGCGTACCACCCCCGCCCCCGACCCCGTCCCTCTCACCCCCGATCCCACCCGCACCCGCCCACGTACCGACAGGGGAGCCGGTATGTCGCTGATGACCACACTCGCCCGGATGGAGGCCGTCCGCGCGGGGCGGGCCCAGCCGCTGACCACGGTGCGGCACCGTCACCTCTCCGGCCGGCCGATGGTCTTCGTGCCGCTCACCACCGCCGGCGAAGCCGGGGCGCCGCTGGGCGCGCTGGTAGGGACCGACCGGGACGCCCCGCGGCTGCTGGTGGTGGCCCAGCCGCGCGACCGTGACCTGCGGTTCGCCTTCCTCGCCGAGCTGGCCGAGGAGATGCTGCCGTACCTCGACGGATACGCCGACGACGTCGAGACGGAGATGCGCAAGGAGACCGACCCGGAGACCGGCAAGAAGGTCCCGGTCGAGGTGGAGCTGTGCCGGGACGCCCCGCAGCTGCTGGTGCCCAGCGGCCCCGGCGTGGAGTACGTGCGGCTGCTGGGGCGGTCGATGCGGTTCCGCCGGACCGCCGAGCAGGACCCGTCCGCGCCGTACCCCGCACCCCCGCGGGTCCCGCTGCTCGGCCGCTGGCTGACGCACTACGGCGAACGGTCGCGGGTGCCAGGTTCCTCCCTGCTGCTGCCGGTGACCGGGCTGCTGGGCCGCCACTGGGCCACCGGCCAGAGCGTGCTGGAGGACCAGCACCTGGGTGCGCTGCTGGGCTGGATCGACCCGCCGCCGGGCACGACCGGCGCGGAGGCGGCGCTCCGGGCGGAGCTGGGCCGGACCGCCGAGGGGCTGCTGGAGTTCCCGCCCGCGGGCCCGGCCACCGACCCGGTCTTCGACAACATCCGGCTGGCCCCGGCGGTGCGGCGCTACGACGCGGCGCGCGCCGCGGCCGCCGAGGGCCGGCCGGGCGCGGCCGGGCCGCTGCGGCGGGCCGAGGAGGAGGTGCGCGACCTGGTCGCCTCGCAGCTGCGGCCGGTCTGGGACGCGGTGTGGCGGGCGGTGGACCTGCTGGCGGCGCTGCCGCCCGGTGCGCGGGTCGCCGAGCGCTGGAAGCGGGACCGCTGGTCGTACACCGCGCACCGGGACCGCGTCCGGGCCGGCGAGCCGCCGCAGCCCAAGCGGGACGACGCGGTGACCGCGGCGCAGAAGCTGCTGGCCCGGGAGACCGCGCAGGCGCAGCTGGACGCCCAGGAGGCGCTGGACGACCCGCTGGTGATGGCCGAGCGGCGGCTGGCCGGGGAGGCGTTCGCCGGGCAGGTCGGCGAGGTGGAGATGGTGTGGACGGAGGCGAAGGTGCCCCGCCCGCGCCCCCTGGTGACGGTGGTCACCGAGGACCAGCCGCACCTGACCGCGGAGTCGAAGCTGTACCGGGCGCTGCCGGACGGCCGGACGCAGACCGCGGAGTTCGCCGGGCACGCGCCGGGCGGTGGGCTCGTGGTCCGGCTGACCGGCGGCATGGGCCGGGGCCGCGACCCCGACCCGGGCACCGTCCCGGAGAAGGGCGACCAGGTGTGCTGGACGCTCTTCGAGCACGCGCCCCGCGGCGGTCCGGAGCTGCCCGGCCCGGAGCAGACCCCGTGGACCCACGGCGGGCCCCCGGCCGCGGCCGACGGGACGGCCGTGGCCCCCGACCCGGTGACCGAGGAGGACTTCCTGTGATCCGTACGCCGTCCGCCCCCGGCCGTGGAGGAGCACCGTGGCCGAGCTGAGCAGGGGAGCGACGCGCCCCCGGACGCCGGGCCCGGTGCCCGCGGAGACCGGCGCGACGGGTCCCGGTCCGTCGCACCCGGGCCCGGCCGGAGCCGGTGCGGGCACCGCGCCGGACGGCGGCCCGGCCCCGGGGTTCGACCCGGCCGAGGCCGCCGCGCGGGCCACCGAGGCGATCCTCCACGACACCCTGCACGGCGCGCACCGCGGTGTGGTGGTGGACTCCCCGCCGGGCGCGGGCAAGTCCACGCTGGTGGTGCGGGCGGCCCGTGAGCTGGTCGCGGCCGGCCGGCCGCTGATGGTGGTCGCGCAGACCAACGCGCAGGTGGACGACCTGGTGGACCGGCTGGCCCGGGAGGACCCGGAGCTGCCGGTCGGGCGGCTGCACAGCAGCGATGCCAACCCGTACGACCCGGTCCTCGACCGGCACCCGAAGGTGGTGACCTCGGCCAAGGTGGCGGAGCTGGCGGGGCTCGACGTGGTCGTCTCCACCGCGGCGAAGTGGGCGCACACCCGGAACGTCGAGCCGTGGCGGCACGCGATCGTGGACGAGGCGTACCAGATGCGCTCGGACGCGCTGCTCGCGGTCGCGGGGCTGTTCGAGCGGGCGCTGTTCGTCGGCGACCCGGGCCAGCTCGACCCGTTCAGCGCGGTCGGCACCGACCAGTGGGCGGGCCTGTCGTACGACCCGTCGGCGAGCGCGGTGTCCACGCTGCTGGCGCACAATCCGCAGCTGCCGCAGCACCGGCTGCCGGTGTCCTGGCGGCTGCCGGCGTCGGCGGCGCCGCTGGTGTCGGCGGCGTTCTACCCGTTCACCCCGTTCCGCAGCGGCACCGGCCCCGGGGACCGGCGGCTGTCGTTCGCGGTGGCCTCGGACGGTTCCGGACCGGACCGGGTGCTGGACGAGGCGGCCGGGTCGGGCTGGGGCCTGCTGGAGCTGCCCGCCCGCCGCACCCCGCGCACCGACCCGGAGGCGGTGGCGGCGGTGGCGGCCGTGGTGCGCCGGCTGCTGGACCGCGGGGCGACGGCGACCAGCGAGCGCGGCCCGGATCCGGTGCCGGTGACCGCGGACCGGATCGCGGTCGGCACCGCCCACCGGGACCAGGCGGCGGCGGTACGGGCGGCGCTGGCCGCGGTGGGCGTGACCGGTGTCGCGGTGGACACCGCCAACCGGCTCCAGGGCCGGGAGTTCGACGTGACGGTGGTGCTCCACCCGCTGTCCGGGCGGCCCGACGCGACCGCGTTCCACCTGGAGACCGGCCGGTTGTGCGTGCTCGCCTCCCGGCACCGGCACGCCTGTGTGGTGGTCTGCCGGGCCGGGGTGACCGAGCTGCTGGACGAACACCCCTCGGCCGAGCCGGTGCAGCTGGGGGTGACGGTGAAGTTCCCGGACGGCTGGGAGGCTCACCACGCCGTCCTGGCCCACCTCGCCGGACACCGGGTGGCCTGGCGGCCGTGAGCCGCGGGCCCTGGGCGGGTCGGGCCCAACCGGCCGTCCTGCCGTCCGAGCGGGCGGCAGCCCTGGCCCCCGGCCGCTGGCCGGTCCGGGCCCGGGAGGCGATGGGGTCTCCGCCGCCGTGCCGGATGCGGCGAAGCGCGGCGGGACAATGGAATGCGGCACACGATCCGGGAGGTACGTACATGACCGAGCCGCAGTCGGCTCCCCGCCCACGCGCCGAGGGCTCCGAGCGACGTATGAAGCCCGCGCCCCTGCTCTTCGAGCCGACCGAGGCCACGTCCGACCCCGAGCACTTCTTCGACCTGGAATCCATCGAGGACCCGTTGCAGCTGCTGGACCGCTCCACCGAGCTGGCGCTCGCCTTCCGCGCGGCCACCGACCGGGCGATGGAGTTCCAGGCGATCGCCGCGGCGCAGCTGGCCGACCCGCGGCGCTTCGACCGGCTGCGGCCGGCGCTCATCGCCGAGCGGGCGGAGTGGACCGAGGACTACGCCCGGAAGATGGTGGAGTTCGGCCGGGAGCTGCTGCGCGAGGAGGACCGCCAGGAGTGATCCGGCCGGCGCCCGCCGCGGGCCGGGTTCCGCAGCGGACTCGGCGCGGATTCGGCGTGGCCCCGAGTGGCCCCGTGGATGAGCCATTGGCATGTGCGTTCGGGGCAAGATACTCCGCCCCGCCCGCGCATGTCCCGGATTTCCCTGTTCAGAAAAACCGTCCCGGGCCGGTCCGCGAAGGTGGAGCCATGACCACATGGCCCCGGGAAACCCAGACTGCCGCCCACGTCACCAGCGCAGGAGCCGCCTGGCTCGCCTCGGCCAGCCGCTTCCCGCGCAGCGTTCACGCCCTGTGGGCGGAGCGCCCCACCGCGCCGATCGTGCTGCCCTGCGGCACGGTCTTCGACATCATCAGCGCCCCCGCCCTCTTCGGCCGCCGGATGGTCAGCCGGTTGTGGGCCGACGGGCCCGGGACCGGTCCGGTCGGGACGCAGCGGGGCAGGGTGCTGATGTTCGCGGCGCCCGGCACCGCCCAGCGGCTGCCCGCCCTGCTGCGCTGGGAGGAGTGGGGCGGGGAGGCTCCGGCACTGCTGTGCCACGGCACCGGGGACGCGGTGACCGTGCCGCCGCTGCGCCCGGACGAGACGGCCGAGCCGGACGCCCTCGCCGCGTCCCGCTGGCTGGTCGCGCCGGATGTCCGCCACCCCTGGCTGCCGGGGGCCGACGTGCTCCTCTGGGCCTGCGTCCGGGCCGCTCGAAGCATGTCCACGGCCGCCGGGCGCACCGCCGTGGCCAGGGGTTTCGCCCTCTCCCCACGGTGATCCGGCCGGGCGGCGCGGGGCTGCCGGGAGGGCGTGCGGGGACGGATTTTCGTTCCTCCTGACCAGGGTGCTAAGGTCTTCTACGTCAGCAGGCGCCGCTAGCTCAGTTGGTTAGAGCAGCTGACTCTTAATCAGCGGGTCCGGGGTTCGAGTCCCTGGCGGCGCACCGACGGAAGAAGGCCCTCCACCACGGTGGAGGGCCTTCTTCGTGCTGCCCGGCGCCCTGTTCCCGGCAGGTCCGGCCGGTGCACGCCCCGGCACCCGTCGGGGGACGTTCGCGGCCGCTCCCCGGCACCCCGCCGGCGGACGGTACCGGCCGCGCCCCGGTACCCGCCGGCGGCCGGCGGACGTACCGGCAGCGCCCCGGTACCGCCGGCGCCGGCAACGGCACCCCGCGCCCGCGCACCGGTACCCCGCTTCAGGCACCGGCACCCCGCCCAGGACCACCGGCGCCCCGGCCGCGACCGGGAGGGGTGCGCCGCGCGGCCCGGGCAGCCCCCTCGGCCGGTCGGCCGGCCGGTGACCGCGGGACGCAGCTCGGCTCCGCTTCCCGGGACGGGCCGGGCGGGAAGCGGAGCCGAGGGCGCGACCCGGCAGGGAGGGGGTGGCCGGGACGCTTCACCGTGGCGAAGGGGGGCGCGGGCGGCGCTCGCCGGGTCATCCGGCCGCGCGGGCACCGGGGAACCGGGCCCGGACCGGGGAACCGGCCGCCGGACGGGGAGGACGTCCGGCCCGGAACCCGCGGCGGGCGGCCCGCGGCCGCCGGGTCAGGCGGCGAAGAGGTCGAGCACCGGCCGCCGCCAGCCGGCACCGAGGTCGAAGTCGAGCGCCGGGTCCGAGGCGAGCACCGCCTGCTGGAGCTTCTGCAGCCGCGGTGAGGGCTCCAGCCCCAGGTCCTCCACCAGCCGGGCGCGCAGCCCCTGGTAGACCTCCAGCGCCTGCCAGGGCCGGCCGGCCCGGTAGAGGGCGGCCATGCACTGGGCGTGCAGCCCCTCGTGCAGCGGGTGACGGGCGGTCAGCTCGGTCAGTTCGGTGAGCAGCGCGGCGTGCCGCCCCAGCCGCAGGTCGGCCTCGATGCGCCGCTCCAGCACCCCCAGCCGGCTCTCCTCCAGCCGCGCCACCTCGATCTCCAGGATGGGTCCGACCCGGACGTCCACCAGCGCCGGGCCGCGCCAGACGGACAGCGCCTGCCGGAAGAGCAGGGACGCCTGCACATCGTCGCCCGCGTCCAGCGCGTCGTTCCCGGCGGATACCAGCCGGTCGTACTCCTGGACGTCCACCGAGCCCGGCTCGGCCTCCAGCAGGTAACCGCCGTAGCGGGTGGCGAGAACGTCCTTGGACGCCTGCGGGGCCTGCGGGCCGTAGGCGGCGGCGATCCTGCGGCGCAGCTGGAGGATGTACGTCTGCAGGGTGGTGAGCGCGCTGCGCGGCATGTCGCTGCCCCAGATCTCCTCCATCAGCGTGGGAACCGGCAGCATCTGGTTGGCGTATACGGAGAGGAGCGCGAGGATCTGCCGCGGCTTCCCCGCGGTGGGCACGATCGACTGACCGCAGGCCTCGACACTCAGCGGCCCCAACAGCTTGATGTCCATGGTTCCGTACCTCCGTCACCCGTCACACATCCGTCGGATACCCCTGGCGGCGGTCCACGCCAATGGGGCATCTACGAGCCTCGCGCGCCGGTGGTGCGGCGGGCCAGTGCCGGATTCCCGATCTCCATATGAATCCTGGGTGGCGGTCCCCATGACAAGCTCACACCCTGGTTATGACAGCGTCACCGGCCCCATGTGACTTTTTCACCCCGGGCCGCTGGCCGGAACCACCGTGCACGTCGAGGAGAAACCCCCATGAGCAGCGCCATCGCACTCCCGCCCGCCGGGCCGGGCGCGGCGGACCACCCGACCACGACGGACCGTCCCGAACGGGCGACCGACACGGAATGGTCAATGCCGGTTGACGGACTTCTGATCGAAGACCTCTCCGAGGGCGGGCTGCGGATGCCCCCGCCGCGGATCTGCATCTGCACCGTCGCCGCCGGCTGAGCACCCTGGTGGGTACGCTGCGCTTCGCACCCCACCTGGGCGTGGCACGGGTCCCGGGGGAGGGTGTCCACCTGGTGTCGGAGCGCGGTGTCACGGTCCTGCGCGGCCGGGCAGCCGAGGTGCTGGCCCCGCTGCTGGACGGCACCCGCGAAGCGGACCGGGTGCTCGCCGACGCGGCGCGTGAGATCCCGGCCGGGACCGCCGCGCGCGTCCTGGCCCGGCTGCGCGCCGCGGGACTGGTGTACGAGAGCACGGCGGACCGCCCCCCGGGCCCTTCGGACGCCTACTGGTCGCTGGCGGGCCTGGCCCCTCCCGCCGCGGTGCCCCTGGACGCGGCGACCGCCCCGGACCCCTTACCGCGGCCCCCCGCGCCCGGACCCCGGTCGTCCGTGCCCCACGGCCCCCGCGCCCGGTCTCCGTGACGCGGCCGGCGTCCCGGCCGCCGGTGACGCGGCGCCCGCGCCCAGGGCCCGTGCCCGAACCCACCGCACCCCCGGACCCCGCGGCCGTGCCGGAGCCCGAGCCCGCCCCGTCCCAGGATCCCGCCCCTTCCCAGGGCCCCGGCCCCGTGCCGGGAGCCCGAGCCCACCGTGTCCCCGGGTCACGACGCCCCGGCGGTCGCCGTCCGCGTCCTGGGCTCCACCGGCACCCCGGAGGTGCGCGACGCCCTCGCCGCCGCCGGTCTGCGCGGCGTCCCCGCCGCGTCCGGGGCCCCGCTGACGCTCGTGGTCTGCGACGACTACCTGGACCCGCGGCTGGCCGGGCTCGACGCCGGGCACCGTGCCGCGGGCCGCCGCTGGCTGCCGGTCCGGCCGGTGGGCACCGAGGTGTGGCTCGGGCCCTTCCTCGGCGACCCGGGGGGCCCGTGCTGGTGGTGCCTGGCCGAACGGCTGTGGCGCGGGAGGCGGGCGGAGGCCCGGCTGCTGACCCGGCTCGGCCGTACCGCGCCGGTGCCCCGCCCGCCCGCGGCGTTACCGGCGACCCGGGCCGCCGCCCTCCGGCTCGCCGCCGCGCAGGCCGCCGGCTGGCTCGCCGGCCACCGGGACCCGTCCCAGGCCGACCTGTGGACCCTGGGCTGCCTCGCCCCCGGCGGGGAGCGGCACCCGGTGCGCCGCCGTCCGCAGTGCCCGGGGTGCGGGGACCCCGGGCTGGTCGCCCGGCGGGTACGGGCCCCGCTGGATCCGGTCGCGGACGGCTCCCCCGCGCCGCTCGGCCCGCGTGCGCTGCTGCGCCGCTTCGGCCACCTGGTGGACCCGGTCACCGGACCGGTCACCGAGCTGCGCCGCGACCCCCGCGGCCCGGCGGACCTCAACTGCTTCCACGCCCCGTACCGGCCGCCCGTACCGCTGCCGCCGGGCGCCGGGACCCCGCCCGACCCGTCGGCACCCGCCGTCCCCCCGCCCCCCGCCGCGCCGGCCGCTCCCGGGGGCGGTCCCGGCGGCGGTCTCGACGCGGTACGGGCCGAGCTGGACGCCACCGCGTACGGCAAGGGCACCGACGCCGGCCGGGCCGAGGCCGCCGCGCTGTGCGAGGCGCTGGAGCACCTGAGCGGGTACCACCACGGGGACGAGCCCCGCCGCCGGGCGCGCTACCGCGACCTCGGCCCGGAGGAGGCCGTGCACCCCGACAGCGTCCAGCTCTTCGACCCGCGCCAGTTCGCCGGCCGGGACCGCTGGAACGCCGAGCACGCCCCGCAGCACCGGGTGTGCGACCCGTTCGACGAGTCCGACGCCGAGGTGGAGTGGACACCGGTGTGGTCGCTGACCGCCGGCCGGCACCGGCTGATGCCGACCGCGCTGCTCTACCACGGGGTGCCGCAGCCCCCGGGCCGGCGGTACTTCCTGCCCGGCTCCAACGGCGCGGCGGCGGGCGCCGGACCGGCCGACGCCGTGCTGCGCGGCTTCCTGGAACTGGTGGAGCGGGACGCGGTGGCGCTGTGGTGGTACAACCGCACCCGGCAGCCGGGCGTGCCGCTGGACGCCGGCCCGGCGGCCGCGGACGGGCGGCGGGCGCGGTGGATCGACCGGGTCCGTGAGGTGCACGCCGGGCTCCACCGCGAGGTGTGGGCGCTGGACCTCACCAGCGACCTCGGGATCCCGGTGGTCGCGGCGCTCTCCCGGCGCACCGACAAGCCGGCGGAGGACATCGTCATGGGGTTCGGCGCCCACCCCGATGCGGGTACCGCGCTGGAACGGGCGCTCACCGAGCTGAACCAGATGCTGCCGCCGCTCGCCGGGGTGCCCGCCGCCCCGCACCGGGCGGCCGGCGCACACCGGGCGGCCGGCGCACACCGGGCCGCCGACGCGCGCGGGACCGGGACCCCCGGACCGTACAAGGCCACCGGAGCCACCGGAGCCGCAGCCCCGGGCGGAGCCGCCGGAACGACCGGCACGCCCCGGCCGGCCGCCCCCGGCCGGACGGCGTCCGGGGACGGGTATCCCGCCGCGGACCGGTACGCGCTGCGCTGGTTCCGGGACGCGACGGTCGCCGCCCATCCGTATCTGATCCCCGATACCGCGGCGCGGCCCGCCCTACCCGATCCCCATTTCCGCGAGGTTGCTTTCCGGCCAGACGCCCCGGCGGCGGAACAGATCGCGGTGGCCGTCGATGTGCTGCGGCGGCGCGGAATGGAATTGCTGGCGCTGGATCAGGCCCGTCCTGATCTCGGGATGCCGGTGGTACGGGTGGTCGTTCCCGGACTGCGCCCGCACTGGGCCCGGTTCGCGCCCGGACGGCTCTTCGACACCCCGGTCGAACTGGGCCGGCTTTCCGCTCCCACCGCGTACCGGGACATCAATCCCGTACCACTGTTCCTCTGATTCTCAAGCGTGACTCAATATTCCCTCCACCCATCGGGAGTTCGGATACTCTCGGGCAAGCCACCTCATACGGTTCGAGATTCCGGAGGGTTAGTGCAGGGCATTCCCTTGCCCGACGAGGCCGGGTGTGACGCGGGGCCGCTCCGGACGGAGAAGTACCACGACGATCTGGCACCGCGTATGGCCGTGGTCATCACCGCGGTCGTCCTGCTCGGATATTTCAGCGTGGCGATCACCTATGCGGTGGACGCCCGTCCGTCCGCCCAGCTGCTGGACGCGGCGCTGATGACGCTCGCCCTGCTGCCCGCCCTCGTCGTGCTGCTCGCCCTCCAGCTCGCGCACTCCTTCCCGGGGCTGGTCCCCCGGCTGCGCGGTGCCCGGCACTGGACCCTGGGCATCCAGGCGCTGCTGACCTTCCTGCCGTTCGCGGTGTTCAAGCACGCCTGGCTGGGCATGCCCGGCTTCCTCGCCGGCTCCGCGCTGCTGGTGCTGCGCGCCCCGCTCTCCTGGCTCGCCTTCGGCGCGATCATGGTGTGCACCGACGCGCTGCTGTTCCAGGTGGGGTTCGGCTGGGGCGAGGTCGCCTACACCTCGGTCTCCACGGCGCTCACCGGGCTGGTGGTCTACGGACTGTCCCGGCTGACCGGGCTGGTCTCCGAGGTCTACCGGTCGCGCGCCGAACTGGCCCGGCTGGCCGTGGACCAGGAGCGGCTGCGGTTCGCCCGCGACCTCCACGACCTGCTCGGCTACAGCCTCTCCACCGTCACCCTCAAGTGTGAACTGGTCCACCGGCTGCTGCCCGAGCAGCACTCCCGCGCCCACCAGGAGCTCACCGAGATCCTGGAGATCTCGCGCCAGGCGCTGGCGGACGTGCGCTCGGTGGCCCGCGGCTACCGGCGGATGTCGCTGTCGGCCGAGGTCCGTACCGCGCGCTCGATGCTCGCCGCGGTCGGCATCCGCACCTCGGTCCGGCTGGACTGCCCCGACCTGCCCGAACTGGTGGACACCGTGCTCGCCAGCGTGCTCCGGGAGGGGCTGACCAACGTGCTGCGGCACAGCAAGGCGGAGCACTGCACGGTCGAGGCGGTGTGCACCGGCCGCACGGTGCGGCTGGTGCTCGCCAACGACGGGGTGGGCAAACCGTCCACCATCCTCGCCGCGGACGGCGACGACGGCGCGGACGGCGGCAGCGGCCTGGGCAACCTCGGGGTCCGGGTGGGGCAGCTCGGCGGCCGGCTGGGCGCGGGCGTACGGGCCGCCGACGGCTGGTTCGAACTCACCGCCGAGCTGGGGCTGGACCGGGCGGACGGGCCGGCCGGGCGGGACGGGCACGACGAACCACCCGGGCAGGACGGACGGGACGGGCGGGACGGACCGGGCCGGGACAGCGAGGAGTGCGGCCCGGCGGTCACCGCCTGACGGCCACGCCGCACCCGGCCGAAGGCCGGCACCGTCCGCACCGACGACCACGCCCCGCCCCGGCCGGCGGCCACCACCGGGACCGAACACCGGCGCACGCACGGCAGACGGGCACCGCCGCCCCGGCAACCGCCGCGGCCGCCCGGGCCGGTCACAGCCAGCCGGCCTCCCGGGCGATCCGGATGGCGTCCACCCGGTTGCGGGCGTTGAGCTTGGTCACCACCGAGGTCAGGTAGTTCCGTACGGTCCCCGCCGAGAGGTACAGCCGGGCCGCGATCTGCGCCGCGTTCTCCCCCTGCGAGGCGTGCAGCAGCACCTCCAGTTCGCGCGGGGTCAGCGGCTGCGGCTCGTCGTCGAGCGCGGCCAGGACCAGCTGCGGGTCCATCACCCGCTCCCCCTTGGCGACCGAGCGGATCGCGTGGCTGAGCGTGTCGGGGCTGCTGTCCTTGAGCAGGAACCCGGAGACGTGGGCGGCGAGCGCGCGCCGGAGATTGCCGGGCCGGCCCAGGCTGGTCAGTATCATCGTGCGGCACTCCGGCACCGCGGTGTGCAGTGCCGCCGCGGCCGACAGCCCGTCCATTCCGGGCAGATCGATGTCCAGGACGGCGACGTCGGGGCGGAGTTCCCGGCTGCGCGGCACGATGTCCGAGCCGTTCGACAGCTCGGCCACCACGTCGATATCGGGTTCGAGTTCCAGCAGCGCCACCAGGGCCTGGCGCAGCATCCGCATGTCCTCGGCGATGAGAACTCTGACCACGTCGTCCCCCGAGTGTCCCTCTGGTCCGTCACACACCGACATTCCGGACCGCCTCCCCCGGTGTTCCGGCGGTCGGCGGCCCGGGAGTTCTCCCCCGGTGCGGGGCGGCGCCCGCGGCCACCGCCCCGCATACGATTATTCCCAAATCCTTTCGCCCGCCGCAGCACTCCGCGGCGGATTCCACCGTGGGCGCGGACTTCCCGCCGCCTTTCCCCGGGATGATTTCTGGATACCAGTTCGAGAATGCGTCAGGTGTACGAAAGTGCTCCGTCCGCGGATCCCGAAAGGGTGCTCCGGGCGGCGCTTTCGCGGATCACCCCGAACCGGGACGGCACCGGTTCGGCGCCCGGATCACACCGGGACGGCACCGCGGCACATCCGGCGGCCGGCCTCCGGCGCGCCCGCCCGGGGCGGTCCGCCGCCCCGCCGCCCCGGGAGGTGCGCGGAGCCGCTCGGCGCGCCGGTGGACCGGCCCGGGCCATCCGCCGTAGCCGACCCGGCGGCGGGGCGCCCCGCCGCCGAACCGGCCGGCGTATTCGCGCCTACGCGGTTCGGCGGGCGGCGCCGGACCGCGGGCCCCGTGACGGCGTAGCGCGGTCCGGACGGCCGGTCAGGGCGGGCCGTCGCGGGTGATCCGCACCGTCCAGGCGCCGCTGGTGGTCCGCCCGCGCACCTCGACCCGGACCCCGTCGGTGCCGGCCTCCAGGCGCTCCCCGACCCCCAGCGGGGCGTCCGCCAGCTCCGGGTGGACCGATTCCTCGGGGCAGCCCTCGCTGTGCGGGTGGCCGTCGAGGACCCGCACCGGCCCCTCGCCGGAGGCCACGTCGCTGCGCACCCGGTACACCAGCACGCCCTCGGCGCAGATCCCGGCGTCGTTGCCGTAGGTGCCGCGCGCCTCCACCGCCACCGCCCGGGCGGGGCCGGTCCGCACCACGACCAGCCGGGTCCGGGTGTCGGTGCCCGGCACCCCGGCGGTCATCGGCGCGCCCACCGGTTCCAGGGTGTGCAGGGTGGTCCCGGGGGTGTGCACGCAGTCGACCTGCCGTTCTCCGATCCAGCCGAGTTTCCATTTGTGCCACCCGAACGGGTCGGGAGCCAGGCCGAACTGGCTGCCCATCAGATCCCAGTCGCCGACCAGGGTGTCCCAGTCGCCGCCGTCGTCGCCGCCGGGCCGCCGGTAGAGGTCCGGCAGGTCGAAGACGTGCCCGGTCTCATGGGCCAGTACGTGCCGGTCGGGCGGATGGTTCTCGAAGACCGTGACCAGCCGCCGGAGCGGGGTGCCGTCCGCCGTGAGCGGCTCGTCGAAGTTCACCACCTTGGTGGCGTCGGCGTCGATGCCCGGGGCGTCCGGGTCGGCCACCAGATAGACGAGGTCGTACCGGGCGAAATCCACCCGGGGATCGGCCGCGGCCACCGCGTCCCGCAGATAAGCGGTACGGCGGTCGGCCGCCCAGTCGCGCCGTATGGCGTAGGCGGTGGACTCCCGCGGCATCGCAATCCACCGTTTCTCGGGGTGGACGCGGAGGTGGAACCGCCCGTACGAGGCGCGGCGGAAGAAATCGGCGGTGGCCGGGAAATGGTCGGAGACCAGTTGGGCGGGGGTGGTGTAGGGCTCGGAGTCCGGAAAGGAGAGGAAGACCATCAGGGCGTCCAGCGACCGTACCGGCCGCGGGTAATCGTCGTTCCAGGTGTCCAGTCCCTCGGAGTGGTGAACCTCGCCGCGGGGCAGCGCGCAGGGGCCGCCGAAGGCCACGGCACGCGCCGGACCTGCGACGACGGTGGTGGCGACCACCGCGACGAGTGCGGTCAGCATGGCTCCGGCCCGGCGCAGCGGGGACGGCCGGCCCGCGGGGGCGGGGAGCTGCGGACGCGCCACGACGACCTCCCGGACTCACTTCGGGGCACCGCATCCACCCTGCGGGGGAATCGGACGTCACGCACTGTTCCGTTGCGCCGGTCGAGTGAAAGCATCGGCGGCCGGGTACGTAACTGTCGGTCACAGTCGGTCATCGGGATATTCGGTCCGTGCAGAGTCGAGCAGAAACGGCCAGACACATGATCACGACGCCAGAGATTCCGGTTGCGTTGCTGGAACGGCCGGAGTAAGAGCCTCTATGATCGCCACATTTCCAGCGGGATTCCCTATTCGGGTGGCACGTCACCGTCCATCCGACGCCCGGTGTGAGATACCGAGAAGACCTGTACGAGACGAGCACCACGCGGGAGCGAACGGTGAGCGGACCCCCTGACGGCCAGGGTCGCGCGCCCCGCAGTACGCCGCCGACGATCACTCAACGTCATACTCGGCCCGGCATCGACGGCGGCGGGGCGGCCCCCGGTGACTACCGTGCGGCATGGTACGCCGCACACCTGGCGATGGCTGTCGTGGACCGCGACGGCCGGGTGACGGACGCCAACCCGGCGCTTCGTGAGCTGCTCGGCACCGATCTCGCCGGCCTTCTCGCGCGCGGCGCGGCGGAGCTGGCGGGCCTGCGGGAGGACCCGGTGCTGTGGAGCGAGTACCGCGAGGTGCTCCTCGGCGAGCGGCGGCAGCTGTCCTGCACCCGGCGGCTGGAGCCGGCCGGCGGCGGCCGGGCCCGCTGGGCCGAGGTGCGGATCGAGCCGCTGCCGGACGGCGGGGAGGGGTTCCTCCTCACCCTGGTGGACGTCAGCGAGCGGCGGGAGCTGCAGGCGCGGCTGCGCCATCTCCAGATGCACGACTCGGTGACCCGGCTGCCCAACCGCAGCCTGTTCTTCGAGCGGCTGGCCGCGGCGCTGCGACAGGCGGCCGGGACCGGGGACGGCACCGGCCGGATCGGCCTGTGCTACCTGGACCTCGACGGGTTCAAGGCGATCAACGACACGCTCGGGCACCGGGTCGGCGACCGGCTGCTGGGCGCCGTCGCCCAGCGGCTGACCGAGTGCGCCGCGCCCGGCGGCCACCTGGTGGCGCGGCTGGGCGGCGACGAGTTCGCCCTGCTGGTCGAGGACTCCCGGGGCACCGAGCAGCTGTGCGAGCTGGCCCGGACGGTGCTGGCGGCGCTGCAGCGCCCGTTCGACGTGGGCGGTCAGCGGCTGTCGGTCTCGGCGAGCATCGGCCTGGTGGAGCGGCCCGCCGCCGAGACCCACGCCACCTGGCTGATGCAGGCCGCCGACACCACGCTGTACTGGGCCAAGGCGGACGGCAAGGCCCGCTGGACGCTGTTCGACCCGGAGCGCAACGCCCACCGGATGACCCGGCAGGCGCTGTCCAGCACGCTCCGGCCGGCGGTGGAGCGGGAGGAGTTCGTCCTGGAGTACCAGCCCCTGGTGGGGCTGGTGGACGGGGTGGTGCGCGGGGTGGAGGCGCTGGTGCGCTGGGAGCACCCGCGGTTCGGCAGACTGTCGCCGAATCGGTTCATCTCACTGGCCGAGGAGAACGGCGCGATCGTGCCGCTGGGCCGCTGGGTGCTGGAGACCGCCTGCCGCCAGGCCCGCCACTGGATGCTGGCCCACCCCCGGGCACCGCTGCTGGTGAGCGTCAACGTGGCGGTGCGCCAGGTGTGGGACTCGGACCTGGTGGCGGACGTGGGCGCGATCCTGGGCCGGACCGGGCTGCCGCCGGACCTGCTGCAGCTGGAGCTGACCGAGTCCGCGGTGATGGGCTCGGCCGGCCGGCCGCTGGAGGCGTTGCAGCAGCTGAGCGACATGGGGGTGGCCATCGCCATCGACGACTTCGGCACCGGCTACTCCAACCTCGCCTATCTGAGCCGGCTGCCGGTCTCCACGCTCAAGCTGGACGGGTCCTTCGTCCGCGGCTTCCGGCCGGAGGAGCCGGCCAACCCGGCGGACGAGACGATCGTGGAGGCGCTGGTGGAGCTGGCCCACCGGCTCGGCCTGACGGTCACCGCGGAGTGCGTGGAGAGCGCGGAGCAGGCCGAACGGCTCGCCCGGATCGGCTGTGACACCGGCCAGGGCTGGTTCTACTCCCGGGCGCTGCCGGCGGAGCAGATCTCGGCCATGATCGGCGGTTACGCGACGGCGGTCGGCGGCAGCTGAGCGGGACCCGGACGCCGGGGCCCGCTGCCTGGCCGCGATGCCTGGCCCTGATGCCGGGACCGGACGCCGGGGCCCGATGCCGGGGCCCGATGCCGGGGTCGGACGCCGGGCGGCTCTGCCGGGCGGTGGCACGGCGCTCCCGGCGCCGGCCGTGCGGGGCCGGTGCTCCCGGGCGGGACGTGCCGTCCCGGACCGGGACGGTGCGGTGCACCCGGGCGGCCGGGTGCCGACTCGCGGGGCCGACCGGCCTGCGCGGGGCCCGCGACGGGTACGGCCGCCGCGGCGGTGCGCGGCGGCCGCGCCGCGGTCAGCCGAGGACCGGCAGGCCGTAGGCGTCCGCGATCAGCTCGTAGGAGCGCAGCCGCTCGGCCCGGCCGTGCCCCGTCGTGGTGATCTTGATTTCGTCCACCCCGGTCCGCTTGACGAGGTCGTTCAGGCCCTCCCGCACCGCGTCCGGGGTGCCGTGCACCACGTTCGCCAGCCAGCTGTCCACGAAGTCCAGCTCGAAGTCGCTGAACGGGTACGCCTCGGCCTCCTCGGGGGTGGGGACCAGGCCGGGCCGGCCGGTGCGCAGCCGGAGCATGGAGAGCGCACCGGTGAGCACCTGGCGGCGGGCCTGCCGCTCGTCCTCGGCGGCGAAGGCCGAGACGCCGATGGAGGCGTACGGCCGGTCCAGCACCGCCGAGGGCCGGAACTGCTCGCGGTACAGGTCCAGCGCGGGCACGGTGTGGGTGGCCGAGAAGTGGTGGGCGAAGGAGAAAGGCAGCCCCAGCATCCCCGCCAGCCGCGCGCTGAACCCGCTGGAGCCCAGCAGCCAGATCGACGGCCGGGCCGGGGACTGGACGCCACCGGGCACCCGCCCCTGCACCGGACCGGGCACCGCGTGGATACGGGCGTACGGGTGGCCGTCGGGGAAGTCGTCGTCGAGGAACCGGGTCAGCTCCAGCAGCTGCTGCGGGAAGTCGTCGGCCCGCTCGTTGAGGCTGTCGGTGCGACGCAGCGCGGCGGCCGTGGCCCCGTCGGTGCCCGGCGCCCGCCCGAGCCCCAGGTCGATCCGGCCGGGGGCCAGCGCCTCCAGGGTGCCGAACTGCTCGGCGATCACCAGCGGGGCGTGGTTGGGCAGCATCACGCCGCCGGAGCCGAGCCGGATGCGGTCGGTGTGCGCGGCCAGATGGGCGAGCAGGACGGCCGGCGAGGAGCTGGCCACGCCCGGCATGGAGTGGTGCTCGGCGACCCAGAACCGGTGGAAGCCGCGCCGCTCGGTGAGCTTGGCCAGCTCGGTGGTGGTGCGCAGCGCCTGCCCGGCGGTCACCCCGGCGCCGACCGTCGCCAGGTCCAGCACCGACAGGGGCACGGGTGCGCTGCCGAGGGCTTCGGCCCGGATGAAGCCGTCCTGCACGTCCTGCACGTCCTGCTGGTCGGCCACGTCGGCCGCCTCCCTCACGTCCTGGCGCGCACCGCGGCGCGCGCATGGTTCCGCATGACGGAGCAGGTCAACCGGAGTGGTACTCCGTTTATTCCTCGGGCGCGGCGTCCGCCGCCCCGCGTGGCCGGTACCGGCCGGTTCCGGCCACGCGGGGCGGCGGCACGTCTCCGCCACCGGCCGGTGCGCGCCGGCCACCTCGCCCCCGACCCGGCCCGGCCCGGCGCCGTGGCGGGGTCACCGCGGGCGCCGCGGTGGTCACCGGTGGTGCCGGGCGTGGGTCACCAGTGGGCGGGGCGGGTGAGGGTGGCGGGCAGCCGGGTGGCCGCGTCGCCCCGGGCCGCGTTGAGCTGGGCCTGGGTGAGGAAGAGCGCGCCGGTGAGGTCGGCGCCGTCCAGCCGGGCGTCCCGCAGGTCGGCCCCGATGAGGTCGGCGGTGCGCAGGTCCGCCCCGGTGAGGTCGGCGGCGATCAGCAGCGCCCCCCGCAGGCTGGCGCCGCGCAGGTCCGCGCCGCGCAGCCGGGCCCCGATCAGGTCGGCGCCCCGGTGGTTCCGACGGGGGCCGGGGACCTCGGCCCGGGCCAGGTCGCCGGCGCGCAGCAGCAGCGCGTTGACCTCGTCGCGGACCGCCGCCACATCGGTGGCCAGCAGCGTCTCGGCGCTGCCGGCGGTGAGCCGGTCGAGCCGGCGCAGCGCACCGCGCAGCTCGCCGTGGACCGGGGTGGCCGCCGGCAGGGCCAGGGCCTCGGTGACGTACCAGAGCAGTTCGTGCAGCTGTCGCATCAGCGGGAAGACCTGGAACATCTGGCGCGCGGTGGCCGGGTCCCGCCGCCAGTCCCGCCCGTCGAAGGTGGTCCGGGAGACCTTCTGGCCGGCGCCGAAGCAGTCGAAGACGGTGCAGCCGGCGAAGCCCTCCTCACGGAGACGGGCGTGGATGCCGCAGGAGAAGTCCTCCCGCAGGTTGGCGCACGGCCGGCCGGCCTCCTTGCCGACCGCGAAGTCCGCCGACGCGGCGAAGGGCAGCGCCACGCAGCACAGTCCGAAGCAGCTGGCGCAGTCGGCGCGCAGGCCGGACCGCACCGCCTCGATGGACAGGGTTCGACTCTTCCGGGACAACGGGTGCACTCCTGCGGGGCCGGCGGTGGGGCACCGCCGCACCGCCGCGCTGCCCGGGTTCCGGGCCATTCTGCTCCAGCGGCCGCCCCGGGGACGGCCCCGGGCCCGCTCCGGCCCCCGGTAGCGGTACGGCGCGGCCGGGGCGCCGGGGGTGCCGCAGCGGGCGGGCCGCCACGGACCGGACCACCGCCGCGGGGCGGCGAGCCGTCACGGACCGGACCCGGACGCGTGCGGCACGGGGCGCCCGCGGCCGGACCTCGTCCGGCCCTGACGGCCCGGACGCGCCCGACCCGGCCGGACCTCAGCCGGCCGGGGCGGGCTCGCCCAGTTCCGAACCGCCCCAGGTGGTGACCCGGACCTCGTCCCCGACGGCCAGCCCGCCGGTGCGCAGCACGGCGAACTTGGCGCCGAACGCCACCCCGCCCCGGGCGGCCCGCCGGTAACCGGCGAGGGTCCGCAGCGGCTCCGGGCCGGCCCGGGTGCCGCGGTCCTGGTCGACCAGCGTGACGGCGCAGCGGATGGCGAGCTTGGTGTAGCCCAGCTCGGTCTCCCCGATGCCCATCCGCCGTACCAGGTCCTCCCGGTACGGCTCGGTCCAGCCGTCCAGCACGATGTTGGGCCGGAAGCGGTCCATCGGCAGCGGCTCCCGGCCGGCCGCGGTGATCCGCCGGTTGACGTCGTCCAGGGAGGCGCGGGAGATGACGTGGACCGCGCTGCTGTCGGCGTATCCCGAGGTGCCCGGGGTGAGCCCGTCGGTCCGCCGGTCGTGCTCCGGGGGCACCCGGACCAGTCGGCTGGGCACGCCGAGCACCGCGGAGAGCCAGTCGGCGGCGTCCTGCCCCTGGTCGATGCCCCGGTAGGGATCGCCGAAGAGGGTGACGTCCCGCCGGACGGACTCCCGGTCGATCGGTACGGTCAGCTCGGCGGTCCCCGGTGCCCGCAGGGTGAGCCGGTCGCCGTCCGCGCCGACCAGCGGGCGGATCACCGCCAGCCGCGGGGTGCCGCGCTGGCTGCGGAAGACGCCGTCGCCGTCCACCACCATGAAGCTGCGGTCGTGCGCGATCCCGGCCTCGGTGAGCACCGCTTCGGTGAGCGGTACCCCGGCACACCCCTTGATGGGATAGGTCAGCAGTTCGACGACGGTGGCCACCTTCGCACTCTACTTCCCGCGGCGCACCCGCCGGGCCGCTCCCGGACCGCCCACCCACCGGGCCGCCGGCCCGCCGCGCACGGCCAACCCCACCCCCTCGTGCCACCCGTCCGCCGCCCGGCGGCCCACCGCGCCGACGCCCGCGGCCACCCCACCGGGCCACCGGCCCCACCACCCACCGACCGGTCGAGGCCGGGCCCGCCCCGACCGTCCCGCCCCCGACCGGTCGCAGCCGGCCTACGACCGGTCCCGGCACGCCACCGGCGGCGCCGCGGCCATTCGGCGTAAGGGCCGAAAGCCGTCCGCATAACTTCAGCGGTCCTGGGTAGCCGCGCGGCCATGGCTCGACCACGAGAGAAAGACGGATTCGGAATACGTCGCCGCTCACTGCTGGCCGGCGGTGCGGCGCTGGCGGCGCTGGGCGCGGCCGGGTGCAGCCGGGTGGCCGGCGCCGACGCCAAGGACGGGGGAAATCTGCTGGACCGCCTGCGTTCGCAGGGCACGGTCCGGCTGGGAATCGCGGGGGAGATTCCCTTCGGTTACATCGACAAGGACGGCGAGTTCACCGGGGAGGCGCCGGAGATCGCCAGGGTGATCTTCAAGCGGCTCGGGGTGGAGAACGTCCAGCCGGTGCCGACCGAGTTCGCCTCTCTCATTCCCGGACTGCGCTCGCAGCAGTTCGACGTGGTGTCGGCCGGAATGTACATCAATCCGGAGCGGTGTCAACAGGTGATCTTCGCCGATCCGGACTACAAGATGCTCGACGCGTTCATCGTGGCGAAGGGAAATCCCAAGGATCTCCACACCTATGAGGACATCGTGCGGACCGGCGCCAAGATGGCCAGCGGTACCGCCTACGCGGAGATCGAGTACGCGGTGAACGCCGGCGTCAAGCGCGGCGACATCGCCGTTCTCCCTGATCAGCTCGCCGGACTGCTCGCCGTGGAGCAGGGCCGGGTCGATGTGTTCGCCGGCACCACCGTCACCGTGCACAACGTGGTCGAGCAGACCCGGAGCCGTAAGGCGGAGGCCACCGAGCCCTTCCAGCCGATGGTGGACGGAAAGCCGGACATCGGGGCCGGCGCATTCGCCTTCAGACCCGGGGAGACCGCGCTGCGGGACGCGTTCAACGTGGAACTGCGCAAGATGAAGAAGAGCGGCGAATTGCTGCGCATCATGCGCCCCTTCGGCTTCACCGAGGCCGAGATGACCGATCTGACCGCCGAGGAGCTGTGTAAGCCATGACCGCCGGACTGTGGGAACACTGGCTGCTCCCGGGCATCTGGATCACCGTCCAGCTGACCGTGCTCGGTGCGGCCTTCGCGGCCGTGGTCGCGTTCACCGTCGGTATCGCCCGGACCTCCCGGCTGTGGATCGTCCGCTTTCTCTCCGGGCTCTATGTGGAAATCTTCCGCGGCATCTCGGCACTGGTGCTGATGTTCTGGCTCTTCTTCGTCATGCCCTTGGCATTCGAGATGCAGCTGCTCCCGATGTGGGCGGCGGTCCTGGCACTGGGACTGACGTACGGGGCCTACGGGGCGGAAATCGTGCGCGGCGCGCTCAACGCCGTTCCGGCGGCCCAGCGGGAGGCGGCCGTCGCACTGAGTTTCACCCCCGCGCAGCGCATGCGCCGGGTGCTGGTGCCGCAGGCCGTCCCGGAGATGATCCCGCCCTTCACCAACCTGCTGATCGAGCTGCTGAAGGCCACCTCGCTGGTCTCCGCGGTGAGCGTCGCGGACATCACCTTCGCCGCCCAGCTCTCCCGGCTGGCGACCGGCGAGAGCCTGCAGATCTACGCGATCGTGCTCGCCCTGTACTTCGTGATCGCCTTCGCCCTCACCCGGCTGATGCGGCTGCTGGAGCGGCGGGCCAAGGCGGCCGTCGGCAAGGGCCCGGACCGGCGGGCCGCGGGCGGCCGTCGGCACCTGACCGGTGGTGCCGGTCCGGCCCGGACCCTCGCCGGGGCCGCCGGGACGGCCGGGGCCGCCGGAACCGCGGGGGGTGACCGATGACCTGGGACTGGGACGTCGCGCGCGAGTACCTGCCGGATCTGCTGGAGGGCCTGCTGGTCACCCTGGAGGCGACCGCGCTCGGCTCGCTGCTCTCCTTCGCGCTCGGCCTGGTGTGGGCGATGGCGCTGCGCTCGCCCCGCCGGCTGGTCCGCTGGCCGGTGGCCGGGGTGGTGGAGTTCATCCGCAACACGCCGCTGCTGGTCCAGCTGTTCTTCTTCTACTACGTGCTGCCGACCTGGGACATCACGTTCTCCGCGCTCACCACCGGGGTGATCGCGCTCGGCCTGCACTACTCCACCTACACCGCCGAGGTGTACCGGGCGGGGATCGACGGGGTGCCCCAGGGACAGTGGGAGGCGGCCACCGCGCTCAGCCTCTCCCGGGGCCGCACCTGGTACGCGGTGATCCTGCCGCAGGCCGTCCGCCGCGTCGTACCGGCCCTCGGCAACTACGTCATCGCGATGCTGAAGGACTCCCCGCTGCTCGCGCTGATCGGCGTCGTGGACATGCTGCAGACGGCGCGCGCCGAGGGCGCGTCGTCGTTCCAGTACATCGAGCCCTACACGATGGTCGGCGTCGCCTTCATCCTCATCGCCTACCCGGCTTCCCTGCTGCTGCGAGTCCTGGAGCGACGCCTTGGCCACTGACCAGCCCACCCGACCCGACCACACCGCCGCCCGCCGGCCCGACGGGGCCACCGGCCCGCGGCCCGGCCACGCCACGGCCGCCCGGCCCGGCGGCTCGCCGCTGCCCGCCGGGACGGGCCCGGACACCGGCACCGGGCGGTCCGCCCGCCCGGCCACCGAACGGAACACCATGGACGCCACGGACGAGATCATCCGCTTCGACAAGGTCACCAAGCGCTTCGGCGGGAACACCGTCCTGGACGACCTGTGCTTCTCGGTGGCACCCGGCAAGCACGTCACCCTGATCGGCCCGTCCGGCTCGGGCAAGACCACCATCCTGCGGCTGCTGATGACCCTGACCCGGCCGGACGAGGGGACGATCACGGTGGACGGGGAGTACCTGACCCACGAGGAGAGGCGCGGCAGACTCGTGCCGGCGGGCGAGAAGCACACCCGCGAGGTGCGGAAGAAGATCGGCATGGTCTTCCAGCAGTTCAACCTCTTCCCCAACATGCGGGTGCTGCAGAACGTCACCGAGGCCCCGGTGCACGTGCTGGGCATGGACAAGGACGCCGCCGAGCAGCGGGCCCGGGAGCTGCTGGAGCTGGTGGGGCTCGGCACCAAGTGCAACGACTACCCGACGCGGCTGTCCGGCGGGCAGCAGCAGCGGGTCGCCATCGCCCGCGCCCTGGCGATGCGCCCGCGGGTGCTGCTGCTGGACGAGGTGACCTCCGCGCTCGACCCGGAGCTGGTGGCCGGGGTGCTGGACGTGCTGCGGGACGTCGCCCGGACCACCGACGTCACCATGCTCTGCGTGACCCACGAGATGAACTTCGCCCGCGACATCTCCGACGAAGTACTGATGTTCGACGCCGGCCGGGTGATCGAGAAGGGGACGCCGGAAAAGATCTTCTCCGACCCGGAACAGGACCGCACCCGCGAGTTCCTCAGCGCGGTGCTGTAGGCCGGCCCCTGGTCGCACCACCGGGCGTAGCTTGCCGTTGACATATGCCAAGAGGGTGCGTTCCTGGTTGCAGCCCCGGGACGCGCCCTCAATATGTCCAACACCCGCCCCCGCTGCCCGGGTTGGCCGCTACCGTGGTGGTACACCGGGACCATCCGGGCGGAGGCGGCGGAACCACTCGCCGGCCCGCACCCCCGGTGACGACGCAAGCGGCAACAACCTCTTAGGGGGAACCGTGGCGCTCAAGCCAGAGCCGACCGCGCCGCTCCACTCGGTGCAGTACGCCCTGCGCGTGCTGGAGACAGTCTCCGACCACCCCGGCGGGGTGACCGACGCCCAGATCGCCCGGCGCACCGGACTGCCGGCGGTCCACCTGGCACCGGTGCTGCGTCTGCTGCGCCGCGAGCGCTACGTGGACCAGGTGCTGGACGGCGCCTACGTCGGCGGCGAGGCGCTCGGGCTGCTCGGCGGCGGTCCCGGACGGGCGGCCGCGGTCGAGGACAAGCTCCAGCAGGCGCTCGGCTCGCTGCGCGACTCCGTCGGCGCCGCGGTCTACATCAGCCGCTACATCGACGGCGAGATCAAGATCACCCAGTACGCCGACAGCCCGCGCACCCCCAGGGTGAACGAGTGGTTCGACTTCCGCTCCGCCGGTCACGCGCTGGCGGCCGGCAAGTGCCTGCTCACCCAGCTGGACCACAACAGCCGCCGGGAGCACCTGTCCCGCCACAAGACCGTCCGGCTCACCTCCCGCACCACCACGAACGCGAAGGTGCTGTTCAACAAGTTGGACAGCCACCCCGCGACGGTGCCGGTGCTGGATCTCCAGGAGTACGCGGTGGGCACGGTCTGCGCCGCGGTGCCGCTCACCGCGGGCAAGGCGGTGGGCTGCCTGGCGCTCTCGCTGCCGGTCGAGCACGCCCACCGGCTGCGCCAGGCGGCGAACACGCTCAACCGGGAGGCGGCGCCGGTCCTGCTCTCCCTCGCCATGTGAGCGGCCCGCCGGGTTCCGGCCTTCCGGCGCGCGCCCCGGCCGCCCGGTGCGAATCCCCCGTCCCGGCGGCACCCGGCCCGCCCGGGGCGCATCCCGGGAAGCCGGCACCCGGCTCGCCCGGCAGCACATCCCGGGAAGCCCCGGCGCACCCGGCCCGCGAGCCCGCGTGCCGGGGCTCCCGGGCACTCCGGCCGGCGCCGCCTGGCGCTCCGGCGCGCACCCGGCAGGGGGGTGCGCCGGGGTGGTGCGGAGCACTCCCGGAGAGCAGGTAGTATTTACCCCGTCGAAAGCCGCAGGACGGCGATCGGCAGCCGGCGCCGCTAGCTCAGTTGGTTAGAGCAGCTGACTCTTAATCAGCGGGTCCGGGGTTCGAGTCCCTGGCGGCGCACAGTGTAGGACACCGGTGGGCGTTCCCGATCTTCGGGGGACGCCCACCGGTGTTTTCCGGCCAGAACGCCGCCGGGCGGCTCCCCTTCCGGGCTCCCCCGGCCGTACCGGTGTGCCCCGGCCCGTCAGCCGAGCCGGACGTGCCGCAGGGTGACCACCGGCTGGTCGGCGGCACCGCCGCCGGTCCGGACGGCGACCGCGGCCTGGTAGTCCTCGGGCGCGTCCACATCGGCGATCGCCCAGCCCGCCGGGGTGCGGGAGCCGTCGGGAGCCAGCCCCTCGGCGAGCCCCACGTGGTTGGCGGCGATGCCGCCGGGCAGGCCGGTGCCGATGCCCTTGAGGTACGCCTCCTTCCGCACCCAGCAGCTGAGGAACGCCTCCTCGCGCATCGCCGGCGGCAGCGCGGCGATCGCCGCCTGCTCGTCCGGGTGGAGGTGGCCGGTGAGGTCCGCACCGCCGCGCCGGGTGCGCAGGGTGTCGATGTCCGCGCCGACCACATCGGTGGCCACCGCGTACAGCGCGGCGTCGGCGGCGTGCGACATCGAGAAGTGCAGCCCCGGGACGCCCGCCACCGCGGGCCGCCCGTGCGGCTTGTCGCAGTCGGGCATGCCGCACAGCTCGCGGGTGTACTCCACGGCCGCCGGGTCGACGCCCAGGTAGCCGCCGAGCAGCAGCCGCAGCACCACGTGCGAGGTGACGTAGCGCTCGCGGTGCTCACGGTCGCGGAAGCGGGCGGTGCGCCGGATCTCCTCGGCGTCCAGCGCCCCGTCGAAGGCGGCGGCCGCGCCGGCCGACTCCGGGATCCGCAGCAGCCAGACGGCGACCTCACCGCGGCCGGGCAGATCGCCCGGGGCGGGCAGCGGGGACGCCGGGCCCCAGGGTTCGACGACCGGGCGGACCGGACGGACCGGGCGGACGGAATCGTAGGAACTGACCGGGCTGTTGAACGGCACGACTCCGCTACCCCCGAACCATGTGGCACGACTTTTCCCGTTTTCCCCATGGTGAGCGTAGAGCGGGACCGTACAGATGAACGAGCCCGTACGACGTCAGGAACATGACGGCCCGCCCGGCGGCCCTCCGGCAGCGGGCAGCGGCCCTGCAGGTTGCTGTCAGCCGGAAACCGGCGCCCTCCGCCATGGTGACCTGGGCCACGTTCCGCCCGGGCCGGGACCCTTGCCGTGACCGTCCCGCTACGATCGCGCGGGTCGGAACTCAACCGCCCCGGGGGTCGTGACGGCATGGCGACGGATCGCAAGGACCACCCGGCGGGCCCGCCCGCCCGGTCACCACTGGCCTCGGCCGCCTCGGCGCTGGCGGTGCCGCTGGCCCCGCTGTACGGCGCCTTCCTCTCGTACTTCGTCTTCCACCCGCCGCGCAAGCGGCACCACAAGACCCCCGCCGACGTGGGGATCGCCACCAGTGACGAGGTGGTGGTGCCGGTGGGCCGGAAGCGGCGCGGCATCCACCTGTGGCTCTGTCCGGGCGACCCGGGACGGGTGGTGGTGATGGGCCACGGGCTGGGGCTGAGCAAGTCGGCGAGCCTCGCCCAGGCCGCGCTGCTGCACCGGGCGGGGTACACGGTCGCGCTCTTCGACCACCGGAACCACGGCCGCAGCCTGACCGACCGGGGCTGCTGGAACGTGAGCGAGCGGCACACCGACGACGTGGTGGCGGTCGTCCGCCATCTGCGCGGGCTGCCGGAGTACGCCGCCGCCCGGGTCGCGGTCTACGGGTTCTCCATCTCCACCTTCCCCTCGCTGTACATGCTGCGGCGGGCGGAGGAGTGCCCGGTGGACGCGCTGCTGTTCGACAGCGGTCCGGCCGTGGACCTCCAGCCGCTGTGGCGCAACTTCCTCGCCTCGGGGGCGCTGCCGGTGCCCGGTCCGCTGCGCGGCGGACCGGGGGGCGCGGTGCTGGGGAAGGTGTTCGCCGCGCTGGCGGTGCGGATGCTGCGGGCGTCCTGGCCACCGCCGGTCACCGGGGCCTACCGGGACACCCCGCTGCTCTTCCTCACCGGCGAGCGGGACACGATCATCCCGGCCGACGGGGTGGCGGCGCTGGCGGCGCGCTACCCGCGCGCGGAGCTGCGGGTGCTGCCCGACACCGGCCACCTGCTGGGGGTCAAGACGCACCCGCGGGAGTACGAGGAGGCGGTGCTGGACTTCCTGGGACGGGCCCTGAAGGGCTGACCGGGCGCGGGCCGGCGGCGCCCACCACCGCCGCGACGTACCGGGCGCGGCCGGGGCCGGAGCGCACCCCGCGGGGCCGCGACGGCGACCGCCGGAACCGCACCCGGACGGCTCCGACCGGACCGGCGACCGGCGGACCGGGGCGCACCCCCGCGGGACCGGAACGGACACCGCCGGAACGGACACCGGCGAACGGCACCGCCGGAACGGAATCCGCCCGCACCGGGGCGGAAAGCGGCCTCCCCCGCCCCCGTTATGCGGGGGAGACCGGGCGGAACCCGTGGCAGGGCGTCGGCGGAAGTCCCGGCCATGGGCACGCACCGCCCATGGTCGGTCACCGCGACGACCGCCCCCAGGGCCGTGTCACCATCCTGCCAGGGGACGGCGCGGACCCCCGGCGGAATGCCGGAGACCTGCCGTCCGGGTACCCGGCGAGCTGCCGGGAATATGCCGCCCGGCCGCCCGGCCGCCGGGACGACCGCGGCGGGCGGTCAGTCCTTGATCTCGCAGACCACCGACCCGGCGGTGATGGAGGCGCCGACCTCGGCGGTGAGGCCTTTGACGGTGCCGGCCCGGTGGGCGTTGAGCGGCTGTTCCATCTTCATCGCCTCCAGGACCACGATCAGCTCACCGGCGGCGACCTGCTGGCCCTCCTCCACGGCGACCTTGACGATGGTGCCCTGCATCGGGGAGGCCAGCGCGTCCCCGGACGCCGCGGGACCGGACCGCTTGGCCGCCTTCCGCTTGGGCTTCCGCCCGCCGGCGGCACCGGCCGCGCCCGCGGTGGCCACCCCCAGCGACGCCGGCAGCGACACCTCCAGCCGCTTCCCGCCGACCTCCACCACCACGGTCTCCCGGGCCTGCGCCTCGCCCTCGGCGTCGTCCCCGGCGGGAGCCGCGAACGGCGGGATCTCGTTGACGAACTCGGTCTCGATCCACCGGGTGTGCACGGAGAACGCGCCCTCGGCCGGGGCGAACGCCGGGTCGGTGACCACCGCGCGGTGGAACGGCAGCGCGGTCGCCATGCCCTCCACCCGGAACTCGTTCAGCGCCCGCGCCGCCCGCTGCAGCGCCTGCTGCCGCGTCGCACCGGTCACGATCAGCTTCGCCAGCAGCGAGTCCCACGCCGGGCCGATCACACTGCCCGACTCCACCCCCGCGTCCAGCCGAACCCCCGGACCCGACGGCGGCGCGAACAGCGACACCGTCCCCGGCGCCGGCAGGAAGTTCCGCCCCGGGTCCTCACCGTTGATCCGGAACTCGAAGGAGTGCCCGCGCACCGGCGGATCGTCGTAGCCCAGTTCCTCACCGTCGGCGATCCGGAACATCTCCCGCACCAGGTCGATCCCCGTGACCTCCTCGGTGACCGGGTGCTCGACCTGGAGGCGGGTGTTCACCTCCAGGAAGGAGATGGTGCCGTCCGCGCCGACGAGGAACTCGACGGTGCCGGCGCCGACGTATCCGGCTTCCTTCAGGATGGCCTTGGAGGCGCGGTACAGCTGGGCGTTCTGCTCCTCGGTCAGGAACGGGGCGGGGGCCTCCTCGACCAGCTTCTGGTGACGGCGCTGGAGGGAGCAGTCGCGGGTGGAGACCACCACCACGTTGCCGTGCGTGTCGGCCAGGCACTGGGTCTCCACGTGCCGGGGCTTGTCCAGGTAGCGCTCCACGAAGCACTCACCGCGCCCGAAGGCGGCGACCGCCTCGCGCACCGCGGAGTCGTACAGCTCCGGGACCTCCTCCAGGGTCCGGGCGACCTTCAGCCCGCGCCCACCGCCACCGAACGCGGCCTTGATCGCGATCGGCAGCCCGTGCTCCCGCGCGAACGCCACCACCTCCTCCGCACCCGAGACCGGGTCCGGGGTACCGGCCACCAGCGGCGCACCCGCACGCTGGGCGATGTGCCGGGCGGCGACCTTGTCACCCAGGTCCCGGATCGCCTGCGGCGGCGGACCGATCCAGATCAGCCCCGCGTCCAGCACCCGCTGCGCGAACTCCGCGTTCTCGGAGAGGAACCCGTACCCCGGGTGCACCGCGTCCGCACCCGACTCCGCCGCGGCCGCCAGCACCTTGTCCATGTCCAGATAGCTGGCCGCCGGGGTGTCACCACCCAGCGCGTACGCCTCGTCGGCCGCGCGCACATGCACCGCGTCCCGGTCCGGATCGGCGTACACAGCCACGCTCGCGATCCCGGCATCCCGACAGGCACGGGCAACGCGGACAGCGATTTCGCCACGGTTGGCGATGAGCACCTTGCGCATGCTCTCTACTTCCTTTTTCCGATAGGAACCATCCTTCGCGGACGGTCAGCGGGTGTACGCTCGCCGGCCGGCCCGGCGCCGGCCGGGTCCGCCGGCCGGTCCGCCGGGACCGCCCGGCGGGTCCTAGCTGTAGGGTGCCACCTCCGGCGGGCCCGGCGGATGAACACCACCGGTGCGGCCGCCCGGACTCATCCCAGGGTCCGCTTGAGGAAGTCCAGCACCACGCCCGCGTACGCCTCGGGGTCGGTGCGCAGCCCCAGCAGGTGGCCGGCGCCGGGCAGCACATGGGTCTCCGCCTGCGGGTAGCGGGCGGCGAAGGCGTCCACCGACGAGGGCGGCACCACCGGGTCCAGCTCCCCCGACATGCACAGCAGCGGGACGCGGGCGAACTTGCCGGCGGCCGGCGGCGGCCACTGGTCGGAGGAGGCCCGGGCCATCGCCGGCCCCACCGCGCACAGCACCCCGGTGACCACCGACCGGGCGGGCTCCCCGCGGAGCAGGCCGGGCAGCGGCAGCGACTCCGCCTCCAGGAAGTTCCGCAGCAGCGGCGCCACGTCGTGGCCGGGGCCGCTGTCGCAGACCAGCGCGTCCACCTCGAAGCCGCGGTGGGTCAGCGCCCATATGGAGGAGAAGCAGGAGAAGGAGAAGCCGTACACCGCGAAGCGGGCACGCCGGTAGCCGCGGGCGGCGCGGAGGTGGCCGACGACCGAGACGATGTCGCTGGCGAACCGGTCGCCCAGGCCGCGCCAGGCCGGGTCCTGGCTGCTCTGCCCGTGGTTGCGGTGGTCGAACAGGCAGACGGTGTACCCGGCGTCGTGCAGGAACCGGGCGTGCTCCAGGGAGCGCACCTTGCTCAGCCCGAGGCTGTGCCCGAGGACGACGACCCGGTCGGTCTCCCCCGGGCACAGCCAGGCGTGGATGTACTTCCCCGGCCGGAACCGGATCTTCAGCTCCTGGCTGGGGAGTCCGAAGTCCCGCGGGTGGCCCCGTTCCCGGCTGCGCCTCGGGTGGTACGCAAGATACGCCAGTCTCGCTCCGTACAGCGGAGCCACCGGCAGCGCGGCCAGTGACGCCGCCCGGTTACCCAGCGAGGTATGCCGGGCCGGCTTCGACTCGGGCATCTGCGTCCTCCGTGAGGTGAAGGTGCGTGGCATGGACAACTCGGGTGGGGCTCCGGGGCGCGGCCCGGACTCATGCGTGCCCGGGAATACTCATACCGCACCGGTGCGGGGAGCGACGGTCACCCGCAGCCCCCCGCATGACCCTGCTCACCCGCGCGGGCCGTCAGGAAGTCCGGGCCGCCGCTCTCCGGCTCGGCCGGGCCGGCCGGGGTGCCGCTGCGGGCGCGTACCGCGTCCACGAACGCCGGCAGTCGGTCCAGGCCCCAGAACTTCTCGTACCCGAGGATGAAGAAGGGCACGCCGAAGACGCCGTCCCGGCTCTGGGTGAGCAGCGCCGGCAGCCCCTCCCGCTCCCGCAGCGCCGGGTCGTCGGCCGCGGTGGCCATCCGCTCGGCGGGCAGCCCGAGTTCCTCGGCGAGGCGGGCGACGGTCTTGCGGTCGCAGATGTCCTCGCCCTCCAGCCACCGGGCGCGGTGGACGCGTTCGAGGTACTCCGGTCCCTTGCCGGCCCGGAGCGCCACGAAGTAGGCGTAGTGCGGGACCGACCACTCCGGGTCCTCGTCCACCGGCCAGGTGACCGACAGTCCGCGCTGCCGGGCCAGCCGCCGTACGTCCTGGAGGAGGTACAGGTGCTTGTCCCGGGACATCGCGACGTAGCTGAACGAGCCGCCGGCCTCCCGCAGCGCCCGTTCGTCGCTCTCGTCGGGGTCCCACCAGGGGTGCCACTCCACCGCCCGGGCGACGTCCGGATAGCGGTCCAGCAGGTCCCGGTAGGCGAGCCAGGAGTAGGGACTGCGGAAGTTGAAATAGAAACGTGGCACCTTGGGTGCCCTGGCCCGTCGGCCGGCCATAGCCGTCTCCCCCCTCAGAGAACGATGCCGCCGTCGACCTGGAACACGGCGCCGGTGACATAGTCCGCCCGGACAAGATACGCGACCATGTCCGCGACTTCCTCCGGACGCCCGAAGCGGCGCAGCGGAATGCTCTTGGCGGCGTCCTTGCGGACTTTTTCGGACAGGTTCGCGGTCATGTCGGTCTCGATGAAGCCAGGGGCGACCACGTTGGCGCGGATGCCGTAGCGGCCGACCTCCTTGGCGAGTGATTTGGTGAAGCCGATGATTCCGGCCTTGGACGCGGCGTAGTTGGTCTGGGTGGCGTTGCCGTACACCCCGGCCACCGAGGAGATGTTGACGATGCAGCCGGACTTGCGCTTCATCATCTCGAAGACCACCGCGCGGCAGACGTGGTAGGTACCGTCCAGGTTGACGTCCAGCACCCGGTGCCAGTCCTCGTCCGCCATCAGCAGCAGCGGGTTGTCGCGGGTGATGCCCGCGGAGGTGACCACCACGTCCACCGGGCCGGCTTCCTCCTCGGTGAAGGCGACCAGGTCGCGCACCGAGGAGGCGTCCGAGACATCGGCGCGCCGACCGGTCACCCGGCCGGGGCCGCCGGGGCCCGCCGCCGCACCGCCCGCCTCCCGGGCCTCCTTCTCCAGCGACCGGGCGGCCTCGGAGTCGGAGGCGTAGGCGAAGACCACGTCGTGGCCGTCCCGGGCGAGCCGCAGCACGGTGGCCCGGCCGATGCCGCGGGACCCGCCGGTGACCAGGGCGACCCGTCTGCCGTCGTTGCTGCCGGATGTCCCGGACATGCGCGCTCCCTTCCTCAGCCGTTGTCCCGGTCGGGGGCGGCGCCGGTCAGCTCGGAGGCCGGCCGCATCGCCATCACCAGGCGGCCGACCGTCATCACCACCTCGTCGCCGACCACGCTGTCGCCCTCGAAGATGTACGTCTCGCCGACCACCCGGGAGAGGGTGACGCGGTGTTCCACGACGTCGCCGGGGAGCACCGGGCGGTGGAACTCGATGTCCGCGACGCCGCCCAGGAGCATCGCCTGGCCGGTGGTGACGTCCGGGTTGGGGATGTCGGAGGCGACCAGCGGCCCGGCCACGTGGCCCCAGGACTCCACCAGCACCGGCCACGGGTAGTGGTAGTCCTCGGGCGCGGCGTCGTCCGGGACGTGCGCGTACCAGGGCTCGTTGACGGTGACCGCCTTCAGCCCGCGGGCGCGCTCGCCGGGCACCAGCTCGATGATCCGGTCCACCAGCAGCATGGGGTAGCGGTGCGGCAGCACCTGCTTGAACTCACGGGTACCGAACATCACTGGCCCTTCCGGATCTCGAAGCGGAGCCGGAGCTGGGCCGCCTTGCCGCGCTCGGTGCTCGCGACGGCCTTGCAGCGCCAGGCGCCGGTGTCGGGGAGCTGCTGCCAGCTCAGTTCGGTGGTGACGGTGTCACCGGGGAAGACGGGGCTGACGAAGCGGGTGGACTCGATGGCCGCCAGCTTCCAGGAGCCGTCCTGGCCGGGCAGGGTGTCCAGGGCGCTCTGGTGGACGTACTCCACCAGGCAGATGCCCGGGAAGATCGGGAAGCCCGGGTAGTGGCCGGCCAGCACCTTCTCGGAGGGCTCGACCAGGACGACGGTACGGGCGGGGGTGGTCTCGCTGCCGGGGTCGAGCACCTCGGGGATGCTGTCCACCGGCGTGGCACGGGTGATGGGCACGGTCACTTCTCCAGCTTCTCGGCGATCAGGTCGTGCGCCGCACGCAGGCAGGTGATCTTCTTCAGCTCTTCCTCACCGAGCTTGATGCCGTACTTCTTCTCCAGCACGACCATGACCTCCAGGGCCATGAGGGAATCGACGCCGAGGTCCTCGATGAAGTCGGCGTCGTCGGTGAGCTCCTCCTCGTCCACGTCGAGGACGTCGGCGATCAGGGTGCGCAGGTCGTCGAGGTCGAGGACGGCGGTGGAGTCGGACATGGGTTCTCCTTCTGGTGCGGTGTCACAGGTGGCCCGCGGTCCACGCGCGGGTGGCCGGGGGCCGGCGGGGGTGCCGGGTCCGGGCGCCGGCGGGGGTGCCCGGAGGCGGTCCCGGTGCCGGGGCGGTCCCTGGGTCCCCGGTTCCCGGTCGGGTCCGGTCGGTCCCTGGTCCCGGTCCCGACCGGGAGCGGTACGGGAACGGGGGTGCGGGTCCGGGGTGGTGCCGGGTCCGGGGGCGGCCGGCGGGTCAGTCGGTCGCGGCCGCGACCGCGGCCTCCAGGGCGGCCTGCCCGTCCACCGGGACGGTCTCGGCCTCCTTGGCGATCCGGCGGATCATGCCGCACAGCTGGCGGCCGGGGCCCAGCTCCACGAAGCGGGTGCAGCCCAGTTCGCCGGCGAGGGTGCGCACGCTCTCCTCCCAGCGCACCGGGCTGGTGAGCTGGCGCAGCTCCAGGGCGGGCCAGACGTCGCCGGTGGTGTACGGGCGGGCGTCCACGTTCGCCACCACGGGGGTGTGCTCCGCGCTGAACTCCACCGACTTCAGGGCGCTTTCCAGCTGGTCGGCGGCGGGGGCCATGAGCGGGCTGTGGAAGGCGCCGCCCACCGGGATGCGGATGACCTTGCCGCCGGCCTCGGGGGCGAGTTCGGCGAGCGCCTCCACGCCCTCGGGGGTGCCGGAGACCACCACCGCGCCGGGGGCGTTGATGTTGGCCAGCCAGACGTCCCGCCCCTCGCCGCGGACCCGCTCGGCGAGTTCGCCGGCAGTGGGGGCGTCCATCCGGACCACCGCGGCCATGGTGCCCGGGGCGCCCTCGGCGGCCTCCCGCATCGCCCGGCCGCGGGCGGCGACCAGCCGGGCGGCGTCGGCCAGCGTGACCGCGCCGGCGGCGTAGAGCGCGGTGTACTCGCCCAGGCTGTGCCCGGCGCAGGCGGTGACCTCGGTGAAGAGCTTGGCCTCCCTCGCCTCGTGGTAGGCGATCACCTCGGTGGTGAAGACCGCGATCTGCGCCAGGTCGGTGCGCCTGAGCGTCTCGTCGTCGGCGGTCAGCAGCAGTTCCTGGAGGTCGGTGCCGGTGTACTCGGAGATCTCCGCGACCAGTGACCAGGACGCGGTCTCCCGCCACGTCTCCCCCATGCCGTGCTTCTGGGAGCCCTGTCCCGGAAACACCAGCGCCGTACGGCCGTCCGTCGTCATCTCACTGTCTCCTCGCGCAACTGTCATGGCTGGGGCCCTCCCACCGTCACCGGGTCCGCAGCAGGGCGGCGCCGACGACGCCGTCCCGGTCCACGGAGGTGATCAGGGCGGGACTGCCGGGTTCCGCGTCGCCACGCTCGGCGAGCGCGAGCACCGCGGTGATCTGGAAGGCCGCCGAGGCGGCGCAGGTGTCGCCGATGGACTCGGCCGGGGCCGGCCGCACCGGCGTGTGGTCGCCCAGCAGGGCGTCCAGGGCGGCGCGTTCGGCCTCCCCCTCGGCGCCCGGGGCGTGCGAGGCGGCGACCGCCCACAGCTGGTCGGGGGTGGTGCCGGTGGTCTCCAGCAGCCGCTGGAGGACCTCGGTGAGGACCGGGCCGGCGTCGTCCGGGTCCGCCGCGAAGCCGAACTCCAGCCCCGCCACCTCGGCCAGGCCGCCGCGTCCGTGCGCCGCCGCGGTGGCGGCCGGTTCCATCAGCCAGAACGCGGCGCCCTCGCCGAGCACCGCGGGCGGTCGGCCGGCCGGGCGGGAGTGCCAGTCCAGCCAGGCGCGGGCGGAGGAGAACTCCTCCACGGCGCCGCACAGCACGGTGTCGGCGCGGCCGGCGCGGTGCAGCCGCAGCGCGTACCGCAGGGCGAGCAGGCCGGCGGCCCGGCCGCCGGCGACGGTGGCGTTGGGTCCCTTGAGGCGGTGCCAGATGGCGGAGGCGCCGGTGGCGCAGTTCATCACCGAGTTGGGCACCCGGGCGGGGTCCACGAAGAACGGGCGGCTGCTGGTGAGCGATTCGCGGGTGAGGTCCATGCTGCTCTGGGCGCTGCCGGTGCTGGTGCCCAGCGCCAGGCCGGCGTCCTCGCCGACACCCGGCAGCCGGCCGCCGGTGCCGTCTGCCGCGCCGTCGTCGTCGGTGAGCAGCTGCCGCAGCGCGGTGACCGCCAGCCCGGTGGCCCGGTCCATGGAACGGGTGCCCTTGCGGCCCAGCACCTCCTTGATGCGGAAGTCCGGGACCAGGCAGGCGGTGGGCTGCGGCACGGTCCACTCGGCGGGGTCCACCGGCTGCTCGGTGCGGCGGCCGGCGGCCAGTCCGTCGGCGAAGTCGGCACCGTGCCGGCCCCAGGGTGAGACGGCGGCCCAGGCGGAGATGAGGGGGCCGCCGGTGCGGGTGTCGAAGGCCATGGTGCGGTGTGCTCCTTCGCGGGTGACACGGGGGAGGGGGGTGACGGTCCGGGGGGGGGGCGGCGGGGGTGGGTGGGACCGGCGGGCGCGGTCGGGGTCCGGGCGGAGGCCGGGGCGGCGGCGGGGCCGGCGGGGTCCGCGGCGGTCGGCGGGACGGGCGGGGTCACATGAACCACACCTGGGTGTACGACGGCCAGCTCGCCGCCAGTTCGCCGCCGCCGACGACCCGTACGCCGGGCAGCAGCCGCTCCCGGGCGGTGCGGCCCAGCGACGCCAGGCCGTCCTCCTCGACCAGGACGGTCATCCCGTCGGCGAGCATCCGGGTCAGCGCGGCGCGCGGGTCGGGCAGGGTGTCCAGGGTGCGCGAGCCGATCCGCACCGAGGGCTCGAAGCCGGTGCGCACCGCGTAGCCAACGGCGGTGCCGCGCAGCGCCAGGTCGCACGCACCGCTCTGCCGGTGCAGGTCCTGGACGAAGTTGAGCCCGTCGGCGTACTGCGACTCCACCGCGCCGCGGTAGGCGCGCTCCATCACCACCAGCCAGCGCTCGTCCGGCGTCGGCGCGGTCATCTCAGCACACCCCCAGCGACAGGGTCTTGTCCGCCGCGCGCACGTGGTCGACGAAGCGGAACGGGGACTTCCGGCGGACCTGGGGGATCTGGTCGGCCACCCCCCGGTCGTCGGAGCAGGCGCGGCAGACGTACCAGTGGAGCCGTCCGGGGTGGTCGGCCAGCAGCCCGGCGGCCAGGGCGGCGGTGGAGGGGTAATCGCGCTCCCAGTCGGTGATGTTCCGCGGCTTGCTGTCGCCGTGCCCGGCCCAGGTCAGCCCGGTGGCGTCGCCGCAGGTCCAGATCTGCAGCGACGCGCCGCGCTCCAGCACCGCGGTGGCCAGCCGGAGCGCGGACATCACGTGCTCGTTCCGGTGCGGCGCGGCGAAGACCATCAGCAGCAGGTCGGTGCGGGGGACGGCCATCAGTGCCACACCGCCCGCACCGAGGGTTCCAGCAGCCGGGCGGCGACCCGGTCCATGTCCACCGGCCGCACGGCCGGGTCCAGGTCCGCGGTGGCCAGGGCGCGCTGGGCGACCGAGAAGGCGTCCACCCACAGTTCGGCGCCGAGCGCGCGGAGCCGGCCCAGCTCGGGGCAGGCACCGGACACCGCGGCGAGCACGCCGTTCTCGATCAGCAGCAGCACCACCGGGTGCCCGTCGGAGGCGAGCCGGCGGGCGTCGCCGAGGAAGCGGGTGAAGGCGGCACCGGTCTCCGGTCCGCCGCTCTCGATCAGCAGGTGCGCGGCCGGCCCGGGGGCGCCCCCGGCGGCCGGTCCCGGGGTGTGCTCAGCCACCGGTCACCGCCCGCGCCGGACGGCCGGACCCGCTCCGGCCCGCCTTCCGCGTCCCGGGCCCGCCGGACGCGCGGGTCGCGCCGGGCTCCCCGGGCACGCCGGACCCACCGGACGCACCCGACTTCCGGCCGGCACCGGGACCGCCCGCCGCCCCGGACGCACCGGAAGCACCGGAAACTCCGGAAGCCCCCTCCGCACCGGCAGCCCCGGAAGGCACAGGGGGCTCCCCCGTCGCCCCGGACACACCGGGCGCACCGGGCGCACCGGCAGCCCCGGCGTCCCCGGACGCCCCGGCCCCGCCCGACGCCGCGGCGGCGCGCGGCCCGTCGGCGAACGCCCCGGCGAGGAAGTCCAGCACCCGTCGCCGGTACTCCTCCCGGACGATCCGCAGCCCGTTCATGTGCAGCGCGCCGGAGGCCACCCAGTACTCCGCCCCGGGGTACTGCCGGGCCACCCGCTCCACCTGCTCGGGCGGCACGATGGTGTCCTCGGAGCTGCCGATGAACATCAGCCGGGTGGGCACCGAGGACAGGTCCGGCGGCCAGTCGCGCATCGCCAGCTTGGCCATGCACATGATCTGGAAGACCTGCTGGTAGACGGCGAAGGAGAACGAGCCGCGCAGCTCCTCGGGCAGCTGGCCGCGCCGCAGGCCCGCGAAGTGGCCGAGGCCGCCGCGCACGTCGTACGCCGGTCCGCTGTCGCAGATCACCGCGGCCACCGGGACCTCGGAGCGGGCCGGGACCCACAGCGAGGGCCAGGTGGACAGCGAGAAGCCGAGCAGCGCGATCTCCCCGCCGCCCAGCTCGGGGTCGGCGGCCACCGTCCGCACCACGTCCAGCAGGTCGCTGGTGAAGCGCTCGGCCATGTCGCCCCGGGCCCGGTCGTGGCCGCTCTCGCCGTGGTTGCGCATGTCGTAGGCGAGGACGTGGTAACCGGCCCGGTGGAACATCTCGATGTGGCCCAGCGCCATGGACTTGGTGCGGCCCATGCCGTGACAGGCGATCACCGTGTGCGGGCCCCTGCCCGGCACCACCCAGCCGCGCAGCGGCAGCCCGTCCCGGCTGGTGGTGACGGTGATCTCGCGCATCGGCAGCTTCTTCGCCGCCGGGGTCCGCGGCCGGCCCGGCGGCAGCGGCGGGTGGAACAGCCCGTCCGCGTGCCGCAGCCCCTGCCGCGCCGCGAGCAGCGGCATGACCGGGCGCAGCAGGGCGCCGGCCAGCCGGCGCAGGCCGTCGCCGGGCGCGGCCGGGGACGTGGCGGCGCGGCCCGGCTCCGGTGCCCCGGAGCCGGTGCCCCCCGTGGGTGAACCGGTCATGCTGGTGCTCGTCTTTCCTCGCTCGTCGGCCGGCCCGTCGGCCCGCCAGGTCAGGCCGTCAACATCTCTCCGCCGTCCACCCCGATCACGTTGCCGGTGATCCAGGAGGACTCGGTGCGGGAGAGCAGGACGACCGCCTCGGCGACGTCCTCGGGGCGGGTCAGCCGCTGGTGCGGGTTGACCCGGGTGGCGTACTCGATCATCCGGTCGCTGCCGGGAATGCGCTCCAGGGACGGGGTGACGGTGAGCCCGGCGCGCAGCGCGTTGACCGCGATGCCGGACGGGGCCAGCTCCAGCGCCAGCTGCCGGACGTGGGACTCCAGGGCGCACTTGGCGGCGGAGACCGCGCCGTAGGAGGCGGTCACCTTGGTGTCGCCGGAGCTGGTCATCGCGTAGATCTTGGCGCCGCGCCCGAGGAGTCCGGCGGCCACCAGGTCCTGCGTCCAGTAGACGAGGGAGTGCGCCATCACGTCCAGCGTCATGGCCATCTGCCGGGGCGCGATGCCCGGCCGGCCGTCGGCGGGCAGGAAGGGCACCAGGGTGCCGAAGGCGAGCGAGTGCAGCAGGATGCGGACGCCCTTGCCGCCGGTGAGTTCGGCGATCCGGGGCACCAGCTCCTCGCGGCTGCGCGCGGCGGCGGCGTTGAGGTTGAAGAAGTGGGCCTGGACGCCGCCGGAGCGCAGCTCCTCCTCGGCGACGGCGGCCTTCTCCTGTCCCTCGGCGGTGTCGAAGTGCACCCCGACGATGTTGCCGCCGGCGCGGGCGAGCTCTCGGGCGGTGGCGAGCCCCATACCGCTGGAGACGCCCAGGATGAGGCTCCAGGAGCCTTCGAGGGAGGTGGTCATCGGCTGATCGCTCCTCATCGTCCCGCGTCGGCGGGCTGTTCGGCGGTGGCGGGCCGGCCGGCGGCCCGCTCTTCGGGGGCGGCGGCCGGCTCCCCGGGGGCGGCGGCGGTGGTGACGCAGACGCCGACGTTGCCCTCGGCCGCGGCGGTGACCACCGCGCGGGGGCCGGGGCCGGCGGTGAGCTGCCCGGCGAGCTGCCGCAGCGGGGCCAGGCAGCCGGCGCCGGCGGGCACCGGGCGGGCCCGGTCGCCGAGCGCGGCGGCGACCGCGCGGCCCACCGGGCTGTCGTCGAGCACCGCGGTGACCGGCGCGTCGCCGTCCTCGGGGTGGCCGAGCGCGGCGAGCGCCTCGGCGATCCGGTCCGCGGCGCGCCGGGCGCCGTCCGGCCCGGCGGCGGTCCGCGGCGGCAGGAAGAAGGTGCGGGCCGCGAGCCGGCCCAGGGCGGTGCCGCCGCGGGCCGCCACCGCCTCCGCGCGCTCCAGGACGAGGGCGACTGCGCCGGCCTCGGAGTGCGCGGCGCCGGGCGCGCCCGGCGGCAGGCCGGCCTCGGTGGCGCCGGCCAGCAGCCAGTCGGCGCGGCCCGCGGCCAGCGACCGCACGCCGGTCTCCAGCGCCTCCACCCCGGCGGTGCGGGGGCTGGTGCAGGTGATGTTGAAGCCCTTGAGGGACTGCTCGACGGCGAGCTTGGTGATGTAGGTGTTGATGGAGAAGTACGGGGCGGTCAGCGGGCTCAGGTCGTCCGCGCCGGCCTCCAGGACCGTACGGTCCATCGCCGCGTGCAGCGCCACGGCCGCGCTGTTGGTGCCCACGGTCGCCGCGCGCCGCCGGGGGTCGGTCGCCTCCCGGGCGGCCTCGCCGGGCCCGTCCTGCGCCCGGCGGGCGGCGGCGAGGAAGTACTGGGCGGCGAGCGGCAGGTACTTGTACCCGCGCCGGCCCAGGGCGGTGCGGTGGTCGAACCCCTCGGCCTCGACCACGGCGAGGCCGGTGACGACCAGGTCGGTGGTGTTCCGGTGGTTCACAGCCGGGCCTCCTGAAGAACCAGGGAGATGTTGTTGCCCCCGAAGGCGTAGGCGTTGACCAGCCCGAAGCGGCCCCGGGTGGGCGCGGCCGCGGTCGGCAGCGACACGGTGCACCGGGGGTCCTGCTCGCCGATGTCCACGTTGCCGGGCACCGTGCCGTGGTGGAGCAGCAGGGCGGAGGTGAGGGCGCCGAACGCGCCGGCGGCGGAACCGGTGTGCCCGACGAGCGCCTTGAGGTTGTACACCGGGGTGGTGGTGCCGCCCAGCACGGTGGCCAGGGTCTCGCTCTCCACCACGTCGTTGAGTTCGGTGCCGGTGCCGTGCGGGACGACGAAGGCCACGTCCGAGGGGGCGGCGCCGGCCTCCTCCAGTGCCTGCCGCATGCCGCGCCCGATCTCCGCCCCGGTGGGTTCGGGGGCGGTGGCGTGGTAGGCGTCGCAGCTCCAGCCGGAGCCGGCCAGCGCGGCGTACGCCCGGGGGGCGCCGCGGCGGCGGGCGTGCTCGGCGGACTCCACGACCATGACCGCGGCGCCCTCGCCGAAGAGCGTGCCGCGCCGGCCGGTGGCGAACGGCCGGCAGCGTTCGGGGTCCATGGCGCCCAGCCGGTTGAAGCAGGCCATGGCCACCCGGGAGCACGCCTCGGTGCCGCCGACGATCACCACGTCGGCCTCGCCGGACCGGATCTGGTCGGCGGCCACGGTGAGCGCGTAGCCGCTGGCCGAGCAGGCGTTGCTGATGCTGGTGCTGGGCCCCTCGGCGCCGAACCAGCCGGCCACCACGGCGGCGGCTGGGAAGGCGGGCGCCCAGCGGTCGGTGCCGGCCGGGCCGGCCGGGCGCCAGCCCTCGTGCAGGTCGGCGTCGCCCATGCCGGTGCTGACGGAGACCGCGACCCGGGCCGGGTCGAGCGCGGCGAGCGAGTCGGCGCCGGCGTCGGCGACGGCCTGCCGGGCGGCCTCCAGGGCGAACTGGGAGCCGCGGCCCAGCGGCAGCCCGTCCTGCTCCGCCGGGCCGGCCGGCAGGTCCTCGTCGGGCACCAGGTACATCGACGGGTGGGGCATGTCGGCGTTCGGGGCCGGGATGCGCCGGGGCGCGCTGCGGGCGGCGTGCAGGCCCTTCCAGTACGCCTCGACCCCGGAGCCGAGGCAGGACAGCACACCGAGCCCGGTGATCACCACGTCGTCCATCAGGCGTTCCCCGTGCTCCCGGCGGTGCCGTGCAGGGCGTCCAGCACCCGCTGGTCGAAGGGGACCAGCGACCAGTCGCGGCGGCCGGTGATCTCCGCGTAGCCGTGCGTGACGGTGCCGGACTGGACCAGGCGGAGCCGGCCGTCGCGGACCACGTAGTTGTCCATCCGCGAGGTGTAGGTGAGGTCCTTGAAGACCTGCTCCACCGTGTAGACGGTGTACAGGTCCTCCTCCATCAGCGCCTCGTCGAGGATGCGGACCGCCGAGGCCGGGCAGGCCGGGATCCACTTCCGTTCGTCCAGCAGGGTCTTGATGGAGATGCCGCGGTCGCGGACGAACCGGTCCTTGGCCTCCTCCATCAGCCGCAGGTACCCGGAGAGCTGGAGCCGCTCGGTGAAGTGGCAGTAGGGGTAGGTGATGTGCCACTTCCAGGCGTAGGCGTTGCGGCCTTGCGTGAGCGCGGCGAGCACCGCCGCCTCGTCGCCGCCGGCGGCCAGCGCCCGCTCGGCGGCCGCGGTCTGCTCCGGGGCCGGGTCGGCCACCGGCGGCAGGTCCGCGCCCAGCCGGTCCACGGTGAACGGCCGCAGCGGCCCGGGGGTCTCGGGGGCGGCCTCCACCGTGGCGTCGGTGCGCAGGCTCAGCCGCACCTTGGAGGTGGCGGCCTTCAGGACGCCGCCGCCGCGGTCCACCCGCAGCGTCACCTTGAAGGTGAGGGCGTCCTCGGTCTGGCCGCGGAAGCGGGCCGGCGCGACCTCCGCCTCCACCTGGTCGTCGAGGTGGAAGGCGTGCAGGATGCGGGTGTCCATGCCGGTGAACTCGCAGGCCAGCCCGTACTCGGCGTACAGCTGCCGGGAGGAGAGCCCGGCCCGGTCGAAGTGGACCAGCACGGCCTCCTCGACCAGGTAGTTGATGTGCTTGAAGCCGATCCAGGTGCAGATGTTGGAGCCCTCGAAGCGCGGCCGGAGGCGCACCACGGTGGTGTCACCGAGCAGAGACTTCAGTCCTGTGGACGGGTCAACAGCAGCGGTCATCAGTTGTGCTCCATCGCTGAAAGGGGTGCGTCCGGCCGGGGCCGGGCGGTGACGGTGCCGAGGAAGCCGTTGACGGCTTCGGCGAAGGCGTCGGCGCGCTCCACCATCGGGAAGTGGCCGACGCCGGGGATGACGCGGACGTGGGCGTCGGGCAGCGCCCGTCCCAGTTCGGCCGCCTCGGCGGGGTCGGAGGCGAAGTCCTCGGCCCCGGCCAGCAGCTGGACGGGCAGGCGCAGCTCGCCGACGGGCAGCCGCGGGGTGTTCAGGTACAGGTCGAAGAAGCGCATCCAGCCGTAGGGGCCGATCCGGTCGCGGACCTTCAGCGCCATGTCGCGCTGGACGCTCTCCTCCAGCCGGCCGCCGGAGCTGACCCGCAGCCCGTCGGCGAGGATGCGGTCGAAGTCGTTGAGGTAGTACGCCAGCGTGTCCCAGTCGAACCGCTGCTCGTCGGCCCGGTAGAAGGGCGAGACGAGCACCGCGCCGCGCAGCCCCCTCGCGCCCGGGCCGGCGGTGCCGGCGCCCGGCCGGGGGGAGGCGAGCCAGGACAGCAGGGCGCTGGCGCCGAAGGAGTGGCCGGCCACCACGTCCGGGTGGTGCGGCAGGGCGGCGACGGCCCGGTCGATCCACTCCTCGGCGGGGCGGTCGGGCCAGCCGGGCACCCCGGCGCCGCGCCAGGGCAGTTCGGCGGTCCACACCTCGCAGCCGGGGTCGGCGCGCTCCACGTAGCGGTCCCACAGCGCGGCGCTGCCGGCCAGTCCGTGCACCAGCAGCAGCCGGACCGGCTCGCCGCCGGTGAGTGCGGTGCGGGCGCGGCGCACCACCACGGCTTCCTTGGGTCCGGGGATCACGGCGCTCCGTACGGTTCGACGAGGATGCCGGCGACGCCGTCGGTGGTGTCGTCACCGCAGGTGACCAGTGCCCGGCCGGTGCCGCCGGCGGCGATCCAGCCGGTGGCGGCGGCGCACTGGAGCACCCCGAGGGCGCCGGAGGCCAGGCCGAAGGCCCGGGTCAGGTCGTGCCGGGGCACGGCCGGGTCCACCGGTACCGGGTGCGGGGCGCCCGGGTCCGTTCCGGCGGTGTCCGGGCCCGTGGTGTCCGGCCCGGCCGGGTCCCGGTACCGCTCGGGGGTGAACCAGACGCCGGGCGCGGCTCGGTCGTCCGTGCCGGACAGCAGGGTCTCCACGCAGCGGCCGAGGCCGGCCCGGCGCTCGTAGCGGCCGAGGACGGCGACCGGGGTGACGCCGCGCCGCCGGGCGCCGGCGGTGGTCTCCAGCACCAGGGCGACGGCCCCGTCGAGCAGCTCGGCGGGGTCGGTGCCGAGCAGGCCGCCGACGATGTCGTTGCGGGACTCGGTGCCGATGACCAGCACCTGTCCCGCCCGGCCGGCGGCGATCAGGCCGGCGCCGAAGTGCACGGCGTCCACCCCGGAGGTGGGTCCGTTGCACAGCATCAGGTTGGGGCCGCGCAGCCCGAAGCGGAGGGCGACGGAGGAGGCGACGACGTTGCTGGAGGCGTTGGGCGTGGACATCGGGCTGATCCGGTCCGCGCCCTGCTCGGTGATCTCGGCGGCGACCCGGCAGACCGTGTCGAGGTTGCCGAGGTTGGAGCTGGCGACCACCCCGACGGTGTGGCCGGGGACGGCCAGTTCCTCGTCGGCGGCCCCGATCAGCCGGGCGTCGCGCAGGCCGTGCACCGCCGCGCAGAGCGCCAGCTGGGTGGCGCGGTCCTTGTAGCGGTGGCCGCGGCGGCCGATGACGGCGCCGGTGTCGTACGGCTCGGGGCCGGCCGGTCCGGTGCCCAGCAGCCCGGCGGGGCCGTCGGCGCCGGGCAGCGCCAGCCCCACGCCGGTGACGGCGATCCGCACCGGGCCGGCGCCGCCGGTTCCGCGGGCGGACGTGCGGTCGTCCCCGACCGGGCCGCCGGGGGTCGCGCCTGCGCTCACCCGGTTGTCCTCCGTGTCGTTCATGGCGGTGCTCACCTCGCCGTCCTCTCCACCACGGCGACGGCGTTGACCCCGCCGAAGCCGTACGCGCCGACCTGGGCGACGCCGATGGCGGCGCCGTGCACCGGGGCGGTGGCGAACCGGAAGGCGGCGGCCTCCGCCACCGGGTCGGTCAGGCCGAGGGTGGGCGGCACCTGGCCGGTCTCCATGGCCTTCAGGGCGACGATCAGGCTGACCAGTCCGGAGCTGCCGGAGGTGTGGCCGGTCATGGACTTCACGGCGGTCATCAGCGGCACCCCGGCGTCCTCGCCGAAGACCTGGCCGATGGCGGTGGCCTCGGCCTCGTCGTTGAGCAGGGTGCCGGTGCCGTGCAGCATCACCAGGTCGATGTCGCGCGGCTTCACCCCGGCCTTCCAGTGCGCCTCGCGGACCGCCTCGGCGATGCCGCGCGCGTCCGGGGCGGTGACGTGGTGGGCGTCGCAGTTCATGCTGACCGCGCAGAGCCGGGCGAGCGCGGTGCCGGCGGCCCCGGGCTCCTCCCGGCGCAGCACCACGGCGGCGGCGCCGTCGCCCATCACCACGCCGCGGCGGGCCCGGTCGAAGGGCTGCACGCGCCGCGGCGGCTCCAGGTGGACCCGGTCCACCAGCCCGTACATGGACTCGGTGATGGCGTCCACGCCGGCCACGACAACGGTGTCGGCGAGGCCCGCGTCGAGCAGGTCGGCGCCCATCGCCAGGGTGTGCAGGGAGGCGGAGCAGGCGTTGGCCACGGTGTAGGTGCGGTCGGCACCGAACCGTTCCCGCAGCGCGGTGCCGAAGTGCATCCGCTCCATGGCGAACGGGGCGCCGTCGCGGTACGCGAGTTCGGCCGAGCGCAGCTCCCGCAGGCCGGTGCCGACCAGCACCGGGACGCCGCTGAGGTCCTCGCCCAGGCCCGCCCGGGTCACCGCCTCCTCGACGGCGCTCAGCAGCCAGCGGGTGGCGCGGCCGGGGACGTCGCCGCCGCCGGGCGGCCGGTCGTCGATCTCGTAGGCGTGCTGGGCGCGGTACCGGGTGCGGTCGAAGCCGCGCAGCTCGGCGATGCCGCTGGTGCCCGCGCACAGCGCGCGGAACATCTCCTCGACGCCGTCGCCCACGCTGACCCGGGCTCCGGTCCCGGTGATCAGCGGGCTCACGCCGTGGCCTCCGTCCGTTCCGGCTGCCATCTGCCGAAGATGACGACGGCGTTGTTGCCGCCGAAGGCGAGGCCGTTGTTCTGCACCACGCGCAGATCGGCCTCGACGGCGTGGTTGGGCACGCAGTCCAGGGCCACCTCGGGGTCGGTGCGCCGGTGGTTGATGGTCGGCGGGATGAACCCCTCGGTGATCGCCAGGGCGCAGCCGATCGCGGCCAGCGCGCTGGCGGCGCCCATGGTGTGGCCGATCATCGACTTGATGGAGACGGTGCGCGGCGCTTCGTCGCCGAAGATCTGGCGGATCGCCCCGGCCTCGGTGACGTCGTTGGCCCGGGTGCCGGTGCCGTGGGCGGAGATGAAGTCCACGTCGCCGGGCTTGATCCCGGCGTTGTCCAGGGCGAGTTGCATGCAGGCGGCGACGCTGTCCCGGTCGGGGGCGACGGGGTGGTGGGCGTCGCAGTTGAGTCCGTAGCCGAGGACCTCGGCGTAGATCCGGGCGCCGCGGGCGAGCGCGGACTCCAGCGACTCCAGCAGCAGCACGCCGGCGCCCTCGCCGGTGAGGATGCCCTGGCGGTCGGCGTCGAAGGGCCGGCACTTCTCGGGGGCGATGGTGCCCAGCCGGTAGAAGCCGGTGAAGGTCTTGCGGCACAGGGCGTCGGCGCCGCCGCACAGGGCGAACTCCACGTCACCGGCGCGGATGGCGTCGAAGCCGTAGCCGATGGCGTAGTTGCCGGCCGCGCAGGCGGTGGGCAGGGTGACGGCCTCGACCCTGCGCAGGCCGAACTCGCGGGCGACCGCGGCGGACAGCCGGCCGGCCGGGACCCGGCGGGCGAGGGCGGGGTCCATGTGCTCGGGGCCCCGGCGGACCTCCGTCTCGACGAGCTGGTCGAGGTCTCTGGACTCACCGTCGGTGGTGCCGATGGATATCAGGCACGGGGCGTCGCGCAGGCGTTCCTCGGGCAGTCCCGCGTCGGCCACGGCCATACGGGCCGCGGAGACCGAGAACTGACTGGCGCGGCCCAGGGTGTCCGGGTCGGTCCGGGTGATCCAGCGCGCCGGGTCGAAATCCGTGATCTCGCACGCGACGGAGTGCTCGAAACCCTCGGTGTCGAATGCGGTGATGGGCTTGGCGGCGCTTTTGCCGGAACGCAGTCCGGACAGGAACTCCGCTGTTCCGACACCGATGCTGGACACCGATCCCAGACCCGTGATGACGACTCTGCGGGTCGGTTCTTCGTGCATGGCCGCGCGCCTCCCAGGGTCCGCCGTGGTACCGGTTACCAGCCGGCCGCTTCGGAGACGACCTCGTAGACGCCGCGCAGGTTCACCATCCGGGCCAGCTGCGACTGGTTGATGACGACATCGAACTCCTTCTCCAGCGCCGCGAGGATTTCGATGGCGCGGAGCGAGTCGGCGTCGTGCTCCTCCTTGAAGAGGCTGGTCTCCGTGACCTCGTCGGGGTCGATCTCAAGGATGTCGGTGACGATTTCCTTGATGATTTCCTGACGCTCTTCGACGATGGCGGTCATGGGCCGCGCACCTCCATTTGGGTCATGGACTGAAGCCGGTGAGTTACCGACGAACGGCCCCGACGCTAAGCGGCTGGCAAGTGCCGCAGCAAGGTCCGAGTCCACTACCTGTCACACCCCGGGAGATGGCAACCGGTTGGTAACCACAACTGTCATAGAGCTGCACGAACGTGACCCAGGTCACGGTGAACCGGTCTCCATGAGGCCCGCCCGCACCGCCCGCACCCCGGCCTGGAAACGCGACTCCACCTGCAGGTCCCGCATGATGTCGGCGACGTAGCGGCGGTAGGTGCGCACCGACAGGCCGAGCTTCCGGGCGGCGGCGTCGTCCTTGTAGCCCTCTGCCATCAGCGTCAGCACCTCCTGGAGCACCCGGCCGCGCGCGCCGCCCTCGAAGGAGAGCGGACGGGTGGGCCGCTGGGCGGTGTCCCACATGCCCGACAGCAGCTGGTACGTCATGTCGGCGACGGTGGAGTTCTGGATCATCGAGGCCCGGGAGCCGCCGGGCTCCCCGGGGGTGGCGTCGGGCGCGATGACCGCGGCGCCGTCCACCACCACCAGCTCCTGGCGGACCGCGCCGGAGACGCGGACCTCGACCTCGGGCCCTAAGGTGCCGAGGGTGCGGGCCCACAGCGGTCCGCGGATCACCGGCGGCGGGCAGAGCATGCGGGTGCCCACGCCCTTGCCGGCCAGTTGCGAGACGGTCTGGGCGATGAGGTTGCCGTGCTCCTCGGAGGCCACCTCCGGCAGGCTCCAGATGACCGCGCGCTCGGCCCGCAGCACCAGCCGGGCGACCCAGCCGGCCACCGTCTCGCCGCCCACCGGGAGGTCGGCGGTGACGCAGGCGAGGGTGGAGCGGCGGTGGTGGTGGACGGCCGTCTCCAGGAGCGACAGCGCCTGGCCCAGCGCGCTCTCCAGGTTGTCCGCGGCGACCCCGGATGCGGGCACCGGGCCATCGGGTTCCCCTTCGCCGCCGAATGGCGTGAAGTCGTTTTGTTGAATTCCAAAATGGCTCAAAGGGAACCCCCATTGCCTTTTCGCGCATGGCTGCAAAACCCCCGCCTACATATTCACATTATCCATCATGCGGACTTTCGGGCAAGGAAGATCGCTCCCTTTGGGACACGGCGGAGCAACCCGGACACCGGAAGAGGACGACATACGGCGACCCAACTCCCATAGCGGGCGCGGGAACCCGGTCCGGCCGCACGGCAGGAAAGTGTCACCACGGCCCCGGTTGCTCACGTGACCTGGCGTGATCCCTACGCTGACGGCCATCGGCCGACGGCCGGAAGTCGGCACCTGTTCCCCCGTCGGCCCGCTTTTCGTTCCGAGCCGTTGGTAACTTCGGCCGGGACCGGAGCAAACCGTCCTCCCGCCGCACGACACGGACCGACGCCGTCGTGATCCCGAAAGGCGCCGCCCCCATGGCCGCACCGCACACCGCGTCCACCACCAGCCCCCGCCGCGCCGGAGACAGGTCCGGGCCCACCGCACGCCAGTGGCTGGCGCTGGGTGTGCTCATCCTGGCCCAGCTCGCCGTCTGGCTGGACAACACGGTCCTCAACGTGGCGCTGACCACGCTGGCCGACCCGGACGCCGGGGTCGGCGCCGACCCGGGTGAACTCCAGTGGAGCATCAGCTCCTACACCCTGGTCTTCGCGGTCCTGCTCTTCACCGGCGGGGTGCTCGCCGACCGCTACGGCCACCGCGCCCTGCTGCTGGCCGGCATGGGGGTCTTCGGCGCCGCCTCCGCCTGGGCGGCCTACTCCGGCTCGGCCACCGAACTCATCGTCGCCCGCGGCGTGATGGGCGTCGGCAGCGCGCTGATCATGCCCGCCACCCTCTCGCTCATCGCCCAGGTCTTCGACGAGCGGCACCGGGCCACCGCCATCGCCATCTGGTCCGCCTCCAGCGGGCTGGCCATCGCCGGCGGCCCGGTGCTCGGCGGGGTGCTGCTGGACCACTTCTGGTGGGGGTCGGTGTTCCTGGTCAACGTGCCGATCGTGCTGCTCTGCGTGGCCGGCGCGCTGATCTGGCTGCCGGGCGCGGAGCGCTTCGTGGAGCACCGGTTCGACCCGCTGGGCGTGCTGCTGTCCACCGCCGGGCTGTTCGCGGTGGTGTGGGGCGTCATCGAGGGCGGCCACCGCAACGACTGGGGCGACCCGGTGGTGTGGGGCTCGATCGCCGGCGGCCTGGTGCTGGTCGCGGTCTTCGTGGCGGTGGAACTGCGGGTGGCCAACCCCAGCTTCGACGTCCGGCTGTTCCGCGACCGCCGGTTCACCGGGGCCAGCGTCGCGGTGATGCTGGTCTTCTTCGGCCTCAACGGCTCCATGTACTACACCAGCTTCTACCTCCAGGGCGTGCACGGCCAGTCGCCGCTGACCTGCGGCCTCACCCTCGCCCCGGTGGCCGCCGGGGTGGTGCTCGGCGCCCCGGTCTCCGCCCGGCTGGTCAAGCGGTACGGCCTGCGGCCGGTGGTGACCGCCGCGATGCTCGCCGCCGCGGCCGGCTTCGCGTCCTACGTCTTCCTCGACGAGCACAGCGGTCTGCCGCTGTTCTGGGTCTTCCTGGTGGTCCAGGGACTGGGCATGGGCGCCGCGGTCGCGCCCACCACCGAGGCGATCATGGCCATCCTGCCGCCCGGCCGCACCGGTGCCGGGTCCGCGGTGAACAACTCCATGCGGCAGATCGGCGGCGTGCTGGGCGTGGCCGTACTGGGCTCGGTGCTCACCACCGTCTACCGGTCCGAGATCCGCCCGGAGCTGGACGCGCTGCCGGAGGGCCCGGCCGCCACCGCCGAGGAGTCCGCCGAGGCGACCCGGCTCGTCGCCGACCAGTTGAACCTGCCCGGCCTCGCCGCGCAGGCCGACAGCGGCTACGTCGCCGCGATGCACGTCGCGGCGGTCGGCGGCGCGGCGGTGTCCTTCATCGGCGCGGCCGTCATCTGGTACGCCTACCGCCGCACCCGCACCGGGCGGCACAGCGCCCGCGGCTGATCCGGCCGTCCGGCCGGGTCGGGGCGGCTGGCCGGGTCCGGTGCCCGCCCGGCGGACGGCCCCCGGGTGCGGGGACCGTCCGTCTCGGTGACGGTACGCAGATCGCGAGGGATCGGCCGTCGGCGGCTGCGCCCCGGTACGGGCCGGGAGTACCGTTCCGGTGTCGAGTCGGAATGGAGTTCGCGATGTCCACACGCACCGACATGACCCCGGACGGCTGCCCGCTCACTTTCGGCCAGCGGGTCCGTCGAGTCCGCGAGCGCAATGGCCAGACCCGCGCCGTCGTCGGTGGTCTGGTGGGCCGCTCCGCGGAATGGGTCAAGGCTATCGAGAACGGCCGTCTCAAGACCCCTCGGCTCCCTTTGCTGCTCCGCCTCGCCGATGTTCTCGGAGTCGATGACATCTCCGAACTGACCGGAGACGAGCGCGGGCTGGCGACCACCCACACCAAGTCGGCGCACGCCGCCCTCTCCGCCGTGCGGGACGCCCTGACCACCTACCAGCTCAACGACAGGGACGAGAGGCCGGACGTCGCGGCCCATCTGCTGGGCCGGGTGCGCGAGGCATGGAGCCTGTGGCATGGGGCGGGTGAGCACCGCACACGGGTCGCTGCGGTACTGCCCGACCTGCTCGGCGATCTCCAACACGCCACCCGTTCGCTGATCGGAGCCGATCGCCGTCGCGTCCTGGTCGGGCTTGCCGAGACTTACCACCTCGCCCAGTTGTATCTCTCTTTCCAGCCCGCGCCGGAGCTGGTGTTCCTCACCGGCGATCGCTCGATGTCAGCTGCTCAGGATGCCGACAGCCCTCGCGCGATGGCCTCCGCAGCCTGGTACATGAACCATGTCTTCCGGGACGCCGGAGAGCAGCACGAGGCTCGCGTGGACCTCGCGATGCGGGCCGCCCACCTGCTGAAGCCGGAGAACAGCGCGGAGGATCTCGCACGCTGGGGGCTGCTGCACCTTGCGGCGGCACTGTCCTACGCCAAGATCGGGCAGCGGGGCAACGCGGAACGCTTCTGGGACCTTGCGGACGATGCCGCGAAGCGACTCGGGGACGGTTACGCGCACCCCTACCTGATCTTCGGCCGGGGCATGGTGGACGCCTACGCGGTCACCATGTACGCGGACCTCGTACGCGGTCGTGACGCCGTTGACGCCGCCCACGGCGCGGACCTGGCACCGATGCCCTCCGCCACGCGACGCTCCTTCCACACCATCGAGTCCGCTCGCGCCTACAGCCTGCAAGGTGAACATGTGGCCGTCGTACACCTGTTGAAAAAGGCCCTGGACATCTCACCGGAGACGGCCCGTTACAACGTGTTCGCGCGCGCGACCGTGACCGAGCTGGCCGGCTCTCCGAGCCGCGTCATCCGGGACGACGTGCGTCACCTCGCGCACCGCCTCGGGGTGCAGGCCGCGTAGGGGGTACAGCCTGTACCACTCACCAAAGGGGTAGGTCTTGTACCCCCTTGCCAGCTCCCAGGTCGTTACGGTCAGTCGTCGGCCGAACACCGATGAAGCACGTGGCGCGGCGGCCGTCCGGGAACACGGTCGGCAACCCCGCCCTGTGCCGGTGCCCACCTGGCCGCGACACCGTCGGGTCCGTACACGCCCCCGGGTCCTCGATGCGCCGGCACCCCGCCGGCGGGTCCGTCCCGCCCCGTTCGTCCGACGGACCCGCCGCCCAGGGATACGACGGCGCCGGGATCCGGCGCCGAAGGACCACAAGGAGAGAGCGATGGACGACGTGATGCCCCCGCCGAAGCGCACCACCAGCTTCGAGAAGCTGTTTACCACGAAAGCTCACCGCAAGGTGCAGACCCCCGCCGAGACCCATGAGTACAAGAAGACTTCCGGGTCCTCCGACGGAGCGAAGACGTACGACACCACTGCCGTGTAGTACCGCTGCCGGGACGCGGAACACAACCGTGTCCCGGCCCGTCCGAAGGGACAGCCATGCTGACGATGTGCCTCACTCCGTACGCGGACACGACGTGGGCCTGGGACGGCATCCGGTACACAACCGGAGACGGGAGCAGTGAGCTGCGGCCCTACCCGCATCCCCTGCTCGAGCATGTGGCGATCACCGACGGCAGCAGAACGCTCCTTGTCGTCCGCGAACGCGTCGCCGGGCGCCGTGTGGCGGACCCCAACCCCCAGACTGTGTCGCCCGACGCGTTCGACACCGCCAGGAGCCTGGTCGGCGCCTGGCCGGCGGACCACGTGGTGACGGAGACCGCGCCTGATGAACCGGTTCGCGTCACGACAGGCCCCTGCGGCACCGCACCCCTGTACGTCGCGCACGACCGGCGGAGCCTGTTCGCCTCCTGGGACATGGCGGATCTGGCCGATCACGCTCGGGGGCTCAACGCCCGGGAGGTCGCTCGGCTGCTGATCTATCGCCCGCGGTACAGCACGGAGACCGTCTTCGTGGGGATCCACCGGGTCACGGAACGGTGCACCGCGTTCTTCGGCGGCCACTTGTACCTCAGCTACCCCGAGCCCGCACTTCACGGCGGACCCCGCGAGCTGGCCCCGGACGCCGACGTGCTGGCCGCCTTCGTCCGGGCGATGGACGACGCTCTCGACCTGCGGCCCCTCGACCCTGCCACCACGGCCTTCCACATGACCGGAGGCTTCGACTCGGGCACCGTGGCGACGCGGGCGGCCGAGCGGTACCCCGGCCGGTTCTCCACCGGCGCGCTGCTCATCGGTGGTCCGGGACGCGTATCCCAGGTGCGGCGCCGCGAGGAAATCCTGCGCGCTCTCCCCTTCGCGGGGACGGACCATCTGGTGGATGCCGTGGAGAACCTCCCTCTCGGTCCGGCATGCGCGCGGGTGAGAGGCGAGTTGATCAGCCCGTACGAGGAGCCGATCCACCTCCCATTCACCCTGCTCACCGCCGAGCTGGCCGCGCACGGCGCACGTGCTGTCGTGACCGGTCTGGGCGGGGATGAGATGGTGGCGCTCTCGCAGGAGGAATACCCTCACAAGTCCATGGGGGAAGCAGGAGATGCTCTGCCGTGGGTCGGCGAGCGTGCCTGGCAGGCGCTTGAGTTCGCCGATGACGCGATCGCACCTCCGGCCGTGGTCAACTCCATGACTCTGCTGTCCCTGGAGACGACCGCGCCCGTCCTGCTACGAGCCGGCATCTGGCCGGTCCATCCCTTCGCCGATCCGGGAATGATCCAGCTGGGTGAATGGCTGCCCTTCCACTGGCGTCAGCTCAAGCAACTCCAGCGCCGACGGCTCGCCTCGCTCGGCCTGAGCCCGGACGTCACGCAGTCCCGGGAACGCGAGTCCTTCGCCGAGGTCGTCCAACTCGTGCTGACCTCCGCCGCCCGCCCTCTGTTCCGCGAGATGCTGAAGGAGGGGTCCGAGCTGTTCGACACGAGGCTGGTGGATCCGGACCGGCTCCGCACGGCTGTGCGGGGATTGAGCGCCGGCGGTTACCAGGAGGAGGACCACGCCCCACTCCTGGAGGTCATCAACCTCCACCTCGCCACCCGCGCCTTCCTGTAGGAACCAATCACCCGGCAAGGAGCATCCCGTTGCCCGTCATCCGTCCCGCCACCGCAGCCGACGCGCCGGCGATCGAGAACCTGATTCTGTCCCGGTCCGCGTGGCTGGAAGAGCGAGGCCTGCCGTCCTGGCGGCAGAGCGCGGCCGACCTCGCCGCACAGGCGGAGAACTCCGACGGCTCCATGTACGTGCTTGAGGACGGCCGGGGCCGCATCGCCGGATGCACCACCGTGCAGGAGCACACCCCGCCGTGGGGGTGGTCGGACGCGGAACGCCGCGAGCCCGCCTACTACCTGTACAGCACAGTGACGGACCCGGCCTTCCGCGAGCACAGACCCGGAACGCTCATCGCCCTGTGGGCCACCGACAAAGCGGCCGGGGACGGCAAGGCATGGACCAGGCGTGGCTGCATGTTCCCCGGCCTCGTCGCCTACTACGAGACCCAGGGCTTCGTGTTGCGCCACACCGTGCAGCGCACCCGCAACCGGGTCTACCTGATGGAGCGCCGTGCCGAACCGGTCCCGGGCCTCGGCGGCATGCTCGCCGCCCCCTGGGACAGCCCGTAGGACGGATCCGGTGCGGGCACGACGGCCCTGCGGACGGCTCCCGGACACGACGACGGCCCCCGGTCGCGGGGGCCGTCCGTCTCGGTGACGGTACGCGGGCCGGGACGGGCCGCCGGTCAGGACGCAGGGAACTCCCCGCGCCGGACGGCGGACACGAACGCCGACCAGCCGTCGGCGGAGACGACCAGCGCCGGGCCGTCCGGGTCCTTGGAGTCCCGGACGCCGACCCCGGCCGGGACGGCCCCGGTCAGGTCCGCGACCTCCACGCAGTTGTTGCCGTTGCCGCTGTAGGAGGATTTGATCCAGTCCGCGTCGATGAGGTCGTGGGCCATCAGGGTGCGGGCGTCGGTGGTCATGCCGTGATCTCTCGGGATAGTTGGTGCAGGAACGTCGGGGTGTCCTCGGGAGGCAGGGCCGACCTGGACAGCGCCTCGAACTGGCGGGAGAACCGCCCGACTTCCCGGCGCTTGTCGGAGACCGACGAGGCGTTGCCGAACGGGGTGTCCACCTGGATCGTCGTCGGCATGGTGTCGCCGAGGATCATGATGCTGAAGTTGTGCTCGAACAGGTATCCCCGCATCGACTGGGGAAGCACCTGCACCGTCACGTTGTCGAGCGCGGCCAGCCGGGCGATCTCGTCGTACTGCTCACACATCAGCTCGGCGTCCCCGACCACGTGCCGCAGCGCTGACTCGTTGAGAATGGCCCAGAACTTCAGCGGGTCCTCGTCCCGGGTCAGCGCCTCCTTCCGTTTCATCCTCACCTCCACGCTCTGTTCGATGAACTCGGTCGTCGTCTCATCGATGGGCTTGGCGCTCTCGTGCCGCGTGCGGGCGTAGGCCTCGGTCTGCAACAGCCCGAGGATGATGGTCGGGTGATAGGCCCGGATCTCCTGGGCCGCCGTCTCGATACCGAGGAACCGCGGCATCCCCGCGGTCAGTTCCGTGGCGACGGGCGTCCACCACTCCCGGCTGGCGGCCTCCCGCTGGGTGGCCACCAGCCTTTCGATCTCTTCCTCGTCGGTGACCCCGTAGCGTTCGAGGAGCTTGCGCAGGTCGCCCGCGCTCCGCAGGTCCTGAAGTCCGGTCTCGACGCGTTGCAGCTTGGTGTCGCTGAACGACAGGTCCTGCACGGCCTCTTCGAGGCTGAGCCGCGCCCGCTTGCGCAGTTCGCGAAGCTCATGCCCCAGTGCGATGCGTCGCGCCGTCGGCCTGTGCGGTGCCGCCATCTGTCTGCCTCTCCGGCTCAACTGCCTGTTCTCCGCGGCGATGTACGCAGCATGGCACGGCAAACGTGCACCCCACCAGCCGATCCGCCGGGCCTGGCATGTGCCATTTCCTCCGCAGTGGGTGATTCACGGCGGATTCTATTGTGCGGCCGGTGAATGGGGCGGCAGAGTGAGCGGCCCGGAGGCTCCGGCCGGTGACCCGGCCGGACACAGCACGGCCACGCACAGAACCCCCGCGATCGAGCGACCGATCCGGGGGCGTGGCCCTCAACCCCACGGAGGTTGACGGCATGACCCACGCTATCGCGAGGAACGTCGAGCGCCCGGCGTACCGGATACTGCCGGACGGCCACCGCACCCGGCGCCGGCGGCACGAGGTGCGAAGGGGGCAGCCATGAGCCGCGCGCGGTACCGGTTCCGGGACCACACCATCGGCCCCGACCTGCGTCCGGAGGCCGAGCCGCACACCTTCACGATGCGGTGCGCCACCTGCGACGCCTCCGGCCCCACCACGGGGACCGCCGATCCCGGGACCGAGTGGGCGGCCGGGCACCTCAAGGCCAACCCGCGCCACCTGGACTACCGGGAGACCGTCACCCGCCCGTACCGTGCCGTCGCCGGAGAGTGGTGGTGAGGACCCGTACGGCACCACTCAGCACGCACGAGGCACCGGCGCCACCGCCCCGGTTCCCGCCCCGACTCGCCGTCTGCGGGTTCTATCTGGCGCCGGGCCCCGGCGGGTTCACCCTCCACATGAGCGCCGGGCCGGAGCAGGTGCGGGAGATGCGGGCACGGGTGGTGGAGGAGCTGCGCGGCGCCGGGGTGACCGAGGAGGTCGCGGAGGCGGCCCGGCTGGTCGCCAGTGAACTGGTGGGCAACGCCGTGCGGTTGTGCGGGCCGTTCACCCCGGTCGTGGTCCAGATCGCCCACTCGGCCGACGAGGTCATCGTGGCGGTCCACGACCCGGAACCGACGGCGCTCCCCGACCGGGACCCGTGCCCGCCCGGCAACGACACCGCCGAATCCGGCCGCGGCCTGTGGATTCTCGACGCCCTGGCACCGGGCTGGAGCGTCCGGCCGACCCCGTTCGGCAAACAGATCCGCTGCCGCCTGCCCTGCCGGGACCCCCTGGGCGAAGACGCGGGCTGACCTGCGTGGAGGGGCCGCCGTTGGAGGCGGCCCCTCGCCCGTACGACCCGTGAGTGATCATCACCTTGCCCCCGGTGGCCGTCGGGCATAGCCTCCCGGCACAACATCCAGTATTCGGAAGGCAGTTCCCATGCGCACAGCTGTCATCACCGCCGCCGGCCAGGTGGAGATACGGAAGCTCCCGGTCCCCGAGATCGGCGCCACCGAGGTGCTGGTCCGGGTCGCGGCCTGCGGACTGTGCACCATGGAAGGCAACCTCTACGCGGGTCGCATGCCGGTCTACCCCACCGCCGCCGGCCACGAGGTGGCGGGCCGGGTGGAGCGCGTCGGCGACCAGGTGGCCGAGCTGGAGGACGCCCCGGCCGTCGGTGACCTGGTCACCGTCGATCTGCTCACCCGCTGCGGGGCGTGCCGCCCCTGCCGCGGCGGGCAGTCCGCGGTGTGCTCCTCGCCGCAGGGCGGGATGCGGGAGGACGGCGCGATCACCATGGGCGCCGGGCTCGCCGAGTACGTGGTCGCGCCCGCCGCGCAGGTGTGGCCGGTCGGCACCGTCGACCCGGCGCTCGCCGCCATGGGCGAGCCCCTCGCCTGCGTGGTGCACTCGCTGCGCCGCGGTGCGCTGCGGGCCGGGGACCGGGTCACCGTCATCGGCGCCGGCTACATGGGGCACCTCCACCTCGCGCTCGCCCGCCACCACGGGGCCCGTTCGGTGACCGTGGTCGAGCTGGACCCCGGGCGGCGCTCCGCGATCGAGGCCGCCGCCCCGGACGCGGCGATCGGGCCGGACCTGCTGGGGACCGTGCCGCGGGCCGACGTGGTCTTCGTGACCATCGCCTCCAAGGAGGCCATCGCCACCGCCCTGGCCGCGGTCGCCGACGGCGGCCGGATCGTGCTCTTCGGCGGCTCGCCGGACGGTCCCCCCGCCGAACTGCCCGGCTACGAGGTGCACCGCCGCCAGCTCACCGTCACCGGCTCCTACAGCCAGGAGCCGGAGGACTGGCGGGCCGCGGCCGAGCTGCTGCGCGGCGGGACCCTCACCCGGTACCTGGAGCCGCTGGTCACCGCCCGCTACCCGCTGGACGACGTGGACCAGGCGCTGGCCCGGACCGCCGGGACGCCCGTCTACCGGGTCGTCGTCACCCCCTGAGCCGCCCTCCGGGCCTCCCCGAACCGGCCCCGGGCCGCGCCTGAGCCGCCGCCGGACCACACGGCCGGCGCCGAGCCGCCGCGCTCGCCGGCCCCCGGGAGCCCGCCGCGCCTCCCGGCGCTCCGGACCGCGCGGGGCCGCCCGTCCGGGCCGTCGCGCGCCGCACCGCCCCACCCGCCTCGGGGACCGCACCCGGACGGCTCCCGCCGCCGGCCGCACCCCGCATCCGTACCGGACCACCACGAAAGGCCGACCATGCCCGCACCCCACCCCTCCGGCCTCCGGGTCGGCGTCCAGCTGCACCCCCAGCACACCGACATCGGCCCGCTGCGCGCCGCCTGGCGGGCGGCGGACGCCCTCGGGGTGGACTCGCTGTGGACCTGGGACCACTTCCTGCCGCACCACGGGGACCCGGCCGGCCGCCACTTCGAGTGCTGGTCGCTGCTGTCCGCGATGGCGGTGGAGACCGAGCACGCGCTGATCGGTCCGCTGGTCTGCTGCACCGCTTTCCGCAACCCCTCGGTCCTCGCCGACATGGCCCGCACCGTCGATCAGCTCAGCGGCGGCCGGCTGGTGCTCGGGCTGGGCGCGGGCTGGTTCGAGGAGGAGCACCGCGCGTACGGGCTGCCCTTCCCCGGCCCCAAGGAGCGGATGGACAACTTCGCCGTCGCGGTACGGACCGTGAAGGAACGTCTCTCCACCCTCAACCCCGGCCCGGCCGGGGAGCTGCCGGTGCTCATCGGGGGCGGTGGCCGGCGGCGCACCCTGGAGCTGGTGGCCCGCGAGGCCGACTGGTGGAACTGGTACGGCTGGGCCTCGGCCGACCCGGTCGCCGAGTTCCGCGAGCTGAACGGGGTGCTGGACGACTGGTGCGCGCGGGTCGGCCGCGATCCGGGCGAGGTGGCCCGCACGGTGATGATCGACGCCGCCGGGCTGCCGCTGCTGGCGGAGTACGCCGCGGCCGGCGCGGCGCACGTGGTCCTCTCGCTGCCCGCGCCGTACGACATGGCGCTGGTGGAGGAGCTGATCGAGCGCCGGGACGCGATCCGGGCATGACCACACACACCGGGACGGACGCCGGGACGAGGGCCGGAGCGGCGGCGTCCGGGACCAGGGCCGGGACGGCGGCCGGGACGGGCACCGGGGCGTGGGCCGGCGCGGGCGGTGCCACGGCGCCGGCGGGCCCCCGGGACCGTCCGGGCCCCCGGGACCGGCGGGATCGCCCGGCCCACCGGGCCTGCCGGGGCCCCCGGGCCCACCGGGGCCGTCGATGAGCCGCCCCGAGGGGCCGGCGGCGGCCCAGGAGCCGATGGGCCGACCCTTCACCGTGCTGATGGCCTGCCTGCTGCTGTCCAGCCTCGGCAACGGCCTGTGCTTCCCGTTCACCGCCATCTACCTCAGCGAACTGCTGGGGCTGGGCCCCGGCGCCGCCGGCGGCTACTTCGTCGCGATGGCCGCCGCCAGCTTCACCGCCGCGCTGCTCGGCGGGCCGCTGGCGGACCGCGGCGGACCGCACCGGGTGGGGGCCGCGGGCGCCGCGGCGCTCGCCGCCGGGTACGGACTGCTCGCCCCGGCCTCCTCCCTGGTGCCGGTGCTGCTCTCCGGCGCCTGCGTCGGCGCCGGGTTCGGGCTGTTCTACGCGGCGATCGTCGGGGTGGTGGACGGCGCGGTGCCGGAGAGCCGGCGGCGCACCGCGTTCACCGTGCGGCACGTGGTGAACAACGTCGGCATCGGCGCCGGCTCGGTGATCGCCGGGCTGGTGCTGCACGGCGCCGGCACCCCGGTCACCGCCCTGCGCTGGCTGTACGTGGCGAACGCGGCGGCGGCCCTGCCGCTGCTGGCGGTGATCCTGTCCATGCGCCCGCGCGGCGAGGCGGCGGCGCGGGAGGCGGTGGTGGACGGCACGGCCGGGCCCGGGTACCGCGCCCTGCTGCGGTCCCGGCCGATGGCCCTGCTGATCTGCGCCCAGGCGCTCTTCGCGGTGGTCGGCTTCACCCAGATCGAGGCCACCGTGCCGCTGCTGATGCACGACCGGATGGCGGTCACCCTGGGCTGGGTGAGCGTGGTGACGGCCGTCAACTCCTTCGCCCTGGTGGTCCTCCAGCCCCCGGCGCGGCGCTGGTTCGAGCGGCTGCCGGAGACGGTGAGCCTGGCCGCCGGCCCGGTGCTGTGGGCGGTGGCCTTCGGCTGCGGACTGCTCGCCGTGGTGCTGGACGGCACCGGCGGGCCGGTGCTCCGGTACGCGCTGCTGATCTGCTTCGCGGTGGTCTTCGCGGCGGGCGAGCTGACGTACTCCTCCGCCTTCTACCCGCTGCTGCTGAGCTGGTCCGGCGAGGCGTCGGTGGGCCGGGCGAGCGCGCTGGCCTCGCTCGCCTGGAACCTGGGCACCGCCACCGGCCCGCCGCTGGGGCTGCTGCTGGTGACCCACGTCCCGGCGGCGGGAAGCTGGGCGGCGCTGGCGGCCGGGGCCGGCGTGGCCTTCGCGGTGGCCGCCGCGGCCCACCGCGCGGCCCCGCGCGCCTGACCCGGCCCGGGCGCCGCGGCCCGGGCCGGGGCGTCGCGGCGCGGGCGGCCCGTAGGGGTCCCGGGCCGCCGGGGCGGGGTACGCGCCCGTACGGGGTCCCGGGCGATTCCCCCTTACGGGAACCCGGTGGGCGCCGCCCCGGCCCGGCCACCGGCCGGCACCCGGGCGGATCGCACCCACCCGGGCCGGCGCCCCCGGCCCGGCGCCCCCGGGGACGGCACCCACCCGGCCGGCGCCCGCCGGGGTGCGCACGGCACGGAACCGCGCACCCGGTCGGCGGGCGCCGGGGAAGGCCGGGAGGAGCCGGGGAGGACCGGAGACCGGGGCGGCCGGCCGGGGTCAGGACTTGGGCAGGTAGTCCGCGTCGTACGCCTGCTCGGCCTGGATCTCCTTGTCCAGCAGCCCCTGGTCGTACATGAACTCGGCCATCCGGGCCCACACCTGCGGGTCGATCTGGCCCAGCTCGCCGCGGTCGTTGCGCATCAGCGGCTCGGTGGCGCGCAGCACGGCGAGCGCGTTCCGCTTCTTCTTGCCGTCGTCCAGGCCGGGGATGTACTTCTTGCTGATCTCGACCGCCTCCTCGGGGTGGTCGAGGGTGTACTGCATCCCGCGCAGCGAGGCGTCGACGAACTTGCGGATGTCGTCGCCGCGCTTGTCCAGGGTGCTCTGCTTGGCCCCGAGCGAGGGCCCGACCAGCGACTGGCCGCCGCCCTCGTCGGAGAGGGTGATGGCGCGGACCGGGGTGCCCGACTCGTCGAAGCTCACCGCGTCGTTGTTGATGTAGCCCATGACGCCGTCGGTCTTGTTGCCCTTGAGGGCCGCCTGCTGGGTGAAGCCGATGTACTTCACCTTGGCGTCCTTCTCCGACAGCCCGGCCTCCTTGAGCAGGGCGAGCAGGCCGAAGTACGTCTCGCCGAAGGGCCCGGGGGTGCCGATGGTGCGGCCCTTGAGGTCCTGGGGCTTGCGGATGTCGGAGTCCTCGGGGACCAGCAGCGCCACCGGGTACTTGTGGTAGACGGTGGCGATGTCCACGATCGGCAGGTTCTTGGAGCGGGCCTGGAGCATCTCGTCGCCACCCGCGTAGACCACGTCCTCGCGGCCCTGCTTCAGTGCGCCGAAGAGGTCCTCGGCCGCACCGTGGTGGCGCAGGCTCACCTTCACCCCGGCGCTCTTGTAGAACCCCTTCTCCACCGCCACGTAGAACGGGGCGAACTGGATGTTGGGGGTGTACGTGAGCCCGACGGTGATCGGGTCGCCGTTCTTGCCCTCGGACTTCCCCGGCTCGTCGGCGCAGGAGGTCAGGGCGGTGACCGCCACGACCGACAGCAGGACGGCCCCGATCGCGTGGCGTCTGCGCACCGGACGGCGGCCGGTTCCGGGTGTGGAACGCACGTACTTCTCCTCAAGTAATGGAAGGCGGTGGAGGCTCAGCGCTGGACACACCGCTCGATCAGACGGATCGCGCCGTACAGACCGACGGCGAGTACGGAGAGCATGAGGATCGTGCTGAACAGGCCGACGGTGTCGGCCTCCTGGCGCTGCACGGTGAGCAGCTGGCCCAGCCCCTCGCCGCCCATGGCGAACTCGCCGACCACGGCGCCGGTCATGGAGAGCGTGAGGCCGTTGCGGACCCCGGTCAGGATGCTGGGCAGGGCCAGCGGGATCTCGATGTACCAGAGCATCCCCCACCCGCCGACCCCGTCCACCCGGGCGGCACCCATCACGTCCGGGTCCACGCCACGCAGTCCGAGCACGGTGTTGACCAGGATGGGGAAGAAGACCAGCAGGGCGCAGAGGACCGCGATGGGCAGCAGGCCGTACCCCAGCCAGAGGGCGAGCAGCGGGGCGAGCGCCACCGCCGGGATCGCCTGGGTGGCGGCGATGTACGGCTGGAGCGCGGCAGCGGCGATCCGGTTGCGGGCGATCAGGTAGCCCAGCGGCAGCGCCACCCCGATCCCCAGGGCGCCGCCGGCCAGCGCCTCCCACACCGTCTCGCGGGTGTACTCCAGCAGCGGGCCGTGCACCACATCGTCGGTGAAGCGCTCGGCCAGGTCCCACGGCGTGGGCAGGAAGTAGGTGGAGACGGCGCCGGTGCGGGTGGCCAGGTCCCAGACGATGAGCAGCACCACCCCCAGGAGCAGCGGCGGCAGCGCCCCGCGGCTCAGGGCCGCGCCCGGCCGGCCGCCGGGCGCGGCAGGGCCGTGCCCCCGGCGGGTGTGTGCGGATCCGTCACCGGTCTTCCGGTGCCCGGCCTGCCCGGCCGGCAGCGGGTCCGCCCCGCCGTACGGCGGAGGTACCGCCACCGGGCCGTCATCGTGCGGCACCACAGCGATGCCGCCCCTTCTGCGCCTCTGCGCCATCTCCCAAGATCCCTTGCAGTACCGGCTGCTGCCAGGTCTCCGGCAGGCCATGCGCGCAAACCTATCGCCCGTATGCTCCGGTACACAATGTGATCACGTGAGCCTTATTGAGTTGCGATGATGACCGTTTGCGACCGTTTTACCGGGTCTTTCCGTTGATCGACAGACCGTTCCGCCCGATTGCGGGATGTTCCGTCCCTTACGGCCCCGGGGTGCCGCGGTGCCGTCCGGAGGCACCTCGGCGCCGCGATCCGGACACCGGCTCGCGGTTGCCGGCCCAAGTCCCGCCCCGGGGGCGCCGGTTCGGGACACGGCGCGCCCGGGCCGGAGCCCGGTCAGGTGGCCGGGGACCGGCGGGACTTCCAGGAGCGCGGCGGACAGCCGTCGGCGGGCGCCGGACGCCAGCGCGGGGTGGCGGTGGTGCCGCCGCCGTCGGCGGGTGCCGCGCGGCGGGCCAGGGCGAGCAGCACCGCCGTGGCGGCGGCCAGCTCGTCCGGGCTCGGGTTGCCGCGGATGACCTTGAGCAGGGACGGGCCCAGCGGACCGTCGATGTCCGGGGCGCCGGCGGCCTGGCCGGCCGCGGGCGCCGCCGGGGCGCCGGGCGCGGGCCGGTCCCGCTCCGCCCCGCCGGGCGCGGTGGCGGCGGGCGCCGTCCGGTCGGGCGCGGGGGCACCGGCTCCGGTGCGGCCGGCGCTCATGCCGGCTGGTTCCCGTGCTTGCGGACCGGCAGGTCGGCGTGTTTGTCGCGGAGCATCGCCAGCGAGCGGATGAGGATGCCGCGCGTCTCGGCGGGGTCGATGACGTCGTCCACCAGCCCGCGCTCCGCCGCGTAGTACGGGTGCATCAGCTCGGCGGTGTACTCCTTGACCAGCTGGCTGCGGGTGGTGTCCGGGTCGTCGGAGGCCGCGATCTGACGGCGGAAGACCACGTTGGCCGCGCCCTCCGCGCCCATCACCGCGATCTCGTTGGTGGGCCAGGCGAAGGCGAGGTCGGTGCCGATGGAGCGGGAGTCCATCACGATGTACGCGCCGCCGTACGCCTTCCGCAGCACCACCGAGATCCGCGGCACGGTGGCGTTGCAGTACGCGTAGAGCAGCTTCGCGCCGTGCCGGATGATGCCGCCGTGCTCCTGGTCCACGCCGGGCAGGAAGCCGGGCACGTCCACCAGGGTCACCAGCGGGATGTTGAAGGCGTCGCAGAACTGCACGAACCGCGCGGCCTTCTCCGAGGAGTGGATGTCCAGCACCCCGGCGAGCGACTGCGGCTGGTTGGCGACGATGCCCACCACCTGGCCGTCCAGCCGGGCGAGCGTGCACAGCACGCTGGGGGCCCAGCGCTGGTGCACCTCCATGTGCTCGCCGTCGTCCACGATCTCCTCGATGACGTCCCGCATGTCGTAGGGGCGGTTGCCGTCCACCGGGACCAGGTCCAGCAGTGCCTCGCAGCGCCGGTCGGCCGGGTCGTCACCGCGTACGGCGGGCGCCGCCTCGCGGTTGTTCTGCGGCAGCAGGGAGAGCAGGTAGCGCACCTCCTCCAGGCAGGTCTCCTCGTCGTCGTACGCGAAGTGGCACACCCCGGAGGTCTCGGCGTGCACATCGGCGCCGCCCAGTCCGTTCTGGGAGACCTTCTCGCCGGTGACGGCCTGGACCACGTCCGGGCCGGTGATGAACATCTGCGAGGTCTCGCGGACCATGAAGACGAAGTCGGTGAGGGCCGGGGAGTAGGCGGCGCCGCCGGCGCAGGGGCCCAGCATCACGCTTATCTGCGGGATCACCCCGGAGGCCCGGGTGTTCCGCTCGAAGATGCCGCCGTAGCCGGCGAGCGCGGAGACGCCCTCCTGGATGCGGGCGCCGGCACCGTCGTTGAGCGACACCAGCGGGGCCCCGGCGGCCAGCGCCATGTCCATGATCTTGTGGATCTTCTGCGCGTGGGCCTCGCCCAGCGCGCCGCCAAAGATCCGGAAGTCGTGGGCGAAGGCGAAGACGGTGCGGCCGTGCACGGTCCCCCAGCCGGTGACCACCCCGTCGGTGTACGGCTTGCGCTGCTCCAGCCCGAACCCGGTGGCCCGGTGCCGTCGCAGCGGCTCCACCTCGGTGAAGGACCCCTCGTCGAACAGCAGGTCCAGCCTCTCCCGCACCGTCCGTTTGCCCTTGGCGTGCTGCGCCCCGGTGGCGCGTGCGTCACCCTCCCGGACCTCTTCCCGCAGCCGGTGCAGCTCGGAAACGCGGTCGTGCATGGTGGCGTTGCTCTGCGGCATTGACCCATCCCCCAAGTACGTGTTCGGCACCGGGCGCTGCCTGCGCCTCGTTCAGCGTACGAACGGGATATCCGCGGCCGGGGCACGGGAGACGATGATGTCCGCAAGAGGCCAAGTTCCCTATCCCGCCCGGCATTTGCGTGTCAGGAATTCGATTGGCCGGCCGGCGGCCTCGGGTGCGCCGTTTTCCCCAATTCCCGCACCGGCCGGGAACGCCGTCTCAGCGGTCCCGCAGGATGCCCAGTTCGGTGGCGCGCACCCCGGCCTGGAAGCGGGAGCTGGCGCCCAGCAGTTCCAGGATGTGGGTGACGTAACGGCGGTAGGTGCGCACCGAAACCGACAGCTCGCGGGCGGCGGCCTCGTCGGTCACCCCGTCCCGCAGCCGCTCCAGCACCCGGCGCACCATGTCCGCCCGCGCCCGGTTGCCGAAGTCGAACGGCCCGGCCACCGGGGTGGCACCGCCCCAGACGCTGCCGAACAGGGAGTGCAGCGTCCGGGCCACCGCCGGGTCCCGGACCAGCGAGGTCTGCCGGCCGGCGGGCGACTCGGCGCAGATCAGCGCGGTGGCGGAGTCGGCGATCACCAGGGCGGGCAGCGCCACCTTCGCGGTCCGCACCTCGCCGCGGGTCTCCCAGCCGGGCGGCGGCTGGGCGCACAGCGCGCGCACCGCCACCGCCGGGGCGGCCAGGTCCAGCAGTCCGGCCAGGGCGGTGTGCACCGGCGACGTCCGGCCGCCGGCGCACGGCAGCACCAGCTCCAGGTTGTACCGGGCCCGGACGGCGAGCCGCTCGGCCGCCTCGCGCAGCCCCGCGTCGTCCACCCCGACCTCGGTCACCAGCCGGTTGCGGCTCCGGCGCGCCCGGTGCTCGGCGACGGTGGACTCGATGAGTTCGCGGACCGCGCGCAGCGTCTGGTCGAGGGGGTCGCCGCCGTCCCCGCCGCCGGCCGCCCCGTCCTCCCCGGGCCGCGTACGGTCGGTCATGCTCCCGCCTCCCGACGGCAGTGAGGTGTCCGGCACGGTCACGGCCGGCCGGGCAGGAGTCCCAGTTCCACCGCGCGCACGCCGGCCTGGAAGCGGGAGCTGGCGCCCAGTTCCCGCATCACCTCCGCGACGTACCGGCGGTAGGTGCGCAGCGAGACCTTCATCTCCCGGGCCGCCACCTCGTCGGTGTGGCCGGTGCGCAGGCACTCCAGGATCCGCCGCGCGGACCGCGGGCACAGCCGGCCCGTCAGCCGCGGGTAGTCCGCCAGGCCCACCCCGTTCGCCCAGGCACCGGCGAAGAGCAGCTCGACCGCCTGGACGGTGAGCGAGTCCTCCACCACCGAGCCGGCCCGGCCCGGCCGCTCCGGGTCCGGCCGCACGTAGGCGGTGCGGGAGTCCACCAGGAGGGTCTCCTCCAGTTCGGCGTCGGCGACCCGTACCTCGAAGCGCGGGAAGGGGCGCGGGGTGGTCCGCAGCCGGCCGGTGTGCACCGCCCCGGGCAGGCACAGCAGTTTCACGGTGACCTGGTCACCGCCGGCCGCGGCCAGCCGGCCCAGCGCGGCCAGCAGCGGGGCCTCCTGCTCGGCGCCGGTGAGGACCGCGCTCACGCTCTGGGTGGCACCGCGCACCAGCCGCTCCACGGTCTCCGCGTGGGCCGCGCCGGCCAGCGAGGACCGGGCCAGCTCCCGGCGGTGCCGGACGACGGTCGCCTCGATCAGGTCCCGGGCCGCCAGCAGGGCCTGTTCCACCCGGTCCGTCTCCGGGCCGGCCGGGGCGATTCCGGCCGCGGCGAACGGCCGGCCGGCCGCCACGCTCCCCTGTTCAGGATCGGACATCATCGGAACAGCAACCATGACTTCCCCTGGTCCGGCGTGCAGACAATTGTCGTTCACCGGGGCTGCGTTAAGCCCGGCGCACCGGGGCTGCGTAAACCCCGGCTGGAACCAATCCCCCGCTCACCACCTGGCTCCTGACCCGAGGAATTCATTGCCCTATTACGCGAGGCGATCATCGAGCTAAAACCGTGATGACATTAATTCGCACACAGCAACGGCGTCAACGCACCCAGTGAGATGAAGGTTTGGCAAAGGCCGCCGTCCGCAGGCAACTTCTACGCCCGTATAACTGTCGTCGCCCGTCGATTGGCAGCAAGCTGCCGCGCGACGCGGCCGGGCGGACGCCCGTCGCCACGGACCGCAGCGGATGGGCGACCGCGAGCGACCATCCACACGCTCCGGTGTCCGCTTGCTGCCAACGTCGCCCGGGGCAACCAGCCGTCCCGCCTCCAGCCGCCCACTAGCATGGTTCGACCACCTATCCAGCGAGGATCATGAAAGTTCAGCCGTAAGGGGGAGGCGATGACGCCGCACGGCCGGGCCGCAGGGCCCTCCGCCGTCATGCCCCCGCCCCGGCCGGCCGGCGGCCCCGCCGCCCCGGCGGTCCTGGTCCTCCTCGCGGCCCTCGGGGTGCTCCTCGCGGTGGTGTCCGGCCCGGCGCTCACCGGCGCGGCGGCCACCGGCACGGGGGCGGCCCCGGCCGGCGCCGGCCGCGCTCCCGCCGTGGCCGGGGAAGGCTCCGGCCCGGTCGCCGGCCCCGGTTCCGGTTCCGCATCCGGTTCCGGTTCCGTCGACGGACCGCCGGCCGACGCTTCCCGGACGGCCGACGGCGCTGCCGGGCCGGACGGGACGGCCGCGCTCCGGGAGGTGACGGCCGCCCGGCGGGCCGCGGAGGGCCTCCGCCCGGTCGGGGAGTTCTCCCGGCCGACCGGGACGCCCGTCGCGCCGGCCGGAACCGTCGCCCGGCCCGCCCCCACCGCCGTCCACCAGGGACCGGCGCGGGACACCGCCGAGGAGCGGGCGCCGGTCCGCTGCCGCCCGGACGGCGTCCCGGTACCGGACGGCACTCTGGCGGCCCCCGCCCCCGGGTGGCACACCGACCCGCTGCCGCACCTCGGTGGCACCCGGCTCGCCGCCCCGGACGGCTGGACCCCGCGCGCCCTGCCGCCCGGGCACCGCCCCGGTGCCGGCCGGCGGTGCCAACTCCTCCCGGTCCTGCGCATCTAGGCGTCCCGTCACGGCGGGCCGCCCGCCGACCGCCGCGTACCGGCGCCCACCGCCGCGACCGCCTGCCCCCGCGCAGCCGCGGGTGCGGATACGGATGCGGGCGTGACCTGCACCGCGTACCGCCGCGACCGCGGCGGCGGCGTACCGACGCCCTGCCCCCGCGCACCGGCGGAACCGCGCCGCGCACCGGCACGGGCGGGCGCCGCACACCGTCGGCACCGGGTAGGCGCGCACCCTGCCGGGCCGGGCCGGGCCGTACCGTGCCGACGCGCACCGTGCCCTGCCCTGTCGCGCCCTGCACCGGTACCGCCGCACCCGGCCGGTGCGCCCCGTACCACCATGGCATCCATGCCCCCGGGCCGCCGCGCCCCGGGTCCCGCGTGCCGCCGCCCGGTTCGGGCGGCCGACGCGGGTCCCGGCCGGCCGGCCCGGTCCGCCCAGCTCTGCCCGACCGGAATCCGGAGTCCTCCCCCATGCCCGCACCCAGCACCACCCGCCGACTGGCGGCGACCGGCGCCGTCATCGCCTTCGTCGTCGCCGTCTTCCTCACCGTGCTCGCCCTCGGCGACGACGGCGGCGGCGTCCGCGACCACGGCCCGGCCGGGGACCGCCCGGAGGTGAGCGCCGAGCAGCGCCGGTACGACGAGCTGACCGGGCGCAGCGCCCGGCGGACCGAGGGCGACCCGATGGCCGTGGGCCGGGCGGACGCCCCGGTGGTCCTGGTCGAGTACGCCGACTACCAGTGCTCCTACTGCGGGGAGTTCGCCCGGACGACCCGGCCCGAGCTGGTCGAGCGGTACGTCGAGCGCGGCCTGCTACGCATCGAGTTCCGCAACTTCCCCATCTTCGGCGCGGACTCCGAGCGCGCCGCCCGGGCCTCCTGGGCGGCCGGCCGGCAGGGCCGGTTCTGGGAGTTCCACGACGAGCTGTTCGCCCACCCGCGCAAGGGTGACGCGCTGGCCGAGGACCGGCTGGTCGAGCTGGCCCGGCGCGGCGGGGTGCCCGACCTGGACCGCTTCCGCCGGGACCTGAACGGCGAGGCGGCCGGGGCGGCCCTGGAGCGGGACCGCGAGCAGGGGTACCGGCTGGGTGTGCAGTCCACCCCGTCATTCCTGGTCAACGGCCGTCCGGTGGCGGGCGCCCAGCCCGTCTCGGTCTTCGCCGAGGTGATCGACGACGCGGCCGCCGCGGCCCGGCACGGTGGCGCGGACGGCACGGAGGGCGCCGACGGCGCGGACGGTGCGCGGCGGCCGGACGGCGGCACCGGCGGTGACGAGCCGGGCGGCCGGTGACCGGCGTGGCCGACATCGGTTATCTGGCGGCGTTCCTCGGCGGGGCGCTCGCCCTGCTCAGCCCGTGCAGCGCGCTGCTGCTGCCCGCCTTCTTCGCGTACTCGCTCTCCTCGCCCGGCCGGCTGCTCGCCCGGACCGGGATCTTCTACCTGGGGCTCGCCACCACACTGGTGCCGCTGGGGGCCGCGTCCACCGCGGCCAGCCGGCTCTTCAACGGTCACCGGGACCTGCTGGTCGCCATCGGCGGCTGGACGGTGGTGGCGCTGGGTGCCGCCCAGATCCTGGGGATGGGCTTCGCCTCGCGGCGGGCCGGGCGCACCGCGGGCCGGATCACCCCGCGGGCGGCGGCCTCCGCGGCGGCCACCTATCTGCTGGGCTCGGTCTACGGGCTGGCGGGCTTCTGCGCCGGGCCGATCCTCGGCGCGGTGCTGACCGTGACCGCGGTCAGCGGCAGCCCGGTGTACGGGGCGTCGATGCTGGCGGTGTACGCGCTGGGGATGGCGCTGCCGCTGTTCGTGCTGGCGCTGTGCTGGGACCGCTGGGACCTGGGCCGGCGGCGCTGGCTGCGCGGGCGGGAGCTGCGCGCGGGGCGGCTGCGGCTGCACACCACCTCGCTGGTGTCGGGGCTGTTCTTCATCGCCATCGGGGTGCTGTTCCTGCGGTACAACGGCACCGCCGCGCTGCCCGGGCCGCTCGACGCCGGTCAGGCGCTGGCGCTGGAGCGCCGGGTGCGCCGGATCGGTGACGCGGTGCCCGACCTGGCGCTGCTCGCCGGGATCGCGCTGGTGGTGGCGGTGGCGCTGGCCCGGATCGCGCTGCGCGCGCCGAAGGAGTAGCGGGGCGGACGGGGCCGCCCGGATGCCGCTCCCCCGGCGCGGGGCCGCGCCGGAGCCCGGCCGGCCGCCGCGGTACGGGACCGCGCCCGGCCGGCCGCCACCGACCGGGCCCGGTCCCGGCCGGCCGTCAGAACTGGACGTCCGAGCAGGCGTAGAAGGCGTTGCCGGTGTCCGCGATCGTCCACACCGCGACGATCACGTGGTGGCCGCTCTTCCCGCTGGGCAGCTTGCCGGTGTGCGAGAAGGTGAACGGCGGGCGCTTGCCGTTGTAGGGGACGGTCAGGAACGGGGTGAGTTCCAGGTTGGCCCGGGTGACCTTCTGGCTCGGGTCGTACCCGTCCTTGGTCACGTAGTAGCGCCAGTCGGTGGTGGCGTGGGCCGCGGTGAACCGCCAGTTGAAGGTGTGGTCGGCGCCCGAGGTCAGCTTGGTGGTCGGCCACTTGCCGCCGCGCGGGTCGTCGAGCTGGGCGAACTGGCCGTTGCCGCCGGAGCAGATGGCGCCGTCGGCCGGGCCGCCGTTCGGGAAGCCCTTGGGGCCCTCGACGCTCTGCGGCTCCCACTGGATCTGTCCGCAGTTCTGCACGGTGCCGTTGGCACACAGCTTCTGGCGGCTGATGGGCGACTCGGTGTAACCGTGGCCGGTGGCGGACCCACCGGTGGCGAGGATGGAGGCGGCGGCGATGCCGATGCCCACCGCTGCCGCGCTGATCTTCCTTCGCATGCTTCGCTCCTGGAGAACGTGGGGGAAGGCTCTGGGAACGTGGGGGTGCGGGTGGAACCTGGGGGTGGCGGGTGCTGCTGGGTGCTGCTGGGACGCCCTGGGGTGAGCACGGGGGCCGCTGCTCCTCCCCGCGCTGCGGTCTAGACCAACACGGAGGTTAACGGCGACCCATAGTCATGTCCAGACCAATGACGCGGGGATGTACAACTACTTCACCCCGGTTCCCGGGCCCATTCCTCCGGCCTCCGCCCCACCGAAATGTTTCGGCCACGGCGGGCCGTGGCCGCCGGGCCGGCGGGCCCTCGCCGGCGGCGGACGGCACCGCACCGGCGGCCGACGGCACCGGCCGGACGGTCCGCGGCGGCCTCCCGGGCGGACCGCGTCCGGGCCGGGTCATCCCCGTCCGCGGGGGCGCGGCCGGCCGCCCCGGGGACGGGGACGCGGGCGCCGGGGTACTGGTGGCGAGGGCCGGAGGCCCGGCGGCGGGGGTCAGGGGCCCGGCGGCGGACATGGCGCGGAGCACCCTCTTGCGTCAGGTAGGATTTCTCCTGTCAGCGCGCGCCGCTAGCTCAGTTGGTTAGAGCAGCTGACTCTTAATCAGCGGGTCCGGGGTTCGAGTCCCTGGCGGCGCACGTCTCAGCAGGGCCCCCTCACCGGTCGGTGAGGGGGCCCTGTGTCGTACCGGCCCGGCCGGCCGGGCCCGGCGCCGCCGAGCCGTCCGGTCGCGCCGCTGGTCAAACGGGGAGGTCGCGGTGCACAGTCGCGGAATGGCACGCGACATCCAGGAGCGGATCAAGAAGCTGATCATCGACCAGCGGCTGCCGTCCGGCGCCCCGCTGCCCACCGAGACGGAGCTGATGGAGCTCCTCGGGGTCAGCCGCAACTCGGTGCGCGAGGCGCTCAAGGCGCTCCAGGCCATGGGCATCGTGGAGATCCGGCACGGTTTCGGCACCTACGTCGGGCCGATGTCGATGGCCCCGATGATCGAGGGGCTGATCTTCCGCACCGTCGCGGGCCACTACCGGGGCGAGGACAGCCTGCTCCAGCTGCTGGAGCTGCGCGAGGCGGTGGAGACCGGCCTGGTGGGGCGGCTGGCCGGGCGGATACCCGAGGCCGACCTGCTGGAGCTGGAGGCGATCGTCGCCCGGATGGAGGACGAGGCCGCCGCCGGCGCGATCGGCGCCGACACCGACCGCGCCTTCCACGCCGCGCTCCACCGCCATCTGGACAACCTGCTGCTCAGCGAGGTGCTGGCGGCGTTCTGGGACGCCTTCCACCGGGTCCGTACCGATCTGGTCGACGTCCACCAGGACCCCCGGGTCACCTGTGCGCAGCACCGGGAGATCCTGGCGGCGGTCCGGTCCGGCGACGCCGGGCGCGCCGAGGCCGCGGTGCGCGACCACTTCGGCAACATCCGGGCCCGGCTCCGCCAGGCGCCCCCGTCCGAGCCGGCGCCCCCGCGCGGCTGAGCCGGCCCGTGCCCGGACCGCGGCCGGCCGTGGTGCCGCCGCGCCCCGGCCCCTCCCCTGCCGCGGGCCGCCGTGTTCCGTCGCGGGCCGCCCCGGTCCGTCGTGATCCTTCGGGATCCTCCGTGGTCCGTCGTGGTCCTTCGCCGTCGCGGTCCGTCGCGGTCCTTCGTGATCACGCCGCGGTCCACCGGCCGGGACCGTCGCGTTACTCCGGGCGCACCGCCCCCGGCTGACCCCGGGGAGTGAATCGGGCGGCCCCGGCCCGTTTTCTGCGCCCTCCCCGGCGATTCTTCCTCTTGTCTGTTCTTCGGCGGGCCGCCCGGCCTCCGGCGGCCGGCCGTACGCCAGGAGCCCGGACCAGACGCACTGCGGCCTTGAGGGGCGTGATCCGTGAAGTACCGACCGAGCAGCCGTACCCGCCGTCATGCCATCGGCACCGCCGTGGTGCTGGTGCTGGCCGGACTGAACGGCCCGGCCCTGTACCGGTTCGGTTCCGAGCGGTACCACGAGTACCGGATCAACCAGCCGGAGTACAAGGCCGGCAACGGGCACTGGAAGGTGGTGGACGTTCCGGAGAAATACCGGATCAACACCATTCACGCCGCGCTGCTGCACACCGGCAAGATCCTGCTCATCGCGGGTTCCGGGAACAACGCCAAGAACTTCGCCGCCAAGTCGTTCCGCTCGGTGCTCTGGGACCCGGCGAGGAACACCTTCACCGACATTCCGACGCCGAAGGACATGTTCTGTGCCGGGCACACCCAGTTGCCGGACGGCCGGCTGCTGGTCGCCGGCGGCACCCAGCGGTACGAGAAACTGGAAGGGGACGTGGAGAAGGCCGGCGGCCTGATGTTCGTCCACAACGAGGACCCCGACAAACCGAAGACCTTCCCCGCCGGCACCCTGTTCACCGGGAAGAGGAACGGCAAGACGTTCGCCTCCCAGGACCCGGTGCTGGTGCCGCGGGCCAAGAAGACCCAGTCCCCGGTGACCGGCGAGGTCACCGTCGAGGCGAGCACCGCGCGGGTCTACGTCGAGGCGCTGCGCAAGGGCCGGCGGTACCAGACGGGGACCGAGGACAATTACCGGATCGCCGGGCTGAAGGGTGAGGACCGGCAGAACTTCTACGGCATCGCGCAGAAACTCTCGTTCGACAAGAAGGATTTCCAGGGGATCAAGGACGCCTGGGAATTCGATCCGGTCGCGGAGAGGTACATCCCGGTCGATCCGATGAACGAGGCGCGCTGGTACCCCACCCTCACCACCCTCCAGGACGGAAAGGTGCTCTCGGTCTCCGGTCTGGACGAGATCGGCCAGGTGGTCCCGGGGAAGAACGAGATCTACGACCCGAAGACCAAGGAGTGGAGCTATCTGCCGAAGGAGCGGTTCTTCCCCACCTATCCGGCGCTCTTCCTCACCGACGGGGGGAAGATCTTCTACACCGGCTCCAACGCCGGGTACGGCCCGGCCGACAAGGGCCGCACCCCGGGCATCTGGGACGTGAAGCGCAACACCTTCGACGTGGTGCCCGGGATCAGCGACCCGGACGCGCTGGAGACCTCGATGTCGGTGCTGCTGCCGCCCGCCCAGGACCAGCGGTACATGGTGCTGGGCGGCGGCGGGGTCGGCGAGAGCGAGAAGTCCACCGCCCGGACCCGTCTGGTGGACCTGCACGCCGAGAAGCCGCGGTTCACCGACGGGCCGGATCTGTACGCCGCGGTCCGCTACCCCAGCAGCGTCATCCTCCCCGACGACACCGTGCTGACCACCAACGGTTCGGGCGGCTACCGGGGCCGCGGCGGCAGCAACGTCCTGCGCGCGGAGGTGTACGACCCGCGCGGCAACACCTCCCGCCGGGTCGCCGATCCCCTGGTGGGCCGCAACTACCACTCGGGCGCGCTGCTGCTGCCGGACGGCCGGGTGATGACCTTCGGCTCGGACTCGCTCTTCGCCGACCGGGCGAACACCCGGCCGGGGACGTTCCAGCAGCAGATCGACCTGTACAGCCCGCCCTATCTGTACCGGGGCGAGCGGCCGAGGATCACCGGGCCCGCCCGGTCGGAGGTGAAGCGGGGCGGCACGGCGACGTTCCGGACCCGGACCACCACGAGGATCGCCAAGGCGCGGCTGATCCGGCCCGGCTCGTTCACCCACGTCACCAACGTGGAGCAGAAGTCGATCGCGCTGACGTTCCGCGCCACGGCGCGCGGCGTCACCGTCACCCTCCCCGACGACCCGTCGCTGGTGCCCCCCGGCTGGTACATGCTCCATGTGGTGGACGCGCGGGGGGTGCCCTCCGAGGCCGTGTGGGTGAAGGTCCCGGCCGACGAGGACGTGGACACCTTCTGACCCCGGGCATGGTCCGGGGCACCGCCCGCCCGGGCCGGGCACCGTCCGCAGCCGGCGCGCGGGACGCCGGAGCCGACGGGCCCCGCCGGCCGGGGCGGTCAGTCCCCGGGCCGGGAGCGGGCCGCCCGGCCGGCCCGGCCGCGGCGCACGGCGCGGGCGCCGACGACCAGCGCCGCGCCCCCGGCCAGTGCCAGCCCGTACGCCTCCGCGGGGCCGATGGACTCCTCCTCGGCGCGGCGCGCGGCGCCCCCGCCGCCCGCGCGGACCGGGTCCACCGGCGCGGGCACCGTCCAGGGGGGCGCGGGCGGCGGGCCGGTCCGCCCCGGGGGGTGCCCGCCGGGTTCCGGGGCGGCGGCGTCCGCGGCCACGGTGAGCGGCGCCCGGGCCACCACCCGCACCCCGGCCCGGCCGGGTTCCTTCACCCCGCAGGCGGCGTAGACGATGTGGGTGCCCTCGGCCGGGTCGCGGCCGATCCGCGCCGGTCCGGTCAGTTCCCCGGGAGCCCGGCCGGACGGGGTGAGCCGCGCCGTCGCGGCGAACGCGGTGGAGGTCGCGGTGGCCGCCCCGTCCCGGCAGCCGGAGACCGTCAGCCACACCAGGCCGCCGGCGCCCACCGGGGCGGGGGCCACCCGGAGCCGGCCGTGCCCGCCGGCGCTGCCGTCACCGGTCCCGTCGGCGGCGGCGGGCACGGCGGCCGTCGCCCACGCCCCGGCGGTGACGGCGACAGCGACGGCGACGGCGCGGACGGTGGTGCGAAGGGAACGCATGGTGAACCTCCCGTACTCCGGAAGGCTCATGCCCGCGGGGCGCCCGCGCATCCGCTGCGGGCCCGCCGCTGGGCCGGCCGGGTGAGCGCGTCGCCCTCCCGGGTGAACCGGTCAGACGAGTTCGACGAGGTCCGCGATGGAGTCCACCACCCGGGAGGGGCGGAACGGGTAGCGGTCGATCTCCCCGTTGCGGGTGAGCCCGGTGAGCACCAGGAAGGTCTCCATGCCCGCCTCCAGGCCGGCCAGCACATCGGTGTCCATCCGGTCGCCGATCATCGCGCTGGTCTCGGAGTGCGCCCCGATGGCGTTGAGGCCGGCCCGCATCATCAGCGGGTTGGGCTTGCCGACGAAGTACGGGTCGCGGCCGGTGGCCTTGGTGATCAGCGCGGCCACCGAACCGGTGGCGGGCAGCACCCCCTCCGGCGACGGGCCGGTCTCGTCGGGGTTGGTGGCGATGAACCGGGCGCCCTTCTTGATCAGCCGGATGGCCTTGGTGAGCGCCTCGAAGCTGTAGGTGCGGGTCTCGCCGAGGACCACGTAGTCGGGGTCGGAGTCGGTGAGCACGTACCCGATGTCGTGCAGCGCGGTGGTCAGCCCCGCCTCGCCGATGACGTACGCGGTGCCGCCGGGCCGCTGGTCGTCCAGGAACTGGGCGGTGGCCAGCGCGGAGGTCCAGATGTTCTGCACCGGCACGTCCAGCCCCATCCGGGCCAGCCGGGCGTGCAGGTCGCGCGCGGTGTAGATGGAGTTGTTGGTGAGCACCAGGAACGGTTTGCCGGATTCCCGGAGCCGGCTGATGAACGCCTCGGCGCCCGGGACCGGGACACCCTCGTGGATGAGCACCCCGTCCATGTCGGTGAGCCATGACTCGATGGGCTTGCGCTCTGCCATTTGCCGCACTCCTGACGTACGCCGCGTCTTCCTGGGGCGTCGGCGGCACCGCGCTGTGCTGTGCCGACGCCCCAAGGGTAAGCGCAGTTCCTCGACTACCTGCTCTCCCCGGAGGTGCAGGAGCAGGTGAGCCCGGTGGCCGGGGCGACCGGCGGGGAGGGCCGGTCAGCTGCCGGTGGCCTCCTTCCACGCCTTCACGTACTCGTCCAGGTTCTCGCTGATGTCCCGCCAGTCGGGGGTGAAGATCTCCACGCCGTCCAGGATCTTCCGCAGCGCGACCGCGTCCTCGCCGACCGCCTCCACGTCCTGCCGCACCGGGAAGCCGCCGGCCACCGGGCTCACCTGCTCCTGCACCTCCGGGGAGAGCAGGTAGTCGAGGAACTTCCGGGCGTTCTTCTCGTGCGGCGCGTTCTTCACCAGCCCGGCCGCGTAGGGCAGCGCGAAGGTGGTCGGCTTGCGGTCCGCGGCGACGGCCGGGAAGAAGATCTTGTTGTTGGGGTACGACGCCTTGGCATCGGCGTAGTTCATCTGCACGTCGCCGTTGGCCACCAGCAGTTCGCCCTTGTCCACCTTGGGCTCCAGGGCGCCGGTGGACGGGGAGGGGCCGACGTTGTTCTTCTGGAGCTTCTTCAGGTAGGCCATGGCGGGCTCCTCGCCGCCGAAGTCGTGCATGGCCTTGATGACCAGCGCGGTGCCGTCGCCGGCGACGCCGGGGGTGGAGTACTGCAGCCGGTTCTCGAACTTTTTGTCCAGCAGGTCCTCCCAGGTCTTCGGCGCGGCGGGGAGCTGCTCGCTGTTGTAGATGAAGGAGAAGTAGTTGTTGACCACCGGCGTCCAGGTGCCGTCGGCGGACCGGTCGCCCGGGGCGATCTTGTGCGAGCCGGCCGGGCGGTAGGGCTCCAGCAGGCCGCGCTCGTCGGCCTGCTGGATGAACGGCGGCAGGGTCACCACCACGTCCGCCTTGTTGTTGGACTTCTCCCGGGTCAGGCGCTGCACCATCTCCCCGGAGCCGCCCTCGACGTACTTCACCTCGATGCCGGTCTTCTTCTCGAAGTCCTTGAAGACCTTGTTGTAGAAGCCCTTGCCGTCGGCGGAGTGCAGCCCGTCCGCGCTGTAGACGGTGATCTCCTTGGCGTTGCTGTCGGTCGAGCCCGAGCACGCGGTGAGCGAGGTGAGCAGGGCGACGGCGCCGGCTCCGGCGGCGACGGACCGGACGTGGGTGCGCAGGGACATGACGGAGGAACTCCTTGGGGAACGGCGCGCGGAGGGTGTCGGGTGGGTGCGCGCGGGACGTACGTGAGGAGGAGGGCAGGGGGCGAACGGGGCGGCCGGCCGGGCCGGGGTGCGGGGAGGGCCGGTCGGCGGTACGGGGTGCGGGAGGGCCGGTCAGCGGTAGCTGGCGCGGTTGCGGACCCGGGACATCACCAGCAGCACCAGCAGGGTGGTGGTCATCATCACCGTGGCCAGTGCGGCGCCGGTGAACAGCGCGCCCCGGTCGGTGGCCCCGTAGATCTTCACCGGCAGCGGCAGCCAGTCCGGCGGGTAGAGCATCATCGTGGCGCTCAGCTCGCCCATGGACAGGGCGAAGCACAGGCCCGCGGCGGCGGTCAGGGAGGGCAGCAGCAGGGGCAGCTTCACCCGCCACAGGACGTACGCCGGGCGGGCGCCGAGGCTGGCGGCGGCCTGTTCGTAGACCGGGTCCAGCCGGGCGACGGCCGCCGACACCGACTGGTAGGCGAAGGCGGTGACCAGCACCGTGTGCGCCATGACGACGATCTCCCGGGTGCCGTTGAGCAGCAGCGGGGGCTTGGAGAAGGCGACCAGCAGGGACAGTCCGACCACCACCGAGGGGACGGCCACCGGCAGCATGAACAGGCCGTCCATCACCCGCCGTCCGCGGCCCCGCAGCGAGCGGGCGGCGAGCGCCGCCCAGGTGCCGGCGGCGAGCGCGAGCAGGCTGGCGGCGAGCGCGGTGAGCAGACTGGTGGTCAGCGCGTCCATCGACTCGCCGTGGGTGATGTCCCGGTAGTGCTCCAGCGTCGCCCCGGAGGGCAGCGCGCCGCTCCAGTTGGTCGCGAACGAGGCGGCGAGGATCACCAGGAACGGCAGGGCGAACAGCGGCAGGAAGAGCAGCAGGAAGACGATCCAGACCGCCCAGCGGGCCTTGCGGCTATGCACGAGCACGGCGGGCACCTCCGGTGGCCTTGCCGACGAGCGTCCGGTAGAGGCCGTACAGCGCCACCGACAGCGCGATGTTGACCACCGCCACCACGCAGGCGCCGGTGTAGTCGCCGTCGTAGATGGCCTTGCCGTAGACGAGCATCGGGAGGGTGGTCACGTCCTTGGCGCCGGTGAACAGCACGATGCCGAACTCGTTGAGGCACATCACCAGCACCAGGCTGCCGCCGGCGGCGAGCGCGGGCAGCGCCTCGGGCAGGATCACCTGACGGATGATCCGCAGCGGCCGGGCGCCCAGCGAGGAGGCCGCCTCCAGCTGCGCGGTCTCGATCTGGGAGAACGCCGCCAGCAGCGGCCGCATCACGAACGGCGTGAAGTAGGTGATCTCGGCGAGCAGCACGCCCCAGGGGGTGTGCAGGAAGGTGAAGGGGCCCGAGGCGGCCCCGGTGGTCTCCGTCCACAGTCCGTTGGCCATGCCCACCGTGCCGTAGATGAACAGCAGCGCGAGGGTGATCAGGAAGGACGGGAAGGAGAGGAAGACGTCGATGAAGCGGCTGAGCGCCTTGCCGCCGGGGAACGGGACGAACGCGATGACCAGGGCCAGCAGGAAGCCCAGCACCAGGCAGCCGACGGTGGCGCCGGCGGCGATCCACACCGTGGTGGTCAGCGCGTCCCGGAACGCCTCGGAGGCGAACGTCTCCCGGTACGGCTCCAGCGAGGTGCCGCCGTCGGCGGGGGTCACCGACTGCCGGACCACCAGCACCAGCGGGTAGAGGAAGACCAGTCCCAGGGCGGCGACCGGGGGCAGCGTCCACAGCCAGCCGGGCACCCGGCGCGGCCGTCGGGCGGCCCCGGCCGGCGCGGTGCCCTTGCCGGGGGCGGCGCCCTCACCGGGAGCTGCGCCCTTGCTCCGGGCGGCCGGGGCGGTGTCCTGGCCCGAGGACGGAGTGCTGCTCGCGGCGGGGGTGAGTGATGGCTGACGCCGTACTCCCGCGCACCGCCGACGTCCACGTACAGCCGGTGGGTGGCACCGCGCCACTGGACCTCGGTGATCCGGCCGCGCAGGGTGTTGGGGCCCTCGCCCAGCCCGACCAGGTGCGGCCGCAGGCACAGGGTGGCCGCGGCACCCGGCAGCGCGTCCCCGGTGTCCAGGGTCAGTTCGGTGCCGTCCAGCCGCGCCCCGCCGTCGGTGACGGTCACCGGCAGCAGGTTGGCGTTGCCGACGAAGGAGGCGGTGAACTCGGTGCGCGGCCGCCGGTACAGCTCCTGCGGGGTGCCCACGTCGCGCAGCCGCGCCTTGTCCATCACCGCGATCCGGTCCGCCAGCGTCAGCGCCTCGATCTGGTCGTGGGTGACGTAGAGGATGGACACGTCGGGCAGCTCCCGGTGGAGCCGGGCGAGTTCGGCGAGCATCCCGGAGCGGAGCTGGGCGTCGAGCGCGGAGAGCGGTTCGTCCAGCAGCAGCACCCGCGGCCGGATGGCCAGCGCCCGTGCGATGGCGACCCGCTGCTGCTGCCCGCCGGACAGCTCCCGCGGGTAGCGGCGGGCGTACCCGGCCATGCCGGTCATCTCCAGCGCCTCGGCGACCCGGCCGGGGATCTCCCGGCGCGGGGCCTTCTGCGCCTTGAGGCCGAAGGCCACGTTCTGCTCGACGCGCAGGTGCGGGAAGAGGGCGTAGCTCTGCACCACCATGCCGATGCCGCGCCGGTGGGGCGGCAGGTCGGTGACGTCCTCCCCGCCGATCAGCACCCGTCCGGCGGCCGGCCGGACGAACCCGGCGACCGCGCGCAGGGCGGTGGTCTTGCCGGAGCCGGACGGGCCCAGCAGCGCCATCACCTCACCGGGCTCGACGGTCAGGTCCAGGCGGTCCAGGACGGTGGTGCCGCCGTAGGCGACGGACACCTCGTCGAAGCGGATGCCGCCGGCCGGGCGCGGGGCGCCGGCGGCCGGGCCGGCGACGGCCGGGCGGGCGGCCACGGCGTCCGGGCCCGGGCCGGGCCCCCCGCCCCGGCCGGGGGTGTCCCCGGCCGGGGCGGGGGAACCCGCCGTCGTCGCGCCGCGCGCGGGGTGCACGGTGTCCCGTCCGGTCACGGCCCGGCCTCCGGCGTGTCCGCGGCGGCAACGGTCCGCTCCCACACGGCGATGGCGTCCGGCAGCTGGGCCACCGACGGCAGCACCGCGGTGGCGCCGGCCGCGCGCAGCGCGGGTTCGCGGTGGGCGCCGGTGAGCACACCCGCCACGAGGCCCGCTCCGGCCCGGCGGCCGGAGAGCATGTCGTACGAGGTGTCGCCGGCGACGGCGATCTGGTGCACCCCGTCGGCGGCCCGGGTGCGCAGCAGCGCGGCGAGCACCATGTCGGGGTACGGCCGGCCGCGCAGGGCGGCGGCCGGGTCGTCCGACTCGACCGGGCACAGGGTCAGGTCCACCAGGCCGCGGTCCCAGCCGAGGGCGGCGAGGATCGCCTCCTGGGTGGGGCGGGCGAAGCCGGTGGTGAGGACGACCGTGCGGCCCTCGGCCCGCAGCCGCTCGATCGCCTCCCGGGCGCCGGGCAGCGGGACGCAGTGCCCGGCGTCCACCAGCTCCGCGTAGGCCCGTTCGAAGGCGGCGTTGGCGCGCTGCGCCCGCTCCTCGTCCCCGAACAGGTGGCGGAAGACGGAGATCTTGGACTCGCCCATGGTGGCGCGGACGTACGCCAGGTGACCGGCGTGCTCGTCGGACCCGGGCACCACGCCCAGCTCCTGCGCGGCGGCGCCGAACGCCCGCTCCACCAGGCCGTCGTCGGCGACGGTGGTGCCGGCCATGTCGAGCACCACCAGCCGGATCCGGTCGGCGCCTGCGGTGCGGCCGGCGGCCGGCGCGGGGGCGGTGGCGGTCGTGGTTTCGGTGCCGGACGCTGTGCCGGTCGCCGTTTCGGTGCCGGTCACGGTCGTACGGTCGTGGTTCGTCGTGGTCATGGTGTCACCAGCCCAGGGTGTCGGCGGTGGTCTCGGCGATCGCCGGGGAGCAGGTCATACCGCGCCCGCCGGGCCCGGTGACCAGCCACACCCCGTCGCCCACCCGCTGCCGGTGCACCACCGCGCGGGTGTCCAGGCACTGGGCGTAGACGCCGGCCCAGCGCCTGCGGATCTTCGGCAGCGGGCGGCCCAGGAAGCCCTCGACGACCTCGGTGAGGTGGTCGTAGGGGTCCTCGACGACGTCGAAGCCGAAGGGGTGCTCGTACTCGTGGGTGTCGCCGATGGTCAGTCCGCCGTCGCGGCGCTGCACCATCAGCAGCTGCATCCGGTGTTCGGCGGCGGTGGCCGGCTGCGGCTGGTCCGCGTTGAGCGCGTCCAGGGCCTCGCCGGCGTACGCCGGGTAGTAGCGGAAGGAGTCGGCGTCGGCCACCGAGGTGGTGAGCGGCTCGCCGAGCGGGTCGGTCTGCATCATCTGCAGCCGGACCCGGCGCACCGGCAGGTCCGGGGCCAGCTCGCGGACGAGTCCGCCCAGCCAGGCGCCGGTGCACAGCACCACCACGTCGCCGCGGTGGATCTCCCCGTGGTCGTCGCGGACGGCGCCCTCGCCGACCACCTCGCGCACCTCGCGGCCGGGCAGGAAGGTGTACCGGCCGGAGGCGAGCAGCGCCTGCCGCAGCGCGAGCTGCGCGGTGCGCGGCTCCACGGCGGCGTCCCGCTCGCACCACAGCGCGGCGGCGAACTCGCCGCGCAGCGCGGGGTTGATCTCCCGTGCCTCGGCCGGGGTCAGCAGCTTCATGCCCCGGACGGCGGCGTCCGGGCGGGCCGCGGCGGCCTCGGCGACCGCCAGCTCCGGCTCGGTACGCACCAGGGTGAGCGAGCCGTTGGGCCGGAAGCCCAGCTCCGGCACGCGGGCCCCGATGCCCTCCCACAGCTCCCGGGCGCGCAGGGCGGTCTTCGCCTCGGGGCCGTCGGCCCGTCCGCTCACCCAGATCAGACCGAAGTTCCGCAGACTCGCACCGCGCGCCTCGGCCTCGCGCTCGATGTGGACGACCTCGTGGCCGCGTTCCATGGCGTGCCAGGCGTGCATGGTTCCCACCACGCCGGCTCCGACGACTATCACTCTCACGTCGGCAACGCTCCTTTTCAGCGGTGACCCGCACACGACCGTGCGGCAACGCCATGGTGAACAGCCAAGCACATTTGGCCTAGACCCGTTATCATTTCGTGACCTGATGAGGGTGAGGTCGGAGGGGCGCGGCGCGGTCGCGGTGGGCGGGTCGTGGGACGGCGGCCGGGGGTGGAGGGCCGGGGCGTGCGAGGGAACGCCCGGGGCCGGGCGTGGGCCACGAGCATGGTCAACCGGGGGGCCGGGCGGAAGGGCCGGGGGCCGGCGCGGTTGCACGTCCGTGGCCGGGCCGGGCCGGGGTCCGGGCGGGCACGCCCGTAGCGGGGCCGGGGCGAGCGGGGCGCAGGGGCGAGGTGGAGGGGCCGCGGGGGGCGCCCCGGGCGCCGGGGTGCCCCCGCCTCAGCCGGCCGGCCCCGGGCCTCCCGGCCGCCCGGCTCCGGCCGGGGCCCGGTCCGGACACCGGCCCGGGGCCGGGGAGTTCGTCAGACCGGTCCGGGGCCGGAAAGTTCGTCGGGGTGGTCGCCGGCGGGATCCCGGGGATGGTCGGCGGGGTGGTCGCCGGGATGGTCCCCCGCGGGATTCCCGGCGTGCGCGTCCGGAGCACCCGCCCCGTGCTCGCCGGGGCCGCCGCCCAGGTGGACGGAGAAGCTGAAGCGGTCGCCCCGGTACAGCGACCGCACCCGTTCCAGCGGGCGCCCCTCGGTGTCCCGGGAGACCCGGTGGATCAGCAGCATCGGCAGGGCGGGCGGGGTTCCGATCAGCAGGGCCTCGCGGGGCGTGGCGAGCACGGTCTCCAGCCGCTCGTCGGCGTCGCCGAAGCGCAGTCCCAGCCGCTCGCTGAGGTAGGCGTAGAAAGACGAGTCGGGCTGGAAGTCGGTGTCCAGCCGGGGCGCCCGTGCCACCGGCACGAAGGTGCTCTCCAGTCCCACCCGCTCGTCGTCGGCGAGCAGCACCCGTTCCATGTGCCACACCGGGTCCCCGGGCTCCGCACCGATCTCCGCCGCGAGCTGCGGCGGGCACGGGAAACGGTCGAGCCCGATGAGGTTGCGGCCGGGGCGGCGGCCCTGCCGGCGGACGCCCTCGGTGTAACTGGCCAGCGCCAGCGGCTGTTCCAGCTTGGGCCCGGCGACCACAGTGCCGCGTCCGTGCCGGCGCAGTCGGCCCTCCAGCAGCAGTTCGCGCAGCGCCTGCCGCACGGTCTCGCGCGACACCTCGTACCGCAGCGCCAGTTCGCGTTCGGTGGGCAGCAGCCCGCCCTCGCCCAACTCGTCGAGCAGGCCCGCGATCCGCGCCTTGACCGCGTAGTACTTGGGGACCCGGCCGTGTTCGGGGATGCCGGCCCGGATCGGTGCCCCGGGTGTCCGGTCGTAGGGGTAGTCCACCCCTTGATCCTCGCATCCGATCACCGCGCCGCGTTCCCCGTGCCCGCCGGCCCCGGGTGCGGCCGGCCGGTCGCCCGGCTCAGCGGTGGCGCAGCCGGCGGGCGAGGGCCAGCAGCGCGGAACCGCCGAGCAGACAGCCCGCGCCGGCCAGGGTGAGCGGCAGCAGGGTGCCCCGGGCCGGCTGCTCCGGCGGTCCGGTGCGGGCGAGTTCGGGGGGCGGGAAGGGGCCGGCCGCACCGGGCTCGCCGGCGCCCGGCCGGCCGGCATCCGGCTCGTCGGCGCCGCCCGCGGGGCTGCCGCCGGGCGCGGTTCCGTCCCGGGAGCCGTCGCCGCGGGCCGCCCCGGGTTCCCCGTCCGGCCCCTGGACACCCTCGCGGTCCGCGCCGGTGCCGGGCTCCCGCCGCCCGCCGGGCCCGTCGTCCGGGTCCGCCTCCGGGTCCCGGCCCGCGTCTCCCGGGCCGGCCGGGTCCGGCTCCTCCCGCCGGTCGCCGTCGCCGGCCTCCCCGGTGCCGCCGTCCCCCTCGGTGACACGGAACGGGACGTCACCGGACTGGCCCACCCAGTCCCCGTCGTCGCCCCGGCGCTGCACGGTGGTGACGCTCGCGGTGGCCGGCCCGACCGGGGCGCCGCCGGTGAAGCGGGCGCGCAGTGCCGTGGTGAGCGTGCGCCCCGGCTCCACCGTGAACCCGCCGAAGCCCTCGCCCGTGAAGGCGCCCACGTTCTCGTCCGCGTCGGTGGTCTCGAACCGCACCGCGCGCCACCGTTCGGCCCGGTCGTCGTAGAACTCGAACCGGATGTGGCGCGGGCGCAAATCCCCGTCGCGGCCGGTGATCACCACCACGGGGTGGACCGCCCGGCACGCCCGGCGCGTGGTGTTCGTCAGCTTCAGGTGCCAGGCGCGCCAGTAGCCGCCGCGCGGGAAGGTGCTGGGTCCGTTGTCGAGCACGGCGCGCAACGGGAGCCCGGGACCGTCCCGGTCGCCGCAGACCGGAGCCGGCGCCGCGAGGTGGCCCCGGACCCGGCGCGGTGCCCGGTCCGGGGGCGGGGTGGCGTCGGCGGGGGCGCCGTCCGCCGCCGACGCGACGACCGCGACGGGAGGGCCGGCCGCGGTGGCCGGGGCCGCCACGGAGGAGCGGATGACGGACGGCGCGACGGCGGTGGCCGGGGCCGTGGCCGCGGCGGAGGGGCTGACGGCGGTCGCCGGGGCCGTGGCCACGACCAGGACGGCACAGACCACGGGGGCGGTGGGCAGACGCATGACCAACCTTTGCTGCCGTGCTTTGCGGGCTACCAGCGCCCTTCCCCCGACCGGGCGGCGACACCCCGGAGCCGGCCCCGACACCCTCCTACCGGTGGGCCCGATTGCCCCGAACGGCCCAGCGCGCCCCCCGCCCCCGGCCCGTGTCCGGCAGCCGCCCGGGCCGTGTCCGGGCACCGGCCCGGGCCCGTGTCCGGGCGCGCCCCGACCCCCTGCCCGGCGCGTGTTCGGGCCCGGGCCTCGTCCCCCGGCCCCCTGCCGGCCCGCCCGGCCCGTACCCTGAGCTCACCCTCCGGCCCTTGCCGTTCTCCCCGGGGGCGACGGTGTCCGGTCCTGCCCGCGGTCAGGTCCCCTTGTGGTGGCTGGCCCGACCCCGGCCCTCGGCACCCGTACCCGAGCCGCCGTCCCGGCGGGCCGCCCTGCGCCGCCATCCCCGGCGCCCGACCGGACACCATCGGCCTGGGTCCCGCCCTCACACAGCCGTCTCCGTGGTGTCGTGGCCCCGCTCCGGACACGCCGTCCCGGCAGCCGCCCGGTCGACAGCCGTTCTCCCGGACCTCGCCGGCCGCGGACCGGCCCCCGACCCCGGCAGTCGATCGGACGGCCACCGTCGGCATCCGCCCGCGGCGGCGGCCCCACGAGGCACTCCGGCACCGCACCCGCCGGCTGTCCGGACCCCTTCGGGCAACCGCGCCCGGCGAGGCCGTCCCCGCCCCGGTCCGGGCGGTCGTCCGGTCCCGGCACGGCCGCCTCCCCACCCGGCCCCCCGTCCCGGGCACCGTCTCCGGCCCGGGTACGCCTCCGTGCCGGCACCCGGCAACCGACCCCCCGCCGGGGCCGCGGACCGACCGGGCCCGGGGGGCAGCCCGCCCCGCCACCCGGTCAGCCGGCGCCCGGGCCGGCCGCGCGGGGCCGTATCCCCCGGGCGAAGAGCGGCGCCAGCACCAGTTGCGCGGCGCCCGTCACCACGGTCCGCGCGCCGGGGCCCGGGCCGGCCGCCGCGCTCACCGGCACCGGGCGGACCCCGCGCCGCCGCGCATCCTCGGCCAGCACCTCGCGCACCCCGCGCAGATACGGTGCGGGGTCCTCCGACACGGTCCGGCCGCCCAGCAGCACCCGGTCGATGTCGAGCAGCCGCACCAGGTTGGCCGTGCCCACCCCGAGCAGCCGAGCCGCCCGCGCCGGGTCCCCGTCGGCCACCGCCGCCAGGCAGAGCGCCTCGACGCACCCGCGGTTGCCGCAGCCGCACGGCGGCCCGTCGAGCTGGATCACCTGGTGGCCGAACTCGCCGGCGTCGGTGCGCGCCCCCCGGTAGACCTCACCGTCGAGCACCAGCCCGGCGCCCAGTCCGGTGCCCAGGTGCAGGTACGCGAACGAGCGCCCCGCCCCCGGACCAGACAACCCGTCGCCGGCCTCCCCCGGACCCGACAACCCGTCGCCGACCAGCCCCGGACCCGACAACCCGTCGCCCGTGTCCCCTCCGCCCGTCTGCCCGTCGTCCGTACCCCCCGGCCCCGGGTTCCTCCCGCCGGTGTCCTCCGGGCGCGCCTCGCCGAGTGCCAGCGCCAGTGCGGCGGCATTGGTGTCCTTGTCGAGGACGACCGGCAGGCCCAGCCGTTCGGCCAGCGCGGCCCGCAGCGGGAAGCCGTTCCAGTGCGGTGCGCCGGTCACCCGGCGCAGCACCCCGGCGCGGTGGTCCAGCGGCCCCGGCACCGCGACGCCCACCCCGAGCACCGGGCCGCCCGCCGCCGCCAGCACCGCCGCCACCTCGGCGGTCACCGTCTCCAGCACCGCCGCCGCCCCGGCGGCCAGGTCCAGCGGTACCTCCCGCACCACGTACGGCTCGCCGGTGAGGTCGGTGACCGCCGTGGTGAGCCGGTCCCGGTCCAGGTGGAGCCCCACCGCGCTGCGCGCCCGGCGCTCCAGACGCAGTACGGTGCGGGGCTTGCCGCCGGTGGAGGGGCGCCGGCCCGCCTCCGCCGCCAGGCCCTCCGCCCGCAGCCGCGCGGTGATCTTGCTGACCGCCTGCGGGGTGAGCCCGGTGCGCCCGGCCAGCTCCAGCCGGCTCAGCCCCGCCGGGCCGGCGTCCCGCAGCAGTCCGAGGACCAGCGCGGTGTTGTGGCCGCGCAGCGCGGCCAGATTGGCGCCCGCCCCGCCCGCCGGCCGGGCACCGGCCCCGGGGGGCGTGGCACCGGCGGCCCGGGCACCGGAACTCCCGGCCCCCACGGCACCGGCTCCGGGCGACCCGGGCACTCCGGGCGACCAGGCTGGTCCGGACGACCCGGGCGTCCCGGGTGCACGCGGGTGGGGGCGGGGACGGGGGTGCTGATCGGGGTGGGACACGTCGGCATTCTCCCCCGCGCTTGCACTTCGGCAACAGCGTTGCCAAAGTGCAAGCATGGTTGGCACTCCTGGCACCCCCGCACCCGCGGATGCTCGGCGACCCCGACCGGCGGCGGCAGGCGGTCGCCGAGCATCCGCGGGTGCGGTGCGCGGCCTCGCCCGAGGAGCTGTGGCCGCGGGCCGCGGAGCTGGACCTGATCGTCATCGCCTCCCCCAACCGCACCCACGTCCCGCTCGCCCGGGCGGCACTGACCGCCGGACTCCCGGTGGTGGTGGACAAGCCGCTCGCGGCCACCGCCGCCGAGGCCGAGGAGCTGGCCGCGCTCGCCGAGGAGCGCGGCCTGCTGCTGACGGCCTTCCAGAACCGGCGCTGGGACAACGACTTCCGCACCCTCCGCCACCTGCTGGACCAGGGCGCACTCGGGGACGTACAGCGCTTCGAGTCGCGGTTCGAACGGTGGCGGCCGAAGCCGAAGGGCGGCTGGCGGGAGTCCGGCGACCCGGCCCAGATCGGCGGTCTGCTGTACGACCTGGGCAGCCACCTCGTGGACCAGGCGCTGACCCTGTTCGGCCCGGCTGCGTCCGTCTACGCCGAGATGGACGTCCGGCGCCCCGGCGCCGAGGCGGACGACGACGTGTTCATCGCCCTCACCCACACCGGTGGCGTCCGCAGTCACCTGTGGATGAGCGCCACCACCGCCCAGCTCGGACCGCGCTTCCGGGTCCTGGGCAGCCGCGCCGGATACGTGAAGTACGGGCTCGACCCGCAGGAGGCCGCACTCCGCGAAGGCCGGCGGCCGGGCACCGAGGGCGAACGGTGGGGCGTGGAGCCGGAGTCCGCCTGGGGACGGCTGGGCGCCGGGGAGTCCCCGGCGACCGGCGGCGGCGACCCGGTGCCGTCCCTGCCCGGCGACTACCCGGCGTTCTACGCGGCCGTGGCCGCCGCGCTCCGGGACGGCGGTGCGCCCCCGGTGACGGCCCGGGAGGCCGCCGAGGCGCTGCGGGTCCTGGAGGCCGCCCGGATCTCCGCCGCCGGCGGCCGTACGGTGCCGATCACCGGGGCCGCCTGAGCCGACGGCCGCCCCGGCCGGGAGCCGGGAGCGTCCCGGAGCGAACCGGACACCCGGCACGGCCGGCGCGAACCGGGGACCGGGCGCAAGCCCGGGGCCGGGCACGGCCGGGCGCAAGCCGCGGGGCCGGGCGCGAGCCGCAGGCCCGGCCCCGGGGACCATGAAGCGGTCCCCGGTCCCCGCGACCGCCCCCGGGCCGGCCCGGCCCCGCCGCCCGCGCGGCGCGTCACGGCCCGGCCCGGCGCTCCATCGCTTCGGCGCGACCCGACCCCGGCACGACCCGGCCCGGCGCGGCGCAACGCGCCGCTACGCGTCCTTGAGCTGCTGGCGCTGCCGGCCCAGCCCCGTGATCTCCAGCTCCACCACGTCGCCCGCCCGCAGGTACGGCTTGGGGTCCGGATGCCCCATCGCCACCCCGGCCGGCGTCCCGGTGTTGATCACGTCGCCGGGGTGGAGCGTCATGAACCGGCTGACGTACCGCACGACTTCGGTGACCGGGAAGATCTGGTCGGCCGTGCTCCCGTCCTGCCGCAGCCGGCCGTTGACCCACAGCCGCAGCCGCAGCTCCTGCGGGTCCGGCACCTCGTCGGGGGTCACCAGCCAGGGCCCCAGCGGGTTGAACGTCTCGCAGTTCTTCCCCTTGTCCCACTGGCCGCCGCGTTCGAGCTGGAAGGCCCGCTCGGACACGTCGTGGGCGATCGTGTACCCGGCGACCGAGGCGAGCGCGGCCTCGTCGGACTCCAGATGGCGGGCGGTGCGGCCGATCACCACGGCCAGCTCCACCTCCCAGTCGGTCTTCTCGCCACCGCGCGGCACCAGCACGGTGTCGTCCGGCCCGACCACGGTGTCCGGCGCCTTCAGGAAGAGGATGGGCTCCTCGGGGATCGCCGCCCCCGCCTCGACCGCGTGGTCGTGGTAGTTGAGGCCGACACAGACGATCTTGCCGATACGGGCCACCGGCGGGCCGGTGCGCAGGCCGGCCGGATCCAGCGCGGGCAGGCCGCCGGCCTCGGCGGCCTGCCGGACGCGCTCCAGCGCGTCGTCGTCGGCGAGCAGCGCACCGTCGATGTCCGGCACCACGGCGGAGAGATCACGCAGCACTCCGGCGGCGTCCAGCAAGGCCGGGCGCTCCGCGCCCGCCGGTCCGACACGCAGCAGCTTCATGGGCAACCACTACTCCCCTGGTCGAATGCACGGGTCCAGGGGACGGCCCAGACCGAAGTTGTTCGATCCTCCAAGAGGCGGCGGATCTCCGCAAGACCCGGCTCACGGAGTGGACCGCCCCGGGAAGGGGAGCGCCCGGGCCGGCCCGCTTCCCCTGCCTCCGCCGGCCCCCGCGGCCCACGCGGCCCGCGCCCCCGCGACACCCCCGGCGGCCCATGCCGGCGCCCCCCTTCTCCGCCGGCGCACCGGTCCGCACCCCCGGGCGGCACCGCCTCGCCGGCACCCCCGTCCACGCCGGGGCGCCCACCTCTTCGGCCACCCCGCCGACCGCCCCGCCGATGGGCCCCGCCGACCTCCTTGCCGGTCCGGCCCGCAGTCCCTCTCGTCGGCCACCTGCCCGGATCTCAGATCCAGGCGAAATTTCTCCATTCACCCCCTACCGGGTCATACCGGACAGCGTTACTCTGATAGCAAGCCTGTGGGGCGAGCGAGGGAGCTGGACCACCAGGTGGGTCCGAGGAAGAGACCGAGCGTCTCGACCCCGGAACACGAGGCCCGGCTGAGAGGCCCGAAGGAACCGGGGTGGCAATTCCGGGACCGGAAGGCGACCTCCATCACCTGATCCGGACAATGCCGGCGAAGGAAGCCCACCTCGCAGGCGCTGAACAGTCGGCAACAGAAACACGCACAGGGATCGCGAGCAGCCCGGACCGCACGGTCCGGGCTCCTTTCATAACCGGGCCGGGAGGGGCGCCCGCGCCCCTCCCGACGCCCGCGACCCGCCCCGCCCCTCCCCGCCGCCCGCGCCTCCGGGCGCGCGCCCGGCCGGCGCCGGCCCGGGTGGCCGCGCCGCTCAGGCTCCCAGCGCCTGGGACACCGCGTGGATGCACAGCCCGGCGAGCGCGCCCACCACCGTGCCGTTGACCCGGATGAACTGGAGGTCGCGGCCGATGTGCGCCTCGATCTTGCGGGAGGTGTGCTCCGCGTCCCAGCCGGCCACCGTGTCGGTGATCAGCGCGGTGATCTCGTCGCGGTAGGTGGACACCACGTAGACCGCGGCGTCCTCCAGCCAGCCGTCGATCTTCGTCCGCAGCTTGCCGTCCGCGGACATGCGGGCGCCCAGCGAGAGGATCGAGGTGCGCGCCCGCTGCCGCAGCTCGCTGCGCTCGTCCTCGGCCGCCGCCAGCACCATGCCGCGCACCGCGCCCCACGCCGAGGCGATCAGGTCCTGGACCTCGGGCCTGCCCAGCAGTTCCGACTTGAGCCCCTCCACCCGCGCCCGGGTGTCCCCGTCGCCCTGGAGGTCCGACGCGAAGTCGGCGAGGAACCGGTCCACCGCACCGCGCGCCGGGTGCTCGGGCATGTCCCGCATCTCGGTGACGAAGCGCAGCAGCTCCCGGTAGACCCGCTCGCCCACCTTCCGGTCCACGAACCGCGGGGTCCAGCCCGGCGCCCCGCCGGCCACCGCCGCCATCACCGAGTCGCCGTGCGTCACCAGCCAGTCGTGCGCCCGGACGCACACCAGGTCCACCAGCCGGTGGTGGCCACCGTCGGACACCACCTTCTCCAGCATGGTGCCCAGCCCCGGCGCGACCTCCTGGGCGTTCGCCCGCCGGGTGACGGCCTCGCCGACCACCGCCTGCACGTCGGAGTCGCGCAGCACGGTGAGCGCGCCGCGCAGCGCCGCCGCCAGCTCGGCGGTCACCCGGTCGGCGTGCGCCGGGTCGGCGAGCCAGGCGCCCAGCCGGCCGCCGATGCCCACCGCCCGCAGCCGCTGCCGCACCACGTCCGGGGAGAGGAAGTTCTCCCCCACGAACTCGCCGAGGCTGGCGCCCAGCTGGTCCTTCTTGGTGGGGATGATCGCGGTGTGCGGGATCGGCAGGCCCAGCGGCCGGCGGAAGAGCGCGGTGACCGCGAACCAGTCCGCCAGCACCATGCCGCGCACCGCGCCCCACGCCGAGGCGATCAGGTCCTGGACCCCCCGCCGTCTCCGCCCAGGTGGCCAGGGCGTACACCACCGCCACCGCGACCAGCAGCCCGGTGGCGAAGGCCTTCATCCGACGCACCCCGCGCCGCCGCTCGGCGTCGGCGGGGCCGTCCGCCGCCAGGCCGCCCACCGGCCGCGGGCCGCCCATCGGGGCGCGCGGGTCAGCGGCCGCGTCCGCACTGGTCCGTTCCATCCGCTCCACCCGGTCGAGCCGTTCTCCGCGCACTGTCCACACTGCCCTACTCCCGGAAACCCGTCCGAGTTCCCACAACACGCCTGCCCCGGACCCGCACGGCCCCACACCCCCGCCCGGACGCCACCCCCGCACCCCCGGCAGCCGGCCCGGCAGCCCGGCAGCCCGGCAGCACCATCCCCGGTCCCGCCCGTACCCGTCCGGCACTCCGCAGGCCCTCCCCGGCCGACGCGCACCCCGACCGGCACCTCCCCGGGTCCGGCGGGCACCCCCCGTGGGGCGGGTCGGTGGACCGCCGTCACGGCCGGCCCGGCCGCGACCGGCGGCGGGGCGGCCACCGGCAGGCCCGCGACCGTGCGGCCGGCCACCGGAACGGCCGGGCCCGGTACGGCCGATCGGGGCGATGCTGGTGACGCGAGTGATGCGAGTGGCACGAGCGATCGGCACGACGGGACCCGCGGGTGAGCGGCGGTACCGCCGGGCCGGCCCGCAGGACCGGCCGGCCGGCGGGTGCGGCCGGCGAAACGGGCGCCCGCGCCGCCGAGGTGTCCGGCCGGCCGGACGCCGGGCGAGCGGCCGCGACGGGCATCCCGCGGACCGCCCGCGAACGACCGGGGGCGGCCCGACACGCGACCGGACGGCGACCGGGCCGCGACCCGGCGGGGCGCCACGCGGACCGGGGCCGTGGGATCATGGAGGGCCGGCCGGACGGCCCCGGCGGCCGTGGGGCTCCGGCGCCCCGGCCCCTCCCCCTCACTCCCTCACCCCACCCCCTCCGGCTCCACGCGGGTCCCGCCGCCGTTCCGTCGCCGCAGGGGCTCCCGTCCGAGGAGACATCCGCCCATGAGCGTGCCCACCCTGCCCCGGCGTCCGGCCCGTGCGGTGTTCGCCGTGCTGGCGGCCGTGGCGGTGCTCGTGCCCGCCGCGATCCACCTCTCGCCCGGAGGCGGTCCCGGCGTACGGTCCGCCGCCGCCCCGCCGGCCCCCGGCGCGGTGGCCCCCGCCTCGTCGGGCGCCTGGGTGGGCACCTGGGCCACCGCCCCCTCGGCCCCCGAACCGCGCAGCTGGGACGGGTACGCGGGCATGTCCATACGGAACGTGGTGCACACCAGCATCGGCGGCACCGGGGTGCGCATCCACCTCTCCAACCTCTACGGGGCCCGGCCGCTGGCCTTCACCCACGTTTCGGTGGCGGTGGCCGCCACCGACGGCGGCCCGGCCGCCGTGCCCGGCACCCTGCGGCGGCTGACCTTCGCCGCCCGCACCTCGGTGACCGTGCCGGCGGGCCGTACGACCGTCAGCGACCCGGTGCCGCTCACCGTGCCGGCCGCCGCCGACCTGCTGGTCAGCACCTACTCGCCGGCGCCCTCCGGCCCGGTCACCTACCACCCGCACGCCCGGCAGACGTCCTACCTGGCCCGTGGCGAGCACACCCTGGACCACCGCGGCACGGCGTACACCGAGCAGAGCCCCTCCTGGCGCTACCTCGCCGCCGTCGACGTCCGGTCCGAGGAGGCGCAGGGCGCGGTGGCGGTCCTCGGCGACTCCATCACCGACGGCGTCACCTCCACCCCGGGCGCCAACCACCGCTGGCCGGACTTCCTCGCCGCCCGGCTGCGCGACGAGCCCGGGGCGCCCCGGTACGGCGTGCTCAACGCGGGCATCAGCGGCAACCGGGTGCTCACCGACGGCAACCCGTACCGGCGGTCCAACCCCAGCGGGCTCAGCCGGTTCGAGCGCGATGTGCTCGCCCGGGCCGGGGTGCGCGCCGTGGTGATCGAACTCGGCATCAACGACATCCTGCGCGACCCCCGTCTGGCCACCGGCCCCGAACCGCTGCTGGCCGGGCTGCGGCAGCTCACCCGGCAGGCACACGCCCGCGGTCTGCGGGTGACCGGCGGCACCCTGACCCCGTTCCAGGGGTACCGCCGCCACCGGCCCGGGCTGGAGGAGCTGCGGCAGCGGGTGAACCGGGAGATCCGGGCCGGCACCGTCTTCGACGCGGTCGTGGACTTCGACCGCGCGCTGCGCGACCCGGCCCGGCCGCTCCGGCTGCTGCCGGCGTACGACTCGGGCGACCATCTCCACCCCAGCGACGCGGGGTACCGGGCGATGGCCCACGCACTGGACCTGGACGTCCTGGCCGGCCGGGCGGCCGCCGCGCTCTGAACCCCGCGCCCGCCGCACGGCGCTGCGCCCGGTGACCCGTACGGTCACCCGCGCCCCGGACCGTACCGGCGGCCCGCACCGGCCCGGGCGCCCACATCCCCCCGTGAGACGGCCCGGAGGCGACCCCGGAGGCGACCCGGAGCCGGCCCGAAAGCGGCTCAGTCGCCGGAGCCGCCGCCACCCTCGTGACCGCCGCCACCCTCGTGACCGCCGTGGCCGCCTCCGCCGCCATGACCGCTGTGGCCACCGTGACCGCCGGAACTCCCGTGGCCCCCGTGCCCGCCGTGGCCCTGGACGCCACCGCCCTGGCCGCTGTCGTCGGACCGGCCGTCGTCGCCGGACCGGTCCTCGGCGGCCCCGTCCACCGGGAGGGCCCGGCCGCCGCCGTCCCGCCCGGCGCGCCGGCCGGCCTCCACCCCGCGCCGGCCGGCCTCCAGCGCGCGCCGCCGGTCCTCGCGGCGGCGCGCCTTCGCCGCCTTGCGCTCCGTCTTCAGCCGCTTCAGCTCCGCCTGGCGCGGCTTGCGCACCACCCCGACCCCGCCCCAGAACGCCAGGCCGGTGACGGTGACCCGGGGCGCGCCCGGCTCCCCGACGCCGGCCGCGCGGTGGTCGAAGCCGCCCATGATGCCGACCCCGGTGACGCGTACCTCGACGTCCGGTTCCACCGTCACCTGGAGCCCGCCCATGACGGCGAAGCAGCGCAGCACCACCTCGCGGTCCTCGAAGCGGGCCTCCCGCAGGTCGATCTCGCCGCCGCCCCAGAAACAGAACGCGGTGAAGCGGCGTGGCACCACCCACCGGCCGCGGCGCTCGAACCCGCCCATCACCGCGATCCCGGTACGGCTGGTCGGCGGGTGGCCGATCCGCCCGGACCACCCGGGGCCCGGCTCCTGTGGAGCCACCGCCACGGCGGCCCCCGCCGGCACCGGGAGGTCGCGTACGAGCGGTTCCAGTTCCCCGTGGGTGCGGGCCCGGTACGCCGCGTCGAGACGCTCCTCGAACTCCTCCATGGTCAGCCGGCCCTCCGCCACGGCGTCCCGCAGCGCGTCGGCGACCCGCTCCCGCTCGGCGTCGGAGGCTCGCATGTCGGGGAGGTCCTCTGTCATGGCCACAGCCTAACGACGGTCCGGCACCGCCCCCGAGGAGTCCCGGTCCTGGATCATCCGCGCGATCACGTCCTCGATGTCCGGTTCCCGCACCGACAGATCGACCAGCGGGTAGCGGTCGGCGACCGCGGCCACGATGGGTGCCGCACTGCCGTCCGCCGGGAACGCCAGCCACTGGCGCGGCCCCTCGGTCCGTACCGTCCGCGCCCCGGGCACGTCGATCGGCGGCAACTCCCGCTCCAGATCGACCACCAGGGTGCGCTCGCTCTGCCCCACCGCGTGCAGGCCGTCCAGCCCGCCGTCGTACACCAGCCGGCCGTGGTCGATGACCATCACCCGGCGGCACAACTGCTCGATGTCGGTGAGGTCGTGGGTGGTGAGCAGCACGGTGGTGCCCAGCTCCTCGTTGATCTCCCGCAGGAACCCCCGCACCTTGGCCTTGCTCACCACGTCCAGTCCGATGGTCGGCTCGTCCAGGTAGAGCACCTCCGGGTCGTGCAGCAGCGCGGCGGCGATGTCACCGCGCATCCGCTGCCCCAGCGACAGCTGCCGCACCGGCACCGGCAGCAGCGCTTCCAGGTCGAGCAGTTCCACGCACCGGTCCAGGTTCTCCCGGAACCGCCGCTCGGGGACCCGGTACATCCGGCGCACCAGGGCGTAGGAGTCGCGCAGCGGCAGGTCCCACCAGAGCGTGGTGCGCTGCCCGAAGACCACCCCGATCCGGCGGGCGAGCCGGTGCCGCTCCCGGGACGGGTCCACCCCGGCCACCCGCAGCCGCCCGCCGCTGGGGACCAGGATGCCGGTGAGCATCTTGATGGTGGTGGACTTCCCCGCCCCGTTGGGGCCGATGTAGCCGACCATCTCGCCGCGCGGCACCTTGAAGCTGATGCCGTCCACGGCCCGTACCTCCCGCCGCTCCCGGCGCACCAGCCCGGCCCGGCGCCGCACCACGAACACCTTCTCCACCCCGTCGAGTTCGATGAACCCCGCGTCGTCCCGCGCCATCCGTCCTGCTCCCCTCCCGGCCCGTCCCGGCCGGTCCGTCGTCTCCGCCCGCACCACCTCCGGGCCCGTGTCCCCCGCCGGTACGCGCCCCCCGGCCGGCCGCAACCCCGCCGGCTCCGTCCCCTCCGGCACGTACCGCTCCCGGCCGCCTCCGCCCCGGGCACGCGCATCGCACGCGCACCGCGCATGTGCACCGTCCCCGGCCACCCGCGCGGCCCGCGCGCCACCCCCTGCCCCCGCACCGGGCCCGACGGCCCGCCCGCACCGGACGCACCGGCGGCACGGCCCGCGCGCACCACTCACGCCGGTGCGCGCTCGCGCGCCGTCCGTCCCTGCGCCGTCAGCTCCCGGTGCTCCGGTAGCTGCGCAGCCCCGCCCGCCAGGCCAGTCCGGCCAGCGTGCAGAGCGCCACCGCCACCACGGGCGAGGCGAAGTCCACCCAGCCCGGCAGGCCCAGCGGGTCCGGCCGGCCCAGGATGTGCAGCGCCGGGAGCCAGTTGACGAAGGCCAGCGGGACCACGAAGGTGACCCCGCGCAGCAGCTCGGTGGCGAACACCGTGGGCGGGTACTGGAGCAGGGTGTTCCCGCCGTAGGTGACGGAGTTCTGCACCTCGGCGGCGTCGTTCGCCCAGAACTGGAAGGCCGCGCCGGCCACGAACACCGCCCCGAAGATCGCCGATCCGCTCAGCAGCATCACCGGCAGCAGCAGCACCCGGTCCCAGGTCCACGCCACGTCCACCGCGGTCAGCGACCAGACCAGCACCAGCAGGCCCTGGCTGATCCGGCCCAGCCGGCGCAGCGCGAACCGGTCCGCGGCCACCTGCGCCAGGATCGGCACCGGCCGGACCAGCAGCGTGTCCATCGTGCCGTCACGCACCCGGCGCCCGACCCGCTCCATCGACCCCAGCACCAGGTCGGCGACGCCGAACGCGGTGCTGGTGGTGCCGTACAGGAACGCCACCTCGGCCAGCGAGAACCCGCCGAGGGTGTCCACGTGGGAGAACATCAGCGTGATCGCGGCGAAGTCCAGCACCGTCGCGGCGAAGTTTCCGACCGTGACCATCAGGAACGAGGCCCGGTACGCCATCGTGGAGCGCACCCACATCGCCACGATCAGCCCGTACGCGCGCAGCCCCTGGCCGGCCCGGGACCCCTCGCGCCACCCCTCCTCAGCCACCCTGGACCACCACCTTCCGGGTGGCGGCGGACTGGACGGCCCGTCCGGCGGCGAGCAGGGCCAGCGCCCAGAACACCTGGAAGGCCAGCGCCCGCAGCAGCCCGGTGCCGGTGTGCTGCTGGAGGAACACGTCCGCGGGCACCTGGAAGATCGCCGACCAGGGCAGCACCCGGGCGATCTCCCCGAGCAGGCCCGGGAAGACGGTCAGCGGCAGCAGCATGCCGGAGAAGAACAGGCACAGCAGTGAACTCATCATGGTGACCCCGGAGCCGTCCAGCAGCCAGAAGGCGGTGAGCGCGACCAGGTAGCGCACCGCGAAACCGACGAGCAGCCCGAGCGCCACGGAGAGCAGGAAGGCCGCCCAGGTCAGCGGGGAGCCGGGCAGCCACAGGTCGAAGGCGATGCCGCCCAGTACCATCGGGAGCACGCCCCGGCCCACCAGATGGAAACCGGCCCGCCCCAGGTCCCCGGCGAGCCACCACAGCTGGAGGTCCACGGGGCGGTACAGGTCCACGGCGATGTCGCCGGTACGGATACGCTCCTGCAGTTCCTCCTGGAAGCTGCCGCCCATCAGGGCCGCGGCGGCCAGCAGGGCCTGTCCCAGCCAGACGAAGGTGAGGGCCTGCGACATGTCGTAGCCGCCCAGCCGGGGACGCTGGTCCCACAGCGCGATATAGGTGTAGGCGACGATGAAACCGAAGACGGTGTTGGTGAACACCCCTGCCGCGGTGGCGACCCGGTAGGTCGCGTAGCGTCTGAAGCTGTTCATCGCGACGGCCGCGTACAGCCGCATCACGGCCCTCCCCTGAACGTGCGCACCAAAGCCCACAAGCCTAGTGCGACGGCCCGAGGGGGCGCCAAGCAATATCCACCGGACCGAGTGACGAAGATCATCCGTTCGGCGGGTCACAGACCTGTCACAGGTGCGTGCGGAAGTTGGGCCCGGAACGGATGATGCGACAGTGTTTTATGGGGCGTACCACGCTATTCGCCCGACACGCCACCATTCCGCCGTGCAACCTTCAACGGTGGCCGAGGAGTCTCAGGAGACATGAGCGACGAGCCCCAGCAGCCCGTACCCCGGAAGCCCCAGGACGGGACCGGTCCGGCATCCGGTTCCCCCTCCGGTGACACGTCCGCTTCCGGGTCCGGTTCCCGCTCCGGCCAGGCCCGTGCGCCCCGGGGCTCCGGCGGCACCCCCGGTGACGCCCGTCCCGGCGCACCCGGGACCACCGGGCACCGCGGCTCCGGCGGCACGACCGACGGTACGCCGGGCGGCTCCGCCTCCGGAAGGGGGCCCGGCGGCGGGAGCGGCCGGAAGCCGTTCCCGGCCGCGGGCACCGGCGCGGGCGCGCCGGCCGACCCCCGGCGACCCGCGGACGGCTCCGTCGGCACCGGCACCGGGCGGGGCTCCGGTTCCGCCTCCGGTACGGGCCCCGGCGGCGGTTCCGGCTCCGGTGCGGGCGCGGGCCGCAACCCCGGCGCCGCGGCCGGCGCGGGCGCGGGTGCGGGCCGTACCCCGGGCGCCCAGGGCGCCCCGGGAGCGGGCAGGGGCGCGAAGGCGTCCGGCGGCGGGGCGAACCGCGACCCCGATGTGACGGCGATCACCCCGGCGGTGCCTCCGGTGCCGCCGCGCGACGCACGGCCGGCCGGGAAGCCGGGCACGCCGGCGGGTGCCGGCCCGCGGGCCGGCGCCGGCTCCGCGGCCGGTCCGGGCGGTCCCGCCCGGGGCGGCCGGCCCGGCGGACCCGGCACCGGCGGCACCCCCGCCTTCGGCAGCGCCCCCGGCGGCCCGGCCCCGGGGGCCTTCGGCGCGCGCCGGGACGGCGCGCCCGGAGACCGCCCCGGCACCGGCTCGCCGGCCGGCGGCGCCTCCGAGACGACCGCGCTGCTGGGCGCGGTGCCCGCCGGCGGCCCCGGCCTGCCCGGCGACGGCACCGGAGCACGGCCCGGCGACGGCGCGGGGACGCCCGGCACCGCCGCCGCGACGGCCTCGGCCGGCGCGACGGGCGAGAACGGCAAGAACGGCAAGAAGGGGAAGAAGGCGAAGAAAAAGCGGCCCAAGCGCACCGGCTGGCGCCGGCTGCTGCCCACCTGGCGCATGGTGCTGGGCGCCTTCCTCTTCCTGGTGCTGCTGATCGGCGGCACCCTGGTGGCCGGCTACATGCTGGTGGACATCCCCAAGGCCAACCCCACCGCCATCGCCCAGACCAACGTCTACCTGTACTCCGACGGCACCCCGCTGGCCCGCGACGGCGAGGTCAACCGGGAGAAGATCCGGCTGAGCCAGGTGCCGCTCACCGCCCAGCGCGCGGTGCTGGCCGCCGAGGACCGGGACTTCTACTCGGAGTCGGCGATCAACCCGCTGGCGATGATCCGGGCCGGCTGGAACACCGTCACCGGCAAGGGCAAGCAGTCCGGCTCCACCATCACCCAGCAGTACGTGAAGAACTACTACCTCAACCAGGAGCAGACGGTCTCCCGGAAGGTGAAGGAGTTCTTCATCGCGATCAAGCTGGACAGCGAGGTGAGCAAGGACGACATCCTGGAGGGCTACCTCAACACCAGCTACTTCGGCCGGAACTCCTACGGCATCCAGGCGGCCGCCCAGGCCTACTACGCCAAGGACGTCGAGAAGCTGAAGACCGCCGAGGCGGCGTACCTGGCGACGCTGCTCAACGCGCCCAGCGCCTACGACGTGGTGGCCCACCCGGAGAACAAGAGGGCCGCCGTCGCCCGCTGGAACTACGTGCTCGACGGCATGGTCAAGGAGGGCTGGCTGGACTCCGCCGAGCGGGAGAAGATGACGTTCCCCGCCCCCGGCCCGGTCAAGCCGCAGTCCGGCATGTCCGGCCAGCGCGGCTACCTGGTGGAGGCGGTCGAGGACTACCTCACGCACAACGACATCATCGACGAGCAGACGCTCGCCCGCGGCGGTTACCGGATCACCACCACCATCGACCGGAAGAAGCAGGACGCCTTCGTCGACGCCGTCCAGGACAAGCTGCTGAGCAAGCTGTCGGACGAGCGGGAGGTGGACAAGTACGTCCGGGCCGGCGGCGCCTCGGTCGACCCGAAGACCGGCCAGGTGGTCGCCCTCTACGGCGGTGTGGACTACACCAAGCAGTTCGTCAACAACGCCACCCGGCGCGACTACCAGAACGGCTCGACGTTCAAGCCGTTCGTCTTCACCTCCGCGGTGGAGAACGGTTCCACCACCCAGAGCGGCCAGCCGATCACCCCGAACACCGTCTACGACGGCACCAACAAGCGCCCGGTGGTGGGCTGGGACGGCGGCTCCTACGCACCGGAGAACGAGGACCACGTCTCCTACGGCCCCATCACGGTGACCGAGGCCACCGACAAGTCGGTGAACTCCGTCTACGCCCAGATGGCGGTGGACGTGGGCCCGGAGAAGGTCAAGGACACCGCGGTCAAGCTGGGCCTGCCGGAGAAGACCCCGGACCTCAACCCGTACCCGTCGGTGGCGCTGGGCACCTCCACGGCCAGCGTGCTGGAGATGACCGAGGCGTACGCCACGCTCGCCAACCACGGCCGGCACGGCAACTACACCCTGGTCACGAAGATCACCAAGGACGGCGAGGAGATCGACCTGCCGGGCCGCGGCGAGGTCAAGCAGGTGGTCTCCCGGGCCGCCGCCGACACCACCACCGCGGTGCTGCGCAGCGTGGTCCAGGGCGGCACCGCCACCGCCGCGCAGGCCGCCGGGCGGCCGGCGGCGGGCAAGACCGGTACCGCCGAGGAGGACAAGGCGGCGTGGTTCGCCGGCTACACCCCCGACCTGGTGACCGTGGTCGCGGTGATGGGCCAGAACTCCGAGACCGGTGAGCAGAAACCGCTCTACGGGGCGACCGGCCTGCCGCGCATCAACGGCGGTGGAGCCCCGGCGGAGATCTGGGCCGCGTACACCGCCGATGCGCTGAAGGGGAAGCCGGTCGCCGAGTTCGACCTGAAGACCGACGGTGCCACCGGCACCCCGCAGGCGCCCTCGACGGAGACCCAGCCGCCGGCCGGCACCACTCCGCCGGCCACCGAGGCGCCCCCGACCACCACCCCGCCGACCACCCCGCCGACGGCCACCGGCCCCCACGACGCAGCCGCCCACCGTGCCGCCGACCCAGCCGACCTTCGAACCGCCGACCACCGATCCGACCGGCGGTCCGGGGGGCGAGCCCGGCGGTGACCCGGGTGGCACCGGCGGGGACCCGGGCGGTGACCCCGGCGGAACGTCGGCCGGGCCCGGCGCCCCAACCGGCTGACGCCGCCCGGACCGGGACAGAGCACGACGGAGCCCCGGGACCCGATCGGGTCCCGGGGCTCCGTCGTGTCCGCCGGGGTGGCCGGCCGGCCGCGGCGCCGCCCGGACCCACCGGGGCGGCGGCCGGCCCGCGGGCGGGCGAACGGTTCCCCTGCGGTCGGCCGATCGGGCGGACGAGCGGACACATCGGCCGGCGGCCGGGCCCCGGCAGGGGCGGACGAGCGGACAGGCAGGCGGACGAGCGGACAGGCGGGCGGAGGCCCGGACAGTCGGGCGGCTCAGTGACCGGAGGTGGCCTTCAGGCCGACCACCGCGACCAGCAGCAGGGCCACGAAGAAGATCCGGGCGGCGGTGGCCGGCTCGCCCAGCACCACCATGCCGAAGACGGCCGCGCCGGCGGCCCCGATCCCCACCCAGACGCCGTAGGCGGTGCCGATCGGCAGCGTCCGGGCGGCCTGCGAGAGCAGCGCCATACTGGCCACGATCCCGGCGGCGGTGGCGACGCTGGGCCACAGCCGGGTGAAACCCTCGGTGTACTTCATCCCGATCGACCAGCCCACTTCCAGCAGACCGGCGATCACCAGCAGAACCCACGCCATGACGGCACCTCCGTGCACAGAGCTTCGGCAGCAGATGAGGTGCGTCGTCTTTGCCTGACCCGGTACGGCGCGTCTCGTCGGGATGGTTCCGACCGTAGCAAAGGGCATGGACAAGGGTGGTGACCCAGGTCACCACCCTTGATCCGTCCGCGACGGTGCGCCGGAGGCGGCCCGGCACCGGGGGCGCCCCGCTCACCGGGGATACACGCGCCGGGGATACGTACGCCGGCGAGGTGTGCACGAGGGGACGTGCGGCGCCGGCGAGGTGTGCGCGCCGGACGTGCGACGTCGGGGAAACGTCACGGAGGCGTGCGCGCCGCCGGACGGGCGCGCCGCGGTGGGGGTACGGGTCAGAGGTACAGGCCCGTGGAGTCCTCCGAGCCCTCCAGCCGCTCCGCCGCCACCGCGTGCAGGTCCCGCTCGCGCATCAGCACGTAGGCGACTCCGCGGACCTCCACCTCGGCCCGGTCCTCCGGGTCGTACAGCACCCGGTCGCCGGGCTCGACGGTCCGCACGCTCTGTCCCACCGCGACCACCTCGGCCCAGGCCAGCCGCTTGCCGACGGCGGCGGTGGCCGGGATCACGATGCCGCCGGTGGAGCGGCGCTCCCCCTCGGGGATGTCGGTACGGACCAGCACCCGGTCGTGCAGCATCCGGATGGGCAGCTTGTCATGGGACGTGTTCGTACTCACGCCCATGAAGGTACCTGGCCGCCCGGCAGGCCGCCGCCACCGGTCCGGCCACCGGTCCCGGTCCGGCCGCCGGGGTCCGGCCACGGCCGCGGCCGAGCACCGGGCAGGCCGTCACCGGGTGCGCACCGGGGTGCCGCGCACCCCTCCGCGGGGACGCGATACGCCCTGTCCGGACACCGGACGGGCCGCCGGTCGCACCGGCACCGGGCCCGCCGCGGGCAACCGGTGGCGCGCCCGCGGCCGGCTCAGTCCTGCCGGCGCCGCGACACCACGACCAGCCCGACCACCCCCACGACCAGCAGGGCGATGGGCACGATGCGCTCCATCCGGGGCGACCCGTCCTCCGCGACCAGCCGGCCGCGGGCGTCCGAGACCACCCGGTTGGCGGCCACGTAGGCCCGCCCGGCGGTGCGGTCCACGGTCGCGGCGGCCTTCGCCTTGGCGTCGCCGATGATCGTCCTGGGGTGCATCCGCACCCCGATCTCGTCGAGGGTCACGGCGAGTTCCCGCCGCCTGCGGGCGATGTCCGCCTCGATCTGCGCAGGGGTCCTGGCATCCGACACCGCGCTGCCTCCGTACATGTCCGTCGATCTGGGTCCGTGGTGGACAGTCTGTCAGTTCCGTCCCCCTTGCGCCCCACAGCACCCCCGTTCGCCGACCTGGCTAATGTCGTCACCTACGCACCACACGACACGAGGAGAGCCATGAGCGAGCGACTGAAGCCCGGCGACACCGCCCCGGCCTTCACCCTTCCCGACGCGGACGGCAAGCAGGTGTCGCTCGCCGACCACGCGGGCCGCAAGGTCATCGTCTACTTCTACCCCGCCGCCCTCACGCCGGGCTGCACCAAGCAGGCGTGCGACTTCACCGACAACCTGGACTTCCTCGCCGGCCACGGCTACGACGTCATCGGCATCTCGCCGGACAAGCCGGAGAAGCTGGCGAAGTTCCGCGAGCAGGAGGAGCTGCGGGTCACGCTCCTCGGCGACCCGGACAAGTCGGTGCTCACCGCGTACGGGGCGTTCGGCGAGAAGAAGCTGTACGGCAAGACGGTGACCGGCGTCATCCGCTCCACGGTGATCGTGGACGAGGAGGGGAAGGTCGAGCGCGCCCTGTACAACGTCAAGGCCACCGGCCACGTCGCGAAGATCATCAAGGACCTGGGGCTGTAATCGGGGGAACAGGGAGGACCCGCCGGCCGAGCCCGGGGCACCCGGCCCCGGCCGGCCCTCCGTCCCCGCCGGCGCACCGTCCCCGCCGGCGCACCGGCCCCGCCGGCGCCCCCGGCCCCGCCGCGTCCCGCGGAGGTGGCCCGTCCACGCCCCGCCGGGGCGGTCCGCCCGGGCCGTGCCGACCGGTCCGCCGGGGCCCGGCGCCCACCCGGCCGCCCCGCCCGCCGCGCGACCGCCGAACGAGTAGAGTAAGCGGCGCGTTGGGCCCGTACCCCAGCTGGCCAGAGGGCGCCGGTTTAGGTCCGGTGTGTCGTGGGTTCGAGTCCCACCGGGCCCACGTGACGGCCGGCCCTCCTGTCCTTCGGGGCCGCGGAGGGCCGGCCGGTCCTCCCCGGCCTCAGCTGCCCAGCAGCTCCCGGACCACCGGCGCCAGCGCGCGGAACGCCTTGCCGCGGTGGCTGATGGCGTTCTTCTCCTCCGGGCTCAGCTCGGCGCAGGTCCGGGTCTCGCCCAGCGGCTGGAGGATCGGGTCGTAGCCGAAGCCGCCGGAACCGGCCGGCTCGTGCCGCAGGGTCCCCTCCAGACGTCCCTCCACCACCCGCTCCCGCCCGTCGGGCAGCGCCAGCGCGGCGGCACAGGCGAAGTGCGCGCCGCGGTGGCCGTCGGCGATGTCCGAGATCTGCGCCAGCAGCAGGTCGAGGTTGGCGCGGTCGTCCCCGTGCCGGCCGGACCAGCGGGCGGAGAAGATGCCGGGCGCGCCGCCCAGCACGTCCACGCACAGCCCGGAGTCGTCGGCGACGGCGGGCAGCCCGGTGGCGCGGGCGAGTGCGTGCGCCTTCAGCAGCGCGTTCTCGGCGAAGGTGGTGCCGGTCTCCTTCACATCGGGGATCTCGGGGTAGGCGTCGGCGCCGACGAGTTCGAGGCCGAGCCCGGCCTCGCTCAGGATCGCCCGGAGTTCGGTGACCTTGCCGGCGTTGCGGGTGGCGAGGACCAGGCGGCGGGGCGCCGCGGCGGGGTCTGCGGATTCTGGCTGCATTCCACCGATTATCCGGGTGTGCAGACGTTGGTCAGCTCCCCCAGGGCCTCGGTGACCGGGGTGAGGTCGGGGGTCCGGTCGCCCCGGTCCATGGCGGTCCGCACATTGCCGACCGCCTGGTCGAGGTTCTCCACCGCCTTGGCGACATCGGCGTTGTCGGTGCGGTCGCCCAGCTTGTCCAGGTCGTCCTCCAGCAACTCGATGATCTTGTCGGCCTCCTGCGGGTTGACGGCCGCCCCGGTCAGCGCGTTCTGGAGCTCGTTGACGTCGTTGGTCACCTCCAGCGCGAGCTGGGCGCAGTCCACGGCCTTCTGCACCGAGTCGCAGCCGGTGAGCGCCGGGACGGCGAGCACCAGCGAGGCGGCGGCCAGCGTGCCGGCGGTGGTGGCACGGCGGCGGGCGCCGGCGGCCGGGGCGGTGCGGCGTATGCGGTGGATGGCTGTCATGAGCGGTCCTCCCCCTTCGGGTCCGGCGGCCGGCGCGCGGTGGGTCCGCGGCGCCGGTCTGCCGCCACCTGTATGAACGCCGGGCGGGCCGGTCCGGGTTGCTCATCCGGGACACGGAAAGGATCTCTTGCCCAGGGGCCCGTCACCGGGGAGGAGCCCGCCGCGGGAGCGCCCCGCGGTGACGATGCCCGTGGCGGGGGCGCCCACCGCGGGGTCGCCCCCGGCGGGACCGGTCACCGCAACGCCCGTCGCCGGAAGGAGCCCGTCACCGGAGCGCCCCGCGCCGGACGGCCCGTCACCCCGGGCGGGCCCGCTCCGTCCGCCGGAGCGGCCCGGTCACCCGACGGGCCCCGGCCGCGCGGTCACCGGACGCCGGCGAGCGCCTCCCGCTGGAGTTCGTCGAGCCTGGCGCAGCCGGCGACGGCCAGGTCGAGGAGGCCGTTGAGCTCCTCGCGGGCGAAGGGGACGCCCTCGGCGGTGCCCTGGACCTCCACGAAGCGGCCGTCACCGGTGCAGACCACGTTCATGTCGGTCTCCGCGCGCACGTCCTCCTCGTAGCAGAGGTCCAGCAGCGGGACGCCGTCCACGATGCCGACGCTGACGGCGGCGACGGTGCCGGTGAGCGGCTTGCGGCCGGCCTTGATCAGCTTCTTGCCCTGGGCCCAGGCCACCGCGTCGGCGAGGGCGACGTAGGCACCGGTGATGGCGGCGGTGCGGGTGCCGCCGTCGGCCTGCAGGACGTCGCAGTCGAGGACCACGGTGATCTCGCCGAGGGCCTTGTAGTCGATGACGGCGCGCAGCGAGCGGCCGATCAGCCGGGAGATCTCGTGGGTGCGGCCGCCGATCTTGCCGCGGACGGACTCGCGGTCGCCGCGGGTGTTGGTGGAGCGGGGCAGCATGGCGTACTCGGCGGTGACCCAGCCCTCGCCGCTGCCCTTGCGCCAGCGCGGCACGCCTTCGGTGACGCTGGCGGTGCACAGGACGCGGGTGTCCCCGAAGGAGACGAGGACGGAGCCCTCGGCGTGCTTGCTCCATCCGCGCTCGATGGTCACGGTGCGGAGCTGGTCGGGGGTGCGGCCGTCGATACGAGACATGCGCCCGAGCCTATCCGCTGCGCGTCGGGCCCCGGTCCGGAGCGGTCCGGAACCGGGGCCCGGGGCGCGGCGGGTGCCCGGCGGGCCCGGGGCCCGGGGCCGGGCGGTCCGGGCCGCCCGGGAGGCGGCGCGGCCGGCCTACCGCCGGTCGGCGGGGGTGCTCAGAGCATGTCCTCGATCTCGGCCGCGAGCGGGTCGGCGTCGGTGCCGATGACGACCTGGATGGCGGTGCCCATCTTCACCACGCCGTGGGCGCCGGCCGCCTTGAGGGCGGCCTCGTTGACCAGGGCGGGGTCGGAGACCTCGGTGCGCAGGCGGGTGATGCAGCCCTCGATCTCCTCGATGTTGTCGATACCGCCGAGCCCGGCGACGATCTTTTCAGCCTTGCTGGCCATGGCCTCTCCTGTTGTCTCGGCCCTTCGGCGATACCGGTCAGGCGATACCGACGAGCGGTTTTCATACGGTAACCACGTTCAGCCCAGCTTCGCAGGCGTGTGCCCGTCACCTGACGAAGGATGACGGTCATCCGGTGCCGCGCCCCCGACGGGGAACGGTGGCGCCGAACCGCTACGCGAGTGGTCTACACCATTATGCGCCAAGGGTCACGCCGACCGCCGCCGGGAGGGCCTGGATGAGTTCGTCGAGCGCCGCGTCCGCACCGGGGGCGCCGGAGCGCCGCTGGACCTCCGTCCTGTTCCAGGGACTGCAGAAGATGGGACGGAGCCTGCAACTGCCGATCGCGGTGCTGCCCGCGGCCGGCATCCTCAACCGGCTGGGCCAGCCCGACGTGTTCGGCGCCGACGGCCTGGGCTGGAACGACGTGGCCAAGGTGTTCGCCGGCGCGGGTGGCGCGCTGCTCGACCCGGTGCTCGGACTGCCGCTGCTGTTCTGCGTGGGGGTGGCCATCGGGATGGCGCGGAAGGCCGACGGTTCGACGGCGCTGGCCGCGGTCGCCGGGTTCCTCGTCTACCACAACGTGCTGGCGCAGTTCCCGGACGCCGACGGGGAGCCGCGGAACCCGGGGGTGTTCGGCGGCATCGTGCTGGGCCTGTTCTCAGCCTGGGTGTGGCAGCGCTACCACCGGACCCGGCTGGTGGACTGGCTGGGCTTCTTCAACGGGCGGCGGCTGGTCCCCATCCTGATGTCCTTCATCGGGGTGCTCTTCGCGGTGGCGTGCCTGGGGGTGTGGCCGCCGGTGGGCGGCGCGCTGGAGCACTTCAGCGACTGGCTGACCGAGCTGGGGGGCGTGGGGGGTCGGGGCTGTTCGGGGTGGCGAACCGGGCGCTGCTGACGGTCGGCATGCACCAGTTCCTCAACACGTTCGCCTGGTACCAGTACGGCGAGTGGCGGGCGCCGGACGGCCGCGTCTACCAGGGGGACATCAACCGCTTCCTGCACGGCGACCCGCACGCGGGCATCTTCACCTCCGGGTTCTTCCCGATCATGATGTTCGCGCTGCCCGCCGCCGCGCTGGCCATCGCCCACTGCGCGCGGCCGGAGCGGCGCAAGGAGGTGGCCGGGATGATGCTCTCGGTGGGGCTGACCTCGCTGGTCACCGGGATCACCGAGCCGATCGAGTACTCCTTCCTCTTCGTCGCCCCGGCGCTCTACGCCATCCACGCGGTGCTCACCGGTGTCTCGATGGCGGTGACCTGGGGGCTGGGGGTGCACGACGGGTTCAGCTTCTCGGCCGGGCTGATCGACTACCTGATCAACTGGGGGCTGGCGACGAAACCGTGGCTGATCATCCCGGTCGGGCTGTGCTTCGCGGTCGTGTACTACGTGGTGTTCCGCACGGTGATCCTCCGGTTCGACCTGCCGACGCCCGGGCGGGAGCGGGACGCGGAGCGGGCGGAGGAGGAGAACGTCCGGCCCTGAGCGGCGCGGGGGGCGCGGGGAGATCCGGGAGCGGCGGGCCCGGGAGGGGGCGGGCCCGTGGTGCCGGCCGGGGGCACGTCCGCGGCTCCCGCCGTCACGGGCGTTCCGTGGCGCTCCCGGTACGGGCGGCCTGCCGCGCCGGCCGCGGGGCCGGGTCACCCGGCCCCCGGGCCGGGTGCGGCACCGCCGCCGCGCCTGCCGGAAAAGGCCGGTGCCGCACCCACCGGGGAGGCCGGCGGCAAGGCCCCGTAGGGGGTCCGGTCAGGCCCCGATAACGATGTGGTTTAGACCATATGAAAGCATAGAACCTTGCATTCCTTCCCTGGCCACCCCCGTGTTACAACAGGTCTAAACCACTCAGTGGTGTAGACCAGACGCGGGCTGTTCCCCCTCTTCGAGTGCCCGCCTCACCAGGAGGAATCCCATGAGTTCGGCCACCGCGACGGCCGGTCCCGCGAAGAAGAAGTGGGGCTCGGGCGCGATCCAGGGTATGCAGAAGATCGGCCGCAGCCTCCAGCTGCCGGTGGCCGCACTGCCCGCCGCCGGTCTGCTCAGCCGCCTCGGCCAGGATGACGCCCTGGGCAAGGACGGGCTGGGCTGGAACAAGCTCGCCGAGGTGTGTGCGCACGCCGGTGGCGCGCTCTTCGGCACCAACCTGGCGCTGCTGTTCTGCGTCGGTGTCGCCATCGGCTTCGCCAAGAAGGCGGACGGCTCCACCGCCTTCGCCGCGCTGGTCGGCTTCCTCGTCTACCACGAGGTGCTGAACGGCTTCGTCTCCGATGTGACGGGCAAGCCGCAGGACCCGGGCGTGCTGGGCGGCATCGTGGTCGGTCTGACCGCCGCCGTGCTGTGGGAGAAGTACCACCGCACCCGGCTCCCCGACTGGCTGGGCTTTTTCAGCGGACGCCGCTTCATCCCGATCCTGATGTCGTTCGCGGGTCTGGGCTACGGCCTGATCTTCGGCTACGCCTGGGGTCCGATCGGCGACGGGCTGAACAACTTCTCCGAGTGGCTGTCGGACAACGGCTCGCTGGGCTCCGGCATCTTCGGTGTGGTCAACCGTCTGCTGATCCCCATCGGCATGCACATGCTGCTGAACTCCTTCGCCTGGTTCCAGTTCGGTGAGTTCACCGTGGACGGCGAGACCTTCCGGGGCGACATCGCGCGCTACATGCACGACGACCCGACCTCCGGAATGTTCATGACCGGCTTCTTCCCGATCATGATGTTCGCGCTGCCCGCCGCCGGTCTGGCCATCGCGCACTGCGCCCGCCCCGAGCGCCGCAAGGCCGTGCTCGGCATGATGCTCTCCATCTCGCTGACGGCGTTCGTCACCGGCGTCACCGAGCCGCTGGAGTTCTCCTTCATGTTCATCGCGCCGGTGCTGTACGGCATCCACGCGGTGCTCACCGGTGTCTCCATGGCGGTGACCTGGGCGCTGGGCATCCGCGGCGGCTTCACCTTCTCCGGTGGTCTGATCGACTACCTGCTGGGCTACTCGCACGGTGAGAAGGTCTGGATGCTGATCCCGGTCGGCCTGGTCTTCGCCGTCATCTACTACGTGGTCTTCCGCCTGGCGATCCTCAAGTTCAACCTGCCCACCCCGGGCCGTGAGCCGGAGGACACCCTGGACGACGCCGCGGCCGAGGCGGCCGCGGAGGCCGCCGCGGCGGAGAAGAAGGCGGCCCGCAAGGCGGCCCGTACCGCCCAGGTGCCCGAGCAGGGCGGCGGACAGGGCGCCGGAGCCGGCAAGACCGGCCCCAGCAGCTGATCCGGCCGGACACCTCGTACGGCGGCGGGCCCCGGAACCGGGAAGGTTCCGGGGCCCGCCGCCGTACGCCGTCACGCCGCCCACCGTGCGCCGGAGCAGGCCGGGCGGGGGGGGCCGGGGCGTCCGGCGCGGTCCTACACCTGGTAGACCGCGCCGGCGGCGGCGAGTTCCACCGGCCCGTCGAAGACCTCCTGGGCGTCGCGCCGGTTGATCCGCGGGTCGGTCCACGGCGGGATGTGGGTGAGGAGCAGCGTGCCGACCCCCGCCGCCCGCGCGTGCTCACCGGCCTCCCGGCCGTTGAGGTGGAGGTCCGGGATGTCCTCCTTGCCGTGGGTGAAGGCCGCCTCGCACAGGAAGAGGTCGGCGCCGGTGGCCAGCTTCCGCAACTCCTCGCAGGGGCCGGTGTCACCGGAGTAGACCAGGCTCCGCCCGCCGTGCTCGATCCGGAAGCCGAACGCCTCCACCGGGTGGCAGACCCGGGCGGCACGCACCGTGAACGGGCCGACGGTGAAGGTGCCGGGGGTCAGGGTGCGGAAGTCGAAGACCTCGCCCATGCAGCTCTCGTCGGGCACGTCGTCGTAGGCGCGGACCAGCCGCTGCTCGGTGCCCTCGGGGCCGTACACCGGGATGGGACGGGGCCGTCCGCCGTCGAACCGGTAGTAGCGGGCGACGAAGTAACCGCACATGTCGATGCAGTGATCGGGGTGGAGGTGCGACAGCGCGATGGCGTCGAGGTCGTACAGCCCGATGTGGCGCTGCAACTCTCCGAGGGCACCGTTGCCCATGTCGAGCAGCAGCCGGAAGCCGTCGGCCTCTACGAGGTAGCTCGAACAGGCCGATTCCGCGGAGGGGAACGACCCGGAGCATCCGACGACGGTGAGCTTCATGAAGCAGGAACCTCCTTGGGGGTCCCCATGCCGAGGGCCAGGGGCGGGTCCGGGGTCATGCGGTGCCCCTGAGCGTATGCGGGACACGCCCCGGCCGCTCCTGTGTGAGGCCGGGTTGTGGCTGGAATCACCAGGACGGCGGGGACGTTCCGGAGCCGGTCACCACGGCCCCCGCGGGCCCCGACGGGGGCGCCGCCCGGCGGCGTGCGGACCCGGTTCCGCGCCCCCGCGGAGCCGTTCCGGGCCGGACCCCGCGGACCCCGGCGCGCCGTTCCGACCGGGCCCCCGCGGACCCCGGCGCGCCGTTCCGGTCAGGTCCCGCCCGGCCGGCGTACGGTCCCGGCCGCACCCGTCGCGTGCGGCCCCGGACGCACCTGCCCGTACGGCCCTCGCCGCACCCGGCCGTCGTACCGCCCCCGCCGCAACCGTCACACGGCCCCGGCCGGAGGTGTCCCCGGCCGGCCCCGAACCCGCGTGCGGGTCCCGGCCGGACGCCGGGCGGGCGGTCGACGGGTGCGCGCCCCGCGTCCGCCCGTACCGCCGCGGGGTGCCAGGATGCGCGCATGACACAGATCATCAAGGGCGGAAACGTTCCGCTCAGCGGCGAGCCGATGCGGGTCGCGGTCGTCCGCCGTTCCGGCGGGCCGGGGGTGCCGGACATCGACGCGGCCGCGCTGCTGGTCGCCGCGGACGGCACGGTCCGGGACCGTGCCGACCTGGTCTTCTACAACCAGCCCGAACACGCGGCCAGCGGGGTACGGCTGCTGGGGAACGTCCGGGGCGAGGACGGGGTGGTCGCGGACTGGCTGGAGTTCGACCCCGGCCGGGTCGAGCCGTCGGTGGACCGGATCGTGATCGCGGCGTCCTGCGACGGCGGGACGTTCGGGGAGGTCGCCGGGCTGTACCTGCGCGCGGTGAGCGCGGCCACGGGCGAGCAGCTGGCGATGTACACCATCGACGACGCCACGACGGAGACGGCGATCCTGCTGGGCGAGTTCTACCGCCGGAACGGCGGGTGGAAGTTCCGCGCCGTGGGTCAGGGGTACGACTCCGGGCTGCCGGGGCTGGCCGCGGACTTCGGGTTCTCCGCGCCGGGCGAGGGCCCCGAGCCCGACGAGGCCCCCGCCCCGGACGGGGCCTTCGCGCCGTACGGGAACTCCGCACCGGACGGGACCCCGGACCCGGACGGGTCCCTCGGCTCGGGCCCGACTCCGGAAGCGGCACCGGCGCCGGCCTCCGCGCCCGTTCCCTTCGCCCCGCCGTCCGCCGCCGCACCGGCCGGCGCCGTCCCGTTCGCCCCGCCGGCCCCCGCGCCCGTTCCCTTCGGCGCACCGTCCGCCGCGGCGGAAGCCCCGGCCGCCGGTGCCCCAGCCCCCGGTGCCCCGGCCGGCAGTGCCACGGCCGGCAGTGCCACGGCCGGCGGCCCTGCCGCCACCGGCGTCACCGGCGTCACGGAACCGGCGGACGCCACCGGCCCGGCCGCCGGTGCCCCGGACCCGGCCCCCGGCTCACCGCTCCCCGGCACCCTCCCGGTGCGGCTCAACGACCTTCCGGCCGGCATGGGGCCGGAGTTCCCGCAGGTCGAGCACATCGGGCGGGACACCGAGGTGGTGGAACCCGGCATCACCCTCCCGCGCGGCTTCGTGGTGGTCGACGTGCTCACCCGGGAGGGCGGGTTCATCGAGGTCACCACGTTGACGGTGCGCAAGCGCCGGTGGCGGAACGTCCTGACCAGCCGGCTGCGGAACCTGCGCGGGGTGGGCGTGTTCCACCACGACGGGAACACACCGATACGGCTGCGGGTCGACGCGCGCGGCCAGTGGATGATCCGGCTGCGGCCGGTCTCCACGCTGCGTCCGTTCGACGGTCCGCTGGAGGGGCACGGGCCCGAGGTCCTGGCCCACGCCGGGGACGCCACGGACGTGAAGTGCCGCTTCCTGGGCGACGAGGAGAAGGACGGCTACTTCGGGCTGCACCTGCTCCGGCGCGGTGGGCACCGGGACTTCGTGTGCAGCCGGCTGGGCCGGGGCCGGAGCAGCGGCTCCCTGCCGGCGGGCCCGCGGCTGGTGGTGGTCGAGGCCGCCGGCGGCTGGTCCCTGGAGCCCCGCCCGGCGGGCAGCGGCTTCTGGTCCCGCCGCCGGTGACCGCGTACCGCGGATCGTGCCGGGGACCGGCCCGGCACGATCCGGCGGGCGGGCGTCAGGCCCAGAGCTGGCCGTGCAGGGTCGCGATCGCCTCTTCGGTGGTGGCGGCGGTGTAGACCCCGGTGGACAGGTACTTCCAGCCGCCGTCGGCGACGACGAAGACCACGTCGGCCCGCTCGCCGGCGGCCACCGCCTTGCGCGCGACACCGAGCGCGGCGTGCAGCGCGGCGCCGGTGGACACCCCCGCGAAGATGCCCTCCTGGGCGAGGAGTTCCCGGGTCCGGGCCACCGCGTCCTCGGAGCCGACGGAGAACCGGGTGGTGAGCACCGACTCGTCGTACAGCTCGGGGACGAAGCCCTCGTCGAGGTTGCGCAGTCCGTAGACCACGTCGTCGTAGCGGGGTTCGGCGGCCACGATCCGCACCCCGGGGACGTGCTCGCGCAGGTAGCGGCCGACCCCCATCAGGGTGCCGGTGGTGCCCAGTCCGGCCACGAAGTGGGTGATGGAGGGCAGGTCGGCGAGGATCTCCGGGCCGGTGGTGGCGTAGTGGGCGCCCGCGTTGTCCGGGTTCCCGTACTGGTAGAGCATGATCCAGTCCGGGTGCTCGGCGGCCAGCTCCTTGGCGACCCGGACGGCGGTGTTGGAACCACCGGCGGCGGGCGAGGAGATGATCTCCGCTCCCCACATGGCGAGCAGCTGGCGGCGCTCCTCGCTGGTGTTCTCCGGCATCACGCACACGATGCGGTAGCCCTTGAGCTTGGCCGCCATGGCGAGCGAGATGCCGGTGTTCCCGCTGGTCGGCTCCAGGATGGTGCAGCCGGGGGTCAGCCGCCCGTCCTTCTCGGCCTGTTCGATCATGTGGAGCGCGGGGCGGTCCTTGACCGAGCCGGTCGGGTTCCGGTCCTCCAGCTTCGCCCAGACGGACACGGACTCGGAGGGGGAGAGCCGGGGCAGCCGGACCAGCGGGGTGTTGCCGACCGCGGCCAGCGGACTGTCGTACCGCATCTCAGTGCGCGCCCGCGGTGCCGGTCATCGGGGCGGAGCCGGCAGGACGGGGCTCCGCCCCGGCACCTCCCGCCACGGCCGGCAGGATGGTGACGCTGTCGCCGTCGGAGAGCTTGGTGGCGATGCCGTCCAGGAAGCGCACGTCCTCGTCGTTGAGGTAGACGTTGACGAAGCGGCGCAGCTTGCCGTCCTCGACCAGCCGCGCCTCGATGCCGCTGTAGCGGGACTCCAGGTCGGCGAAGAGCTCGGCGAGCGTGGCGCCCTGGCCCTCGACGGACTTCTGGTCGCCGGTGTAGCTGCGGAGGATGGTCGGGATACGGACCTCGATGGCCATGTGGGGCTCCTGTCGCGGTGAGGGATTGCGGTCGGCAGGCCCGTCCGGCTGCGGCGGCGGGGCAGCGCGCGGGTCCCCCCGGGCCGGCGGCCGGGGGAGGTCGGTGTCGGGGGGTGTGGTCGGACTGGTGGACGGGCGCGACGGCACGGCCCGGCGCGGGTGCGCCCGGCCTATGTGCCGCTCACGTCCTGGACAACCATGCGGGCATCGTATCGATTCCCGGACGGCCCCCCGGAAGGGGATACCGGCATGCGGACGTTCTCCGCTCGCGAGTCGAGACGGGGCGGCTCATCCGTACGTCTCGACGATCCGCACCTCCTCCTCGGTCACCTCGCCGTCCAGGATGCGGAACGACCGGAACTGGACCGGGCCCTCGTCGTTGCCGCACTCGGCGGTGGAGACCAGGACGTAGTGCGCGCCCGGCTCGTTGGCGTAGGAGATGTCGGTGCGCGACGGGTACGCCTCGGTGGCGGTGTGCGAGTGGTAGATGACCACCGGCTCCTCGTCCCGGTCGTCCATCTCCCGGTAGAGCTTGAGCAGATCGCCCGAGTCGAACTCGTAGAACGTGGGCGAGCGGGCCGCGTTGAGCATCGGGATGAACCGCTCGGGCCGGCCGCTGCCGGCCGGACCGGCGACCACGCCGCACGCCTCGTCGGGGTGGTCGGCGCGGGCGTGCGCCACGATCTGGTCGTGGAGGGCCTGGGTGATGGTCAGCATGCCGAAAAGAATACGGGCGACACACCAGGCGGGCTCGGATGCTGGATCCTGAGCCCGCCTGGTGAGACGCGGTGGGTTCCGTGCCTGGTGGGGCACGGTGCCCGCCGGGACGCGATGCCCGGCGATGCGGTACCGCCGGGACGCGGTGCCCGGTGGGGGCGCGGTGCGCGCGGCGTCGGTCCGGACGCGGACCGCAGCGCGCGGTGCCGCGGTGCCGCCGGCCGGGGCCGGGTCAGTCCTTGCCGGCGGTGGTCGGGGCCGGGGCGGGGTGATCCTTGCGCGCGAAGACCTCGGGGTCGCGGGACTTGATGACGAAGTACGACACCACCATGGCCGCTCCCCAGATCGGGGCGCAGTACAGGGAGACCCGGGCGTCCTCGTCGATGCCCATGAGCACGATCACGAAGCCGATGAAGGCGAGGGCGAAGACGCTGGTCCACGGGTAGCCGGGGGCCTGGAAGTCGGAGCGCGGCAGCAGACCGCGGTTGACCTTGCGGCGGTAGACCAGCTGGGCGCTGAGGATCATGATCCAGGCCCACATGCCGGAGATGGTGGCGAAGGAGACGACGTAGTTGAACGCCTCACCGGGCCACTGGTAGTTGATCCAGACGCCGGCGAGCATGCAGGCCGCGGAGACCGTGGTGCCGCGCAGCGGCAGGCCCTTCGGCGACAGCACGGTGAAGAACCGCGGGCCCTGCCCGTTCAGCGCGAGGTCGCGCAGCATCCGGCCGGTGGAGTACATGCCGGAGTTGCAGGAGGAGAGCGCGGCGGTGAGCACCACGAAGTTCACGATCCCCGCGCCGGCCGGCAGGCCGATCTTGGCGAAGGCGGCGACGAAGGGGCTGACGCCGGGCTCGAAGACGGTCCAGCTGACCACCGACAGGATGATGATCAGGGCGCCCAGGTAGAACAGGGCGATGCGCCACGGCACGGTGTTGATCGCCTTGGGCAGGGTCTCCCTGGGGTTGGTCGCCTCACCGGCGGTGACGCCGACCAGTTCCACGGCGAGGAAGGCGAACATCACGATCTGGAGGGTCATCAGGGTGCCGCCGATGCCCTTGGGGAAGAACCCGCCCTCGGACCACAGGAGGCTGAAGGAGGCGGTGTCACCGGCGTCGGAGAAGCCGAGGGTGATCACGCCGAGGCCGATCAGGATCATGCCGAGGATGGCGGTGACCTTGATCATGGAGAACCAGAACTCCATCTCGCCGAAGAGCTTCACCGAGATGAGGTTGATGCCGAACAGCAGCACCGTGAAGCCGAGCGCCGAGACCCATTGCGGAATGGATTCTTCCCAGTACTGCACGTACTCGGCCGCCGCGGTGACCTCGGTGATGCCGGTGACCACCCAGAACAGCCAGTAGGTCCAGCCGGTGACATAGCCCCAGAACGGGCCGAGGAACTCACGCGCGTACTCGGAGAAGGAGCCCGAGACCGGGCGGTACATGAGCAGCTCGCCGAGCGCCCGCATGATGAAGAAGATGACCAGGCCCGCGACGGCGTAGGCCAGGATCAGACTCGGCCCGGCCTTGGAGATGGCCTTGCCGGCTCCGAGGAACAGGCCGGTGCCGATGGCACCGCCGATCGCGATCATCTGGATCTGCCGGTTACCGAGCCCGCGCTGGTAACCCTCTTCTGATGTGTTGCCGGGGCCCTCCGGGCCGCCGTGCTTCTCGTCGACCTGCACCGAGGTCATGCTTGGACGCCTTTCTCCATACCGACCCGGCCGCTGTGGCTCGGATCGGGTCCCGATCCCCCCGGATGTGGATGGAGTGCTACCGGCGGTCTGCCGGCTCAAGCGCCCCTGCGGACAGGGGTGGCGTCCGCAGGCGGTCGTGCAGATGTATCACGCCCGCAACAGTGATCCCCAGAGGCGAATGTCCCGTGCCCCGGCGGAAGAAATGGACATACGTTCTATAGGGGCACAAACGGCCCGTCTCGGTAATCCGATCGTTATTCGGAATTGAGGTCCCTCTGAGCGAACGCATGCCGACTATGCGCGTCATGTCCTCCATGTCCGGTATCGGGGAGACCGGTACCGGGACGGGCCGCGCGCCGGAGCCGCCGACGGGCCGGCGCCGGGCCACCGACGGGACGGCCGACCGGCCGGTCCCGGGCGCTCGCGGCCACCCGCCGTCCGCCGTCCCGTCCGGGGCCGCGGACGCCCCCGGGCTCCGGTGCGCCGGGCGCGGCGGGCGTCCGGGTCCGGCTTCCCGAGCGCGGTCCGGGCGCCGGACGGATCCGGGCTCCGGGGCGGGGTCCGGTCTCTCCGAGCGCCGGGCGCCGCGGCCCGCCGGGCACCTTCACACCGTCGCGCCGCGCACGGGGCCCGCCGCCGCTTCCGGAAGGCGCCGTCAGGCCATCAGCGTCCCGACGAGCGTCTCCTGGAGTTCGCCGAGCCAGAAGTACGCCACCGCCATCGGCTTGCGCGGGTCGCTGTCCGGCAGCCGCAGCAGCTCCCCGCCGTCGTCCTCGTCGCTGACCTCCAACCGGGTGCCGATGGCCAGCCGCAGGTCGTTGAGCGTGCCCAGCCACCGCCGGCTCGCCTCGGTGTCCAGCTCCAGCACCACGCCGTGGTCCCCGGCCACGGCGGCGCCCGCCGCCACCGCGTCCAGCGAGCGCACCACCGCGAGCGCGTCGTCCCGCTTGCGGGCCCGCAGGTCGTTCTCGGTGAAGCGGCGGAACTCGGCCGAGGCGGCGCGCGCCTCCTCCGCGGCGCGCCGGGCCGCCGCGTCACCGTCCTCGGGCGGCGGCGCGGCCGGATCGACGTAGGCGTCGGGGAAGAGGCGGGCCAGGGCCGGGTCGGCGGGGGGCTCGCTGGGGCCCTCGGCGAACAGCGCGTCCAGCGGGTCGGCGGAGCCGTCCGGGCCGCCGGTGCCGGGGCCGGGGCCGATCAGCTCCAGCAGCTGGACGGCGAGGCTGCGCAGGATGGAGATCTGGGCGTCGTCGAGGCTGATCGCCGCACCGCCGCCGGGCCGCGGCTCGAAGTGTCCCAGCATCAGCGGTCCTGCTGGAGGGTGGCCCACAGGCCGTAGCCGTGCATCGCCTGCACGTCGCGTTCCATCTCCTCGCGGGTGCCGCTGGAGACGATCGCGCGGCCCTTGTGGTGGACGTCCAGCATCAGTCGGTGCGCCTTGTCCTTCGGGTAGCCGAAGTAGCTCTGGAAAACGTAGGTCACGTAGCTCATGAGGTTCACCGGGTCGTTGTGGACCACCGTCACCCAGGGCACGTCGGGCTCGGGCACCGCCGAGGGCGCCTCGCTCGACTCGGGCCGTTCGATCTCCACCGGTGCGACGCTCACGGGTTCCATGCTGCCACCCGGCCCCCCGCGGCGCACAAACGGGGGCGGGAACGCGCCGACGCCGGCCGGCGTCACCCGGCGGCCACCCGACGCCTCCCCGGCCACCACGGCGGCCCCGCCCGCCGGAACCGGGAGCCGACGCGCGGGGTACGGGCAGGGTCGGCGCAGGTACGGGCGAGTCGGCGCGGGTACGGGCAGGCCGACGCAGGTACGGGCGAGTCGGCGCGGGTACGGGCGGGCCGGCGCGCGGGGTAGGGCGGGCCGCGCGGGTACGGGCGGGAGGGCACCCGCCGGAACGCTCCGGAACACCGGACCGCACCGGGGCCCGCCGGGACCGCCGCCGGCGCGGGAGGAGGCCGGCCGCCCGGGCCGCCCGGCACCCGCCCGCCGCGACCACCGCGCGCCGCACCCCCGGCCGGGCCCCACCCCGCCGGTCCCGCGGGCCCGGCGGGACCGGCACCACCCCGCCCGGCCCGTCCCGCAGGCCCTCGAACAAAATCGTCAACTTGACGAGAATGCTGCTAGCATCATGTCCATGAACACAGCGGACATGGGGCTGTCCGGAGCGGAAGGGCGCACCGGTGGCACCCGCGGGCAGGGTCCGGGCGGCAGCGCCCGGACGGACGGCGAGCCCCCGGCCGGCGGCTGGGGGAAGGTGGGCGTGCCCTCGACGGCGCTCTTCACCGACCGTTACGAACTGACCATGCTGCAGGCGGCACTGCGGGCCGGCACCGCGGACCGGGCCTGCGTCTTCGAGGTCTTCACCCGCCGGCTGCCGGAGGGCCGCCGCTACGGCGTGGTCGCCGGCACCGGCCGGGTGCTGGACGCGGTGGAGAACTTCCGCTTCGACAGCGGGGTGCTGGACTTCCTCGCCGACCAGCGGATCGTGGACGAGCCGACGCTGCACCGGCTGGCCCGCTACCGCTTCCGCGGCGACATCTGGGGCTACCCGGAGGGCGAGGTCTACTTCCCCGGCTCCCCGATCATGCGGGTGGAGGGCTCCTTCGCCGACTGCGTGCTGCTGGAGACGGTGGTGCTGTCGATCCTCAACCACGACTCCGCGGTCGCCGCGGCGGCCTCCCGGATGGCCGTCGCCGCCGGGGACCGGCCGCTGATCGAGATGGGTGCCCGGCGCACCCATGAGCTGGCGGCCGTCGCCGCGGCCCGCGCCGCGTACGTGGGCGGCTTCGCCACCACCTCCGACCTGGCGGCCGGGTTCCGCTACAACATCCCCACCGTGGGCACCAGCGCCCACGCCTTCACCCTGCTCCACGACAGCGAGCGCGACGCCTTCACCGCGCAGGTGGAGACCCTCGGCAGCGGCACCACCCTGCTGGTGGACACCTATGACGTGGCCGAGGCGGTGCGCACCGCGGTGGAGGTGGCCGGCACCGGGCTGGGCGCGGTCCGGATCGACTCCGGCGACCTGCTCCTCCTCGCCCACCGGGTCCGGCAGCAGCTGGACGAGCTGGGCGCCCGGGACACCAAGATCGTGGTGACCAGCGACCTCGACGAGTACGCCATCGCCTCGCTGGCCGCGGCGCCGGTGGACGCGTACGGGGTGGGCACCCAGCTGGTCACCGGCAGCGGGCACCCGACCTGCTCCATGGTCTACAAGCTGGTGGCCCGCGCGGACAGCGCCGCCGGCCCGGACGCCACGGCGCCGCTGCGGGCGGTGTCGAAGCGGTCGATGGGCGGCAAGACGTCGGTCGGCGGCCGCAAGTGGGCGGCCCGGCGGCTGGACGCGGACGGGGTGGCCGAGGCCGAGGTGGTCGGCTCCGGCGAGATCCCGGACGAGCTGCGGGACCGCCTGATCCAGGTGCCGCTGGTGCGGAACGGGGAGATCGTCGGCCGCGAACCGCTGGACGCCGCCCGCGACCGCCACCGGGCCGCCCGGGCCGGACTGCCGCTCTCCGCGACCCAGCTGTCGCGCGGCGAGCCGGTCCTGCCCACCGAGTACGTGTAGGGCGGCCCGTACGCCCGTACAGCACCGCGGGGACGTGCCCCACGGCGGACACCCCTCGGGCACCCTTGCGGGGCGCACGGGTCACACCCGTACCGGCAGCCCCCGCGGGTCACGCGGGTCACGTCCGGTCGGGGACGGCCGCTACGGGCCGGCCGGGTGCCGCACGGCGCCCACCGCCACCCGCACCGCTCCTGCTCCCGCCCGGACCGATCGGCACCGATCCGGGCGGGCCGGAGCGGAAGAGGGAGCGGGAGCGGCCCCGCCCGCGCCTCGCCCGCCCCCGGCGCCCGCCCCATGACGTTCTCCCCGCGATCCCCGATGCGCACCGCGCCCCTCGCCGCCGACCGCGACCTCGGTTGCGGACCGCGGCAGGGCCGCCAGGCGTACGGGGTGCGTGGGGCGGCGGACGCGGGTACACCTCTCTCACCGGGGCCCACGGTCCCGGCGCGCCCACCCGCCCGGTGGACGCGGCGGGGCCGCGGCCTTGCCGGGCGGCCCCTGTCCCGGCCCTCCCCGGCAGTTCCGGAGCTTCACCTTCGGTGACATCCGCTCCGGGCCGTGCCGGGACCAGGTCCTGTTCCCCGGCCCCCACGGAAGGCAAGCCCCATGCACCGCGCACTGATCGTCGTCGACGTGCAGAACGATTTCTGCGAGGGCGGCAGCCTCGCAGTCGCCGGCGGCGCGGACGTCGCCGCCGCCATCACCGACCTGATAGGGGTGGCCACGGCGGGCTACCGGCACGTCGTGGCCACCCGTGACCACCACATCGACCCCGGGGACCACTTCTCCGAGCACCCGGACTTCGTCCACAGCTGGCCGGCGCACTGCGTGGCGGGCACCGAGGGCAGCGGGTTCCACCCCAACCTGGCTCCCGCCATCGCCTCGGGCGCCATCGAGGCGGTCTTCGACAAGGGCGCCCACGCGGCGGCCTACAGCGGCTTCGAGGGCGCCGACGAGAACGGCGTCCCGCTCGCCCGGTGGCTGCGCGACCGGGACGTCACCGAGGTGGACGTGGTGGGCATCGCCACCGACCACTGCGTTCGGGCCACCGCGCTGGACGCCGTCCGCGAGGGCTTCACCACCCATGTGCTGCTGGACCTGACCGCCGGGGTGTCCCCGGAGACCACCGAGCGCGCGCTGGCCGAGCTGCGCGCGGCGGGCGTGGAACTGACCGGCAAGCCGGTCGTCTGAGCCACCGGCACCCCGGTCCCCGGTGCCGGAAGCCACCCGCCACCGGCACCCCGGCCCGGGCGCCCGACGGCCACCGGCGCCCCGGGCCCGGGGCGGGCCCGGCCACCGGCACCCGGGCCAGGGTCGGGTCCGGCCGGAGAGCCCCCGCCCGGACCCGGCGGCCACCGGCCCGCACCGGTGGCCCGGCCCCGGTCCGGCGCCTCAGCCGGCCCCGGCCGGGTGCGGTCGCGCGGGGGTGCGGGGCCGCAGCAGCGCCCGGATGGGGTGCCACAGCTCCCCCAGGCAGGTGGGCGTGGCCCGCCACACCAGCCCGTCCGGGTGGTGGAGCACCGCGGTCACCTCGTCCGGCGTCGGCGGTTCGGTGTTCCCCCGCAGGTAGACGGAGCGCAACCCCAGATTGCGCAGCCTGGTCAGGGCGCGCTGGCGGTTGGCGGCGTGCACCAGCACCCGGACCCGGGAGCCCGGTACACCGTCGGAACCGTGCGGCCGTGGCAGGGACAGCGCCACGACCACGCTCCCGCCCGGGAGCCTGGTGAATCCTCCGTCTGCCATGCGGTCATCTCCCCCGTGAGATGTCGTGTCAACAAGATGCTCGTAGGAGCATCTATAACGCGAACGGCCGCCGCCCGCCAGGGGGCGACGACCGTTACCGCTGTGACCTGCGGGAATGCTGTTTACCTGGTGGAGGGACCCACCTGGACGGTCACCCAGGACCCGTGACCGGGCTCATTGGTGATCTTGATACGGGTGTTGGTGTCGGTGACCTGTACACCACCGGTCGGGTTGGAGTCGTACCAGTAGACGCCCTTGCGGTCGTCGAAGACCGGGGTGCCCCGCTTCGCCGGGACCTTGGCCGCCACCCCGTTGCGGTGCAGCGTGAAGCCCTCTGTGCGGAAGTGGCTGAAGGTCGAGTCGTACGCCTGGATGCGGTTCGGCATCAGCGTGCCGTCGGCCCACTTCTCCGGCTTGGCGTGCGCGTCCACCGGCAGGATCAGGCCGCGGCCCGGGTGCTGCCCGACGTTGTTGTCCTGCTGCGAGGTGTCCCACTTCCAGATCAGCAGGCCGTTCTGGTACGGGTAGTGCTCGACCCAGTTGGGCCGGGTGTCGCGCCATCCGAAGTTGTACGGGCCGGTCTTCAGCGTCGTGTCGTAGCTGACGTACTGCCGGTTCTCCGCGATGTAGTACTGCGGGTACTCCTCGGTGAAGGAGCCGCCGATGCGCCGGAAGCCCTTCACGGCCCAGCCGTTGTCGTCGCCCTCGGCGTTGTCGGCGAACAGCTGACGGCCGTCGGCGGTCACCGCGATGGTGTCGGCCGCGAAGCCCTTGAGGGAGACCCCGCCGTCCGTCTGGTAGCGGAAGCGGACGTCGATCTTCTTGCCCGCGTAGGCGTCCAGCGGGAAGGAGAGCTGGCGATAGCCGCCGGAGGAGCCGGTCAGCGCCGGCTTGTCACCGCCGTCGCGCGGGATCGGCCGGCCGTCCGCGGTGCCGTCGACCGGCGTCCAGTTGGCGCCGCCGTCGGTGGACACCTCGGCGTAGGCGAAGTCGTAGTTCTCCTCGATGTCCCACCAGCCCTTGAGGTCCAGCGAGGCGGTGGTGGCTCCGGTCAGGTCCACCGGCCGGGTGAGGGTGTTCTTGAGGTTGTCGCCCTGGCCGCTCCACCACTGCCGGGCCCCCTCGGCGGGGGTCACGATCGTGGTGGTGACGGGCTTGGCCGGCAGGTCCACGATGAGCGCCTGCTTGCGCCGGGTGTTGTACTCGGCGACGCCCAGCTGGTGGGTGGAGGCGGTCGCGGCCTTGGCCCGGTCGTAGTCGAGCCAGCCCAGCTGGAGCTTGTCCCAGGCGTTCATGTCACCGGGCAGGTCGCCGATGGCGTCCTCGCCCCGGCCCAGCCAGGAGCCGGAGGACATCAGCGACCAGAAGCCGACGGACGACTCGCCCTTGCCGCTGGTGTCGTACTCGTCCGGCAGCCCGAGGTCGTGGGCGTACTCGTGGGCGAAGACGCCCAGCCCGCCGTTCTCCGGCTGCATGGTGTAGTCGCCGACCCAGATGCCGGTGTCACCGATCTCGGTGCCGCCCGCCTTGTTCTGCGCCGGGCCGGTCTGGCCGGCGTCGGAGCCGTAGGCGTACCAGCGGTGGGCCCACACCGCGGTCTCACCCTGGACGCCACCGCCCGCCGACTCGTCCTCGCCGGCGTGCACGATCTGGAAGTGGTCGATGTAGCCGTCGGGCTCGTTGAAGTTGCCGTCCTCGTCGAAGTCGTACCGGTCCCACTCGTCGTAGCGGGCGAGGTCGGCCTTGATCTGGGCGTCGGTACGGCCGGCCGCCTTCTGGTCCCGGGCCCACCGGTTGACGCCGTCGCGGACCAGGTCCCACACGTTGGCGCAGTTGTTGTCGCCGCAGTAGTTGGAACCGTAACGGCCCTCGTTCCAGTCCACCTTGACCCAGTCGGAGACCTCGCCGTCGACCGAGTACCGGCCCGAGGACTGCCGCTCGTAGTACTTCTTCAGGGACTCCTTGCCCTTCTCCTCGGAGAAGTACAGGTCCTGGTAGTGCTGGCGGTCGTAGTCCGCCTGCCAGTCGGTGCTGTTGTCGTTCGCGCGGTCCGGACGCTCGATGGCGTTGTGCAGCGGACCCGGCGTACCGCCGTACTTCTTCACCGGCTCCTGCGGGCCCTCGGGGCCGTCCGGGTCGTACAGGGTGGTGTCGTCCACCTTGTCGCCGAACTCCACCAGGATGGTGAAGATCTTGTCGGTCTTCTCCCGGGCCAGCTCGACGTACTTGCCCTTGCCGACCTTGACGACCTCCGAAGCGCCGCGCCTGACCGGCTCGGCGTCCCCGGACAGCACCTGCTGGATGGCCGCCTCGCGACGCTCCTGCTGCTCCTTGCTGAACGGGCCGTCCAGGTCGTGATCGACGCTCTGGGCGTGCGCCGGGTCGCGGCGCTCCGTCTGCTTCGCCGGCGGCGCCTCGTCGGCCTGCGCCGAACCGGCGACGGGTGCCGCCATGCCTATCGCGGCGATCACCGTGGCGATGGCGGCCGTTCTGACCGCCCTCTTACGTTGGCTGTTCACGTGGACATGGCCTCCCCAGTCGAACCGTCGGCGGTATTCGACCGGAGCGGAACCCAAAAAGACAGATCTTGACATGTTCAGAAAGGGCGCGTACGTTGACCGCCCTTTTCTGTTCGGATATCGGACAACTCCTGTACGCGGAGACGTCGACACGGTCGCGTAACGGGGTTCTATGGCGGCGGGCCGTGCGATTGGCGAGCGGATGTTCGTCCACCCCGAAAGCGCGGCCCACCTGGCCGATTCGTGTCGGCACGCCGCCCGGGTGACCGCTCCGCCGCCCCTACACTGTCGTGCCTCCGGAAGGGGACGAACCCTCGCGGGAGAGGAGTCAATCTGTGCGCCCCGAGCGGTTCGAGTCGGTTCTGAAGTCCCTGCTGGAGCAGGGGGGAGCCGCGACGGAGGTGCGGACGGTCAAGGAGGCCGGCCACGAGCGCCACCCCTACGGACTGGTGGTCACCTTTTCCACCGGAGCCCGGGCGTTGCTGCAGATCGTCGTCACCTCGGCCGAGGGTCGCCGGCCCCGGTCCCGGCCGTTGAGCCGTTCGACGGCGGGAAGCTCGAACTCGGCCTGGTGGACCGGCACATCGCCGCACTGGTCCTCAACAGCGGCAGCCGTGAGGTACACAGCGCAGAAGCCTTCAGCACCCGCGAGAACCCCGGGGCCGTCCGCTACGGAGTGAAGATCACCTACCACGACACCAGCCGCATCTACGTGTACGTGGTCCAGACCCTGCCCGCCGGCCGCGACTTCACCCAGGGAGTCGACTTCGACGTCCCGGCCGCCGTGTAGTGCGCGGCCGGGTGGCCCACGGAGAGCGGGAGCCGACCCGCCCGGCACGCTGTCGCTCACGAGCGGTTGAGGGTCCGATCCCGCGTCATGCGCGGGCCGCCCGCTCCGTACGCCGAAAGTGACCGTCGGAGCCCCCACCGGGCGGCTTCACACGCTGCACCGGCAGTAGAGCTGGGCGCCCGCCGCCCGCGCGCGGCGGGCCAGGGCCGTGAACGCGGTGACCGCCTCTACGGCGACCAGGTGGTCCCCGAAATCGACCTCCTCGATCTCGTACCACTGCGCCGCCACCGCGGGGACGGCGTCCGCGGGAAGGGCGGCGAGGACGTCCCGCCAGCGCTCGGGCAGCCGCTGGAGGAACAGGCCGGTGTCCCACGGCGAGTCGGGGCCGACGGGTTCGCCCCGGGGGTACGGCGCCTCGGGCCAGACCAGTTCCGGCGTGTCCCGGAGGCCGGCGAACGGTATGCCCTCGGCGCAGGCGACCAGCTGGCCCAGGACGACGTCCGGGTCGAGGCCCTTCGCATCGATCCAGTCCGCGCCCGCCTCCTCCAGCGACGCACCCAGGAGCCAGTCACCGCCGGGGCCGATGGCCAGGTGCACCGCCGTGGTGGGGTCGGTCGCGTGGAAGTAGTCGCACAGCACACCCATGTCGCACTCCGTCGTCCGTCGGTCCGGTGCCGAAGTGAAGCAGCCGGCACCGACATCGAGGACGGCCGGGCCTTTCCCGATATCGGTGGCCGACCGGTGGTACCGCGACAACATCGCGCCCGCCGAGCGGGGCTCAGGCGGCGGTGACCACCACGGTGCGGGCGGCCTTGTCGTGCAGGCTCTGACGGAAGGGCTTGTCCCAGGTGTGCCAGAGGGAGTTGAGCAGCCAGAAGAGGGTGCCCACCAGGACCGGGACGAGCATGCCGGGCAGCGCGTACACCGCGCCGCGCACCCAGCCCTGACGGCGCGGCAGGTCACCGTCGGCGAGCATCGCGACCCGGATGCGCAGCGCCTTCTTGCCGAGCGTCTGGCCGTCCCGGGCGAGCATGGCGCCCTCGTACACGAAGTAGAGCGCGAAGGTCAGCACGGCGGCGAGCACCACCTTGCCCTGGTGCTGCTCACCCTCGTTGTCCAGGCTGTACTGGAGCGCGCCGGTGGCCACCAGGCACAGCGTCCAGATCGCGCCCAGCACCAGGGAGTCGATCAGCCGGGCCAGGAACCGCTGGCCCGAGGTGGCGATCGGGGGCATCCCGGGGAGCAGCACCGGGGAGGCGGGGGGCGGCGGGCGGGAACGGCTGCTGGGCGGGGTTCATGCCTCCGATTACACCAGCCGTCCGGGGCCAACCGGTAGTTCAGAGTGAAACCATATCGGCCGACCGCCGGAGGCCGCCGGTACGACGGGACGTCAGCGCACCGCCGAGACCACCACGGTGGCCGCCACCTTGTCGTGGACGCACTGCCGGTAGGGCCGGTCCCAGGTGCACCACAACACGTTGACCAGCCAGAAGACGAACCCGCAGCAGGGCACCACCTCCGGCAGCGAGTAGACCGCGGCGCGCATCCAGCCCGGCTGGCCGGCCGGCACCGACCCGTCGTGGAGCATCGCGACCCGGATCTTCATCACCTGTTTGCCGACCGTCTGGCCGCTCCGGGTGAGCATCAGCCCCTCGTAGAAGAAGTAGGCGAGCGCCCCCACCACGGTCACCACCGTGGAGGCACCGGTGTCGTCGACCGGGTCGTATCCACCCAGCACCACCGCCATGATCAGCGCCACCGGGATGCCGATGAGCAGCCCGTCGATGATCCGGGCCACCAGCCGACGGCCCAGGTGGGCGAGCGGAGGCATGCCCGCGAGCGGGTCCTGGGCGCCGAACCGGTCACCCCCGTAGGGGCCCCCGCCGTACGGCCCACCTCCGTAGGGGGCCGCCCCCCGTACGGGTCGTCCGGCCCACCCGGCCCGCCGCCGGGGGACCGCCACCGGGCGGGCCCCCGTACGGACCGCCCCCGTAGGGGGCCGCCCCCCGGAAGGGTCGCCGGGGAACCGCCACCGGGGGACCCCCGTAGAGCCGCCGCCCCCGCCGCCGCCCTGGCCTCCGCCGCCGTGCGTCCCGGAGGCGTACGGCACGCCGTCGCCGTACGGCGTCCCGTCACCGGGGACCGCCCCCGGCGCACCGGACGGGGGGAGACCGGAGGAGAAGTCGCGGGGAGGCTCGCTGCTCATGGCCCGAGTCGAACCCGGGAGGCGGCCCCGCGCATCCGGCACGTGCCGTTCGGGCTACCGGGACACCCGGTCAGCGGGTCGGTGAAGTCGTCGGACCGGCGGTCGCGGTGGGCCGGCACGGCCGGTGGATCGCGCGGGGCCGGTGGGCGAGGCCGCGCGCCCCGCCGGGGACCCGTACCGCCGGGGCCCCGGGGCGGCACGGGCCGTGCCGGGCGTCAGCCGCCGGTGGCGACGAAGGTGTGGGCGGCCTTGTCGTGCCAGCACTGCCGCCAGGGCCGGTCGAAGAGGCACCACACCACGTTCACCACCCCGATCACCAGGACGCCGAGCACTCCGTAGACCAGCCAGCGGCGCAGTGCCGAGCCGAACGTGGGGGTGTCGTGCGACTCGATGTCCAGGGTGCGCAGTCCGCAGAGCTTCTTGCCGAGGGTGCGGCCCCACTTGGCGGTGGGCAGCGCTTCGTACAGCAGCCCGGCCACCAGCAGGACGCCCAGCACGATGCCGAGGTAGGTGCCGGTGGTGCCGTCCAGCAGGTAGACGGTGACCGTCTCGCCGGTCAGCTTCGCTTCCTCGATCTTGGCGTCGATGTGGTCCTCGGCGCGGGTCCACAGCGGGACGGCGGCGGCGCCGACCACGGCGGCCAGCAGCACACTGTCGATCAGCCGGGCGGCGAGCCGGCGGCCCAGGGTGGCGGGCCGGCCCTGGGCACGCGCGGCCTGGAGGAACGGGTTGTCGACGGGCGGCTTCCACGGGATGACCCCCTCCGGCGGCAGCCCGCCCGCACCGGGGCCGGCCGGCGCGCCGGGTGCGGGAGCGACCGCGGGGCCGTCGCCGCCCGGCCGGGCCAGCTGCTGCACCTGCTGGGCCCAGCCCTGGGCGGGGGCGCCGGACGGCCCGCCCTGGGCGGGGACCCCGGCGGCGGGACCCGGAACCGCCGGCCCCGGCGCGGCGGGTCCGGCGGGGACGGGCGCGGCGGTACCGGAGGGGCCGGAGGGCGCGGAGGCGGCCAGGGCCCCGGAAGGAGCGGCGGCGGGACCTCCCGGGCCGGGGGCCGCCGGGCCCGCGGCGGCCGGAGCAGGGGGCGGCCGGGCCGGGGATGGCGGGCCCCCGCGGCGGCGGGGGCCGGGGCGCCCGGCGCGTCGCCCACCGCACGGATGGTCACGGTGTTCCGGTCCGGTGCCGGGGTGCCCGGCGCGGAGCCGGGCCGCACCGCGCGCAGGGTGAGCGTCCCCTCGCCGCCCGGCCGGCCGGGCGCGCCGGCCTGGGGGTGCCGGCCGGCGCGGCGCCACCGGCCGCGCCGGAGCCCGCCGCGGCGGCGGCGCGGTCCTCGGTCCCCGCCCGGTCCGCCGCCGCGCCGTCCGGGGCGCGGTCGGCGGCCGGCCCGGCGGCCTGGCTCTCCCCGCCGCGGGGGTCCGGCAGCGGCACGGTCGGGCCGGTGCCCGAGCCCCAGGAGACGCGGCGGTCCCGCTCGCCGCCGAAGCCGCTCTGCCGGGCGGCGTCGGCCTGCCAGGCGGTGGCCGGTTCGGGGCGGGTGCCGTGCGGACGCCGGGGGACGTCGGCCGCCGGGCGGGCGGCGGTCGGGCCGGGGCCCTCGCCCGGCCGCGGCTCCGGGGCGGCGTTCCCGCCCGGCCGCGGCCCGGGGACGGCGGCCGGCGGAACCTCGCCGGCGGGGGGCTCGTCCAGGAACATCGGCCCGGTCTCGTCCGGCACCGCAGCGGTGATCTGGGTACGGACCGAGGACGGCTCCGGCTCGGGGTGCACCACGGCCGGGACGGCGGACTCCGGGCGCACCACCGGCGGGACGGCGGGCTCCGGGTGCGCCCCCGGCGGGACGGCGGCGAGGCCCGGCGGGGGCGCGGGCAGCGGCTCCCCCTCCGCGGGGGCGGGTCGGCTGGTACCGGGGACCCACGCGGCACCGTCCCAGTAGCGGATGTAGTCGGGGATGGAGGGGTCCGGGTAGTAGCCAGGGATGGAGCTGCCGTCCGCGGATCCTGAGGTAGGGGCGCTCATGATCTCCGATGTCCCGTGTCTGCTCTGCTGTGGGTGGGGCGTATGCAGTCTGCCGCACCGGCGCGGTGGGCCTGCAGCGCTCCGCCGTCTGGTCACCCCCGGACGACCCATGAGGTGGTGACAGGTCTGCACGAGGTGGTCACAGGTCTATCAGACCCTTTGCCCGCCGGGGCGGCACGGCGTCGCGCACCACTCTCCCGTGCGAGCCGGAAAAAATTCCGACGAATCACGGAAACCCGCGTAATGAGACGCGGTCAGGCCCCTCTCACCTCGTGCGGGCCCGTCAACCGGCGGCCCCGGACACGCAGCGAGGACGCGAGGGAGTGCGGTCGGATGAACACCGTGGTGGAGCGTGAACTGGAGATGAACCTGGTGCTGTCGCCGGAGCGCAGCGTGCCGGTGCCGGCCCGGCTGTCGTACCGCACCGACGACCCCTACGCGGTGCACATCGTCTTCCACGTCGGCTCGGAGGCGCCGGTGCACTGGACGTTCGCGCGGGACCTGCTGGTGGAAGGGGTGTTCCGGACGTGCGGTGACGGCGACGTGCGGGTGTGGCCGGCCCGGCTGCACGGCCGCGGCATCGTGGTGATGGGACTCAGCTCGCCGGAGGGCGACGCGCTGCTGGAGGCGTCCGCCTCGGCGGTGTCCGCCTGGCTGGAGCGGACCCTGCGGCTGGTGCCGCCGGGGTCGGAGGGCGACCGGCTCGACGTGGACGGGGTGCTGGTGGAGCTGTTCGCCCGTACGCCGCGGCACGATCCGTGGGCGCGCGGCCCGTGGGCCGCCGACGAGCCCACCGAGGACGGCGCGTGACGCCTCGTCCGCCGGCCCGGCCGCGGACGGCCCGGTGCTCCGGACGTCTCGGCACGTCTCGGTGCGTCTCGGTACGCCCCGCGTGGGGTCGGACGCCGCCCGCGCCGCCGGCCCCCTGCGCGGGGCGCCGGGTGTGCCCACCGGTACCGGAGCGCACGCGGGGCCGGCCGGCCGCGCGCCGGGCGCGGTCCGGGGTGCGCGCCCGCGTGCGGGTATCGCGCCTGTGTGCGGGGACCGCGTCCGCACGGGTATGGGCGGGCCCGTGCGCCGGTACGGCCCGGACGCGAGGGCCCGGACGCGGGGGCAGGGACAGGGCTGGCACGGGCCTCGGAGACCTCGGAGGACCGTCACCGGGGCCGGGGCACACGGAGGCCCCGACCCGCGGGCCGGTCGCGGCGACCGGGCCCGCCTGACGCGGATGCGCGCCGGGCCCGGACGCACGCCGGAGGCGTACCGGAGGCGTACCGGACGCGGAGACGCACCGGAGGCGGACACGCGAGGGCCCGGCAGACCGTACGCGGGGAACCCGGCGCGCCCGGCGCGGTCCCACCGGGGCCGGACCCACCGGCCCGGGCCTGCCGGGCGCGAGGGGGGGTCAGCCGAGGACGGCGAGGGCGTCGATCTCCACCAGCAGGCCGGCCGGGAGGCCGACGTAGACGGTGGTCCGGGCCGCCGGGACCTCGGTCAGGTCGGCGAAGTACTCGTTGTAGATCTCGTTGAACTCGGCGAAGTGCGCGGTGTCGGTGAGGTAGACGCGGATCATCACCACGTCCTCCCAGCGCGCGCCGCCCTCCTCCAGGACCGCCTTGACGTTGGCGAGCGTCTGCAGGGTCTGCTCCCGCAGCCCCGGGCCCACCGGGGTGGGCGCCTGGCCCTCCGCCGCCGGGCCGAACCCGACCTGGCCGGCGACCTGGAGGATGTTGCCCTTGCGGACGCCGTGCGAGAACTTCGCGGGCGGGGCGGTGTGGGTGGCGGGGGTGAGGGCGGTCTTCTCGGTCTTCCCGGTCATCGGGGGGTCTCCTTCTGTGGTGTCCGGCCGGAGTATTCGGCACTGATCGCCTCGGCGGTGCGGCGGACCAGCGGCAGCAGGGCGAGGAGTTCCTCGGCGGTGACCACGACGTTCGGCGCGGAGACGGAGATCGCGGCGACGGTACGCCCGTCCACCCCGCGGACCGGCGCGGCGACGCAGTTGATGGACTCCTCGTGGCCACCGAGGTCGGTGGCCCACCCCTGTTCGCGCACCCGGGCCAGCTCCTTGAGGTAGGCGGCGGCGCCGGGCGTCGAACGGGGGGTGTACGCGGGGTAGTCCAGCCGCTCGGCGACCTGGCGGCGCTCGGCCTCGGGCAGGTCGGCCAGGAGCAGTTTGGCCACGGCGGCGACGGTGATCGCCACCGGCTTGCCGATCCGGGAGTACATCCGGACCGGGTAGCGGCTGTCCACCTTGTCGATGTAGAGCACCTCGTCCTCCTCGCGGACCGCCAGGTGCACGGTGTGGCCGCACCGCTCGTTGAGCGCGACCAGGTGCGGGTGGGCGATCTCCCGCACGTCCAGGCCTTCCATGGCGCGGTGGGCGAGCGCGAAGAGCCGGGCGCCCAGGCGGTAGCGCTGGTCCTGCTGGCGGTGGACCAGGCCGTGCTCGTGCAGGGTGCGCAGCAGCCGGGAGGCGGTGGACTTGTGGACCTCCAGGCGCGTGGCGACCTGTTCGAGGTTGGCCGGCCCCTCCGCGAGCAGCGGCAGGATGGTCAGCGCCCGGTGCACGGTCTGGCTCATGGGGCGGGTACCTCCGTCGTCACGGACCCGGCCTCCGGGTCGGTCCCGGTTCCCGGTTCGGCCCGCGTCCAGCCGGGGCCCAGACGCAGTCTCCCCCACGCGTCCGGGGCCAGCGCGACCAGCCGGTCCGCCAGCGCGCGGCCGGGCGGGGCGGCGAGGTCGCCGGGGTCGGTGAGGGCGGCGGCGGCGAGCAGGTGCCCGTGGCGCAGCCGGTGGGCCACGGGCAGGCCGCGGAGCGTGGCGGAGAGGAACCCGGCGGCGAAGGCGTCGCCGGCCCCGACGTGCGCGACCACGTCCACCGCCGGGGCGGGTTCGGCGTACCGGGCGTCCGGTGCCGCCGTCGCCGGCCCGCCCTCCCCGCGGCCGGCCGCCCCGGACGGCCCGGGACCGGGGGCGCCGGACGGCTCGGGACCGCCCCCCGGGGCCGTACCGGGACGGGTGCCGGGGGTGCCGGACGGCCCGGGACCGGCCCCGGTGGCGCCGCCGGGGCCGGGAGCGGCCGCGCCGGACGGCCCGGATCCCGGGCCGCCGTACTCCGGGCCGCCGCGCGCCGGGCTGTCGTCCGCCGGGCCGCCCGGGGCCGGTACCGCGGTGGCCGGCCACGCCTCCGCGCCGGGGCGGACGTACGCCACGGCCCCGGCGGCGCCGCGCTTGACGACCAGCACGCCCGGTTCGGGCAGCGCGGAGCGGACCGCGTCCGGGCCGCGCAGGCCCCAGGCGGCCGACGCCTCGTCCTCGCCGACGAAGACCAGGTCGCAGCCGCGGGCCAGCTCCAGCAGGACCTCCGGGTCGGTGGGGCCGGGGCTGCGCCACAGGGCGGCCCGGTAGTTCACGTCGAAGGACACCCACGGCCGGCCCGGCCGGCGGGCGGTCAGCTCGCGGACCAGCTCCCGGCAGCCGTCGGAGAGCGCCGGGGTGATGCCGGTCAGGTGGAGCAGCCGGCCCCCGTACGCGTCGGCGCGGGCGACCGTCCGCGGGGACATCGCGGACGCGGCCGACCCGGCGCGGTAGTAGACGACCTCCCCGGGCGGGGCGCCGTCCGGGGCCGGGTCCGGGCCGCCCCAGGAGCGCTCCCCGGCGGTGCGGAAGTAGATGCCGGTCGGCCGGTCCGGGTCGCGGCGCACCCCGTGCACGTCCACGCCGGCTTCGGCCACCGCGGCCAGCACGTGGTCGCCGAAGCCGTCGGTGCCCAGCCGGCTGATCCAGCGGACCCGGTGGCCCAGCCGCGCCAGCGCGCAGGCCACGTTGGACTCGGCGCCGCCGGCGGACCGGGTGAAGGCGGGCACCTCGGCCAGCGGTCCGGGCCGGGTGGGGACGAAGGCCACCATCGACTCGCCGAGGCAGACGACATCGGTGCTCAAGGATGCGGGCACGCGGATCGCTCCTTCGTACGGCGGGGCCCGAGCGGAATTGGGCCGGCGGCGAGCGCACACCGTTGACCCGGTACTCGCCGGGATGTTAGACAGCCCTTGCACACGCCGCAATGACCGTTGCACAGGGCGCAACAGAAAAGGTCATGGCGGGGCCAGCCAGTTCGGGAGTCTCCCATGGTCGCCGATCGCCGGACCGAAGGAACCACTGACCGCCACACCGCCGGTACCGCCGGTGCCGCCGACGCCCCCGGCACGGCCGGTACCGCAGGCGCACCGGACACCGCCGGCACCGCAGGTGCACCGGACACCACTCGCGCCCCCGCGCACGGCCCCGGCGGCGCGCCGGGCGCGGGCGCGGCGGAAGCGGGCGCACCGGGTGCGGCGGACCCGGGCGCGCCCGGATCGGGCGCACCGGACGCACCGGACGCGCTGGCCGGCACCGTGCTGGACCACCGCTTCAAGGGGCTTCCGCCGGACGCGGACGGGCTGACCTTCGGGGAACTCGCCGCCCAGCGCCGCGACCTGTTCACCGGCGGCTTCACCACCCCGGTCCTGACCCTCTCCGCGGAATCCCTGACGCACAATCTGGCGCTGCTGGAGGAGTACGCCGAGCGCCACGGCCTGGCCTTCGCCCCGCACGGCAAGACCTCGATGGCCCCGCAGCTGTTCGCCCGGCAGATCGAGCGGGGCGCGTGGGGCATCACCGTCGCCGTGCCCCACCAGGTCCGGGTCTGCCGGGCGTTCGGCGTGCGGCGGGTCTTCCTGGCCAACGAGGTGGTGGACGCCGCGGCGCTGCGCTGGCTCGCCGCCGAGCTCGACGCCGACCCCGGCTTCCGGTGCGTGCTGTACGTCGATTCGGTGCGCGGGGTGGAGCTGATGGACGCCGCGCTGCGGGCCGCGGGGGCGCGCCGGCCGCTGGAGGTGGTGGTGGAGCTGGCCGCGGGCGAGGGCGCGCGGACCGGGGCGCGCACCGAGGCGGAGTGCGCCGCGGTGGCGGACGCGGTGGCGGCCACCGGCACCCTGCGGCTGGTGGGCGTGGCCGGGTACGAGGGCGAGGTGCCGGACGCCGACGACGCGCGGGTGCGGGCCTGGCTGCGCCGGCTGACCGCGCTCGCCGTGGCGTTCGACGCGGCGGGCCGGTTCGCGGACCGCGAGGAGATCGTGGTCAGCGCGGGCGGCAGCGCCTGGTTCGACGCGGTGGCCGACGTCTTCGCGGAGCTGCCCGCGCTCTCCCGGCCGGTGCTGAAGCTGCTGCGCTCGGGCGCGTACGTCACCCACGACGACGGCCACTACCGGCGGCTCACCCCCTTCAACCGGGTCCCCCAGGAGGGCGCGCTGCGGCCGGCGTTCACGCTCTGGGCCCAGGTGGTCTCCCGGCCCTCGCCGGAGCAGGCGTTCCTCAACGCGGGGAAGCGGGACGCGGCGTACGACCTGGACCTGCCGTACGCGCGGCTGGTGCGGGACGCCCGTGACGGCTCGTTCCGCGAGGCGGCGGGCATCACCGTCACCGGGCTGTCGGACCAGCACGCCTGGCTGCGGACCGAGCCGGGCACCCGGCTGGAGGTCGGCGACTGGGTGGGGCTGGGCCTGTCCCACCCGTGCACCTCGTTCGACAAGTGGCAGCTGATCCCGCTGGTGACCGCCGACGGCACGGTCACCGACTACATCCGCACCTACTTCTGACCCCGCCGGCCGCCCCGGCCCCGGCCGCCGCCCCGGGCCCTCACCCGGCCACGGGCCGGCCTGAGAGCCCGTCCGGGACCCCGGCCGGGTCCCGGACGGCGATGACGTGAATCCCAGCGATGGCAGGAGCCGCGATGGACACCGTGCTGCGCGACGTGCGCGTCGTGGACGGGACCGGACGACCCGCCTACCGGGCCGATGTGGCCCTGGCCGGCGGCCGGATCGCCGCGATCGCCCGGGAGGGCGAGCCGCGCCCGTCCGGGCGCGCCACGGTGGCCGGGGACGGGCTGGTGCTCTGCCCCGGCTTCATCGACATGCACGCGCACAGCGACCTGGCGCTGCTGCGCGACCCGGACCACTCCGCGAAGGCGGCGCAGGGCGTCACCCTGGAGGTGATCGGGCAGGACGGGCTCTCCTACGCACCGGTGGACGACCGGACGCTGGCCGAGGTCCGGACCGCCATCAGCGGCTGGAACGGGGACGGCACCGCCGGCCCGGACGGCCCGGCCGTGGAGTTCGACTGGCGGGACGTGGGCGGGTACCTGGACCGGCTCGACCACGGGTTCGGCGGCGAGGGCATCGCGGTGAACGCCGCCTACCTGGTGCCGCAGGGCACGGTGCGGATGCTCGCCGTCGGCTGGGAGGACCGGCCCGCCACGCCCGCGGAGCTGGACCGGATGCGCCACCTGGTCGCCGAGGGCCTGGAGCAGGGGGCGGTGGGGCTGTCCTCCGGCCTCACCTACACCCCGGGCATGTACGCCTCGGACGCGGAACTCACCGAGCTGTGCCGGGTGGTGGCCCGCTACGACGGCTACTACTGCCCGCACCACCGCTCCTACGGCGCCGGGGCGCTCGCCGCCTACGAGGAGATGGTGACGCTCACCCGGAACGCCGGCTGCGCCCTCCACCTGGCGCACGCCACCATGAACTTCGGGGTGAACGAGGGGCGGGCGCCGGAACTGCTGGCGCTGCTGGACCGGGCGCTGGCCGAGGGCGCCGACATCACCCTGGACACCTATCCGTACCTCCCCGGCTGCACCACGCTCGCCGCGCTGCTGCCCAGCTGGGCCACCGAGGGCGGGCCGGACGCCACCCTCGCCCGGCTGCGCGACGACGCCGTGGCCGCGCGGATCCGCCGGGCCATGGAGGTGGAGGGGTCCGACGGCTGCCACGGGGTGCCGGTGGACTGGGACACCGTGGAGATCTCCGGGGTCGGCACGCCCGCGCTCGCCGGGCAGGTGGGCCGGACGGTCGGACAGCTCGCGCGGGAGCGCGGCGAGCCGCCGTTCGCCGTCGCCCGCCGGCTGCTGGTGGAGGACCGGCTGGGGACGACGGTGCTCCAGCACGTCGGCCACGAGGAGAACGTCCGGGCGATCATGCGCCACCGGGTGCACACCGGCGGCAGCGACGGCATCCTGCACGGGCTCAAGCCGCACCCGCGGGCGTACGGCACCTTCCCGCACTACCTCGGCCGGTACGTACGGGAGCTGGGGGTACTCGGTCTGGAGGAGTGCGTGGCACACCTCACAGGGCGCCCGGCGGCCCGGCTGCGGCTCCCCGACCGGGGGCTGGTGCGGGTCGGGTACCGCGCGGATCTGGTGCTCCTCGATCCGGACACGGTGGCCGCCGGCGCCACTTTCGAAGCCCCCCGGACGCTTCCGACCGGTATTCCGCATGTGCTCATCGACGGCCGCTTCGTGATGAAAGACGGGCGCCGCACCGGCGTCCTGGCGGGTCGCTCGGTCCGGCGCGCCGGGAGCCGCCCGGCGGGGCGCTGACGGCCCGCCGACACCCCCGGGGACGTGGGAAGAAACACCGCGCGGGTGGTCGGCGGCGTGGTTAAGGTGGCCCGCATGCAGGTGACCCAGTCCACGAAGCTCGCCAATGTCTGCTACGAGATCCGGGGTCCGGTGCTTGAGGAGGCGATGCGGCTGGAGGCGGCAGGTCACCGCATCCTCAAGCTCAACACCGGCAACCCGGCGCCGTTCGGGTTCGACTGCCCGCCGGAGATCCTGGAGGACATGCTCCGCAGCCTCGGCGACGCCCACGGCTACGGCGACGCCAAGGGGCTGCTGTCCGCCCGGCGCGCGGTGATGCAGCACTACCAGACCAAGGGCATCGAGCTGGACGTCGAGGACATCTACCTCGGCAACGGTGTCTCGGAGCTGATCCAGATGGCGATGCAGGCGCTGCTGGACGACGGCGACGAGGTGCTGGTCCCGGCGCCCGACTACCCGCTGTGGACGGCCGCGGTGTCGCTGGCCGGGGGCCGCGCGGTGCACTACCGGTGCGACGAGCAGGCCGACTGGCTGCCGGACCTGGCCGACATCGAGCGGAAGGTGACCGACCGCACCAAGGCGATCGTCGTCATCAACCCGAACAACCCCACCGGCGCGGTCTACGACGACGAGCTGCTGCGCGGCATCACCGAGATCGCCCGCCGGCACCACCTCATCGTCTGCTCGGACGAGATCTACGACAAGATCCTCTACGACGGGGTCACCCACACCCCGACCGCGGTCATCGCCCCGGACCTGCTGACGCTCACCTTCAACGGGCTGTCCAAGGCGTACCGGGTGGCCGGCTACCGCAGCGGCTGGCTGGCGGTCTGCGGCCCCAAGGCGCACGCCGCCAGCTACCTGGAGGGCCTGACCATCCTGGCCAACATGCGGCTGTGCGCCAACATGCCGGCCCAGCACGCGGTGGCCACCGCCCTGGGCGGCCGGCAGTCGATCAACGACCTGGTGCTGCCCGGCGGACGGTTGCTGGAGCAGCGCGACACCGCGCACCGGCTGCTGACCGAGATCCCCGGGGTCACCTGCGTCAAGCCCCGGGGCGCGCTGTACGCCTTCCCCCGGCTCGACCCCAAGGTCTACAAGATCAAGGACGACCGGCAGATGGTGCTCGACCTGCTCCGCGCCGAGAAGATCATGATCGTCCACGGTACCGGCTTCAACTGGCCGGAGCCGGACCACTTCCGCATCGTGACGCTGCCGGTCAAGGAGGACCTGGCGGACGCGGTGACCCGGATCGGGAACTTCCTCGACGGCTACAGCCAGCCGTGAACCGGGGCCGTCGGGGCGGTCCCGCGCTCCGGGGGTGAGCGGCGCGGGCCCCGGCCGGGCCTGACCGTTGGGTGCCGCCGGGCCGTACCGGTGGGCGCCGGCGCCCGGTACCGGTGAGCGCCGGGCGGCGGGGCGGGGTGGCCCACGGCGCCCGGCGCCGGTGAGCCGTGCCGGCGGCCGCCCCTGCCCCGTGCCGGTGGGCCCCCGCGCCGTTCCGGTGAGCGGCGCCGAGGGCTGCTCCCGCCCGGCGCCGGTGCGCCCCCGGGCGGCGGTGCGCCGTACCGGCGGGGCCCGGCCGCCGGCCCCCGCCGGTGCCCGGCGGAGGCGCCGCCCCGGTCACGTTTCTGTAGACCGGACAACTTTAGACAGTGTCTAAGTTAGGATGGCCTTCTGAGCTTGTCAGGAGGCCATCGACATGTACGAACCGATCCGCACCAAGTCGGTCCACAGCATGGCCGTGCGCGCGGGCGACTTCCCGCACCGCTCCCGCCAGGAGGAGCTGAGGATCCGGCTCGCCGGACACCTGACCGCACTGCTGACCGTGACCGACGAGCTGCGCGCCCTTTCCCCCGACCCGGCGCTGGACGAGGCCGCCCAGCGCCTGAGCGACCAGGTCACCCGGCTGCGCTCGGGCGTCCGCCCGCTGCGCGCCGCGCCGACCACCGCCACCGACCGGGCGGCTGCCAAGATCGCCCAGCTCCACCAGCGCGCCCACTCCCTGGCGGGGAACGCGCTGGTGGTGGCCACCTCCCACAACGACGCGGAGGGCGCCGCCCTCGCCGCCGAGCGGATGGCGGCGCACGCCGGCGCGCTGGGCATCGAGGCGGCCTGAACCACCGCGGACCCCCGCGCACCGTGCCCGACCGGCCCGGCCGCCCGTCCCGGCCGGGCCGGCCCGGTGGCGGCCGCCCGCACCGTCGCCGGGTCACCCCGGTGATCCGGCCGGCGTGACCGCCCGTACCGCACCCCGACCGGCCCGGCCGGAACATCCGCGGGCGCGCGCCCTCCCTCACCCGCCCTCCCTCACCCGCCCCGGCACCGCGGGCCGGGCGTCCGCGGCGGCCCGCCACGAGCCCGGCGGGCGCACCACCCGGGCACCACGCCCCGCCCACCCCCGGGGGTACGCGACCCGGCCCGCCCCGGGGGGCACGCGCCCGCCGCCCGCCCCGCCGGCGCGGTGCCGTTTCCGCGGCCGGTGCGCACGCACGTCTCACCCAGCGGCTGCCGGGCATGTCCGGAATGGTTGCGACCGGTTCACCGTCGCTACCCTGCCGCGGGTGATCAGTGAACGCGCATTAACCGAATTACTGACCCCCGACCATTCCCCCACGGGAATGCCGGACGCGGGATTGCTGCGGCAGTACCTGGCCGCCGGAATGCCGCACGGTGAACCGATATGTATGAGCTTCGGGGAGACCTGGGACCGCATCCCCCCGGGTCTCGCCGATTGTCTGCGCCAGGTTCCCCGGTCCTCCCACGGCTATCAGCTCTCCCTGCACGGACTGCCCCGGCTGCGCACCGCGCTCGCCGCCCACCTGACCGCCTCCCACCGGCTGCCGGACACCGCCGAGCGCGGACGCCACTGGGAGGTGGGGGTGTCCTGGACCGGCACCCGGGCGGCGATGTTCGACTTCGCCCGCCTGGTGCTGGACCGCCGGCCCGCGACCGCCCGCCGGCCGGTCGCCCTGGTCGCCGGGCCCGCCTGGGACTACGCCGGCGTGCTCACCCCGCTCGGCTACGACGTGCGTCACCTGCCGCTCCGCTTCGACCGGGGCTTCGTCCCCGACCCCGAGGAACTGGCCGAACTCGCCGCGGAGATCGCCCGCGACCCGGCCGCCGGGACGGCAATGGTGGTGGTGAACGCCCAGCACAACCCCACCGCGGTCAACTGGTCCCCCGACTCCGTCAACGCCCTGCTGGACGCCGCCGAATCCGCCGGCGCCGCCGTCCTGATCGACGACGCGTACCTCAATGTGCACGATGTCGCGGTGGAGCCCACATCCGCACTGCGGCTGCTGCTCGACCGGCGCCGGGCGGCCGGGAATTCCACCGGCGCCCCCTGGCTGGCGGTGCAGTCGATGGGAAAGCAATTCGGCTGCAACGGGTGGGGCGTGGGGGCGGTCACCGCGCCCCCGGAAATCCTGGACGCGCTGGTGAACGGATACCGGCTGCACCATTCCCTGATGTCGTCGGGAATGCTCCAGCACGCGATGGCGGACTGGCTGGAATCGGTGGCGAGTACACAATTCCTGGCCGAGCAGCGGGTCCGGCTGACCGAGACCCGGGCGGCCGCCGAGGAGCAGTTCGTCAAGCGGCTGGGATACCCGGCGTCGGCGGTGCACACCGGCGAGTGCACCCCGTACATCGTGGTGCGGGTGCCGCCCGGTTACGCCGGTGACGAGGAGAGTGCCCGGGAGTTCCGCGCGGTGTGCTTCGAGCGGACCGGGGTGCTCACCGCGCCGGTGTGGCCGTGGCCCATGCCCGCCCCCGAGGAGGCCGGCCACGACCCGCAACTGCGGCTCTACCTCGGCTCCGGCACCGAGGGGGTGACCGAGGCGGTGCGCCGGATGTCCGCCGCGGGCCTCACCTGGACCGCGCGGCCGGCGGGCTGACCCGCACCGGGGTACGGCAGTGACGCGGTCCGCACCCGGTCCGCGGCGCCGCCGGCCCGGCCCGCGCCGGAAACCCGGCCCGGTCCGCGCCGAGGTGCCGGGGCCCCACGCCCCGGCACCCTCACACCGCGGACGGGCCCCCGCACCCGCCGGCCGCCGGGGAGTCACGGTGGCGGGCGGCGCCGGGCCCGGACCCGGCGGGCACGGTGGCCGGCCGTCGGCACGCGGCTGACGGATGCCACAACCTCCTTACAGGTACGACGAGTTCCGGTTCCGTACTGGGATCGGCTCGTCACCGCCCGTTCACCGGCCGCCGGCCGGGATGTTGGCTTCCGCGCGGAATCCTGCGCCTGTGAAACGCATCATGGGCATCGTCCTGGCGGTGCTGCTCATCGGCGGCGTGGTGGTCGCCGTGGTGGCGGGCCGTGACCAGGACACGAACACGGCAACGACGACCGTGCGCGGTGTGATCGGGTCGGAGAAGGGCGACTTCTTCAAGGACAGGGAAGTCGTCGAGGCCCTCGCCGACGAAGGGGTGGAGGTCAAGTACGAGACCTCCGGGTCCTGGGCGATGGAGGACCGCGACCTCAAGGGGTACGACTTCGCGTTCCCCGGCAGCGGCGCCCCGGCCACCGCGCTCAAGGACCGGCTGCGGATCAGCGGCGAGCTGCCCCGGCCCTTCTACTCACCCCTGGTGGTGGTCGCCCGCACGCCCGCGGCCCGGGTGCTGGAGGCCAACGGGCTGGCACGGTTGAACGGCGGGCACACCGGCACCCTGCGGATGAAGCCCTACCTCGACGCGGTGGACGACAACCGCAACTGGCAGCAGCTCAAGGACGCCGGCCGGTACCCGGAACTGACCGGCCGGCTCTGCGTGATCAGCACCGACCCGCTCACCTCCAACTCCGGGGCCCTGTACCTGGCCACCGCCTCCTACGTGGCGGCCGGCGGCAAGGTCGCCTCCGGCTCCGAGGACGTACGGGCCACCGCCCCGCTGATGCGGAAGCTGATCGAGGTGCAGGGGGCGCAGAAGACCAGCACCGACGGGCCGTTCTGGGACTTCATCAGCGGCGTCGGCGACGCGCTGGTGCTGGTCTACGAGTCGCAGGTGGCCGAGTACCTGGCGGACGAACAGCCGGCGGACGACCTGGTGGTGCTCTACCCGGACACCAACGTCTACAGCGACCACACCCTGGTGCCGCTGACCGAGGGCGGCAGGAAGCTCGGCGAACTGCTCTCCGACGACCCCGAGCTGCGCAGGCTGGCGGTGCGCCACGGCTTCCGCCCGCAGGGCGACCGCAGCGAGTTTCTCCGGGCGACCGACCGGCACAAGGACTACCTGAACCAGCGGCTGACCGACGTGAGCCAGGCCCGCGTGCCCACCTCGGAGGTACTCCAGGAGATGGCGCGCCGCGCGAAGGGACGGGAAGCCTGACATGACCACCCCACCACTGGGCCGGGCTCCGGCGCCCGCCCCCGCCGCGGCACCGGACCGGCCGCTCACCCTCACCCCGCCGGAGCCGGTGCCCCCGGTGGCACCCGACCAGGCCGACCGGCTGGTGCCGGTCGCGGACGAGGTGCGCACCGAGATGCGCCGGCGGGCCGCCGACTACGTGGGCGGGCTCGCCGGGCTGGACGCGCGCTCCCCGGAGTTCACCTCCCGGATCGAGGAGATCACCGAGCTGGGGGCGGCCGAAATCCAGCACGCCGCCCAGCAGTCCAACCGGATGCTGGACCGCACGGTGCGCTCACTGGACGGCGGCGGTGACGCGCAGAGCCGGGTCGCCGGGTCGCTGGTGGAGCTGCGCCGCACCATGGAGGACCTGGACCCGGGCGAGACGCCCGCCCGCGGCGCGCGCCGGCTGCTGTCGAAGCTGCCCGGCGGCCGGAAGGTCCGCGACCACATCGCCCGGTACGCCTCCGCCCAGGGCACCCTCAACAAGGTCGTCTCCTCGCTCCGCGGCGGCCAGGACGAGCTGCGCCGGGACAACGCCGCACTGCACACCGAGCGGACCCGGCTGTGGGAGACCATGGGCAGGCTCCAGGAGTACGTGGTCCTCACCGAGGCGCTGGACGAGGCGGTGGAGCAGCGGATCGCCGCCGCGGAGGCCACCGATCCGCGCGCGGCGGAGGCGCTCCGCGCCGATGTGCTCTTCCCCGTGCGGCAGAAGCACCAGGACCTGCTGACCCAGCTGGCCGTGTGCGCCCAGGGCTACCTGGCGATGGACGTGGTCCGGCGGAACAACGACGAGCTGATCAAGGGGGTGGAGCGGGCGGCCACCACCACCGTCTCGGCGCTGCGGATCGCGGTGATGCTCTCGGCCGCGCTGGAGAACCAGCGGAAGGTGACCGAGCAGGTCGACGCGTTGCGCACCACCACCGAGGAACTGATCCGGGCCAACTCGGCGATGCTGGCGACCCAGAGCGGGGAGATCCAGCGGATCGCCGCGGACCCGGCGGTGGGCGAGGAGACGCTGCGCGCGGCCTTCCAGGAGATCTTCGCGACGCTGGACGCGATCGACACCTACAAGGTCCGGGCCACCGAGGCGATGGCGGCCACCGTGGCCTCGCTGTCCGGCGAGCTGTCCCGGGCCGGCACGTATCTGGAGCGCACCCGCACCGCGGGGCAGCTGGAAGGGGGTGCCGGATGAAGGCCCGCCGGCTCGTGGCGGCGGTGACCGCCGCACTGCTGACCGGGGTGCTCGCCGGCTGCGGCGGGGGGTCCGACGACTCCGACCGGCCGGACGGCGGGCGGCCCACCACGGCCGCGCCGGGCACCCTGCGGGTGCTGGCCAGCAGCGAACTGTCCGACATGAAGCCGGTGCTGGAGGCGGCGCACAAGGCCACCGGCGTCCGGGTGGAGGCCACCTGGACCGGCACCCTGGACGCCACCGAACAGGTCGTCACCGGGAAGGCGGACGGCGCGTACGACGCCATCTGGCTCTCCTCCAACGACTATCTGCGGCTCCGTCCGGAGGCGGCGGGGAAGATCGCCTCGGAGACCCCGGTGATGACCTCGCCGGTGGCCCTGGGGGTGCGGAAGGAGACCCTGGACCGGCTGGGCTGGTCGCCGGAGAAGGTGACCTGGTCGCAGATCCACCGGGCCGCGGCCGACGGGAAGCTGCGCTTCGGGATGACCGACCCGGTCCGCTCCAACTCCGGGTTCTCCGCGCTGATCGCGCTGGCCGCCGGGTTGTCCGGGGCGCAGGGCGCGCTGACCGACGAGGACGTGGCCGCGGTCTCGGGCAAGCTGCGGGAGTTCTTCGGCGGGCAGCGGCTGACCTCCGGTTCCTCCGGCTGGCTGGCCGATGCCTACACCCGGCGCGGCGACCTGGACGGGCTGATCAACTACGAGTCGGTGCTGCTGTCGATGAACCGGGACGCCGGCACCGGCCTGACGGTGCTCCGCCCGGCCGACGGGGTGCTCACCGCGGACTACCCGCTGACCCTGCTGACCTCGGCCCCCGACCACGCCAAGGACTCCTTCGCCGCGCTCACCGGCTATCTGCGCGGGACCGGGGCGCAGCGGGCGATCACCGACGGGACGTTCCGCCGCCCGGTGGCCGGCTCGGTGCGGCCGGCCGCCGGACTGGGCGCCGCCAAGCGCCGGGAGCTGCCGTTCCCGGCGAGCCGTTCGGTCGCCGACGGGCTGCTGGCCGGTTACGAGAACACGCTCCGCCGCCCGTCGCGCACGGTGTACGTGCTGGACACCTCCGGGTCGATGGAGGGCGAGCGGCTGGAGCAGCTGAAGGATTCACTGGCCCAGCTGACCGGGACCGGCACCTCGGCGCCCGGACAGCGGTTCCGGGACCGGGAGGAGGTGACGCTGATGCCGTTCGGCGAGAAGGTGAAACGGACGGTGACGCACACCGTGCCGAAGACCGGGCAGGGCGCGGCGCTGGACCGCATCCGGGCCGACGCCGAGGGGCTGACCGCCTCCGGCGACACCGCGATCTACACCAGCCTGCGGGCGGCGTACGAGCATCTGCGGGAGCGCGGCGCGGACGGCTCCGGCGACGACCGGTTCTCCTCCATCGTGCTGATGACGGACGGCGAGAACACCACCGGCGCGGACGCCGGCGACTTCCGGTCCTTCCACCGCGGGCTCCCCGGCGAGCTGCGCGACGTCCCGGTCTTCCCGATCGTCTTCGGCGACTCCGACCGGAAGGAACTGGAGGGCATCGCGACGCTCACCGGCGGCCGGCTGTTCGACGCGGTGCGCGGCGGGTCGCTCGCCTCGGCGTTCGAGGAGATCCGTGGCTACCAGTAGGGGCGGCGGGCCCACCGCCGCGGCGGGCGGCCGGCTGCTGGGCTACCTGGAGTCGCGGAAGAACCTGGCCGGCTGTGTCGCCGGGCTCGGCGGGCTGGGGCTGACCTTCGCCGGGGCGGCCGGTACGTACTGGCCGGTGGTGATCGGCGGGCTGTACGGGGCGGCGGCGCTCATCGCCCCGCCGGAGCGGCCCCGGTCGCCGGAGTTCCCCGACCCCGAGGAGCAGCTGGAGGCGGTCCGGACGGACTTCGCCACCCTGCGCGAGTATCTGGGCGAGGTGACGCTGCCGCCGGCGGCCGGCGGCCGGCTCACCGAGCTGACCGATCTGCTGGAGGCGCTGCTGGAACCGGGCTGGGTGGGTGACGCGCTCGGCCGCGACCCGGAGGCGGTGCACGCGCTGTCCCGGGCGATCCGCCAGGACATCCCGGAGGCGGTGGACACCTACGCGCGCGCCCGGTGGTGGACCCGGCTGAACCCGGGCACCGAGCCGCCGGAGCGGCATCTGGAGCGTCAGCTCGGGCTGCTGTTCGAGGAGGCCGACGCGCTGGCGTCGGCGCTGCGGGACACCGAGGCCCGCCGCCAGGAGACGCACACCCGGTACCTGGAGGACCGCCGCAGGGGCGGCTGACGCCACAGGCCGGGCGGCAGGCCGCTCGCTCCCCGGGCGCGGCCACCGCGGGGCGCCGTCCGCTCGCGGGCGCCGCCGCGCGATCGGCGGTGCGCCCGCCACCGGGGCGTGGCGCGTCCGCCGGGGCGTGACAGACCGGGCGTGACGCGGCGACCGGGCGTCACACGGGGACCGGGCGTGACGCGGGGACCGGGCCCGGCCGGGGCCGCCCGGGCCGGACGCCGCCCCAGGTCAGGAGGGTGGCGGCGCCGGCCGGGCCCGGTGGCGGGTGGCGCGGTGTGCCGGGCGGCACGGGGACGTCCCGCCGGGCGGCACCGGTCCGTGGCGCGCCGCACCGTGCGCCGGGCGGCGCGCCGACCCCCCGGGTGCCGCACCGTACGCGGGGCGGCGCACCGGGGCCGCGGTCCGCCCGCGCCGGTCGGGCGCGGGCGTCGCGGAACGGCCTGGCGGCCGGTCAGCCCAGGCGCTCCACCAGCGCCCGGTACTCGTCCCACAGCTCCTTGGGCGTGTGGTCGCCGAAGGTGTTCAGGTGCTCGGGGACCAGCGCCGCCTCCTCCCGCCAGACGTCCTCGTCCACGGTGAGCAGGAACTCCAGGTCCTCCGCCGCGAGCTGGAGGCCGTCGGTGTCCAGCGAGCCCTTGGCCGGCAGCACGCCGATCGGGGTCTCGACACCCTCGGCCTTGCCGTCGAGGCGCTCCACGATCCACTTGAGCACCCGGCTGTTCTCGCCGAAGCCCGGCCACACGAACTCGCCCGCGGCGTTCTTGCGGAACCAGTTGACGTAGTAGATCTTCGGCAGCTTGGCCTCGTCACCGCGCTCCGCGGCGGCCTTGCCGACCTTGATCCAGTGCGCCATGTAGTCGCCCATGTTGTAGCCGCAGAACGGCAGCATGGCGAACGGGTCGCGGCGCAGCTCGCCGACCTTGCCCTCGGCGGCGGCGGTCTTCTCCGAGGCGACGTTGGCACCGAGGAAGACGCCGTGCTGCCAGGTGAAGGACTCGGTCACCAGCGGGACCGCGCTGGCGCGGCGGCCGCCGAAGAGGATCGCCGAGATCGGCACGCCCTTGGGGTCCTCCCACTCCGGCGCGATGATCGGGCACTGGCCGGCCGGGACGGTGAAGCGGGCGTTGGGGTGGGCGGCCGGGGTCCCCGACTCGGGGGTCCAGTCGTTGCCCTTCCAGTCGGTGAGGTGGGCCGGGGTCTCCTCCGTCATGCCCTCCCACCACACGTCGCCGTCGTCGGTGAGCGCGACGTTGGTGAAGACCGCGTTGCCCCACAGGGTCTTCATGGCGTTGGCGTTGGTGTGCTCGCCGGTGCCCGGCGCGACGCCGAAGAACCCGGCCTCCGGGTTGATGGCGTAGAGCCGGCCGTCCTCGCCGAAGCGCATCCAGGCGATGTCGTCGCCGATGGTTTCCACCGTCCAGCCGGAGATGGTGGGCTCCAGCATGGCGAGGTTGGTCTTGCCGCAGGCGGAGGGGAAGGCGGCGGCGACGTACCGGGGCTCGCCCTGCGGCGGGGTGAGCTTGAGGATGAGCATGTGCTCGGCGAGCCAGCCCTCGTCACGGGCCATCACCGAGGCGATGCGCAGCGCGTAGCACTTCTTGCCCAGCAGGGCGTTGCCGCCGTAGCCGGAGCCGTAGGACCAGATCTCGCGGGTCTCGGGGAAGTGCGAGATGTACTTGGTGGAGTTGCACGGCCACGGGACGTCGGCCTCGCCCTCGGCCAGCGGGGCGCCGAGCGAGTGCACGGCCTTGACGAAGAAGCCGTCCTCGCCCAGCTCGTCCAGCACCGGCTGGCCCATCCGGGTCATGGTGCGCATGGAGACCGCGACGTAGGCGGAGTCGGTGATCTCGACGCCGATGGCGGACAGCGGCGAGCCCAGCGGCCCCATGCAGAACGGGACGACGTACATGGTGCGGCCGCGCATCGACCCGCGGAAGATCCCCTGCTCGCCCGAGAAGATCTCGCGCATCTCGGCGGGGGCCTTCCAGTGGTTGGTGGGGCCGGCGTCCTCCTCCTTCTCGGAGCAGATGAACGTACGGTCCTCCACCCGGGCCACGTCGGTGGGGTCGGAGGCGGCGTAGTACGAGTTGGGCCGCTTGATGGGGTCGAGCCGCTTGAAGGTGCCCTTGGCCACCAGTTCCTCGGCCAGCCGCTCGTACTCCGCCTCGGAGCCGTCGCACCACACGATCCGGTCCGGCTCGGTGAGGGCGGCGATCTCCTCGACCCAGGAGATCAGTTCCCGGTGGCGGGTGGGCGGGGTGCTGGGGGTGGTGGGGGGAGCCGCATTACTGCGCGCCACGATCGCTCCATTTCCGCCGGCGGGCCCGAAGCTCCCGGCGTCATGTGTCGAGGGTTTTCGGCGGATAGGTGCACGTGTATCCGCTTATGGAGACAGCTACCCCTTGGGGGCTGCGACCCGGATGCTCAGCTCATCCGGTGCCGACCGCGCTCATTTGATCATCCGGCGAGTTGGCCTGCTTGTCCAGAGGACGCCTCCGTGACCATCACCACTCGACACCAGGGCGTAACCTACGGTGGCGTAGGTAGCATGAAGCACATGACCGCCGCAGCGCCCGAAGCCGTCAGCGACGCCCCGCACGCGCCCGCCGCAGCCCTGTCCACCCCCCTCAAGCCGAGGCTGCGCGGGTGGCTGCACGCCGGGATGTTCCCCACCGCCCTGGTCGCGGGGGTGGTGCTCACCGCCCTCGCCGACAGCACCCGCGGGCGGATCTCCTGCGCCATCTTCACCCTGACGGCGTGCGCGCTGTTCGGGGTGAGCGCCCTGTACCACCGCGGGAACTGGGGCCCGCGCGCCACCGCCGTCCTCCGCAGGCTGGACCACGCGAACATCTTTCTGATCATCGCCGGCACCTACACGCCGTTCACCCTGCTGCTCCTGCCGGACGGCAAGCAGGAGTTGCTGCTGTGGTTGGTGTGGGCCGGCGCGCTCGCCGGCATCGCCTTCCGGGTCTTCTGGGTGGGCGCCCCCCGCTGGCTGTACACCCCCTGCTACATCGCGCTGGGCTGGGCCGCGGTCTTCTTCCTGCCGGACTTCATGCGCAGCGGCGGCATAGCGGTCATGACGCTGATCATCGTCGGCGGGGTGCTCTACAGCGTGGGCGCGGTGGTCTACGGCACCAAGCGCCCCAACCCCTCACCCCGCTGGTTCGGCTTCCACGAGGTCTTCCACTCGTTCACACTCGCCGCGTTCGCGGTGCACTACGTCGGCATCTCGCTCGTCGCCTACCAGCACGGCTGACCGGTGCGGCCCGCGCCCGGTACGGCCGGGCGCACCCGGGCACGTGACGGATGCGGGTACGCCCCGCATACCCGGACCGGCCCGTCGGCCGCCGGGCCCGGGTACGCCGCACCGGAACCGCCCCGGGGGACCGGGAGTACGGGCCCGAAGGCACCGGCCCGCCCGGCCGGGGCCGGGCCGGACCAGGCAGCACCGGCAAGGGGCCAGGGCCGGGGGACCCCCCTCCCGCGTACCGGAACGAGCCCGCGGGCGGGCCCGGACGCGTACGGGTGCGAGGAGAAGCGCTGACCCGCGCCTCGCTCCGATCCACCCTCCCGCGCGCCGGTCCGCCCTCCCGCGCGCCGGGCACAGCCGCCCGCGTACGCCGGGCCGGCCGCCGAACCGACCGCCGGGCGAACGCACCGATCCGCCACCCATGTGCCGTACGCCGGTCCGCCACGCGCCCGGCGGCGCCCCCGGCCTGGCGCACGCGCCGGCGACCATCCCGCACGCGCCGTACGCGGGCGCACGGTGGCGCCGGCGGCGCTCCCGGAGTACGGACGCGCCGCGTGCCCGCTACCGCCCGGCCGCTGGCAGGTCCGCCCCCGCGCCCCGGACCGCCGCCGCCAGGACCTTCGGGTCGGCGGTGGGCGCGTCACAGGTGAACGCGCGGCACACATACGCGGCCGGCCGGCCGTGGAACAGCGGCCGGTCGGCCAGCAGCGGCACCTCCGGCCGCCCCGGCTCGCCGAGCGCCACCACGGCGCCCGGCGCGGTGCCCAGCAGCGCGACACGGTGCAGCGCGCGGGTCGCCGGATCGTCCGCCGGTCCGACCACCGCGACCTCGCGCGGGCCGTCGAGCACCGCCTCGGCGGCGGCCAGCCCCCAGCCGATGAAGCGCGGCACGCGCGGTCCCAGCGCGGAGACCACGCCCAGCGCCCGCTCCCCCGCCTCCCGGTGCCGGCTGCTGCCGGTCACCGCCGCGTAGCTGATCAGCGCCTGGGCGGCGGCGGTCCAGCCGGAGGGGGCGGCGTTGTCGGTGGGGTCCTGCGGGCGGCGGATGAGGGTCTCCGCGTCGTCCGCGGTGTCGTACAGGCTGCCGTCGGAGGCGGTGAAGTGCCGCAGCACGGTGTCCAGCAGCAGGCCGGCGAAGTCCACCCACACGCCCTCACCGGTCACCGAGGCGAGCGTCAGGAAGCCCTCGGCGACGTCGGCGTAGTCCTCCAGCACTCCCGCGTGGCCGCCCGCGGTGCCGTCCAGCGAGGTGCGCGCCAGCCGCCCCTGGTGGTCCATGTGCACCCGCACCAGCAGGTCCGCGGCGGCGGTGGCCGCCTCCACCAGGTCCGGGCGGTCGAAGTAGGCGCCGGTCTCCGCGAGCGCCGCGATCGCCAGCCCGTTCCACGCGGCGATCACCTTGTCGTCCCGGCCCGGGCGCGGCCGCCGCTCCCGGGCGGCGAGGAGCCGCTCGGTGACCGAGGCGATCCGCTCCGCCTCCGCACCGTCCGCCGGGTCCGGCCCGGCCGGCTGCCGCAGCACCGAGAAGCCCTCCTCGAAGGTGCCCTCCTCGGTGACCTGGAAGTGGCGCGCGGCGAAGGCGCCGTCCTCCGCGCCGAGCACCTCGGTCAGCTGCTCCGGCGTCCACACGTAGTACGCGCCCTCCGCGTGCCGGCCGTCCGGCGTCTCGCTGTCGGCGTCCAGCGCCGAGGCGAAGCCGCCCTGGTCGGTGCGGAGTTCGCGGAGCAGGAAGTCGGCGGTGTCCAGCGCGACCCGGCGGGCGAGGGGGGAGCCGGTGGCCCGCCACAGGTGCGCGTAGACCCGCCCCAGCAGGGCGTTGTCGTACAGCATCTTCTCGAAGTGCGGCACCACCCACCCGGCGTCCACCGAGTAGCGGGCGAATCCCCCGCCGAGCTGGTCGTGGATGCCGCCGCGGGCCATCGCCTCGCAGGTGGTGCGGGCCATCTCCAGAGCGGCCTGGGAACCGGTGCGCGCGTGGTGGCGGAGCAGGAACTCCAGCACCATGGACGGCGGGAACTTGGGCGCGCCGCCGAAGCCGCCGCGCGCCTGGTCGAACTCCCGGGTGAGCGCCAGCAGCGCGCTGTGCAGGTCGTCCGCCCCCGGCGGGCGCGGCATGCCGTACGGCAGGGAGCGCTCGGCCAGGTCCCGCACGATCCGCCCGGCGACCTCCGCGACCTCCTCGCGGCGGTCCGCCCACGCCGTCCGCACCCCCTCCAGCACCTGGCGGAAGGACGGCATCCCCTGCCGCGGCCGGGGCGGGAAGTAGGTGCCGAAGTAGAAGGGTTCGGCGGACGGGGTGAGGAAGACGGTCATCGGCCAGCCGCCCTGCCCGGTGGCCGCCTGCACCGCCTCCATGTACACCGCGTCGATGTCCGGGCGCTCCTCGCGGTCCACCTTCACGGACACGAAGTGCTCGTTCAGGTACGCGGCGGTCGCCTCGTCCTCGAAGGACTCGTGGGCCATGACGTGGCACCAGTGGCACGCGGAGTAGCCGACCGACAGCAGCACGGGCACATCGCGCCGCCGCGCCTCCTCGAACGCCTCCGGCCCCCAGGGCCACCAGTCGACCGGATTGTCGGCATGCTGCAACAGGTACGGGGAAGTGGCATCGGCCAGGCGGTTCACCATGTGGGCAGTATCGCAGCGCCGCCTGCGGGAACCTCGAAATCGAAACGGACTGGCGAGGTCGGTGCCAGCCCGTCGCTGCGTAGCCCTGCCGCACGCGTCGCAGCTACGGAGCAGGCCCCCTTCTTGTGCAAGTGACAATAACTGACCTACCTTGCCGTACATGTCGGACGACACATGGTCACCACCGCCTGTACTGCTGACGGTCGATCTCGTGATCCTCACGCTGCGGGAGAGCCGCCTGCACGTCCTCCTGGTGGAGCGGGCCGAAGACCCTTTCCGGGGCATGCTCGCCCTGCCTGGAGGCTTCCTGAACCACGACGGTGAGGAGATTCTGGATGCTGCCCACCGCGAACTGCGCGAGGAAACGGCCCTGACCGCCGGTCGAGTGCACCTTGAACAGCTGGCCGTGTACGGGGACTCGGGCCGAGATCCGCGCGGCCGAGTGGTCTCTGTGGCCCATCTGGCGATCGCACCGGAGTTGCCCGACCCGATCGCGGGAACGGACGCCACCGATGCCGCATGGGTTCCCGTGGAAGCCGTTCTGTCCGGCGAGGTGGAACTCGCCTTCGACCACCACCGAATCACCATGGACGGAATCGAACGGGCGCGCGCAAAACTCGAGTTCTCGTCACTCGCAACAGCATTCTGCAGGGAAGAATTCACCATCGCAGAATTGCAGCAGGTATACGAGGCCGTCTGGGGCACCGAACTCGACACCCGCAATTTCTACCGGAAAGTCCAAGCCGCGAAAGGGTTCATCGTCCCCATCGGCACCGATCGCAGGTCCACGGGAGGGCGGCCCGCACGACTGTACCGGGCCGGCCCGAAAACTGTGCTGTTCCCACCGCTGATCCGTCCCACGCCATCCGCACCGGAAGAGAACACAAGAAAGGAAGAGGAATAATGCCGAATGGCCCGGTGGTGGTTCTCACTGCCCTCAATCTTGAATACCAGGCGGTGCGACAAAGGTTGACCGGACCGCAGGTGCATCGCCATAAGCGTGGCACACGGTTCGAGGTGGGAACCGTGCAGGGCACGTCATGCCGTGTCGCACTCGGCCTGACAAACAAGGGAAACCATTCCGCCGCAGTAATCGCCGAACGCGCGATTGAGGAATTCTCGCCCGTTGCTGTACTGTTCGTCGGGGTTGCCGGTGCCCTATGGGATACCGCCAGGTTAGGTGACGTGGTGGTGGCGACACATGTGTACGCCTACCATGGCGGGACCAGCGAGGACGACGGACTCAAAGCGCGCCCCCGGGTGTGGGAAGCACCGCACGGAATCAGCCAGATCGCTTCGCACCTGGCCCGTTCGAGCGACTGGGTCGAATTCACGCCCGGCCACCGGAATTTACCACAGGTGCGCTTCGGGGCGATCGCCGCTGGCGAGGTTGTGCAGAACTCAAGGATTTCAGCCGAGGCGAAGTGGATCCGGCAGCACTACAACGACGCGCTCGCCATCGAGATGGAGGCGGCCGGTGTGGCACAGGCCGGTCATCTCAGCGGAGCACCGGTAGCCATCATCCGGGGGATCAGCGACCGTGCGGACGGCACGAAGAACAGTGCGGATGATCGTAACTGGCAGCCGCTGGCCGCAGCGAACGCGGCGGCGTTCGCCACCCGGCTGGCAGTGGAACTGATGGGGGAGCAGGAGGGGGCCGCAATGCTCACCGACGGCACGGCCGGCTCGGCTGACCGGTTCGACCGGAGCGTCAGCAACACCGCCCACAACAGCACCGTCGGCATCATGGCCGGCTCAGTCACGGGCAGCAACGTCCACATGAACGCGGCCCCGAAGGGATCCGACCCGACGACCCTGATCTCGGACCTGATCCGTTTCCGCGATCAGCTGGCGCGGCACCTCGCCGAGGGCGCCCTCGACAAGGACACCTACCAAGAGGCCCTGGACGATCTGGACTCCGCTCTCCGGGCGGCCGGGGGAAACACCCCTGAATCGGCGAAGCGGACGGTCATGACGCTCAGGAGGCTGCGCGGATTGCTTGCTGAGTACCCCACACTGGTGGCCGAGCTGGCCCCCATGGTCACCGCGGCCGGTGACCTGGCATGAGCCACAGCAACGGTGCCGCGTACAACTCGGCAGCCTACGACTCCACCGTCGGAATCCAGGCCGAGACCGTACACAACTCCAACGTCTACTTCGTTCACCCGGACGCATCGCCGCAGGAGAAGTACAGGGTAGGCGTGCGGCTCCTGGAGGATGGCATCCCGAGCCGTGCCCGCGAGGTGATCACCGATGTGATCGCCCACGGGTACGACGGCGCGGAGGTTCGCTTTCATTGGGTACTCGCTGTACTCAGCGCACGCACCTACCACGACCTCAGTACCGAAGAGATCCAACGGCTGCATCACACCTCTGGGCTCGTGCGGACCTACGCCGAGGACGAGTGGAAGAAGGCCCTGCGCGTCATTTTCGACCTGCTGGCGGTGCTCAGCACCGCCAGCGGCGAGACCGGCCCCGTGCTGAAGCAGTTGCAAGACCTGCCGCTCCACCAGCACAATGCGATCCTCCGCCACCTCGACCTCATGCTGACCGGAGGACTGAAGGACGACCTGTGGGCGGAAACCTGCGGACGGGCCAGGGCGGAGCGCTTCGGCAACGACCGGGTCCAGCGGGTCTGGGCCTACTTCGCACCCGCCCCCATCGGGCCGCGGGCCATGCCGCCCCGCCCGAGCACGGCTGCCTCAGCCAAAGAAGCCCTTCCGATCCGGGCGGTCCTGTTCGTCGTCAGCAGTGTGCTCCTCTGGGTTCTGGCACTGATCGCGGATCCGGCCAAGTCCATCGTCGAGTTAGTGGTGGCTCTCGGCGCGGGTCTGACTGCGGCACACTTCGGCGTCCGCTGGTGGGGCCAGGAACCCCGGTTGGACCCCACGACCGGGAAGGTCGTCCCGCACACGCGCGGCACCACCTCTGCTGAGGACGGGTTCACCAACCGCGTCCGCCATTCGTTCGATCACTACTTCAGTATCCGCACGCCCTACGGGTTCACCCCGGAGGCCTGGCTTGCCCACACCGCTCAGATCCGCAGCAGCCTCGCTGCCGAGGTCGCAGACCTCTACCGGGAGAGCCGGATCAGTGTGGACCGGGTCACCTGGTTGATCCGGTACCTCGCTGAGGACACTCGGAACCGCTACAACAATGGCACCCTGTTCGATCATCATCGCCAGGGTCGGGCATCGGTCGGAACGAAGACCGTGACCGTGGCGGCCCTAGCCGTTCTCATCATCGCGGCTCTGAGCGCGTTCGGAACGGCAGCCGCGGGTGCCGCCTCGCCACGGCCACTATGGGCGTTCCTGGCCGTGCTCGGTGCCGCCTGGGCCGGGCACTCGGCCGCTTCCCTGTGGTTGGAGGTCCAACGGGAAGAGCATCGACTGGCCCGGGAGACGCAGAAGTACCATGAACAGCTGACCGCACGACAGATTGCCTTTCAGCAATGGCAGTCGTTCCTGGACGCCACGCGCCCCAGTGAACTGGAAATGGAGACCTGGCTCACCTGCGACAAAACGTTGTTCATCGATGAAGCGCTCCAGCACCACCGCCTCACCTGGCGCGACCTGATCACCCACACCATTCTGGTGGCCCCAGCCCCTTCCTACAGACGAGGCCGAGTCAGGGGTGGCCCCTGGAGGTACTCACACTACGTCTTCCGCCTGTTCCTGTTCACCCAGGACGGTATCCGCGAGATCAGCTCCGAGTTCAACTTCTTCGACGCAACACGTAAGAACGAACAGCGGAGCAACTACCGGTTCGAAGCACTGTCCTCCGTGCAGGTGACAGAGAACGCCAACGTCGGCTACGACCTGGAGCTGTTCCTCACCAACGGGCCAGCCAGGAAGATCCGCGTCAAGGACGCCGATGCCCATCAACTGGCACCGGACGAGGATTCTCAGGAGATTTCCGAGATCAACCTCAGCGCGGCCGGCTCCACCCACACCTTCCGCCTCCTGGAGGGGGTAGCGGCAGACGGGAAGAGCTGGATCGAACGGCACAGCCCCAACAACCTGACGCCCTTCCAAATCGCCGGATGATTCTGAGCTCGAACACAGGAATGGCTGTGAATTCCACAGACGATGTCACCGAGAGCAAAATCCTACTGGCCGAATACGCCTGCCTAAAAGAGGAACAGAAAACCCGCATAGGGTTCCGCGACAACCTGCTCTACTTCACGCTTGCGGCGGCCACTGCCGTCGTGGCGGTCGCCGTCCAGAGCGGTCAGTCCCGAGTCCTGCTCTCCATCCCCGCCATCTGTCTGATTCTGGGTTGGACCTACCTGGTCAACGACGAGAAAATCTCGGCGATCGGCTGTTACGTCCGCGATCAGCTGGGGCCGCGCCTGGGGGAACTCGCCTCTGCCCAGGACACAGTGTTCGGCTGGGAGGTTTACCACCGCAATGTAGCGGGTCGCAGCACGCGCAAGCGGCTTCAGACCGCGGTGGACCTGTTCACGTACCTGGGCCTGCCAATGGTCTGCGCGGCCGCATTCTGGTGCTCTCCCACCCACCAGCCCATGGTCGTGCTCACTTCTCTCATACAGACCCTCGCTCTGGCCGTACTGGGCTGGCAATTCCTGCGTCGTGCGGAGCGGTAGCGCCGACCCCGACGCACCTTCCGGACATGCATACGACGCTTTCGGTGCGCGTAGGCACGGTTCGTGCTCCGCTATTCGGTTGGCAAGCGCCCGGCTCGGGCCAAGGCAGTTCGTGTGTCCGTCGGCCAGCTCAAACGAGCAGCTTGTCCGAGCCATACCCGTACGTGGGGCCGTGATATGGCCGAAACCGGCCTAGGCCCCTGGCACGCAGCGCCGCGAAGCCCTGCTCGGGCGGCCGGGCCGGAGTGGTCTCCGGAGCCCCTGCCATCCCCACTGGTGGCAGGGGCACGGGAGACGGCCCGCCCCCGCCGCACGCCGGACGGGGGCGGGCCGGCCGGCGGTGGTGGCCGGCGGCGGCACCCGGGCTCGGCCGCTCATCCGCGTCCCGGGGCCGCGCGGCCGGGCACCCGGCCCGCGACGTCGAGGACACTACCGGCGGGGCGGCCGGGCCGAGTCTCACGGAAGTCTCAACTTGCCCTTCATGGGCGGGCCGCGGCGGTCTAGGTTCGTCGCGACCACCGGGGATCAGGGGGTGGCCACGGGCGACCGGGAGGGGCAGCGAGGCGAGATGGCGGGCCCGGGAGGGACGGCTGCCGGAGCGGCAGGGGCGCGCGGGCCGACGGCCGCCGCGGCGGACGGTGGCCCGGCGGGGCGGCCGGGCCGTGACGCGGCGGGAGCGGTGGGCGGTGAGGGCGCGGGGACGGATCGTGCGGCGGAGCTGGCGCGGCTGGGGGAGGCCGTGGCGCGGCACCGGCTGGTCAACCTGACCGGCCCGCCGGGCGTGGGCAAGACCTGGCTGGCCGAGCGCCTCGGCGCCGGTGGGCCGGTGGACCTGGGCCGCCCCGGCGCCGCCGAGGATCTGCGGCGACGGCTGCGCCACCCCGGGAGGGGCCGGGTGGTGGACGGTACGGGGGTGAGCCCCGGGACAGGGCCGGTAGCGGACGGTACGGGGGCGGGCCTCGGGACGGGGCCGGCGGCGGGCGGTGCGGGCACGGACCGCGGGAGCGATCCGGCGGACGGCCCGGGCACCGGCCGGCGGACGGGTCCGGCAGGCGCCCCGGCGGACGACTCGTACCCGGACCGGGCAGGCAGCCCGAAAGCGGACACGGGCACCAGGAACGGCACGGACGGCACGGGCGGCACGGATGGCACGGATGGCACGGGCGCTGGCCCGGCCGTCGGTACGGCGGACGGTACGGGCGCGGGTCCGGTGGACGGGCTCGTCGTCGTGGACGGGGTGGACACCGCGGCCCGCGCCGCGCTGCTGCACGACGTGGTGGCGGAGCTGCCCGGGTGCCCGCGGCTGCTGGTGGTCGGCCGCCGGCCGCTGCGCAGCTGGGCGGGGTGGACCGGATCCGGCGTGGTCACCGTGCCGCTCGACCCGCTGCCCGGCCACGCCGTGGACGCCCTGGCCCGCGCGGCGGGGATCACCGAGCCGGAGACACGGGCCCTGGTGGTGCGGCTCGCCGGGGGCGTCCCGCTGCTCGCCGCGGCGGCCTGCCGTGCCGTGCACGCCGGCGCGTCGCCCGGCACCCCGGGGGCGGTGGCCGACCGGATCGCCGAGGAACTGGTCCAGCGCCTCGCCCATGAGCTGCCGGGCCGGCGCCGGCAGCACGCGCTGCGACTGCTGGCCACCGTGGGCGCCGCCGACGAGAAGCTGCTCGGCGGCGGGCCCGAGCTGTTCGCCGCGCTCGGCCGGCTCAGTGTCGTCGCCCCGGCGCCGTCCGGGCTGACCCTCCGGGAGCCCTACCGCCACGTGCTGGAGCTGGCCTACCGCTGGCGGCGCCCCACCGCCCACCGGGCGGCCGCGGAGCGCGCCGCCGCGTACCGGCGGGAGCTGCTCACCGAGGCGGTGACCAGCGCCGAACAGGCAGAGCTGACCGAGCAGGGGCTGTTCCTCACCGGCGACCCGGAGCTGCGCCGGGCGCTGTTCCCGCCGCTGGAGTCGGCCGCCCGGATCGGCCCGGCCCGGGAGGCGGAGGCGGACGACATCGGCCGGCTGATGCACGCCTGGGCGCTGCGCGGCGGTTTCGCGACGCGCCGGGCGCTGCACCTGACCGAGCGGTGGGTGGCGCACGGCGTCTCGTCGTTCCACGTGGCCCGGGACCGGGAGGGACGGCCGGTCGGGCTCGCCGGGCTGCTGCCGATCAGCGAGCGGACAGCGGACGGCGCCGAGCCGTTGCTCCAGCAGTACACCGGCGCCGTGGTGGACCGGGGCGACGACGGGGCGCTGCTGCTGGGCGCCGCCTACTGCCCCGACCCGGCGACCCACGCCCGGCTGCTCCGGCACATCCTGCGCCGCGCGGTGGCCGCCCGCCACCTGGTGGTCTCCACCGCCAGCCCGGACTACCAGGCACTGGTACGGACCCTGGGGTTCCGGCCGCACGGCAGTCTGCGCGACGACATCTACCGCTGCGGTCGCCGGCCGGAGGTGTACAGCAACGACTTCACCCCGGCGGCGCTGCCGTGGTGGCTGCGGCGCCTGGGGGCGGAACCGGCGGCCGGGCCGCAGGAGGAGACGGTCGCCGACGTGGCGTGGGCGCTGAGCCGCATCCGGGACCCGGGTGCCCTCGCCACCAGCAGGCTGGTCGGCTCCCCCGCCACGCCGACGGTGAGCGCCCTCCAGGCGTGGCTGTACGAGGCGGTGCTGGAGCTGGGCACCGCCGAGGAGCAGGCCGACGCCGAGGCGGGCGCCATCCTGCAGTCCTACTACCTGGGCCGGGCCGGCAACCACCACCGGGTGGCGACCCGGCTCCACCTCAGCCGGGCCACCTACTTCCGCCGGCTCCGGCGCGGCCTGGAGGTGCTGGCCACCCGGCTGGCGTCGACCGGGCGACGGACCTGAGCCCGCGATCGTGCGAACGGGCGACGCGGACCTGAGCGCGCGGACGACGGACCGGGCCCGCGGTCGGGCGCCCGGCCGGCACCCATGGGCCGGGGTGGGGGCCCGCTCGCACCCCGCGGGGCCGGGCCCTGCGGGCGGAGGGACGTGAGGGGCATACCGGGCAGGCCGGCGGCGGATGCCAGGGCAGGCCGCAGCCGCGACAGCGGGCACGAGGACGGCAGGGAAGAGAAACGGGCAGCGAAGAGAAACGGCAGGCCGGAACGTCGGCCTGCCGCCGTTTCGGGGGTGGCCGACATCACCCGGCGACGGACCGCCGCCGGGTGGTGGTCACCGCCGCCGAAGTCAGCCCTTGGCCGCGGACGGCTTTCCCGGGGCCGTGCCCGAAGCGGCCTTGCCCGTGCCCGCGGCGGACGCGCCCGCCTTCGGGCCCGGCTCGGGCTCGACCTCGAAATCGACCTTCTTCATGTGCTTGTTCATGGACTTCATCAGCATCCACACCGCGACGCCGATGACCGCGAACACGAGGAAGCCGAGCACACCCGGCGTCACCTTGTTCTTGTCCAGTTCCTTGGCGAGCTGGACAACCGGGGCCGCGTGGGTCAGGGCGAGGGAGCTGGTCGCGCTCATCATGGGGTCAATTGTTGCGGATACCCGCGAAGAGGTCGTCCTCGGGGAGGGATGTCTCCACCAAAGACCTGGCCAGCTCGTACTCCTCGGTCGGCCAGACCTCCTTCTGGATCTCCATCGGGACCCGGAACCAGCCGCCGTCGGGGTCGATCTGGGTGCGGTGGGCGATCAGCGCCTTGTCCCGGATCTCGAAGAAGTCCGCGCACGGCACGAACGTGGTCAGCGTCCGCTCCCGCTTCTCGAAGTCCTTCCAGCGCTCCAGCCACTCCCCGTACGGCGACTCCAGGCCGCGCGCCAGCAGCGCCTCGTGCAGCGCGGTGGTGCGGGGCCGGTTGAAGCCCTGGTTGTAGTAGAGCTTCTGCGGCTGCCAGGGCTCACCGGTGCCCGGGTACTTCTCCGGGTCCCCGGCGGCGTCGAAGGCCACCATGGTGATCTTGTGGGTCATGATGTGGTCGGGGTGCGGGTAGCCGCCGTTCTCGTCGTAGGTGGTGATCACCTGCGGCCGGAACTCGCGGATCAGCTTCACCAGCCGGCCGGCGGCCTCGTCCACGTCCTCCAGCGCGAAGCAGCCCTCCGGCAGCGGGGGCAGCGGGTCGCCCTCGGGCAGGCCGGAGTCCACGAACCCCAGCCACTCCTGCTTGACGCCGAGGATCTCGCGGGCCTCGTCCATCTCCTTGGCCCGGACCTCGTGGATGTTCTTCTCGATGTACTCGTCACCCTGGAGCTTCGGGTTGAGGATGGAGCCGCGCTCCCCGCCCGTGCAGGTGACGACCAGCACATCCACCCCCTCGGACACGTACTTCGCCATGGTGGCCGCGCCCTTGCTCGACTCGTCGTCGGGGTGGGCGTGCACAGCCATCAGTCGCAACTGCTCAGTCAAGGCTCGATCCTCAGTCATCGAAGGGTCGGTCGGTGCGGTCGTGGTGCGGGTGGGTGCGGCAGCGGCCGTCGGCCGGCCTTCGGGCCGGGGGTGTCCGGGAGGGACCCTCGGGCGGCTTCTATAGTGACCCAGACCGGTGAGAAAAAATTCCGGTCCCGGTCGAGGAGGACGATCATGGCGACGGGTCGATCAGACCTTCCGGAGGGGCGGTACGGCCGGTCCGGCGACGAGCGCGCCGACCGGAAGCTGAAGATCGCCGGCGCGGTCTTCGGCGCGGCGCTGCTCGGCGTGGTCGGCTGGTCCGGCTACTCCTACATCGCCGGTGAGGACGTCAGCGGACGGGTGATCGGTTTCCAGGTGGTCTCCGACGATTCCATCAAGGTCCACCTGGAGGTCCGCAAGGACAAGGGCGCCACCGGCGTGTGCACGCTGCGCTCCCGCTCCGAGGACGGCGCCGAGGTGGGCGTCAAGGACTTCACCTTCGACCAGCGCACCGAGCAGGTGGACGAGATCGTCACGCTGCGCACCACCCACCGGGCGACCACCGCCGAGCTGATCGACTGCAAGGCGGCCGACGGAAGCTGATCGCGCGCCCCGGCGCGCCGTACCGCCCCTGAGGCGTACGGCGGGCGCACGTGCCGCCCGGTGAGCGCCGGCGTGGCGCGGGGGCGCCCCGGACCACGCCGCACCCCACCCGGTGTCCCCCGCCCGGAGCAGTCGCGGCCGCCGCCGCACGGCGCCCCCGGCCCCCCGGCGGCGGTGGTTCCGGTTCGGCGGCGCGGACGGCGGGAGCCGGGCAACGCCGCCGGTGACAGGGGTCGCGGGGCCGGTTCCGGGGCTCTGGCACACCCCACCGCACCGGGCCGATCGATACGCCACACTCCTCCCGCTTTGGCGGCGGAATTGTTAGGCTCGTGGTTTCGCCCGGCTTCGAAGGCGCACCCTTCTGAGTAGGGCGTTCATTTGTATTCCCAGTACCGACGAGGAGCACCTGTGACCCAGACCAGCGAGAACGTCACCTGGCTGACCCAGGAGGCGTACGACCAGCTCAAGGCCGAGCTGGAGTATCTGTCGGGTCCCGCACGGGTCGAGATCGCCAAGAAGATCGAGGCTGCCCGCGAGGAGGGTGACCTGCGGGAGAACGGCGGGTACCACGCCGCCAAGGAGGAGCAGGGCAAGCAGGAGCTTCGCGTGCGCCAGCTGACCCAGCTCCTGGAGCACGCCAAGGTCGGCGAGGCTCCGGCGGACACCGGCGTGGTCGCGCCGGGCATGGTGGTCACCATCGCCTTCGACGGAGACCCGGACGACACGCTGACCTTCCTGCTGGCCTCCCGCGAGTACGCGAGCTCGGACGTCGAGACCTACTCGCCGCAGTCCCCGCTGGGCCAGGGCGTGAACGGCAAGAAGGTCGGCGAGGACGCGGAGTACGAGCTGCCGAACGGCAAGACCGCCTCGGTGCGCATCCTGGAGGCCAAGCCCTACCAGGGCTGACGCGGCCCGCGGACGCACCGCGGCCGCCTCGCGGGACCGGCCAAGCGGGCGTGCCCGCCGCCCCCCGCACCCGCTCCCGGCGGCGCGCGGGCCGCCCCCGCCCGGATCCCCGCGATCCGCCCGGCCCCGGCCGGGGTGAGCGGCCCGCGGCGCCCGGTCAGCGCCGGTGCGGTCACCGCCCGTACGGGCCCCGGGCCCCGACCGACGACGATCCGGACCCCCGGCGCACCCCGCGCCGGGGGTCCGGCCGTACCGGGGGTCCGGTCGGTACCGGGGGCCCGGCCGTACCCGGGGTCCGGTCGGTGCCGGGGTCCGGTCGGTGACGGCCACCTTCGGCCCCTACCGGGGCTCCGGTCGGTCCCGAGGGTCCGGTCGTGCGGGGCCCGGTCCGTACCGGGCTCCGGCCGATGACGAGTTCCCCGGGGCCACCGCCCCGGGGCGCGGCCGGGAAGCCGGGGCGCCACTGCCCGGGGTGCCGCGGCCCCGGCGCCCCGGGCCCCGCCGCGGCTCACCGCCCGCGCGTCAGGCCGCGGCGGACCGGTACCGGCGGACCGCCAGCGTCCGGAAGAACGCGATGATCAGGACCGACCAGAGCACCGAGGCGAGCACCGGGTGCCGCATCGGCCAGGCGTCCGGCACCGGGTACCCGGCAGGCAGGTTGCCGAAGAGTTCCCGGCACGCCTGCACCGTGGTGCTGAACGGGTTCCACTCGGCGATGTGCCGCAGCGCGGCGGGCATGTTCTCCGAGGGCACGAAGGCGTTGGAGATGAACGTCAGCGGGAACAGCCACAGCAGCCCGCCGGACGTGGCCGCCTCGGGGGTGCGCACCGACAGGCCGATCAGCGCGCCGATCCAGGAGAAGGCGTAGCCCAGCAGGAGCAGCAGCCCGAACGCGGCCAGCGCGCGGAGCGCCCCGTCGTGCACCCGCCAGCCGACGATCGCCGCCACCACCGCGAGCACCACCAGGGTGAGCGCCGTCTGCACCAGGTCCGCCAGGGTGCGTCCGGTGAGCACCGCGCCGCGGGTCATCGGCAGGGACCGGAACCGGTCGATCAGGCCCTTGTGCATGTCCTCGGCGATCCCGGCGCCCGCGCCGGCGGTGGCGAAGGTGACGGTCTGCGCGAAGATGCCGGCCATCAGGAACTCCCGGTAGGCCGCCGGGTCGGTCTGCCCGCCGACGTCGATGGAGCCGCCGAAGACGTAGCTGAAGAGCACCACGAACATGATCGGCTGGATCAGGCCGAAAATCACCACTTCCGGAATCCGGACCATCCGGATGAGGTTGCGCCGGGCCACGATGAGCGAGTCGCGCACCGAACGGGCGATCCGGCCCCGCTCGGGCGGGGTGTACAGGCCGCCCACCACCCCGGTGGGCTCCTCGCCGTGGAGGGTGGTCATCGCACGGCCTCCTTCCCCGCACCGCCGTCCGCCGCCGCCCGGTCCCGCCCGCCGTCGCCGGCCGTGCCGCGCCGGTCGGCGTCCGGGCCGCCGCCGTCCTCGGCGCCCTCGGCGCGGTGCCCGGTCAGGGAGAGGAACACGTCGTCCAGAGTGGGCCGGCGCAGCCCGATGTCGTCGATCTCCACGCCCCGGCCGTCCAGCTCCCGGATGATCTCCGCCAGCAGCCGGGCGCCGCCGGTGACCGGGACGGTGACCTTGCGGGTGTGCTCCTGCACCGCGGCCTCGCCCGCGCCCAGCCGGCGCAGCACCTCGCGGGCGACCGGGAGGTGCCCGCGGTCGCGCACCACGACCTCCGCCCGCTCGCCGCCGGTGCGCGCCTTGAGCTGGTCGGAGGTGCCGCGGGCGATCACCCGGCCCTGGTCCATCACCACGATGTCGTCCGCCAGCCGGTCGGCCTCCTCCAGGTACTGGGTGGTGAGCAGCAGCGTGGTGCCCTGGGCCACCAGGTCCTCGATGACCTCCCACAGCGCCTGCCGGTTGCGCGGGTCCAGGCCGGTGGTGGGCTCGTCCATGAACATCACGGGCGGGCTGACCACCAGCGCGGCGGCCAGGTCCAGCCGGCGCCGCATCCCGCCGGAGTACGTGCGGGCCGGGCGGTCGGCCGCGGCGGCCAGCCCGAACCGCTCCAGCAGCACCGCCGCGCGGGCCTTCGCGTCCCGGCCGCTGAGCTGGTACAGCTCACCGACCATGCGCAGGTTCTCGCGTCCGGTGAGGTACTCGTCCACCGCGGCGAACTGCCCGGACAGGCCGATGGACCGCCGGACCCGGTCGGGGTGGCGCAGCACGTCCAGCCCGGCCACCACGGCCCGGCCGCTGTCCGGTGTCAGCAAGGTGGTCAGCACCCGGACCGCCGTGGTCTTGCCGGCCCCGTTGGGCCCGAGGAGACCGAGCACGGTCCCCTCGGGCACGTCGAGGTCCACGCCGTCCAGGGCCCTCACCGCGCCGAAGGTCTTCACCAGTCCCTCGGCGCGGATGGCGTCCGGCATATCGCCCCCAGGAGGTGTCTCGGGATCGAGTCGTCGCCGGGCGGTTGCCCGTCCTCCCGTTGTACGCTCCGCCGCCGGTTACGGCATCAGCTGTGCGCCCCGCCGCCGAACGCCGGCGGCGCATGTGCGCCACCGGCGCCGGTCGCGCCACCGTCGATCACCGGCCACGGCGCCGCCGGCACCGGTCACGGCACCACCGTTCACCGGTCACGGCACCGCCGGTTACCGGTCACGGCACCCGTGGTGTCACCCGGTACGTCCCGGCACCGGTGGTCGCACGCGGTGACGCCCCCGGGGCCGGTGGTACGGCGCCGGTCGGTCCCGCTCCGGGACGGTCACGGCATCACGGTGTACCCGGCCCCGCTCAGCGCCTTGGCCACCTGGGCGCAGTGCTCGGGCCCCTCGGTCTCCAGGTGCAGCTCCACCTCCGCCTCGGTGAGCCCGAGCCGCGGATCGGTCCGTACGTGGCTGACGTCCAGGACGTTGGCGTCCACCTCGGACAGCACCGCGAGCAGGGTGGCGAGCGCGCCGGGGCGGTCGGTCAGCCGCAGCCGCAGGGACAGGTAGCGGCCGGCGGCGGCCATGCCGTGGCGGAGTATGCGCTGCATCAGCAGCGGGTCCACGTTGCCGCCCGACAGCACCGCGACCACCGGCCCCTGGAAGGAGTCCGGCGCGCTCAGCAGCGCCGCCACCGGGCTCGCCCCGGCCGGCTCGACCACCAGCTTGGCCCGCTCCAGGCAGAGCAGCAGCGCACTGGAGAGCGCGTCCTCGGAGACGGTGCGGACCTCGTCGACGAGTTCGCCGACGATGCCGAACGGCACGTCGCCGGGGCGGCCGACCTTGATGCCGTCGGCCATCGTGGCGGGCTCGTGGATGGACACCGGGCGTCCGGCGGCCAGCGACGGCGGGTACGCCGCGGCACCGGCCGCCTGCACCCCGACGACCCGCACATCGGGCCGTAGCGCCTTCACCGCCACCGCGATCCCGGCCGCCAGACCGCCGCCGCCGATGCCCACCACGATGGTGCGCACCTCGGGGCACTGCTCAAGGATCTCCAGCCCCACCGTGCCCTGGCCGGCGATGACGTCGGGGTGGTCGAACGGGTGGATGAAGACCGCGCCGGTCTCCTGGGCGTACTGCTGGGCGGCGCGCAGCGTCTCGTCCACCACGTGTCCGTGCAGCCGTACCTCGGCGCCGTACTCCCGGGTCGCGGCGACCTTCGGGAGCGGGGCGCCCACCGGCATGAAGACCGTGGAGCGCACGCCGAGCAGCGAGGCGGCCAGGGCGACGCCCTGGGCGTGGTTGCCGGCGCTCGCCGCCACCACCCCGGCCGCCCGTTCCCGCTCGGAGAGCCCGGCGATGCGCACATAGGCGCCGCGCACCTTGAAGGAGCCGGTGCGCTGGAGGTTCTCGCACTTGAAGTGGACCGGTGAGCCGAGCAGCCCGGTGAGGAACCGGCTGCCCTCCAGCGCGGTGGTCCGGGACACCCCGGAGAGCATGCGCTGGGCGGCGCGGACGTCCTTGAGCGAGACGGCCCGCGGCGAGGCGGGGCCGGCTGCCGCGGCGGGCGTGGTGGTGGCGGTGCCGTGGGTGGTGGCGGTGCCGGGGCCGGTGGTTCCGGCAGGGGCGGGGACGGCGGGCGCGGTGGCGTCCGCCGGCCGGGCGCCGGACGCGGTGGCGTCCTGCGCGGCGTGCGGGGGCGACGTCGGAGAGGCGTCGCCGGGCGTACCGGGCCGGGCCCGGTCCCCCGCCGCCTCCGCCGCCGGGTCCCCGGCGCGTGGTGTGGGTCGTGCTGCCATGCGGCCAGTCTCGCAGTTCCCTCCCCGCGCGCCTCTTGCGGCCGGATCGCGACGGCAGGTTTGTGCAGCACGGCTACGGGCCACCCCGGGGCCGCGTACTCTGTGCCCCATCCCACAGACCACCGCAAGAAGTGAGCCTTAGGCCATGCCCACCTCATCGGACATGACGACGCAACTCGATACGAACGTACTCGACGCCCTTCAGCACCAGGTCGCCCTCTTCGCCCGGCGCGCGGAGCAGACCCGGCTCGGTGGCATCGGCAACGCCCGGAACTCCATGGACCGCGCCGCGTATCTGCTGCTCAACCGGCTGGACCAGGAGGGTCCGATGGGGGTCAAGGCACTGGCCGCCGGGATGGGCATCGACTCCTCCACGGTGACCCGCCAGGTGGCTCCGCTGGTGGATTCCGGCATGGTCAAGCGGACCTCGCACCCCGAGGACGGGCGTGCGGTGGTCCTCCAGCTGTCCCCGCGCGGCAAGGCCCGGCTGGAGGAAGTCCGGTCCTCCCGGCGGGACTTGATGGCGTTGGTGACCGAGGAGTGGACACCGGATGAGCGCGATGTCTTCTGTGAATTGCTGACCCGTTTCAACACCGCGCTGTCCGCCGTGCACACCGCCATGCCCCAGGCCTCGCCGGCCTCTTGACCCCACGGCCGTGCTGCCGTGTCCTGAAAGGTACGGGAGGCACGGTGGAGAAGCGGCGGACGGAACGGGACGGCCGCCGGGCCCGGGAATTCGAGGCATTCGTCGCGGGCGCCGGAGGACGGCTGCTGCATGCCGCCGCGCTGCTGACCGGCGAACCGCCGCAGCGGTGCCCGGCCGCCGAGGACCTGCTGATCCACGCCCTCGCCCGCACCTACGCGGCCTGGGACACCCTGCGCGGCGAGGACCCCTACGACCGCGCCCGCCAGGAGCTCGCCGCCCGCTTCGCCTGCACCGCCTGGCGCTACCGCACCGCGCCGTGGCGGACGCCGCCGCCGGCCGGCACCACGACCGGTGACCGGGGCGGCGGCACGGACGGCGGCCGGGACGGCGGCGCGGACGGTGGCCGGGACGGCGGCGCGGACCGAGCGGGTAGGGGGAGCGGTACGGACGGGAGCCGCAAGGCGGACGGCGGCGCCGGTACGGCCGGGGCCGTACGGGACTGGTTCCGGCGGATCCGGTTCCGGCGGAACCGGCCGGGCACCGGGCGCGGCGGCTGGTCCGGCGGGGGGCTGCTGGACCGCCTGACCCCGCAGGAACGGCTGGTGCTGGTGCTCCGCATCCGCGAGGGCGTCGCCGAGGAGCAGGCCGCCGCCGTGCTGGGCCTGCCCCCGGACCGGGTGCGCGCGCTGTGCAACCGCGCGGTGTTCCGGCTGGCCGACGCCACCAGGCCGCCCGGACCCCGCGGCGGGAGCGGCACCCGGACCGGACGCGCGCCGGACGGCCGTCCCGCCGGGGCGGCGCCGGAGCGGGGCGGTGCCCAGGACGGACCCGGGGACGGTGCCCGGGACGGACTCCGGGGCGGGGGGCCGGGCCGGCCGGTGAGCGGGCCCGCCGGTCCCGTGGCCACGGCGCCCGTGCCGTCCGCCCCGAAGGTTCCGGGGGCGGCGCCATGAGCCGTCCGGAGCGCAGGGAGGACCGGGTACGCCGGATGCTGGACGGCCCGCCCCGCCCGGTCCTGCCGCCGGCCCTGGCCGACCGCGCCGCGGACCGGGGCCGCCGCGTGCTGCGCCGGCGCCGGGCGGCGCGGGCGGTGGGCTGGTGGCTGCTGTTCGCCGCGGTCGTCGCCTTCACGGTCTGGGCGGTGATCACCGAGCCCTGGACGACCCCGCCGCTGGACAGCACCCCGGTCGAGGGCTGGTGAGCCGGCGGCGACCCGTCGGACTCCGCGCCGGCGCCGGCTGCGGCCGCACCGGCACCGGGCTCCGGCCGCACCGGCCGGGCCACGTCACCCTCCGCCCGTACGGCACCGGTGAGCCCGCCCGTACGACCGGGTCCGGGCCGGAGGAAGGCGGGAACGGCGGCCCGTACCCGGCGCGCACACCACGCGGGCACGCCCCTGCGGGCCCACGGACCACGAGGGATGCCGGGCACGGGCGGAGAACCGGAACACACGACGCGGGCGCGGAACGCACAACGCGTGCCCCGGAACGCACGACGCGTGCCCCGGGCACACGGCGCCCGGCGCCGAACACACGGCGCGAGCCCCGGACACACTGCGCCGGGCGTGGAACGCACGACGCCGGCGCGGAACACACCACACGAGACCCGGACACACGACGCGGGCGCGGGCCGGCAGGTCACCCCGCCGGGCCCCCGCGCCCGCGCCCGCACGCCCGCGCCCGCGTGGCGCGTGCCGTCGTCACCACCACCCGGTCACCGGCCCGTGGCCACCACGGTGACGGGGCCGCCGGCCGGGCCCGCGTCCGGGCGGCGCGGGTGGCTCAGCCCAGGGCCTGCGACAGGTCGGCGAGCAGGTCGTCCACGGCCTCGATGCCGACCGACAGCCGCACCAGGTCGGCGGGGACCTCCAGGGCCGAACCCGCCGTGGAGGCGTGGGTCATCCGCCCCGGGTGCTCGATCAGCGACTCCACCCCGCCCAGCGACTCGCCCAGGGTGAACAGCCGGGCGCGGTTGCAGACCTCGACCGCCGCCTCCTCGCCGCCGGCCACCCGGAACGACACCATGCCGCCGAACGCCCGCATCTGCTTGGCGGCCACCTCGTGGCCCGGGTGCTCCGGGAGCCCCGGGTAGTAGACCTGGGTGACCTTGGGGTGCGAGACCAGCAGCTCGGCGACGCGCGAGGCGTTGGCGCAGTGCCGGTCCATGCGGACCGCCAGCGTCTTGGCGCCGCGCAGCACCAGCCAGGCGTCGAACGGCCCGGCCACCGCGCCCATCGCGTTCTGGTGGTAGGCCAGTTCCTCGCCGAGGCCCGGGTCCGAGGTGATCAGCGCACCGCCCACCACGTCCGAGTGGCCGCCCATGTACTTGGTGGTGGAGTGCACCACCACGTCCGCGCCCAGCGCCAGCGGCTGCTGGAGGTAGGGGCTGGCGAAGGTGTTGTCCACCACCAGGCGGGCGCCGGCGGCGCGGGCGATCTCCGCGACGGCCGCGATGTCGGTGATGCCCAGCAGCGGGTTGGTGGGCGTCTCGACCCAGATCACCTTGGTGCGGGGCCGCAGCGCGTCCCGTACCGACGACGGGTCGGCGGAGTCGGCGACCGACCACTCCACGCCCCAGCGCTCCAGCACCTTGGCGAAGAGCCGGAAGGTGCCGCCGTAAGCGTCGCTGGGGATGACCACGTGGTCACCGGGGACCAGCAGGGTGCGCAGCAGGCAGTCCTCGGCCGCCAGCCCGGAGGCGAACGCGAGGCCGCGCCGGCCGCCCTCCAGGGCGGCCAGGTTCTCCTCCAGGGCGGTCCGGGTCGGGTTGGCGGAGCGGCTGTACTCGTAGCCGCCGCGCAGGCCGCCCACCCCGTCCTGCTTGTAGGTGGACACCTGGTAGATCGGAGGGACGACGGCGCCGGTGAGCGGGTCTGCCTCCTGTCCCGCGTGGATGGCGAGCGTCTCGAAGTTCCGGGACGCCTGGGGCTGGATGTGCTCGTCGGTCATGGGCCCGAGCGTAATGCCCGTCGGCGGTCCCGGTGCGCGGCCGTGGTGCCTACGCTTGTACCCCGTGGGCGGGGCGCGGACCGACGGCACCCGGCCGGCCGGCGCGCCCCCGCACCGGCGCCCCGGCGCACCACCCGCACCACCCGCACCACCCGCACGACCTGTACGACCTGTACGACCCGCACCACCACTGGACCACAGCACCGCAACGGGGACGGATCATGGAGCTACTCGTCATCCTCATCGCCATCGTCATGATCGGCGGTGTGGTCGTGGTGCCGGCGCTGCGGCGGCGGCGCGCCGGCCAGGAGGCCGCACACGGCGCCGGGCGCGCCGAGGACCTGAGCGCGTACGGCTTCCTGCCCCGGGAGCGGCTCGACGTACGGCTGCCGGGCCCCGACGCGCGGCTGGCCGACGCCCTGGCGGAGATCCGGCGCACCCAGGAGTGGGAGCCGGCGGCCCGGCTGCTCGCCCTCACCGACGCCTCCTCGGAACTGCGCTGGCAGCGGGTGCAGACGCTGGCCGGGTCCGCCGCCCACGACCTGGCGCAGGCGCCCGGTCAGGGCGGCATGTGGCTGCGCAGCTGGCGGGTGCAGGCGCCCAAGGACCCCGGCGGGGCGGCCGTGCAGGCGCAGTTTCTGGTGATGCAGGCGCTGCGCGACCCGTCCTCCCAGGACTTCCGGATGATCATGGAGGAGGCGCGTACGGTCGCCGCCGAGGCGGCGCTGCTGGCGCCCGGCGACCCGGTCCCGCACATCGTCGAACTGATCGTGGCGCGCGGGCTGGCCTACCGGGAGGCGGACTTCGAGGCGCTGTGGGCGAAGGTGAACAAGCTGGCCCCGCACCACATGGGCGCGCACCTGGCGGCGCTGCCGTACTGGTCGGAGAAGTGGCACGGCTCGCAGGACCGGGCGGAGAGCTTCGCGCGCGCCGCGGCGGCCTCCGCGCCCCCCGGCAGCCTGCTGCCGGCGCTGCCGCTCTTCGCGGTCTTCGACCACCTGCCGGAGGTGCACACGGTCCGCACCCTGTTCCGGAGCGCGGTGATCACCGACGCGATCGAGGGTGCCCGGTACGCGGTGCACCACGCGCCGGCCGACCACCCGATGGTGCCGCACGTCCGGCACCTGCTCGCCTGGTTCCTGGTCCAGGCCGAGCGGTACGGGGAGGCGGTCGAGCAGCTGCGCCGGGTGGACGGGCACGTGGGCGCGGTGCCGTGGTCCTTCAGTCCGGACCCGGCGGCGGCGTACGTGGCCTACCGGGCCATCGCGGTGGCCGGCTTCGAACGCGGCGGCGGCACCCCCGCCCAGCTGCCGCACTGACCCGTCCGCGCCGGGCCGGGCGGTGACGGACCGGGCCGGCCCCGCCTGGCCGGTCCGATGCGCGTTCCGGCCGGTCCGGCGCGCAGGGCCGTGACCCCGCGCGCCAGTCCGTGTCCCCGCGCGTCGGGCCGTGTCCGCGCGCCGCCGGCCGTGTCCCCGCGCCGCCGGCGGGTAGGTACCCGGAACGGTCCGCGCCGGTGCGGCGTCCGTGTCGCACCGGCCGGGATGCCGTCCCGTGCGGTGCCCGTCGCACCGGTCCGGGGTGCCGTACGCCCCGGTGCCCGGAACGTCGGCGGGTACGGGGACCCGGGACGGCGACCGGGGACGCCGTACGCCGCGGCGTCCGGAATGGCACACCGCCCCCGGGCGTTGTCCAGCACAGGACCGCGACCGCCCCCGCATGCCTTCGAGGAGAACGCGATGCTGTTCAACCGGCAGAAGAACCACCTCCCGACCGCCGAGGAGGCACTGCCCGGCCGCGCCGAGCCGGCGTTCGGGGTCCCGGAGCGGCACACCGTCCTGGGCAACCCGCTCGTCGGCCCCTACCCCGAGGGGCTGGTGGTGGCGGACTTCGGGCTGGGCTGCTTCTGGGGTGCGGAGCGGAAGTTCTGGCAGGCCCCCGGGGTGTGGACCACCCTCGCCGGCTACCAGGGCGGGCACACCCCGCACCCCAGCTACGAGGAGGTGTGCAGCGGGCTGACCGGCCACACCGAGGTGGTCCGGGTGGTCTTCGACCCGGCGCTCACCTCGTACGCCGCGCTGCTCAAGCTGTTCTGGGAGTCGCACGACCCCACCCAGGGCTTCCGCCAGGGCAACGACGTGGGCACCCAGTACCGCTCGGCGGTCTACACCCACTCCGACCTCCAGCAGAAGGAGGCGGAGGAGTCCCGCGCCGCGTACCAGGCGCGTCTCACCGGCTCCGGGTACGGCGAGATCACCACCGAGATCCTGCCGGCCGGCCCGTTCTACCCGGCCGAGGCGTACCACCAGCAGTACTTGGACAAGAACCCCGGCGGCTACTGCGGCATCGGCGGCACCGGGGTCTCCTGCCCGATCGGCGTGGCCCCGGCCGACGGCTGACCGGCCGGCCCGCGGAGTACCGGCCCCGAATTGCCGGCCCGCGGCACGGGCCCGGGCCGGCAACCACCGAGCCCGGCCCGCCGGGTACCGCCAGCCCCGGCCGGCAACCTCCCGGCCCGCGTACCGCGCGACGCCCGGGACACCGGGTGCCGGCTGGGGGAACGGGAATTGTGGCTGACCGCCGACGGGGCGCGGGCGCACGTCCGCACGCCCGGTGGGGTCGAGGTGTGGCCGGCGGTGCGCGAGGGCATGGGCTGCCGCTGATCCTCCGAGGGACGTGGTGCCGGCGCCCGCCGCGGTGGCTGCTGCCGGTCACGGCAGGCACCGGGCCGGCCGTGACACCCGTCGTGGGCCGGTCCGCCCGGCACCGGTGACACCTGCGGCCCGGTGGTACCCGCGGCCCGGTGGCACCCGCGGCACCGGGGTCCGCTGACCGGTCGGTGAGGCCCCGACCGGAGGCCGACCCGCCCTCCCGGACACCGGGAGGCCAGGGCCCCGGGTGCCCGCACACCCGGACACCGAGACGCCGGAACGCCGGACACCCGCGCCGGGCCCCTCGGACACCCGCACATCCGCACGCCCGGCCACCCGGACGCCCTGACCCCCGGCCACCCACACACCCGCACGCCCGCACGCCCGCACGCCGGCACGCCGGCACGCCGGCCGGACCGTACCGATGGGTGCCGGTCCGGCCGGTGACCGGTCCTCCGCCACCCGTACGGACTAGGGTGGGGCGGCATGGGCGCAGGGTTGCTGGACACTCGTACCGACCGCGCCGAGGACGTGCTCGCACTGTCCCGGCTGGCCACCCGTGAGCGAGCGGTGTCGGCCATCACCGAGTGGCTGGCCCGGCGCACCGGCGGCCAGGTCGCGCTCCTCGGTTCCGACGGCGAGGTCCTGCTCAGCACCGGTACCCCCGACACCTCCGGCACCCCCGGCACCTCGGACATCCCCGATGCCCCCGACACCTCCGGCACCGGCGGCGCCCGCGACACCCTGGGCGGCGCCCGCGACGGCTCCGGCGCCATCGCCCCCCGCGGAGAGCCCGCCGTAACCCGGGGCACCGCCCCGGAACCCGGCAGCCCGGTGGCCGCCGGCGGGGCGCTCGCCGTCGCCGCGTCCGCCGTGGTGGACCTGCACCGCCGGGGTACGCCGTCCGCGGTCCTGGGCGGGACGATCCCCGGTACGGGTGACGGCGGCGGGGAGCCGTCCGGCACCGTGCACCTGGTCTCCCTGGGGCTGGAGGGCACCACCACGGCGGCCCCGTACCTCGCCGTGCTCGGCCCGCGGGCCGGTGAGCGGCAGCGGCTCGGCCCGCTGCTCGCCGACACGGCCCGCACCCTGGCCCTGTGCTGGCGCGTCGAGCAGGCCGAACGCCACCGGCGCCGGGTGGAGTTCGCCGAGGCGCACAGCCGGGAGGCGGTGCTCCACCTGCTGATGGTGGGCAGCGTCCCGGCGGCGCAGCGGATCGCCGGCGCGCTGGGCGGGGCGCTCCCCGCCCTCAACCGGGTGTTCGTGGTGGAGTGCCCGGGCAACCGGCGGCGCGAGATCGCGGCCCGGATATCCCGGACCGCCCGGGGCCGGGCGTGGATCGTGCCCTGCCCGGTGCGCCCGAACCATCTGATCGCCCTGGTGCCGGTGGACACCGGCGCCCAGGAGCCGGACCGGCCCGACGCGACGGACGCGACGGACGTGACGGACCGGACCGGCGGGGCGGCGGGGCCGGGGAGGACGGTCCCGGGCGCCTGTGCCGCGCGGCCGGACGGTTCCGCCGCCGCGACCGCCGGCAGCGCCTCGCCCCGTGGGACGGAACCCGGCCGCACCCCGGAGCCCGGCCATGACCCGGAGCCCGGCGCGGCCGGTGACGAGGACCCGGTGGCCGGACTGGACCGGGTCATCACCCGGCAGATCCCCGGCTGCCGGGTGGGGGTGAGCGCGGAGGTGCCGCTGCGGGACACCCCGATCGGCTACGAGCAGGCGTTCCACGCGCTGGCGGTGGCGCGCAACGCGCCCGAGGGGTGCGCGAGTTTCGGCCGGCACACCGACATCACCGTCCTGTCCGGCCCGCAGGGCCGGGCGTGGGCGGCCGACCTGCTCGGGCCGTGCCTGCGCCATGTGCCGCCCCGGCGCGCCGACCCCGGCCCGCAGGAGCTGCTGGGCACCCTGGGGTCCTGGCTGACGTTCGGCGGCGCGGCCACCCGGCACCTGAAGATCCACCGCAACACGCTCGCCGCCCGGATGCGGCTGCTCGACGAACTGCTCGGCCTGGACCTGGGCCACAGCCTCGCCGACCAGTCCGCCGCCTGGCTGGCGCTCCAGCTGCACGCCACCGCGCACTGGCACGCCCCGGTGCCGGAGGGCACCTCCGCCACCCTCTCCGACGTGCTGGGCACCACCGCCGCCCGGATCTGGGCGCAGGCCCAGCTGCTGCCGCTGGAGCGGTCGAACGTGACGGCCGGCCCGGAGACGGTACGGGTCTGGCTGGCCGCCGACGCCCGGCTGCCCGCGGCCGCCGCGGAGCTGGGCATCTCCCTGCCCGGGGCCCGCAAGCGCATGGCCCGGGCGGAGGAGGCGCTGGGGCGCTCCCTGCTCCGCGCGCCCAGCGCGAAATACGAGCTGTGGCTCGCGATGCGCGCCCTGCGGCGGTTGTGAGCCCCCGTCACGGTTCCCAGCGCAACCGGGCCGGGCGGTCACTGTGCACAGTGTTCCTCGCGGTGGCCCGCGCCCGCGCATAGCGTCGGCGGTACGCCCCGGCGGACCGTGACACGTGTCGAGCCCGCAACCTCCCTGACCACAGGGGCCGGCCCCCCCCGGCCCCGTGGTCACCGACCGGCCGGTCCGCCGGGCGCGTCTCGCGTCCCTTCCCGCTCGGCAGAACAGGACCGGTGATGAGTCACCACCACGACTCCCTGCTCGCACGTCAGGACCCCCGGCTGGACATCAGCGACACCTACCTGTTCCGCGGGTCCCGGGGCACCGTCTTCGTGGTGAACGTCAACCCGCTCTCCGGGGACGGCGGTTTCCACGACGACGAGAGCATGTACGAGATCAAGGTGGACACCGACGGCGACGCGGTGGAGGACATCACCTTCCGCTTCACCTTCTCCGCCTACACCGCCTACGGACCGCAGGCGTGGCAGCTGCGGCGGCTGGACGGGGAGGCCGCGGCCGACCGGTTCGCCGAGGGCACGCCGCTGCTGACCGGGGTGACCGGCGAGGTGTCCGAGGGCCCGGACGGGCTGCGCGCCTGGGCGGGTGCGGCCGGGGACCCGTTCTGGATCGAGGGCTCGGTGGTCACCGCGGTGAAGACCGGCATAGCCCGGGGCACCGCCCCGGACCTGACCGGCTTCGACCCGGCGCGGGCGGCGAACCTGTTCGCGGGCACCGATGTGCAGGCCATCGTCCTGGAGGTGCCGGACGAGGCACTGGGCGGGGCGGGCAGCCGCATCGGGTTCTGGGCCACATCGGTGCTCGCCACCGACGCGGGCGGCTGGCGCCAGATCAACCGCTGCGGCAACCCGCTGCTGAACACGCTGTTCGACCTGGAGGACAGCGAGCGGGACATCGACTTCAACGCGACCTGCCCGGCGGAGGACGTGCAGCGGTACGGGCCGGAGGTGCTGCGCGCCACCGAGCGGGCCGCCGCCGCGGCCGGCGCGGTCCCGGACCCGGCCGCCTACGCAGGCCACGTGCGGGACCTGCTGCTGCCGGACGTCCTGCGCTACGAGGTCGGCAGCGAGGCCCGGTTCGCGGTGGACGGCCGCAACGGCCGGGCGCTCACCGACTGCGCCCCCGAAGTGATGTTCGAACTCGTGCTGGGGGTGCCCGTCAAGCTGGGGTTGGACGCGAGCGCGGCCACGGGGGTGCCGCGCTCCGTCTTCCCCTACCTCTCGGCGCCCGGGGGCGCGCGATGAGCCGGCCGGGGGGCCGCCACCACCGCCCCGCCTGGGCGCGCACGGCCCCGGGCTGGGTCGCCGCGGCGGCGGACGACCCGGCCCGGCTCCGGGAGCTGTGGCAGGCCGACCCGGGCCGGCCGGCGCTGCTGCCCACCGGCCGCACCTTCGACGCGGTGACGGTGGAGCTGCGCACCGGGATGGAGGCGGTGGACCTGCTGCGGCACGGCGACCCCCGGGCGATCGCCTGCCGCACCGGCGGGCCGGCCGGGCGCGGCCCCGGGCACCGCTCGGTGGACCGGCTCCTCGCCGACGGTCACGGCGCCGGCCGCCACCCGGTCCGCCCGGGCCGCACGCCGGCGCCCCGGGCCCGCAGCGGGATCGCGCTGTGCGGCCTCGTCACCGGCGGACTCTTCCCGGCCATGGTCGATCACGAGCGGGGCCGGATGCGGCTGCTGGTGCCGCCCGGCTCCGGCGGCTGGTTCGCCGGACCGGCCGCCCGGACCGGCCCGGGCCGGGTGGAGTACCTCGGGGACGGCACCCCGGTGGCGCTCCCCGGCCCGGCCGCGGGGGCCGGCGACCGGCTGGTGTGGGCGGTGCGCCCGGGCCGGCCGGTGGACCGGATGCGGCCCCTGCTCGACCCGCTGGTCGCCGCGCTCGACGCCGCGCGGACCACGGTGGCCTGGTGCTCCGGCACCGGGGCCGCGCCCCCGCCGGCGGACGGCCCGCAGCCCGGCTGACCCGCACCCGCCGGCCATGGGGGGCGGCGGGACGGGGGGCCGGGGACGGAGGAGCGGTGCGGGCGGGTGCGAACCCGCCGCCCGCCCCCGTCCGCACCCGCCCGGAGGCCCGGAGGACGCGGCCCGGAGCGGCCGCACGGAACGGGGGCCGGGAGCCCGCGGCCCGGACCGCGCGGCGGGGACGGGCGGCGGGGCCCGGAAGAGACGGGGGCCCGAGGGACGGGGGGAAAACGGGGGACGGGGAAACGGGGGACCCGGAGGGCCGGGACGCGCATCCGCTGCGCGTCCCGGCCCTCCGGCGTTCACCCGCCCAGGATCGTGGTGAGGAACTCCCCGGTCCAGGCGAGCAGTTCCCGGCCGACCACCGGCTTGCCGCCCACCCGGGCGGTCGTCGGCCGGGGCACCAGCACCTGGTGCGCGGCGGGCTTGATCACCGCCCGCGGGTACAGCCGCTTCAGCCGCAGCTCCTGCGACTCGCGCAGCTCCACCGGGCCGAACCGCACGTTGGTCCCCTGCAGGGTGATGTCGGTGACGCCGCAGGCCCGCGCCAGCAACCGCAGCCCCGCCACCAGCAGCAGGTTCTCCACCGGCTCCGGCAGCTTCCCGTAACGGTCCGTCAGCTCCTCCCGGACCGCCGCGATGTCCTGCTCGTTGTTGACCGAGGCGATGGCCCGGTACGCCTGGAGGCGCAGCCGCTCGCCCGGGGCGTAGTCGTGCGGGACGTGCGCGTCCACCGGCAGCTCGATCTTCACCTCCAGCGGCGGCTCCTCCTCCGCCCCGCCCTCCAGGGCGGCCCGGTAGTCCGCCACCGCCTCCCCGACCATCCGCACGTACAGGTCGAAGCCGACCCCCGCGATGTGCCCGGACTGCTCGCCGCCGAGCAGGTTGCCCGCGCCCCGGATCTCCAGGTCCTTCATCGCCACGTACATGCCGGCGCCCATCTCGGTGTGCTGGGCGATGGTCGCCAGCCGCTCGTGGGCGGTCTCCGTCAGCGGCTTCTCCGGCGGGTACAGGAAGTACGCGTAACCGCGCTCCCGGCCCCGCCCGACCCGGCCGCGCAGCTGGTGCAGCTGGGACAGGCCGAAGGTGTCACCGCGCTCGACGATCAGGGTGTTGGCGTTGGAGATGTCGATGCCCGACTCCACGATGGTGGTGGAGACCAGCACGTCGAACTTCTTCTCCCAGAAGTCCACCACCACCTTCTCCAGCGCGCTCTCCGACATCTGCCCGTGGGCGGTGGCGATCCGCGCCTCGGGCACGATCTCCCGCAGCCGGGCGGCGGCCCGGTCGATGGACTCCACCCGGTTGTGGATGTAGAAGACCTGGCCCTCGCGGAGCAGCTCCCGCCGGATCGCGGCACCGATCTGCCGCTGCTCGTACGGGCCGACGAACGTCAGCACCGGGTGCCGCTCCTCCGGCGGCGTGGTGATGGTGGACATCTCACGGATGCCGGTGACCGCCATCTCCAGGGTGCGCGGGATGGGCGTGGCGGACATGGTGAGGACGTCGACGTTGGCGCGGAGCTTCTTCAGCTGCTCCTTGTGCTCCACGCCGAACCGCTGCTCCTCGTCCACGATGACCAGGCCCAGGTCCTTGAACTTCGTCTCCGACGAGAACAGGCGGTGGGTGCCGATCACCACGTCCACCGAGCCGTCCCGCAGCCCCTCCAGCACCGCCTTGGCCTCGGTGTCGGTCTGGAACCGGGACAACGCCCGGACCACCACCGGGAACTGCCCGTACCGCTCGGAGAAGGTGCCGAAGTGCTGCTGCACCAGCAGCGTGGTGGGCACCAACACCGCGACCTGCTTGCCGTCCTGCACCGCCTTGAAGGCGGCCCGCACCGCGATCTCGGTCTTGCCGTACCCGACGTCGCCGCAGATCAGCCGGTCCATCGGGACCGACTTCTCCATGTCCTCCTTGACCTCGGAGATGGTGGTGAGCTGGTCCGGCGTCTCCGCGTACGGGAAGGCGTCCTCCAGCTCGCGCTGCCAGGGGGTGTCCGGGCCGAACGCGTGGCCCGGCGCGGCCATCCGGGCCGAGTACAGCTTGATCAGGTCGGCGGCGATCTCCTTGACCGCCTTCTTGGCCCGCGCCTTGGTCTTGGTCCAGTCGGCGCCGCCCAGCCGGTGCAGGGTCGGCGCCTCGCCGCCCACGTACTTGGTGACCTGCTCCAGCTGGTCGGTGGGGATGTACAGCCGGTCCCCGGGCTGGCCGCGCTTGGCGGGCGCGTACTCCACCAGCAGGTACTCGCGGGTGGCGCCCTGCACCGTGCGCTGCACCATCTCGATGTAGCGGCCCACCCCGTGCTGCTCGTGGACGATGTAGTCACCGGCCTGCAGGGTGAGCGGGTCGATCGTCTTGCGGCGGCGGGCCGGCATCCGGGCCGCCTCCCGCCCGGCGGCCCGCTGACCGGTCAGGTCCGTCTCGGTGAGCACCGCCAGCCGGAGCGAGGGGTCCACCAGGCCGTGCTCGATCGAGCCGCACGCCACGTGCACCAGCGACGGGGTCAGCCCGGTCAGGTCGGGGTCGAGACGAGCCGGGACGCCCTCGCCGCCCAGCACCTCGGCGTAGCGGGCGGCCGGGCCGTGCCCCTCGGTGACGTACACGGTGCGCCAGCCGTCGGCCAGCCAGCCCTTGGTGTCGGCGAGCGCCCGCGCGGTGTCGCCCCGGTAGCTCTCCGGGGCCTGCATCCCCAGCTTGAGGGTGTCGCCGTCCAGCGTCTCGTCGGCGGCGAACGGGGACACCGTCCACCACATCATGCCCAGCTCACGGGCCCGGTCGCGGACGTCGGCGATGCCCCACAGGGACGCCGCGCCCACATCGATCGGCGCCCGGCCGCCCCCGTCGGAGCCGTCCGGGTCGGACATGGCAGCCGCCGCCCAGGACGCCTGCAGGAACTCCTGGCTGGTGGCCACCAGGTCGGCGGCCCGGGTCCGCACCCGCTCCGGGTCGCAGACCACCGTCATCGCCCCGGCCGGCAGCACGTCCAGCAGCAGCTCCATCTCGTCCACCAGCACCGGGGCGAGGGACTCCATGCCCTCCACCGCGATCCCCTCGGCGATCTTCCCCAGCAGCTCGCCCAGCTCCGGGTGCGCCTCGGCCAGCGCGGCGGCCCGCCGGCGCACCTCGTCGGTGAGCAGCAGCTCCCGGCAGGGCGGCGCCCACAGGCCGTGCTCGGCGACCTCCAGCGACCGCTGGTCGGCGACCTTGAAGTAGCGGATCTCCTCCACGTCGTCGCCCCAGAACTCCACCCGCAGCGGGTGCTCCTCGGTGGGCGGGAAGACGTCCAGGATGCCGCCGCGGACGGCGAACTCGCCGCGCTTCTCCACCAGCTCCACGCGGGAGTACGCGGCGGCCGCCAGCGCCTCCACCACCTCGCCCAGGTCGGCGGTCCCGCCGCTGCGCAGGCTCACCGGCTTGAGGTCGCCGAGCCCCTTGACCTGCGGCTGGAGCACCGAACGCACCGGGGCGACGACCACCGAGACGGGGCCGGCGGCCGGGTCGTCGGCGCTGGGGTGGGCGAGCCGCCGCAGCACCGCCAGCCGCCGGCCGACCGTGTCCGACCGCGGCGAGAGCCGCTCGTGCGGCAGGGTCTCCCAGGCCGGGTACTCCACCACCCGGTCCGGCGGCAGCAGACTGCGCAGGGCCGCGGCCAGGTCCTCCGCCTCCCGGCCGGTGGCGGTGACGGCCAGCACCGTACGGCCGCGGCCGGATCCGCCGGAGGTGGCGGCGGCAAGGGCCGCCACCGCGAACGGGCGGGCGGCCGGCGGGCCCACCAGGTCCAGGTGCGGCCGGTGGCCGTCGGCGGCGGCCCGCACCGCCTCGGCCAGCGCGGGGTCTTCCATGACGGCGTCGAGCAGACCGTGCAGGCTCATGAGGCAGTTTCCGTCCCGGGATGGACAACGCGAATCACCCGACACGTGGAACGGGCCGGGTCAATCCAGCCTACGACGCCCCGCCGACAACGGAGACCGGGCTCCGGCCGCGCGGCCGGCCGGCACCGGCGGCGCGGGCCCGGCCGCCGGGCACCACCCCGCGCGCCACCTGCGCGGCGCGCCGTGCGGCCCGGTACGCCCCGGCGCCCGGGCCCCGGCGGACCCCGCCGGAGCTTGAGCGGCCCTCCGCCACCCACCGAGCGCACGCCCGCGCCGGCGGCCCTGGGCCGGGGCGCCCTGCCCTGCCGGAGCGGTGCGCCTGCGGCCCGGGCGGGGGTGTGCCTACGGCCAGCGCGGGCGTATCTACGGCGCGGCCGGGGCGGGCGTGCCTACGGCGCGGGCGGGGCGCCGGTAAGGGGGTGGTCGGGTCGTCCGTACGCCCCCCGGCCACGCCGGCACCGCGTACGCTCCCGCGCCGTCCGGCACCCCCCGCGGGCCCCCACGACGCCGTACGCGCCCGCCCCCACCGTACGCCCGAGCCCGCACGGCCCCCGGCGACGGGCGGCCCCCTGCCGTTCCCCCGCCCGGGGCGTACGCCCCCGGCACCTCCGTACGCCCCGGCACCCCGTACGCCCCCGGCAACGCCGTGCGGCCCGGTGCGCCTCCCCGTGGAGCGCTCCGGGCCGCACGGCCGCCCCCATCGGGGCGGCGGGCCGGTCAGTCGGTCGCGATGGCCCGCAGCACGTTCATCCGGCCGGCCCGGAAGGCCGGGACCAGGGCGGCGAGCAGACCGACCACCGCCGAGCCGATGAAGACCCCGGCGATCGTGGGCCACGGGATCTCCAGCACCTTCAGCCCCTCCAGCGCCAGCAGCCGCTGCGCGGTGGTGCCCCAGGCCATCCCCAGACCCAGCCCCAGCAGCGCGCCGAACAGGGCGATCACCACCGACTCCAGCCGGATCATGCGCCGCATCTGGCGGCGGGAGAGCCCGATGGCCCGCATCAGACCGATCTCCCGGGTCCGCTCCACCACCGACAGCGCCAGGGTGTTCACCACTCCCAGCACCGCCACGATGATGGCCAGCGCCAGCAGCCCGTACACCATGTTCAGCAGCTGGCCCATCTGGTCCTCCAGCAGCTCCTTGTAGTCCGCCTGGTTGCGGACGTCGACCTGCGGGAACGGGTCCAGAACCTGCTTCAGCGCGGCGTACGCGGCGTCCTCCTCGCCGTCCTTCGCCGCGGCGAACATCACCTCGGTCGGCGGCAGGTCACCGGCCTTGATGAAGGCGCGGGCGGTCTCCAGGCTCAGGTACATCGCGCCCTTGTCGAACAGCGTGTCGTCCGAGGTGATCGCCCGCACCGTCAGCTCGGCGGTCCCGCCCTGGGCGAAGTCCACGGTGAGCCGGTCCCCGACCTTGATCCGGTGGTCCTTGGCGAAGCCCTCGTTCACCGACATCGACCGGTCGCCGTAGGCGTCGTCGAGGTCCCCGGCGACCGTCTCCAGCCGCAGGTCGCGGGCGTAGGTCGGGTCGGCGGCGGTCAGCTCCTTGGTGACCTTCCGCCCGCCCGGCACGGTGATCTCCGCGTCCTCCAGGCCCTTGTTGACCGTGACGTGGTCCAGCCCGGGCACCGCCTTGATCCGCTGCTCCACCTGCGGGGTGATCGGCCGGTTGTCGGACTCGATGATGTAGTCCGCGCCGACCGACCGGTCCAGCTGCTCGTCGGCCGAGGCGACCAGCGAGGAGCCGACCACCGACAGGCAGGCCACCAGGGCCAGGCCGATCATCAGGGCCGCGCCGGTGGCGCCGGTGCGGCGCGGGTTGCGCAGCGCGTTCCGCTCGGCCATCCGGCCCACCGGACCGAACACCCGCAGCACCACGGCGGACAGCACCCGGACCACCAGCCCGGCCAGCAGCGGGCCGACCACGATGAACCCGACGAGGGTGAACAGGATGCCGCCGGCCAGCGCCAGACCGCCGTCCGCGGCCTTGTCCGCACGCGCCGCCGCCACCAGCCCGGCCGCGCCCGCCGCGGTCAGCAGCAGACCCAGCACCGCCCGCACCCGGCCCGCCTTGGCGCTCGCCGGGGTACCCACCTCGCGCAGCGCCGCCATCGGGGAGATCCGGCCGGCCCGTCGGGCCGGGATGTAGGCCGCGATCACCGTGACCACGACCCCGATGACCAGGCCGATCACCGGCGTGGCGGTCTTCACCGTCAGCTCCGAGGTGTCCAGCTTCAGACCCGCGCCGGCCATCAGCTTCATCAGCCCCACGGCCAGCCCGATGCCGCCGAAGATGCCCAGCACCGAACCGACCACGCCCAGCAGCAGCGCCTCGGTGAGCACCGACCGGTTGATCTGCCGCCGGCTGGACCCGATCGCCCGCATCAGGCCGATCTCCCGGGTGCGCTGGGCGACCAGCATCGAGAAGGTGTTGACGATGAGGAAGATCCCCACCAGCACGGCCACGCCGGCGAAGCCCAGCATCACGTACTTGAGGATGTCCAGCTCGCCGCTGAGCTCCTTCTGGTTGGCCTCCGCGGCCTCGTCCTGGGTGCGCACGTCGTAGTCGGCGGCGGCCGGCCCCAGCGCGGCGAGGACCTTCCGCTTCAGCTCCTCGTGCGAGACGCCCGCCTCGGCCGTCATGCCCACCCCGGTGAAGCGGCCCGGCGCCGCCAGCAGCTCCCGCTGCGCGGTGGCGTCGTCGAAGTAGACCAGCGTGGTGCCCGGGTTGGTCACCTGGAACGTCGCGATCCCGCTGATCTTCGCCCGGAACTCCCCGTGCGCGGTGATCACCCGCAGCTCGTCCCCGAGCTTCAGGTCCTTGGCGTCGGCGGTGTCGGCGTCGACCATCATCTCGGTGGGCCCGCGCGGCGCGTGCCCGGAGGTGATCTCCACCGCCCGGCGCTCGTTCTCGTCCCAGTTGGTGGCGATGGTCGGCGCCCCCGAGGAGGGGCCGATGTCGTCGTTGTCGCGATCGACGACGGTCACCGCCTCGGTGTTCACGTCGCCGTGGGCCGACCGGACACCCTCCACCTTCGCCAGCCGCGCCACCTCGGCGGCCGGCAGGGTCGGCAGCGCGCCGGAGCGGCGCAGCTCCTCGTCGTCGGCGTCCTTCGGAGCCACCGACACATCGGCGGCGGTGGCCTGGAAGATCCGGTCGAACGTGGCGTTGGCGGTGTCGGTGAACACCAGGGTGCCGGTGACGAACGCCACCGACAGCAGGACGGCGATGGCCGACAGCGCCATCCGCCCCTTGTGCGCGACGAAGTTGCGCATCGAGGTCTTGAGGACGGTCATGACACCCGCCCGCGCGCGTCGAAGTGCTTCATCCGGTCCAGCACCTGCTCGGCCGTGGGGTGGTGCATCTCGTCGACGATCCGGCCGTCGGCCAGGTACAGCACCCGGTTGGCGTACGAGGCGGCGACCGGGTCGTGGGTGACCATCACGATCGTCTGGCCCAGCTCGTCCACCGAGCGGCGCAGGAAGCCCAGCACCTCCGCCCCCGCCCGCGAGTCCAGGTTCCCGGTCGGCTCGTCCCCGAAGATGATCTCCGGGCGGGCGGCGAGCGCCCGGGCCACCGCGACCCGCTGCTGCTGACCGCCGGAGAGCTGGTTCGGCCGGTGCTTCAGCCGCCCGGCCAGCCCCACCGTCTCCACCACCCGGTCCAGCCAGGCCCGGTCCGGCCGGCGGCCCGCGATGTCCATCGGCAGCGTGATGTTCTCAAGGGCGCTGAGCGTCGGCAGCAGGTTGAACGCCTGGAAGATGAAGCCGATCCGGTCCCGCCGCAGCTGGGTCAGCTTCTTGTCCTTCAGGCCGGTGATCTCCGTCTCGTCGATGAAGATCTGCCCCGAACTGACCGTGTCCAGCCCCGCCAGGCAGTGCATCAGCGTGGACTTGCCCGACCCCGACGGGCCCATGATCGCGGTGAACTCCCCCCGCGCTATGTCCACGTCCACGTGGTCCAGCGCCACCACCCGGGTCTCCCCCGAGCCGTACGCCTTGACCACCTGCCGTCCCCGCGCGGCCACGGCCGTACGTCCTCCACTGCCCCCGGTCCTGGGAATCGATACAGCCGATGTCACGGTCCATCTCCTTGATCGGTTGTCCGCCGCGATCACCTGTCCCCGATCGCGCCTTCAGCCTCCCGCGGCGGCACGGTGCGTCGCGATGGTGCGCGGCACCGTCTTCACCCGGGGGTTAACCCCACCCCCGGGGTGACGCCGTCCGCAGCGGGACACCTCAAACCTAGGGACCGGAGCCCCCCGCACTCGTCCTCCACCGGTACGAACCGCACGCCCGGGAACCCTCGGCATTCCCCCTAGGGGACGAGCCGCCCGCGGCCCCCGCGGTCTCAGGGTCACCACCGCCCCGGACCGCCCCCGACCGGTCCCGGGCCGCCCCTCCGGCGGCCACCACCGCGTGTTCCGGCCCCCCGGAACCCCGCTTCCCTCCCCCCGACCCCCCATGGAAGGTGGTGGGGGCATCTTTTCCCGCGACGGAGGAGGCACCGACGGTGGGCGGTACCGCACGACGGCACACGGACGCGGAACCGGCACCACCGGCACCCCCCGGCGCGCCGGCCGAACGCCGCGGCCCGGTCGTCGCCGCCCTGATGCTCGGCATGGCGCTCGCCGCCCTGGACGCCACGATCATCTCCACCGCCGTCCCGCAGATCGTCGGCGACCTGGGCGGCTTCGCGGTCTTCTCCTGGCTGTTCTCCGGCTACCTGCTCGCCGTCACGGTGACCCTGCCGGTGTACGGCAAGCTCTCCGACACCTTCGGCCGCAAACCCGTGCTCATCACCGGCATCGTGATCTTCCTCGCCGGCTCCCTGCTGTGCGCCGCCGCCTGGAACATGGCCGCCCTCATCGCCTTCCGCGTCGTCCAGGGCCTGGGCGGCGGAGCCCTCCAGGGCACCGTGCAGACCATCGCCGCCGACCTCTACCCGCTCCGGGAACGCCCCCGCATCCAGGCCCGGCTCTCCTCGGTGTGGGCACTGTCCTCGGTCGCCGGCCCCGCCCTCGGCGGACTCCTCGCCGGCTACGCCGACTGGCGCTGGATCTTCCTGATCAACCTCCCGGTCGGCGCCCTCGCCCTGTGGCTGGTCGCCCGCCACCTGCGGGAACCGGCCCGCCCCCGGCCGCCGGCCGGGCAGCGGCCCCCGGTGGACCGGGCCGGCGCCCTGGGCGTCTTCGTCACCGGCGGACTGCTGCTCACCGCCCTGGTCCAGGGCGGGGTCGCCTGGCCCTGGCTCTCCGCGCCCTCACTGGCCCTGTTCGCCGGCGCCGCGTCCGCCGCCGCGCTGACCGTACGCGCCGAACGCCGCGCCGCCGAACCGATCATCCCCGGCTGGGTCTGGCGGCGGCGCACCATCGCCGCCGTCAACCTGGCCCTCGGCGCCCTGGGTCTGCTCATGATCGCCCCGACCGTCTTCCTGCCCACCTACGCCCAGACGGTGCTCGGGCTCGGCCCGGTCGCGGCCGGCTTCGTCCTGTCCGCGATGACCCTCAGCTGGCCGATCAGCGCCGCGCTGAGCGACCGCGTCTACAACCGCACCGGCTTCCGCCGGTGCGCGGCGCTGGGCATCTCGCTCGCCGCCGCCACCCTGCTCGCCTTCCCCCTCCTGCCCTACCCCGGCGCCGCCTGGCAGCCGGCCCTGCTGATGCTGGCGCTGGGCGCGGCGCTCGGCCTCTTCCAGCTCCCGCTGATCATCGCCGTGCAGTCCTCGGTGCAGTGGGCCGAACGCGGCACCGCCACCGCCTCCATCCTCTTCTGCCGCCAGGTCGGCCAGTGCGTGGGCGCGGCCCTGTTCGGCGCGGTCGCCAACCTCACCCTCGCCGGACGGCTGGCCGACGCCCCGGCGGAGATCCGCCCCGCGCTGCCGGACGACCTCGACGCGGTCTCGCACGCGCTGGAGAACCGCGACACCCTCGACGAACCGGCCGCCGCCTACCTGCGCCGCTCGGTCGATGCCGTCACCGACCACGTCTACCTCGGAGCGGCGGCAGCGGCGCTCCTCGCCCTCCTCGCCCTCCTCCTCCTGGCCCCCCCCGCCACTTCCCGGTACACCCGGAGGGGCGGGAGCCCCGAGAGGCGGGAGGGCCGGAAGCCCAGAGGAGGCGGAGGCCCAGGAGGGGCAGGGGAGCCCGGAGGGGCCGGCAGGCCCGGCGGGGACAGGGGAGGCCCGCAGGGCGGGGAAGGGCCCGAGGGGCCGGTACGCCCGGTGGGACAGGAAGGCAACGGCAGGCCGGTGGTGGGCCGACCGGACGCGGACGACGCACAAGCCTGACCCCCGCCGAGTGCACCCGCGGGAACCCGCACACAGACGCGAAGCCCCGCGGGCAGGCGCGGACCCGGCATCCACGCGCGGCAGCGCGATCCCACGCCCGCGCAAAGCGCCGCAGCGCGGCCGCACGACGCCGCCCCGCGCGCAGGCGCGCAGGTGCCCGCAGCGCGGCCGGCCGGGTCAGTCCTGTTCGCCGGTGGCCGGGCCCGGTACCCGCCCGGTGGGCGGGGTCCGGCGCTCACCGCCGGCCGTGGGCGGCGCGGCGGGCGGCGGCGGCACCGACGGCTGCCCGGCCGGCCCCTCGCCCCCGTCCGACGGCCCCGCCGCCGGCGGCCCGGCCGGGCCCACCGCACCATCCGACCCGGCCGGCCGGCCCGCACCGTCCGCCGCGTCCGGTTCCGCCGCCACCGCACGCCCGGTCACCGACGCCAGCCCGGCCCGCACCTGATCCAGGTGCGCCCGCAGCTCCTCCGCCCGCACCGCGTGCTCCCGCAGCGTCCGCTCGGTCTCCCGCTCCACCCGCTGCTGCTGCACCCGCGCCTGGGCGACGATCGCCGCCCCCTGCGCCTCCGCCTCCTCCAGCTGGTGCCGCGCCGCCTCCCCGGCCGCCGTGAACGCCCGCTCGGCTTCCGCCAGGGTCTGCCGTACCGCCTGCTCCCACTCCGCGAGCCGGGTCTCCGCCGCCACCTCCCGCTCGGCGATCTCCCGCTCCGCGGCCTCCCACTGCTCGGCGTGCTCCCGCTCCTGGGCGGCGAGCATCGCGGCGGTGCGCTCCCGCGCCTCCTCCAGCTCCGCCAGCGCCTCGGCCCGCAGCTCCCGCGCCGCACGCTGCGAGGAGGTCCGCAGCTCCTCGACGGCGGCCCGGGCCTCCTCACCCAGCCGCCGCTCCACCTCCGACGCCTCTGCGTCCAGCCGGCCGGCCTCCGCCGTCGCCGCCTCCCGCACCTCACGCGCCGCGGCCTCCGCGCTCTCCCGCAACCGCCCGGCCTCCCGCTCCGCCCCGTCCCGCAGCTCTGCGGCCTCCTCCTGGGCGACCGCGAGGATCAGCCGGGCCCGCTCCCCCAGCGACTCGTAGTTCTGCGGGGCCAGCTGGGCGACCACCTCCCGCAGCCGCTCCGCCTCCGCCGCCATCTCGTTCGCCAGCACGGTCAGCCGCGCCGCGCGCTCCCACGCCTCGTCCCGCTCCCGCGAGATCTCCGCCATCCGGCGGTCCACCTGCTCGGGACGGTAACCACGGCTGCCCAGTCCGACGACGGAGAAGCCATGAGGTGACACCGACGGACTCATCTCTCGGACCCCTTTGATACGGCGGCGATACGGCGGCAACGGGTACGACGGCAACACATGATCCGCGCACATCTTGGCGGGTCGGAGTGAAACGCCCATAACGCGACACTCCGCCACCTTCTCCGACCAAGGATGCGCCATAGGGAATCAGAACTCGCAAAAACCCCGATCCCACCCGTAACCAAGAAGACCCGGACGCACCAACGGAACGCACCCCCGACGACAAAAAGGCGCCCGACCGGTTTCCACCGGTCGGGCGCCTCTCCCACGGCCCCGGGGCCACCCACCGCTGCCACGCGGCGGGATCACCCCCTCACAACAGGCCGTCCCACATCTGCTCCAGCAACACCGCCCACCAGTTGTCCGGCGCCGCCACCGCCATCGGGTCCAGCGCCGCCAGCTGCGCCTGGAAATCCACCGTCCAGCGCCCCGCCTGCTCCGGCGTCAGCCCGTACCGCAACCGCCACATCCGGCCCAGCAGCGTCATGCACCGCACGAACTCCGGCAGCCCGGTGTTCACGAACTGCGGCGGCACCGGCCCGCCGCCCGGCCCGGCCTCGATCGGCACCGCCACGATGTTCGCCGTGCCGTACTGCACACACAGCTGACGCCCGAAGTCGTTCCCCATCACCAGGTACGAACCCGCGTCCGACGCCGGCTGCACACCCCGCTCCGCCGCCAGCTCCGCCAGCGTCGGCACCGGCCGGCCCGGCTGCGCCTGCGCCCAGAAGAACGGCCCGAAGTCCACCGGCAGCCCCACCCAGACCAGCGTCTGCGCGACCACCTCCGGCACCCCCATCCGGGACACCGCCCGCTGGTCGAACCGGAACACCCCCTGCGGCCCGAACGCCCCCAGCAGCTCCTGCGCCACCACCTCCAGCGGCGCCGGCGCCATCCGCTGCACCTGGCCCGGATGCGGCAGCGGCACCCGGTTCGGCGCCGGCCGCGCCGGCCCGTCCGCCACCTGGTGCAGCTCACCCTGGTGCTCGATCAGGTGCCGCACACCCTGCTGCCGGGTCGCGTGGTCCCGCCCGTACGGCGCGGTGTGACTGATCCGCACCTGCGGCCACGACTCCCGGATCATCCGGGCACAGTACCCACCCGGCAGATCACACGACTCCAGCTCGGTGTGCAGCTCCAGCACCTGCTGCGGCGGCACGTTCATCGCCCGCAGCTCGTGCAGGATCTGCCACTCCGGATGCGGGGTGCCCGGCGCCGAACGACGGATGATCTGCTGCTCCGAACCGTCCTGCGCGCGGTACCGGAGCACCGCCATGTACCCCGGCCCCACCGTGGGCAGACCCGACGGCTGCTGCGGATAACCGTACGGCGCGCCACCCGGCACCCCCGGAGCGCCCGGCCCCCCGGGAGCACCCGGCATGCCCGGCACCGGCTGGCCCGGCACACCCATCCCCGGAGGCATCCCCGCCCCCGGAGGTATCCCCGGCGCCCCCCGGCATCCCGGAGCGCCCGGCGCACCGGCGAACATCGTCGCGGCACCGTGCACCCCCCGGCGGCGGGGTACCGGGCGGCAGCAGCGGCGGCGTGTGCGGACCCGGACCCACCGGCCCCGGCACCCCCGGCGGCTGCGCACCCGGCTGCCCCGGCACACCGGGCACACCCGGCCCCGGCGGCGTACCCGGACCGCCGGCGAACATCGTCGCCGCGGCGTGTGCCCCGGGCGGTGCCCCAGGGCACACCAGGAGCACCGGGCACACCGGGAGCACCGGGCGGCTGCGGCTGATGAGGCACACCGGGAGCGCCCGGCGCACCCGGCGGCTGCGGACCGGGCTGACCCGGCTGACCGGACCCCGCGAACATCGTCGCGGCGGCATGCACCCCCGGCCAGAGCCCCCGGACCCCCCGGCTGCGCCCCGCCCGGACCGCCCGGAGCGCCCTCCGCGTCCAGCGCCGACACCAGCTGCGTGGGGACGTACCCGCCCGCCGGCGCTCCCGGCGCACCGGGACCCGACGGCGGCGGCGTGGGCGCCCCCTGCCCCGGCGCACCGGGAGCGCCGGGAGCACCGGGCATGCCGGGCGCACCCGGCGGCGGCACCGGCGGCGCGCCCGGCACATCGGCCCCACCGGCACCACCCGGCACCACACCAGGAGCACCAGAGGCACCGGGAGCACCCGGCGCCGCCGGGCCACCGGCCCCACCCGTATCCGCACTTCCGGACGCCCCCGCGCCCGGCAGATCCAGAGCCGGCGCGACAGCGGTCGGCGGCAGCGCACTCCCCCCGGACAGCAACTCCGTCTTGGCCTCCGGATGCACCCCCGGGCCGGGCACGTCCTCCTCGTCGAAACCGGACAGCGGCGGAGCCAGCACCGTCGCCGGCGGTTCCACCGACCGGTCCCCGTCATCCGCACCACTGTTCGCGTCCGCCCACGGCGTCGCACCCGCCGGCACACCCGCACCGCCCGCGACCGCACCACCGTCACCACCGGACCCGGACCCCGCACCCGGGCCGGAACCCGACCCGCGCCCGGCCGCACCCGAACCCCCGCCACCGGTGGCATCCCGGCCACCCGACCGGCGATCCGGAATACCCATCGCGTCCGCCGCCTCCTGCAACCACTCCGGCGGCGTCAGCAGGAACGAGGTCGCGTTGAGATCGATCCGCTGCGGCGGAGCCTCCGGCGCGGCACCCGCCGGCTCCTCCACCACCCCGTACACCTCCTCGTACCGGCGGATCACCTCACCCACCGGCAACGCCGGCCACAGCGTCGTCTCCCCGCTGTCCCGCGCGATGACCATCCGCGCCCCGTCCGCCGGATACCCCGACACCGGACCACCCTCGCGGTCCTCACCCCAGACCACGAACCCCAGGTCGAACTCCCGCACCCGCACCTCACGCTGCTGGTACGCGGGCACATCACCGTTGATCCACAGCTCCGCGCGCTGCTGCGCCTGCGCGAACGTCACCACCGCGCTCACCCCTCCACCGGAACGGCGTACGCGAAGCCGCCGTCCACCATCAGATGCGCCACCGTCTCCAGCTCCGGCGGATTCCCCGCCAGCCGCAGCAGAAAGGCGTCGAAGTCGTCACCGCACGGCAGCATCAGACGCTCCACCCGGTCGTGCACCGTCCAGCCGTCCCGGTCCCGGGCGTCGTCGTACGCGCAGAACCAGACCGAACCGATCCCCTCACCCTTCACCTTGACCGCTATCACCCCGCCCTGGACGAAACCGACGCCCAGGAAGTCCTTGGTGAAGTGGTCCCGCAGACACTTGTTGACGTACACCAGATCGTTGACGGCCGCCTCGTCACGCACCGTGAAGAACGGCTGGTCCACCAGCAGCCCCAGCTCCGGATCGAGCGCCGCACCCACCGGCGCACAACCACCCGCCGCCTTCAGGAACGCCCGGTACGAACCCGGCAACCGGTACCCCAGGTCCTCCTCGGCCCCCGCCACCTGCTCCTCGGTCACCGAGACACCCCGCTTGGGCAGACCGAAGTGCACCGGCTGCGTCTCCTGCAACGGCCGCGTGCCCCGCTTGTCCTGGTCGACCTGCGCGGTCGCCAGCCCGCCGTGATGCCGCAGCAACGCCTTCACCTCGACCGGCACCAGCTCCACCCGCCGCGTACCGGCCACGTGGTGCCAGGTCCAGCCGTGCGGCGTCGCCACCGAGGAGATGCCGTCCCACAACTCGTGACCCGCCGCGTGCAGAGCCGCGTTCGCCGACACGTAGTCCGTCAGCCGCAGCTCGTCCACCCCGAACCCCTCCGGCGGCTCCGCGATCTCGGCCGCCGCCCGGGCATAAGGAGAGAAATCCGGATAACCCCGCTCATCCACCCGCACCCCCCGAGGGAACCGGGCCGCCCGCACCGGATCCGGGAAATGCACGACCTGCCCGGCGTAGGCCGTGTTCGGTGGTGCGAACTGTCCCCCATCCGGGCGACTGGGAGGTGCCCCCAGCCCTGGCCGACCTGTCGTCATGGCGGTTCTGCCCCCTGCTCCTGCTGGCTGCTACGGACACACTATGCGGTGCCGGCACGCCTGACTCAGCCCCCGCACCCACCGTGACCGCGACCACCCCCACGACGCGCCGGGGGTGACCTGACTTCCGCACCGCCCGCCCCATTTGGCAGGCTGACCCCCGCAACAGGGGGATTGCGCGCGGAATGCGCAGGGAGGGAAGCAGGGCATGAAGACTACGGAGGGTCGCGGCGGCACAGCCGTGCCCGACCGGACCGGCGGAGACCCCCGGCTGAGTTGGAGCGACACCGGAACGGCGGACGGACCACCCGTACTCCGGCACCGCCGGGACGGCATCCTGCCCACCATCGCCGCAGCCCTCACCGTCCGCGGCGAAACACTCACCTGCACCGCCGGACGCGGCGACCGGCCACCCGCCCTCCACCCCCTGGTGCAGGACTTCTTCGACACCCTCGGCACCGCACAGCGCGAACGCTTCACCGGCCGCTGCCCCGAAGCGGTCCTCATCTCCCGCCACCTGCGCACCGTCGAGAGCAACCGCAGCAAACGCGCCGCCCGCAAACCACTCAGCCAGAGCGAGGCCCGCCGCTCGCTCAAGCAGGCCCGCATCACCGCCCGCCGCATCCGCGAGGAGGGCGACCCCGAACACGGCGGCTACGCACCGCCCTGCCGGTCCTGCACCGCACTCCTGGCCCACTTCGGCGTCCACAGCGTCACCGGCGCCGACCACACCACGGCGGACCGGAGCTGACCCATGCGCGCATTCGAACGAACCGCCGCCACCCGCTTCCCCGTCGCCGTGGACGCCGCACTCCGCGACGCCGGCTGGCAACCCGGCCGCTGGGACATAAGGCAGGCCGAGGTGTGGGCCGACGCACTCCGCGCCCACGAGTCACCCGCCGGCCACCGGCACAGCGTCTTCCCCTCCGCCGTGGAGGCCTGGGCCGAGTTCGGCGGACTCCGGGTACGCCCCTCCGGCACCGGCCGGCAGATCGCCCCCACCCCCTTCCTCATCGACCCGATGCGCGGCCTCCACCTCGCCCGCACCCTCTCCGACCTCGGCCGGGCGCTGGGCACCGACTTCGCCCCGCTCGGCGAGGAGACGGACGGACAGGCACTGCTCGCCATCGACGCCGAGGGCCGCGTCTACAGCCTCGACCACACCGGCGACTGGTACCTCGGCGCGGACATCGACGCAGCACTGACCACCCTGGTCACCGGCACCCTCCCGGCCCGCCTCACCCGCGCCTGAACCCCGGCGCCCGGCCCCGGCCCCGGGCGGGCGCCGGGGCCGGTCGCCGCGGGTCGGCGGCCGCGGGGCCGGTGGCCGCGGGGGCCCGGTGGCCGCGGGGCCGCCGCACGGCCGTACTGTCGCGAGGTCGTGCCACCGCGAGGCCGTGCCGTCGCCAGGTCGTGTTGTCGCGCGGCCGGCCCCACGAGGCACCGACCGGGCACGACGGAGCGGTGACACTTCGGCGCCGCCGACGCACACCGGCCCCGGGCCATCGCCCGAGCCCCACCGAACCCCGGGCGCACCCGGGCGCCCTGGGCCCCAGGGCGCGCGGCGGCCATCACACCCCGCACCACCCGCCGCACGACGCGCACGCACCGCCCGCCGTACGCCACACGCCCCCGGCACCCCGAGCGCACCCCGCGGCCCGGACCCCTCACACGCCGCCCGGCGCCGCCACACGGTCCGGTATCACCGCGGACACCCGGAAACCCCCCGCGTCGGTCGGCCCGGAGACGAACCCGCCCCCCAGCGTCGCCACCCGCTCCTTCATCCCCAGCAGTCCGTTGCCACCACTGGGCAGCCCGGCGTCCGCCGCACCACGCTCCGACGGCCCGTTCTCCACCAGCACCGCCACCTCCGCACTCCGCCGCGCCAGCCGCACCCGCGTGCGGGCCCCCGGCGCGTGCTTGTGCACATTGGTCAGCGCCTCCTGCACCACCCGGTACGCCGTCTGCTCCACCCGCGGCGCATAGCTCCGCTCGTCCCCCTCCACCGACAGCTCCACCACCATCCCCGCGGTCCGCGACTGCCCGACCAGCGCCTCCACCTCCGCCAGGCACGGCCCCCCGGCCGCCTCGTCCGCCGCCACCGACGCGGCCGCGGCCACCGACGCCAGCGGCGCCGACGCCCCCGCCGCACCCGGCCCCGCGGACCCCGCACCGCCCGCCGGCACGTCGTGCGACCGGAGCACCCCCAGCATGGTCCGCAGCTCGGTCAGCGCCTGCCGGCCCATGTCGCCCACGAGCGCCGCGTTCTTCGACGCCTTCTCCGGATCCTTCAGCGCCACCGCCTGGAGCGCCGCCGCGTGCACCACCATCAGGCTCACCCGGTGCGCCACCACGTCGTGCATCTCCCGCGCGATCCGGGTGCGCTCCTCGTTACGCGCCCACTCGGCCCGCTCCTCGGCCCGCTCGGCCAGCAGCGACAGCTCCCGCTCCAGCCCGTCCGCACGCTCCCGCAGGCTCTCCACCAGCCGCCGCCGCGCCCCCACGTACAACCCCAGAAGCACCGGCGGGGCGGTGACCCCCAGCGCCATCAGCGACGACACCAGCGGAGCCACCCAGACCGGCGGGTCCCAGCCGTCGCTCTCCATGTCCTGGTGGAAGCTGAGCATGGTGATGATCAGCGTGGCCACCACCGACATGCCCGCCAGCACCGCGGTGATCCGCCGGGGCACCTCCGACGCGGCCAGGGTGTACAGCCCCACCACCGCCAGCAGGAAACCCATCTCGGCCGGGGTCACCGCCACCGAGACCAGCACCACCGCGATCGGCCAGCGCCGCCGTACCAGCAGCGTCGATCCGACGACGACGCCCAGCGCCACCCCCAGCGCCACCGGCACCCCGGCGTCCCCCGCGAACGCCACGCCCTCCAGGCCGCACTCGGCCGCCGAGAGCACCGCCAGGGTGATGTCGAGCGCCGCACTCCGCCGCCGCGACCACCACCCCAGCCGTCTCCACGTGTGCGGCCCGCCCTGGTCGAGGGCTTCCCCCGTTCCGCTCATACGCACCAGACTACGTCCGGGCGCCACCGGTTTTCCCGGCGCACGGAGTCCCCCGGCGCATTCACATAAGCGGAACGTCACCACTTCGCTCGAACTGGTGAATCGCCCAGATTTTCGACCTCGGAGCCCGCGGCGAGCCCGATGCTGGGCCCATGGACGGAACACCACGACGCCGGGGCGGCGACGGGCTCGCCGGCCTCCTCAACGGCAGCACCGACTTCCACGCACTGCGCGCCCAGGCGGTCACCCTCCGCCGGGAGGGTCTGAGCCGCAGGCAGATCCGCGACCGCCTCAAGATCCACAACAACGAGCTGCTCAACCGGTTGCTGGAGGGCGAGCCACCACCGGAGTGGACCCGGCGCCCCAACGCCAAGGACGACCTGCGCGCCAAGGCGCGGGAGCTGCGCTCGCAGGGCATGACCTACGACCAGATCCAGCTGGAGCTGGGGTGCTCCAAGAGCTCCATCTCCCTGTGGGTGCGCGATCTGCCGAAGCCCGAGCCCCGCCACTCACCCGAGGAACGTCGCAGGCTGCTCCAGGAGGGACGGATGCGCCTGCACGCCGCCCGGGAGCAGGCACGACAGGAGACCAAGCGCGCGGCGGCCCACGCACTGGGCGAGCTGTCCCACCGGGAGCTGTTCCTCGTAGGGGTGGCCCTCTACTGGGCGGAGGGAGCGAAGGACAAGCCCTACCGCCGACGCGAGCACCTGCAGTTCGTGAACAGTGACCCCGACGTGATCCGGGTGTATCTGCGCTGGCTCGACCTGCTGGAGGTCCCTCCGGAACGCCGACGGTTCCGTGTCAGCATCCACGAGACCGCGGAGGTGTCGGCGGCGGAGCGCTTCTGGGCGGATCTGGTGGGCGTCGATGCGGCCGAATTCCAGCGCGCCACCCTCAAGAAACATCACGCCACAACCACACGCCGGAACACGGGCGACACCTACCGGGGCTGCCTCGTCGTGTCCGTCACCAGAAGCGCGGAGTTGTACCGTCGCATGGAGGGTGCTTGGTACGGCATAGTGGAGGGCGCCGAATCGGCGAACTAACCAGATGTCCGATTTAGCCCTTATTGCTATCCCCTGTGGTGTAATGGGTAGCACAGCGGCCTTTGGAGCCGTTTGTCAAGGTTCGAGTCCTTGCAGGGGAGCTTGTTCGTTCGGGTCCTGACCGACTAGGTCAGGACCCGCGCTCGTTACCCCTGTAAAACGCACCGGTATCCTGCGGGTGTCCACCCCCGAAGCCGAAGGGCACACCCGTGACCGCCAACCTTCCCCAAGTTCTCGGCTCCGCTCGAACGGGGGAGACCCCGCCGGCAGCGGTCGTCGTTCTGGCAGCGGGCGAGGGGACCCGCATGAAGTCCGCCACGCCCAAGGTCCTGCACACCCTCTGCGGCCGGTCGCTGGTCGGCCACGTGGTGGCCGCCGCGCGCGCCCTCGACCCGGAGCACCTGGTGGTCGTCGTGGGCCACGCCCGGGAGCAGGTCGCCGCACACCTCGCCGGGATCGACCCGGAGATCCGCACCGCCGTCCAGCACGAGCAGAACGGCACCGGGCACGCGGTCCGGATGGGCCTGGAGCAGCTGCGCGACACCGGGGTCGTCCTGGACGGCACGGTGATCGTGGTCTGCGGCGACACCCCGCTGCTCACCGGCGACACGCTCGCCGAGCTGGCGCGGGCGCACCACGCCGACGGCAACGCGGTGACGGTGCTCACCGCCGAGGTGCCGGACTCCACCGGTTACGGGCGGATCGTGCGGGGTGCGGACGGCGCGGTGACCGCGATCGTGGAGCACAAGGACGCCACCGAGGCGCAGCGTGCCATCCGGGAGATCAACTCCGGGGTGTTCGCGTTCGACGCGCAGTTGCTCACGGACGCGCTGGGCAAGGTGCGGACCGACAACAGCCAGGGTGAGGAGTACCTCACCGATGTGCTGGGGATCCTGCGGGAGGCCGGTCACCGGGTGGGTGCGGCGGTGGCGGCGGATCACCGGGAGATCGTGGGGATCAACAACCGGGTGCAGCTGGCGGAGGCGCGCGGGCTGCTGAACGAGCGGTTGCTGCGGCGGGCGATGCTCGACGGGGTGACCGTGGTGGACCCGGCCACCACCTGGGTGGATGTGACGGTCACGTTCGAGCAGGACGCGGTGGTGCACCCGGGGACGCAGTTGCTGGGGGCCACGCATGTGGGTGCCGGTGCCGAGGTGGGTCCGCACTCCCGGTTGCGGGACACCACGGTGGGTGCGGGTGCCACGGTGAGTTTCGCGGTGGCCGACGGTGCCTGGGTGGGTGAGTCGGCGAGTGTGGGTCCGTACGCCTATCTGCGGCCGGGGACGCGGCTGGGGACGAAGGCGAAGGCCGGCACGTATGTGGAGATGAAGAACGCGGACATCGGTGAGGGGACGAAGGTCCCGCACCTGTCGTACGTGGGTGACGCGACGATCGGTGAGTACACCAATATCGGCGCGGCCAGCGTGTTCGTGAACTACGACGGCGAGGCCAAGCACCACACGACGGTCGGGTCCCACTGCAAGACGGGGTCGGACAACATGTTTGTGGCTCCTGTCACGATCGGGGACGGCGCGTACACCGCGGCCGGCTCGGTCATCACCAAGGACGTCCCCCCGGGTTCGCTCGCTGTCGCCCGAGGCCAGCAGCGGAATATCGAGGGGTGGGTGGATCGCAAGCGTCCCGGCAGCGCCGCGGCGCAGGCCGCCCGGGCGGCTCGTGGCGAGGGCGACGAGCAGCAGTGACGTGCGCGGGCACGTCGCGTGTCGGCGTACCGTGGAGAAGCGCGCCGTAGCGCATCAAATAGCACATGAAGTGACATCCGAGGAGACTGTGCTGTGACCGGGATCAAGACGACCGGCGAGAAGAAGCTGATGCTCTTCTCCGGCCGCGCCCACCCCGAGCTGGCCGAGGAGGTCGCCCAGCAACTGGGCGTCAGCTTGGTCCCGACCAAGGCTTTCGACTTCGCCAACGGCGAGATCTATGTGCGCTTCGAGGAGTCCGCGCGTGGTGCGGACTGCTTCCTGATCCAGAGCCACACGGCTCCGATCAACAAGTGGATCATGGAACAGCTGATCATGATCGATGCGCTGAAGCGTGCGTCGGCGCGGAGCATCACGGTGATCGTGCCGTTCTACGGGTACGCGCGGCAGGACAAGAAGCACCGTGGGCGGGAGCCGATCTCGGCGCGTCTGATCGCGGATCTGCTGAAGGCGTCGGGTGCGGACCGGATTCTCACGGTGGACCTGCACACGGACCAGATCCAGGGCTTCTTCGACGGTCCGGTGGATCACCTGTTCGCGCTGCCGATCCTGGCGGACTACGTGGGTGCCAAGGTGGACCGGGAGAAGCTGACGGTGGTGTCGCCGGACGCGGGCCGGGTGCGGGTGGCGGACCGGTGGTGTGACCGGCTGGGTGCGCCGCTGGCGATCGTTCACAAGCGGCGTGATCCGGATGTGGCGAACCAGGTGACGGTGCACGAGGTGGTCGGTGATGTGAAGGGCCGGGTGTGTGTCCTGGTCGATGACATGATCGACACCGGTGGCACGATCTGTGCGGCGGCGGAGGCGCTGTTCGCCAATGGTGCGGAGGACGTCATCGTGACGGCGACGCACGGGGTGCTGTCGGGTCCGGCGGCGGACCGGCTGAAGAATTCGAAGGTGAGCGAGTTCGTGTTCACCAACACGCTGCCCACGCCGGGGGAGCTGGAGCTGGACAAGGTGACGGTGCTGTCGATGGCGCCGACGATCGCGCGTGCGGTGCGTGAGGTGTTCGAGGACGGCTCGGTGACGAGCCTGTTCGAGGCGTAGAGGCGCAGGACGGTTGTGATGTCCGGCTTAGGGTTCGGGCCGCGCGAGCGGCGGGGCGCGTCGGGGGGCGGTGTGCGCCGGGGGTCACCGGTTTCGGTGGCGTCCGGGGGCGTGTCCGGCGTCCGTGACGTGGGCCGGGGTCCGCTGGTGCCGCCTTCGGCGGCGTGGTGGGTCGTCGGGTTCGGTTGAGGCCACTCCTTCGGGGGTGGCCTCAGTCGTGTCCGGGGGGTGCGGAGGGCGTCGATGGCGATGCGGGCGGTGGTGCCGATGACGGCGTCGGCGGCGGGGAGGGTGGCGGCGGTGGAGGCGGCGCGGGTGAAGACGGCGACGGCGTAGCGGCCGCCGTCAGGGGTATTCGACGACGCCGGCTTCGTGGCGGAGGGTGGGGAGGGTGCCGGTTTTTCCGGAGACGCGGACGTCGTCGAAGGGGAAGCCGGAGGCGAGGCGGTGGTGCCAGGTCTGGAGGCCGAGGGTGTGGCGGAGGGCGGTGGCGGTGGGGCCGTCGCAGACTTCGTCGCGCCAGATGGCGGCGAGCAGGGTGGCGATGTCGCGGGGGGGTGCTGCGGTTGGTGTGTTGGGGGTGGAGCACGCTGAGCCGGGCGACGGTGGCGGGGTCGGTGAGGGCGGTGGGGCCGTGGTCGCCGGCGTCGTGGGCCATCCGGGCGTAGAGGTCGCGCATGGGGTGGACGGCGATGGTGTGGGTGAGGCCGAGTTCGGCCATGGTGGCGTTGACGGTGTCCTGGCCGAGGTGGTCCCAGAGGGTGTCGGCGGCGGCGCTGTCGCTGACGGCGATGGTGAGGGCGGCCAGGTCGCGCAGGGAGAGCCGGGCGGGGTCGTGCATGACGGAGAGTCCGGTGGAGCCGGGGGTGCGGGGGGTGGCGGGGATGTCGATGGGGGGGTGGTGAGGTCGAGGCGGCCTTGTGCGGCGTGCCGGTAGAGGGTGGCGACGAGGCAGAGTTTGTGGAGGCTGGCGGTGGGGGCGGGGGGTGTCGGGGTGGATGCCGATGTCGGTGCCGTTGTCGATGTCGGTGGCGTAGAGCTGGCCGGTGACGCCGGCGGTGCTGAACGCGGTGCGGATGCGGTGGTGGGGGGTCGGAGGGTGGGGTCGGGGTCACTGGGGGAACTCCGATGCGGGGCGGGGGTGGACGGTGGGGCGGGGTGGTGTGGGGTGCATGCCGGCGTGGTGGCGCAGGACGTGGTGGGCGGTGCGGGTGAAGAGGCGGATGGCGGGGCTGTCGCGGCCTTGGGGCCAGGCGACGGAGGTGCGCCAGGTGAGGGGGTTGCCGGTGAGGGGGCGCCAGACGGTGCCGGGTGCGGGTGGGGTGCGGGGCAGGAGGGCGATGGCGGCGCCGGAGAGGACGAGGGCGTGGGTGAAGTCGTCGCCGGTGGCTTCGTGGACGGTGGTGGGGGGTGCAGCCGTGGCGGGCGCAGGTGGTGAGGGTTTCGTCGTGGAGGGCGGGGGGCGTGGTGGCGGGGGAAGAGGACGAGGTCGCGTCCGGTGAGGTGGGCGAGGTGGAGTTCGTCGGTGGCGGCGAGGGGTTCGTCGGCGGCGAGGAGGACGCCGAGGGGCTGGTGGAGGAGGGGTCCGAGGGTGAGGCCGTCGGTGTGGCTGGGGTGGCGGATGATGCCGGCTTCGAGGGTGCCGGTGGTGAGTTCGGTGAGTTGGGTGGTGGTGGGGAGTTCGCGGAGGTGGAGGTGGGCGCCGGGTGAGTGGTCGCGGTAGCGAGTGATGAGGGCGGCGGTGGTGGGGCGCCGAGGGCGGGGGTACGGCGGCGCGGAGGGTGCCGGCGGCGCCGTCGTGGATGCGGGCGGCGGTGGTGGTGAGGCGGTCGGCGGCGGCGAGGAGGGTGTGGGTTTCGTGGAGGATGATGCGGCCGGCGGGGGTGAGGGTGACGCCGCGGCTGGTGCGGTCGAAGAGGCGGATGCCGAGTTCGCGTTCGAGGCGTTGGATGCGTTGGGAGAGGGAGGGCTGGGCGATGCGGAGGCGTTCGGCGGCGCGGCCGATGTGTTGTTCCTCGGCCACCGTGCGGAAGTAGCGGAGGTGCCGCAGCAGGTCCATGGGTCTGGGATCTTAGGCGGTGGGCTAGGATGGTCGGGTTGCTCGGCGAGGGACGCCGTGTGGGTGGGTTTCACACGGTGCATCCGTTATCGACGCGCTCTTCGTAGCAGGTCTGTCGTGGGCCGGGTGACGGTCCCCTGATCGGTTTTTCCTACGAGGAGTGCTCATGTCCGAGGTGAAGATCTCCGCTGCGGTGCGGAGCGAGTTCGGTAAGGGCGCGGCGCGCCGTACCCGTCGTGCGGGCCAGGTTCCGGGTGTCATCTACGGTCACGGGAGTGACCCGGTGCACGTGGCGCTTCCGGGCCACGAGCTGATGATGGCGCTGAAGACCCCGAACGTCCTGATCAGCCTGGATGTCGACGGCAAGAGCGAGCTGGTGATCCCGAAGGCGGTGCAGCGTGACCCGCTGAAGGGTTTCCTGGAGCACGTCGACCTGCTGCTGGTGAAGCGTGGCGAGAAGGTGACCGTCGAGATTCCGGTGCACACCGAGGGTGAGCTGGCGCCGGGTGGGAACCTGCTGGAGCACATCCTGTCGGCGCTGCCGGTGGAGACCGAGGCGACGCACATCCCGGAGTCGGTGACGGTGTCGGTGGAGGGTCTGGACGCCGGTCACTCGGTGCTCGCCAAGGACATCGAGCTGCCGAAGGGCACCTCGCTGGCCGTGGAGGAGGACGCCGTGGTGCTGCAGGTCGTGGCCGCGCAGGTGGAGGCTTCGGCCGAGGAGACCGCCGAGGGTGAGGGTGCCGAGGGCTGATCCGCCCGAGGTTCACGCACGTCGCCGCCCCGCTCCGTCCGGAGCGGGGCGGTCGTGTATGTCTGTAGCAGCAGCGGAGGGCGTCAGGTGATCGGTGTGATCGCCCGGCCCGGGCAGGAGAGGGAGCGATGAGCGTGCCGGACGGGCCGTGGCTGGTGGTGGGGCTGGGTAATCCCGGGCCGGAGTATGCCGGGAATCGCCACAATGTGGGGTTCATGGTGGCGGATCTGCTGGCGGAGCGGATGGGTGGGCGGTTCAAGGCGCACCGGTCGCGGGCGCAGGTGGTGGAGGGCCGGGTGGGGCCGCCGGGTCCGGTGGGGCGTCGGGTGGTGGTCGCCAAGCCGATGTCGTTCATGAATCTGTCGGGTGGTCCGGTGACGGCGCTGGCTGATTTCTACAAGGTGCCGGTGGAGCGGATGGTGGCGGTCCATGACGAGCTGGACATCGATTTCGGGGCGTTGCGGTTGAAGTGCGGGGGTGGGGACAACGGTCACAACGGGTTGAAGTCGATCACGAAGTCGCTGGGGCCGGGTTATCACCGGGTGCGGTTCGGGATCGGGCGTCCGCCGGGGCGGATGGATGTGGCGGCGTTCGTGCTGAAGGACTTCTCGTCGGTGGAGCGCCGGGAGCTGGATTATTTCGTGGACCGGGCGGCGGACGCGGTGGAGACGCTGATCGTGGACGGTCTGGAACGGGCGCAAGGCACGTACAACTCCTGATGTCGGCCGTGAGGTGACATGGGCGGGCACCGGGCCGCGAAGGGTGCGCGGAGGTTGACCGGGCGGTGAGGCATGGCCAAGGATCGCCGCCATGTCGTCGAGCAGTGGCACCGTTCCGGTCCGGCGCGGCCGGATGCGTCGGGTGGGTGAGAGCGCGTTCGGCGTGCTGTTGCTCGTGAAGCAGGTGGTGGTGGCGCTGATCGCGTCGGTGGTGCTGGTGGCGGGGGTGTGGGCGTCGTGGGGGACGGCGCAGCACGTGATGCTCGGCAAGGGGCGGGAGCGGGGGACGTTGCGGGTGCAGTCGTGTGGTGACGAGTGGTGTACGGGGGGTGTTCGTGCCGTCGGGGCGTCCGGCGGAGGCGCGGGGCAGGGATGCGGGTGGACGCGGGGGTGGCGGATGGTGAGGGTGACCGGGTTCCGGTGGTGGTGAAGCCGGATTCGCGGCAGACGGTGCGGACGGGGTGGGCGGGGGTGCTCCGTGCGTGGGTGCCGTTCGGGGGTTCGTTGATGCTGGCGGCGGTGCTGGTGGCGGGTGGGATGGGGGTTCCGTCGTACGGGGTGGGTACTGGGCGGGCTGGGGGCGGCGCTGCTGGGCGGGTCGTTCGTCGCGCTGCTGTGAGGTGCGGGGCGTAGGGCCGGCGGGGTGTGCCGCGTGGGCGCCAGGGGGCGCCGAGGGGTGTGCCGCGGCGGGTGCCGGGCGGGGTGGCGCTCCGGGTCGGCTGAGTGCCGCTGGTCGCGCCCGTGCGCGTGCCGGCCGAGGGCCGATGGTCGTGCCCGTACGCGTGCCGGCCGCGTGGTGGGCCCGTGCGTTGCCGGCGCGGGCCGCGGCCGTAGGTTTTTCCCGGCCCGCGCGGGGCCGGCCGCGCATCTGTGGCGGGCCGGCGTCGGGCCCGTCGGTCTTTCCCGTACGCGGTGCGTCCGCGCCGGTGCCCGGATTTCCGCGTGCCGGCTTTTCGTGGGGCGCGGGCTTGTGCGCGCCGGTGCAGGGTTTTTCGCGTGCCGGCTTTTCGTAGGGCGCGGGCTTGTGCGCGCCGGTGCCGGGTCTTTCGCGTGCAGGGTTTCGTACGGCGTGGGGTTCCGGGCGTGGCGCCGGGTTTTTCGTGGGGCGCGGGGTGCCGGGGGCGCTGCGCGCGGGCGCCGGGGCACTCCGGGGCGGGGGCTGCTGCGCGCGGGCGCCCGGGGACTCCGCGGCGGGGGGCTGCTGCGCGCGGGCGCCCAGGGGACTCCGCGGCGGGGGGGGGGCCGGAAGGACGCTCCGGGGGCGTTCCGCATACCGCTCACACCTGGACGATCATGCGCGGAACCCCCCTATTCACCGGATCGTTACCCGAGGTAATGCGGATGGATCGCCCTTCTCGCCGCATATCGGGGTCAAGCGCTGTTGACCCGGCGCGCGGGCTGTCGGAAGCTGGGCCGCCCATCCCCCGGCTTCACAGCCCGACAGCGAAGTTGGTTGTTCATGCGCGTTCTCTCCGTCGCGTGCGCGGCCGTGGTCGCGGCGTCCCCTGTGGTGCTCGTGTCCGCCGCCCACGCCACCGGGTCCGGCGGTCGTGGTGCCGCGCCGGTGCACGCCGCCGTCGCCCCGGTCGCCGGTTCCGCGGCCGGCGCCGGCCGGCCCGTCGTGGTGTCCTCCCGTCCCGCCGTACCGCCCGCGCCGCAGGTGCCGCATGTGGTGCGGTCCGTGGCGGACCCGGCCGGTCCGGTGGACGCGGCACGGCGGCCGGTCGTCACGGCGGAGTCGGAGCTGGCCCGGACCGGCGTGGGGCCGGTGGGCTGGATCGTGGGCGTCGCGGTGGCCGTGGTGGTGCTGGGTGTGCTGCTGGTCCGCCGGATGTCGCGCGACTGAGGCGTGGCGCCCGCACCGGGCCCGTTCCCCGAGTGATGTCCCCTGCCCGCGCCGGGCGCGTTCCCGGCGCCCGTCGGCCCTCCCGGCCCCCGGGCCCTGCCGGTGGTTCCCGCCGCGGCGGCAGGCTCCGTGGGAGACCGGAGAGGGAAGCGCCCATGGCAACGCGACCGGCCGGTGACCGCTCCGTGGGGAGCGGTCACCGGCCGGTTCCGTCCGCGGGCGTCGCCGGTACGGGCGGTGGCCGGCGGGCGCGGACGGTGCCGGGCGGCGCTCCGCGCCCGCCGGTGGGCGGGGTCAGCCGGTGTTGCGGAGGCCGGCGGCCACGCCGTTGACGGTGAGCAGCAGGGCGCGGCCGATCAGCGGGTCGGGTTCCTCGCCGCGCTGCCGGGCCTGGCGCTGCCGGTCGAGCAGGGCTACCTGGAGGTAGGAGATGGGGTCGAGGTAGGCGTCGCGGACGTGGAAGGTCTGCTTGAGCACCGGGCTGGCGTCGAGCAGTTCGGTTTCGCCGGTGATGCGCAGGACCTCGCGGACGGTGAGCTCGTGTTCGGCCTCGATGGTGGTGAAGACGTGCCGGAGTTCGGCGGGGACGAGGGTGTCCACGTAGTGGCGGGCGATGCGCAGGTCGGTCTTGGCGAGGGTCATCTCCACGTTGGAGAGGAAGTTGCGGAAGAAGTGCCAGTGCTGGTGCATCTCGTCGAGGACCTCGTCGAGGCCGGCTTCGCGGGCGGCGCGCAGGCCGGAGCCGACGCCGAACCAGCCGGGGACGATCTGCCGGGACTGGGTCCAGCCGAAGACCCAGGGGATGGCGCGGAGTCCGTCGAGGCCGGCGCCGGAGTCGGGGCGGCGGGAGGGGCGGGAGCCGAGGTGGAGGTCGGCGAGCTGGTCGACGGGGGTGGAGGCGAAGAAGTAGGCGGGCAGGTCGGGGTCTTCGACCAGGCGCCGGTAGGCGGCGTGGGCGGCGTCGGAGACGGTTTCCATCGCGGCGTCCCAGCGGGCGAGTGCCTCGCCGGACTGGCGGGGTGCGGTGTGCAGGGCGGACGCCTGGAGGGTGGCGGCGACGGTGAGTTCGAGGTTCTCCCGGGCGAGTGAGGGCACCAGGTACTTGTCGGAGATGACCTCGCCCTGTTCGGTGACCTTGATCTCGCCTTCGAGGGTGCCCCAGGGCTGGGCGAGGATGGCGTCGTGGGAGGGGCCGCCGCCGCGGCCGACGGTGCCGCCGCGGCCGTGGAAGAGGCGCAGTCGTACGCCGTGCCGGTGGGCGACGTCGCGGAGGAGTCGCTGGGCGCGGTGGATCTCCCACTGGGAGGTGGTGATGCCGCCGAACTTGGAGGAGTCGGAGTAGCCGAGCATGACCTCCTGGACGTCGCCGCGGAGGGAGACGAGCCGCCGGTAGGAGGGGTCGGAGAGCATTTCGTCGAGCAGCTGGTCGGCGATGCGGAGCTCGTCGGTGGTTTCCAGCAGCGGGACGATGCCGATCTTGGCCCAGCCGGCGTGCAGGTCGATGAGTCCGGCCTCGCGGGCGAGGACGGCGGCGGCGAGGACGTCGTCGGAGCCCTGGCACATGGAGATGATGTAGGACTCGACGACTTCGGGGCCGAAGCGTTCGAAGGCTTCGCGGATGGTGTGGAAGACGCCGAGGGTCTTGGCGCCGGCGGCGTCGAGGGGGGCGGGTGAGGGGGCGAGGGGACGGCGGGAGCGCAGTTCCCTGGCGAGGAGCTTGCGGCGGTAGTCGCGTGGCATGTCCGCGTACCGCCAGGATTCCTCACCCAGTCGGTCGAACAGCTGGCCGAGTGCGTGGTGGTGGGCGTCGGCGTGTTCGCGGACGTCCATGGTGGCGAGCTGGAGGCCGAAGGCCGCGAGGGTGCGGATGGTCCGTTCCATGCGGCCGTCGGCGATCAGTTCGCCGCGGTGGGCCCGGAGGGATTCCTGGGCGAGGGCGAGGTCGGCGATGAGCTCGGCGGTGCCGAGGTAGTCGCGGCCGGGCTGGTGCGGGGTGCCGGCGGCGAGCCGGGCGCGGGTGTTGAGGAGCTTCTGCCGGATGCAGGTGGCCTTGAGGCGGTAGGGCTCCTCGGCGTTGAGCCGCTTGTAGCGGGGGCTGATCTCGGGCAGCGCGTCCAGGTCGCGGCGGAGGGAGGTGAGGAGTTCCTCGGTGGCGCCGCTGTTGCGGATGGAGTTGGACAGCGCGGAGCGCAGGTCGTCGATCAGCTCGATGGCGTCGTTGATGCCGTGTTCGTGCTGGAGGAGGAGGACGTCCCAGGTCACCTCGGGGGTGACGTTGGGGTTGCCGTCGCGGTCGCCGCCGATCCAGGTGCCGAAGGTGAGCGGGCGGGTGCCGGGGGGCAGCGGGGCGCCGACGCGTTCGAGTTCGGCGGCGAGGTCCTCCAGGACGTCGCCGACGGCGCCGGCGTGCAGCTCGTCGAGGTAGTAGATGGCGTTGCGGGCCTCGTCGGCGGGCTCCGGGCGGGCGACGCGGAGTTCGTCGGTCTGCCAGAGCAGGTCGATGTTCTCGGCCAGGCGCCGGTCGATGCGGCGGGAGTCCTCGCCGGCGGCGAGCCGGTCGAGCAGGACGGCGATGCGGCGGAGCTTGTTGAGGACGCTGCGGCGGGCGGCCTCGGTGGGGTGGGCGGTGAAGACCGGCCGGACGTTGAGGTGCTCGACGGTCTGCCGCAGGTGGGCGGGGTCGGCGTCCTTGAGCTGGTCGGCGGTGCGGGCGAGGATGCCGCCCTCGGCGGTGCGGCGGGCGCGCAGTTCGCGGCCGCGGTGGACCTGCTCGGTGACGTTCGCCAGATGGAAGTAGGTGGAGAACGCACGGACGAGCTTGGCGGCGGTCTGCAGGTCGGTGGACCTCAGGAGTTCCGCGGCGGCGTCGCCGTCCGTTCGGGTGAGGGCGCGCACCCGCTCCACGAGGTCGAGAAGCTCGGGGCCTTCCTGGCGGACGAGGGTCTCGCCGAGGAGTTCGCCCAGGCGGCGGATGTCGGCGCGCAGCGCTGCGCTGCGCCGCGCTTCGGTCTCCTCGCCGCCGTTCCCGGCGCCGGGTACGAGGCTGGTGTGGTCGGCACTGCTCACAGGTGCGGCTCCTTGCGATGAATGAGCACGTCTGGGGGGTGCGGACCGCGCTGTCCGACGGAGTCAAGGATATGGGGCCGGGGGCTCGCGGGTAGAAGAGCCTCGTGATGGGCCTCGCCGCCCTGCCATACTTACGAAACCGTAGGTTACGGACCCGTAGTCCGTCCCCCGAACCCCCCGAGGGAACTTATGAGCGCTAGCCCCGACGTGGTTGAAGACCCGCCGAAGGCCCAGGAGAACCCGCTTCCGTCCGCCACGCTGGGCGGCGACAGCAAGCGGTCCATCGAGCAGATCACGCTGATGCTCTTCATCGTGGTCCCCTTCATCGCCCTGCTGGCGGCGATCCCGCTGGCCTGGGGCTGGGGTGTGAGCTGGCTGGATCTGGGGCTGATGGTGGTCATGTACTACATCGGCTGCCATGGCATCACCATCGGTTTTCACCGGTACTTCACCCATGGTTCCTTCAAGGCGAAGCGGCCGCTGCGGATCGCGCTGGCGATCGCGGGTTCGCTGGCGGTGGAGGGCCCCCTGGTGCGCTGGGTGGCCGACCACCGCAAGCACCACAAGTACTCCGACGCGGAGGGCGACCCGCACTCCCCGTGGCGGTACGGCGAGACCGTCCCGGCGCTGATGAAGGGCCTGTGGTGGGCCCACATCGGGTGGATGTTCGACCAGGAGCAGACGCCGCAGCAGAAGTACGCCCCTGACCTGATCAAGGACAGCGCGACCCGGCGGATCTCCCGGCAGTTCGCCCTGTGGACGGTGGTCTCGCTCGCCATCCCGCCGCTGGTGGGCGGTCTGGTGACGTGGTCCTGGCAGGGTGCGCTGACCGCGTTCTTCTGGGGGTCACTCGTCCGGGTGGCGCTGCTGCACCATGTGACGTGGTCGATCAATTCCATCTGCCACGCGGTGGGCAAGCGGCCGTTCAAGTCGCGGGACCGCTCCGGGAACGTGTGGTGGCTGGCCGTGCTCTCGTGCGGCGAGTCGTGGCACAACCTCCACCACGCCGACCCGACCTGTGCCCGGCACGGGGTGATGCGCGGACAGCTGGACTCCAGCGCGCGGATCATCCGCTGGTTCGAGAAGCTCGGGTGGGCGTACGACGTGCGCTGGCCGACCGAGGACCGCATCGCCGCCCGCCGCAAGGACGACGCCGTACAGGCGGCATGATGGTGGGGTGGCGATCGACAGTGGACGTAGCAGCGGCAAGGAGCGGGACCGGCCCCCGACATCGGGGGGCCGTCGCACCCGTCGCCGGATGACCGGCAAGGAGCGCCGCGAGCAGCTGCTGGACGTCGGTCGCACCGTGTTCGCCGCCCGGGGGTTCGAAGGCACGTCGGTGGAGGAGATCGCGGCCAAGGCCGGGGTCTCCAAGCCGGTGGTGTACGAGCACTTCGGCGGCAAGGAGGGGCTGTACGCGGTCGTGGTCGACCGCGAGATGCGGCAGCTGCTCGACATGGTGACCGGGGCGCTGACCGCGGGCCATCCGCGGGAGCTGCTGGAGCAGGCGGCATTCGCCCTGCTGGATTACATCGACGAGTACACCGACGGGTTCCGCATCCTGGTGCGGGACTCCCCCGTCGCCCAGTCCACCGGCACCTTCGCGTCGCTGATCAGCGACATCGCCACCCAGGTGGAGGACATCCTGGGGCTGGAGTTCAAGGCGCGCGGTTTCGACGCCAAGCTGGCGCCGCTGTACGCGCAGGCGCTGGTGGGCATGGTGGCGCTGACCGGCCAGTGGTGGCTGGATGTGCGCAAGCCGAAGAAGGCCGAGGTGGCGGCGCACCTGGTGAACCTGGCCTGGCACGGGCTGGACGGCCTGGAGCCCAAGCCGCGGCTGATCGGGCACCGGCGCAACTGAGCCGGCCCGGATGCCCTGCCCCGGGTGTCCGACCGTCGCGTCCGCGTGCGGGGGAGCGGTGCCCCGCACGCGGACGCGCCGGGGTCACGCCCTGCGCCTCCTCACCGGACGAACCGGGCCGGGTGGTGCCGACGCGCTGCGGGACGGCCCGGCCCGGGCCGCCTCCCGCGGGCGTCGCGCCCCGTACACCGGTGGGCCTGCCCCTGTACACCGGTGGCTCCGCCCCCGTACCGGTGGGTCGGCCCCCGTACGCCGGTGGGTCCGCCATCTCCTCGGCGCGGCTTTCCGGTGCAACGCCCCGGGACGCCCCCGTGCCCCGGGCGCGACGATGGGGATATGGCGGGGATGGGGTTACCGGCCGGTGTTTGTCCGGTCGTGCTCTCCCGAACGCCGTCTTCCGGATCCATACTGAGCGCCTGTCTGCGCGGCATCCGGGGGGCCACGGTGAACGACGGCTGGATCGTGGCGGCGGTGCTGCTCTGCTGCCCGCTGCTGGTGGCGGTGCGGCGCCGGGCGCGGCACCGGGAGCCGTCCGGGCCGGCGGCGGTACCGGCCGACCCGTGGCACATCGCCTATCTGGCGGGTGGCGCCGGGCGGGTCGCCGATCTCGCCCTCTTCCTGGGGCACTGCGGCGGACGGCTGCGGCTGGAGGGCGTCCAGGTGCACCCCGCGCCGCCTCGGCCGGAGACGGCGGCGGGTGCCGGGAAGCCCGCGGACGCCGGCCCGGCGGTCACCGGGATGGAGCGCGTGGTGCTCGGCCTGGGCACGTCCGAGCGGCCCCGGGAGGTCGCCGAGGTCCGGTCCGAGCTGCGGGACCACGGCGCGGTGAAGGCGCTCGGGGAGCCGCTGGTGGCCTGCGGGGCGATGTGGGACGAGCGGAACCGCCCGACGGAAGGGCTGGCCGCCGTGTCGGGGCTGGCCTGTCTGGCCACCGGGGTCTGTGTGATCTTCCTGGACTGGCCGGTGACGGAGACCGAGGCCCGCTGGGCGCTGGGCGCTCTGGCGCTGCTGGTGCTCATCTCCGTCGGGTTGATCGTGCCGGAGTACGGCCGGCTGACGCCCGCGGGCGAGAAGGCGCATCTGGGGCTGTCGGTGGCCCATCCGCGCCGGGAGGTCGCCGAGTGGTCCGCCGCCGACCTGCCGGCCGGGGCCGGCGGAGCGCTGTGGGCCACCGAGGGGCAGTGGGCGACGGCCGTGTTGTTCGCCCTGTACGGCACGGAGGTGCTGCCGAGCACGGGGGTGCGGCAGGTGCTGGAGACGGCGAAGTCCAAGAACGAGGAGAGTGACGGCGCGAGCGGCGGGTGCGGTGGCTGCGGCGGGTGCGGGGGCTGCGGCTGCGGCTGAGCGGCCCCCGCCGGTGTGCCGGGCCGGACCCACCGGGCGGACGCGACAGGCCCGGCCGGGACACCCCGCGCCGCGCCGCCCGGGGCCGCCCGGTGGGCCGGACGGCCCCGGCAGGCGGTGTCAGCCGTCCGCGCGGCGGGCCACCGCGAAGATCCGCCGGAACGGGAACGGGGTGCCGTAGGCGCCGGCCGGGTACGCCTTGCGCAGCAGGTCGCGGTACTCGGCGAGGAATTCCTCGGTGGCCTCCGGGTCGTCGCCCAGCGCGGTGAGGACGGGGCGGAGCGCGGTGCCCTTGACCCACTCCAGCACCGGGTCCTGGCCCTGGAGGAGCTGCACGTAGGTGGTCTCCCAGGCGTCCACCTCGCACCCGAGCGCCATCAGCCGTTCCAGGTAGTCCGCGGGGGTGAGGATGTGGACGAAGCCGCGGCCGAGGCCGGCGAGCCGGTCGCGCCAGGGCGGGGAGTCGCACAGGTCGCCGAGGAGGGCGTGGCTGGGGGCGGTGAAGTTGCCGGGGACCTGGAAGGCGAGGACGCCGCCGGGCGGCAGGGCGTCGATCCAGCGGGGGAAGGAGTCGGCGTGGCCGGGGACCCACTGGAGGGCGGCGTTGGAGACGATCAGGTCGTACCCGTGGTCGGGCGTCCAGTCGGTGGCGTCGGCGGGCCGGAAGTCCAGGTGACCGCCGCCGGGGGTGGGGCCGGCGAGCGGGCGGGCCTCGGCGAGCATCTCCGGGGAGTTGTCGTATCCGGTGATGTGGGCGTCCGGCCAGCGGTCGGCGAGCAGCCGGGTGACGTTGCCGGGCCCGCAGCCGAGGTCGGCGATGCGCGGCGGGCGGCCGGTGGCGGGCAGCCGGGGTATCCGGGCCAGCAGGTCGAGGAAGGGGCGGGTGCGGTGCGCCGCGTGCCTGAGGTACTGCTGCGGATCCCAGGACGGTGGGGTGTGCATGGTGGAGTCCCCTTGCAGGTACGGTCGGTACGAAGTGGAGCGGTGCCTGCCGCGGGTGCGGCTCTGGCGCCTTCGCTGCCCAGCCGCTCCCACGCACATACCTTGACATCAAGAGACTTCACATCGACAGACCTATTACACTGATCGATATGGAGGACGAGGTCGATCGGCTGGTGGCAGCATGGCGACGCGAGCGCCCTGACCTCGACGTGGAGCCGCTGGAAGTGCTCAGCCGGGTGAGCAGGCTCGCCCGCCATCTGGACCGGGCCCGGCGTCTGGCGTTCTCCGAGCATCAGCTGGAGCCCTGGGAGTTCGACGTCCTCACCTCGCTGCGGCGCGCCGGGGCACCGTACCAGCTCTCGCCGGGTCAGCTCCTGACCCAGACGCTGGTCACCTCGGGCACCATGACCAACCGTATCGACCGGCTGGCGAAGAAGGGGCTGGTGGAGCGGCTGCCGGACCCCAGTGACCGGCGCGGGGTGCTGGTCCGGCTCACCTCCGAGGGCCGGGACCGGGCCGACCAGGCGCTGGCCGGGCTGCTGGAGCAGGAGCGGGCGATCCTGGCGGAGCTGAGCCGGGACCAGCGCGCGGAACTCGCCTCGCTGCTGCGCCGGCTGACCGCGCCGTTCGACAACATCCCGGGCTGACGCGGGCCGGACCGGCGTCCGTCCGTACGTGCACCCCCGGCCCGCCCGCGGCTCCTGTCACCGCAGGCCGCGGACCCCGTCCGCGCGGGTCCCGGGCGCGCCGCCGGCCGCCGTCTGCGCCCCGGCGCCGCCGTCCGCGCCCAGGTCCACCGGGCCGACGCCGGCCCGCCGGGCCAGTGCCACGGCGGCCAGTGTGGAGTGCACGCCCAGCTTGCCGAGGACGTTCTGCATATGGGTGCGGACGGTGTGCGGGGAGAGGTAGAGGCGTTCGGCGACCGCCTTGCGGCCCAGCCCGGCGACCATGCACCGCAGCACCTCGCGTTCGCGCGGGGTGAGGGACTCCACCAGGCGTTCGCTCTCGGTGCGGTGCTTGCGGGCCGCGGTCAGCTCCCGCAGCACCCCGGTGAGCAGGGCCGGGGGCAGGTGGGTCTCGTCGCGCAGGACGCCGCGGATGACGGTGAGGAGCCGGGCCAGCGAGCAGTCCTTGGCGACCCAGCCGCAGGCCCCGGCCTGGAGCGCGGCGGCGGCGCGGCGGGGGTCGTCACGCTCGGCGAGTACCACCGCGCGTGCCCCGGGGTGGGCGGTGCGGACCGCGCTGACCAGGGAGAGGCCGTCCACCACGGTCCGTGTCTCGGTGCCGGCGCGGCCCGGCGGGTGCGGTCCGGGGGCGGGGGGTTCGGTGGTGGCCGCACCGAGGTCGGCGTCCACCAGGGTGACGTCGAAGCGGCGGCCCTCGGCGGCGCCGCGGTCCAGGCAGCGCAGTGCCGCCGCCCCGCTGCCGGCCGCGGCGACCTCGACGTCCTGTTCGGCGGCGAGGGCGGCGGCCAGCGACTCGGCGAAGATGCGGTGGTCATCGACCACCAGAACCCGGATACGTGCCACGGCCCACCCCCCATGTCGCCGGTTTGCGCAGAAGATCAGTGGCCCCCGCCCCCGCCGGGCACCGCGCGCCGAACGCCGTCCGGGGAGGAACGTCGGCCCCGCCGGTGTGCAGATCAGGCTACGACCGGCTCTGGGCCACGGTGGCAAAACGGAGAAACTGCCCGCCCCACCCCGTCACGGTGGAGTTAGTTTTCCGCATCCCCATTGAAGTCAATCAAGTTTGACGCAATTTGATCGATAAAGGGGGCAGGAGAGCGGGATATGGCCGGGAGGCGCCGGTTCGCCACGGCCCCGCCCGGGAGGCCGCGGCGGCCGTCCGGGAAGCCGTGCCCCTTCCGGGATGCGGTCCCGGTGCCGTGCCCCTCCCGGGGTGCGGGGGCGCGTCGGCCGGCGGGTCACAGGCGGGAGTGTGGATGGACGGCTCCGGGGGCGCGCGGAACCGGGTGGCGCGGGGGGGCCGGACGTGGGGGGCGGTACGGACGCGCGGGCCGCGGGCACGGCGGCCGAGTGATGCGGGGGTGGGGGGGGACGGCCGGGCGACAGGAGCGCGCGCTCACCGGCCACCTCCCCCCGCCGCCCGTACGCCCCTCACCACCATCCCCGCCGGCCGCGGCAGCCGGCGGGGATGGCCCGCCCGCGCGGCGGGGGCCGGTCAGCGCAGGCGGCGCGCGCCGGGGGGACGGCAGGGCGGGGAAGATCCGGGGGGCGCGGTGGCCGGCCGCCGCGAACGCCGCGCGCACCGCGTCGGCCACCGCGCCGGCCCGTTCCTCGCGCACCAGGACGACGGCCGATCCGCCGAAGCCGCCGCCGGTCATCCGGGCGCCCAGCGCGCCGGCGTCGTTCGCCGCCGCGACCACCAGGTCGAGTTCGGCGCAGGAGACCTCGAAGTCGTCGCGGCAGGAGGCGTGCCCGGCGGTCAGCACGGGTCCGATCGCCTCCGGTTCGCCGGCGTCGAGCAGCGTGATGACCTGTTCCACCCGGTGGTTCTCGGTGACCACGTGGCGGACCCGGCGCGGCAGCGTGCCGTCGTCGCCGGGTCCCGCCTGCCGGGCGAGTGCGGTCAGGGCGTCGTCCAGACGCGCGTACGGCACGTCGCGCAGGGCGCGCACCCCGAGCGCCCGCGCACCGGCCTCGCAGGAGGCGCGCCGCCGGGCGTACGCGCCGTCGGCGAGATCGTGCTTGACCCGGGTGTCCACCACGAGCAGCCGCAGTCCGGCGGCGGCGAGGTCCAGGGGCACCTGGCGCAGCCGCAGGTCGCGGGTGTCGAGGAAGACGGCGTGGCCGGCGGTGCAGCAGGCCGAGGCCATCTGGTCCATGATCCCGCAGGGCACGCCCACGTAGGCGTTCTCGGCGCGCCGGCACAGTTCGGCGATCCGTCGCGGCGGGAGGCCGAGGCCGTACAGGTCGTTGAGCGCGGTGGCGGTGGCGACCTCCAGCGCGGCGGAGGAGGACAGTCCGGCGCCGGTGGGCACCGTGCTGGTGAGGTGGAGGTCGGCGCCGCCCACCGGCAGGCCCTGTTCCCGCATCGCCCACACCACGCCCGCCGGGTAGGAGGTCCAGGCGCCGGCGGGCCGGGTGCGGGGGTCGAGGGTGTCCACGGTGAGCGTGGCCACGGCCGGCGGCTGCCCGCCGGCCGTGCCGTGCCGTCCCGTGCCCGGTGCGTTCCCGGAGCACAGCCGCAGGAGGCCGTCGGGGCGTGCCGAGGCGGCGGCGAGGGTGGTGTGCGGCAGGGCGAGCGGCATCACGAAGCCGTCGTTGTAGTCGGTGTGCTCGCCGATGAGGTTGATCCGGCCGGGGGCCGCCCAGACGCCGGCCGGGGCGGTCCCGTACACCTCCCGGTACGCCGTCGCGGCCTGCTCGGGGTCGAGCTCCGGGGCGGGCTCGGGGGGTTCGGTCACGCGGTCTCCTTCCGCCGGGCGAACTCCCAGGCGTCCGCCACGATGCCGGCCAGGTCGGTGCGGCTGGGCCGCCAGCCCAGCAGCTCCTTGGCGCGCTCGGCGGAGGCGACCAGGACCGCCGGGTCGCCGCCCCGGCGGGGGGCGGTCACCTCGGGGACCGGGTGGCCGGTGACCTTGCGCACGGTCTCGATGACCTCGCGGACGGAGAAGCCGTTGCCGTTGCCCAGGTTGCAGATCAGGTGTTCGCCGGCGCGGGCGGCGTCGAGGGCGAGCAGGTGGGCCTCGGCGAGGTCGGCGACGTGGATGTAGTCGCGGACGCAGGTGCCGTCGGGGGTGGGGTAGTCGTCGCCGAAGACCGAGATGGCCTCCCGGCGGCCCTGCGCGACCTGGAGCACCAGCGGGATGAGGTGGGTCTCGGGGTCGTGGCGCTCGCCGTAGGTGGTGCCGTCCGCGGCGCGGTGGGCGCCGGCGACGTTGAAGTAGCGCAGCGAGACCGCGGCCAGGCCGTGCGCCGCGCACTCGCCGCTGATCATGTGGTCCACGGCCAGCTTGGAGGCGCCGTAGGGGTTGGTGGGCGCGGTGGGGGCGTCCTCGGGGATCGGGGCGGTCTCCGGCTCGCCGTAGGTGGCGGCGGTGGAGGAGAAGACCAGGGTCCGCACGCCCGCGTCGCGCATCGCGGCGAGCAGTGCGGTGGTACCGCCCACGTTGTTGACCCAGTACTTCTCCGGGTTCACCACCGACTCGCCGACCTGCGAGAACGCGGCGAAGTGGAGCACTGCGCGGTAGGAGGGGTCGAGCCACTTCGCGGCGTCCTGGATGCGTCCCTCGATGAACTCCGCGCCGGCCGGGACACCGGCGCGGTGTCCGGTGGACAGGTCGTCGAGCACGGTCACCTGGTGCCCCGCCTCCAGCAGGTGCGCGGCGACCACGCTGCCGACATAGCCCGCGCCGCCGGTGACCAGGTACTTGTTGCCCATCGTTAACTCGCTACCTCTCGCAGTCGCTCGGCCGCCGCCTCGGGCGGCACGTCGTTGATGAACACACTCATGCCGGATTCGGAACCCGCGAGGAACTTCAGTTTGCCGGGAGTACGTCGGATGGTGAAAAGCTCTAGGTGGAGGGCGAACGCGGCCCGGTCGGGGTGGTGGAAGGGCGCCTGGTGCCAGCCGGAGATGTACGGGGTGGGCGGCCGGCCGGGCCCGAAGATCCGGTCGAAGCGGCGCAGCAGTTCCAGGTAGAGGCCGGGGAACTCGGCGCGCGCCGGGGCGTCGAGGTCCCGCAGGTCCGGGACGCGGCGGTGCGGGTAGAGGTGCACCTCGTAGGGCCAGTGGGCGGCGTAGGGGACGAAGGCGGTCCAGTGGTCCCCGGCCAGCACCACACGCCGCCCGTCGGCCCGCTCGTCGGCGAGGACGTCGTCGAAGAGGTTGCGGCCGGTGTCGCGGTGGTGTCCGGCGGCCGACCGCAGCATGGCCTCGGTGCGCGGGGTGGTGAAGGGGTAGCCGTAGATCTGGCCGTGCGGGTGGCCGAGGGTGACGCCGATCTCCTGGCCGCGGTTCTCGAAGCAGTAGACCTGGGCCACGGCGGGGTGCGCCGCCAGGGCTGCGGTGCGGTCGGTCCAGGCGTCCAGGACCAGGGCGGCGCGCTCCTCGGTGAGGTCGGCGAAGGAGGCGTCGTGGTCGGCGGTGAAGCAGACCACCTCGCACCGGCCCAGGTCGCCGGCGAGGGAGGGGAACCGGTTCTCGAAGACCGCGACCTCGTAGTCGGCGGCCGGGATCTCGGTGAGCCGGCCCCGCTCGGGGCGGGAGGGGCACAGCGGGCACTGGTCGGCGGGCGGGTGATAGGTGCGGCCCTGCCGGTGTGAGGCGATGGCGACGGTGTCGCCGAGCAGCCGGTCGGTGCGGACCTCGGTGGTGGTGACGGTGGGGTCCAGGGGGCGCCGGTCGGGCGCGTCACGGACCGCGTCGTCGCGGGTGTCGTAGTAGATCAGCTCACGTCCGTCGGCGAGCCGGATGGTCGTCTTCTTCACGCGCAGCTCACCTCACCACACCGACCAACAGAAGCGCACACAACAAATCACGAACGAACACCTCCGTCAATATTGCCACCGTCGGACGACCAGCACACCGCGTGATACCCGGACATAACGCCCCTAGTCGGCTAGCTTCATCACGATCGAACAAAGAGATTCAACAGAACTGTTCAGATTCTGAACCGAGGCGCGTACGTTTCTGTGCGTTCGCGTTGCCGGAGCGTTCACCGCCCGGGGATGTCCCGTGCGCCGGGGCGTTCACCGCGCTCCGGTTCCGGCGGCCCGGACCGGTGCGCCCCCGCCCCGGCCGTATCCGTACCCGCCCCCGACCGTCGACCACCCCACCCGCTCCCGACCCCGTCCCCGGCACCATGTGCCCGCCCCGTCCCCGTCCCCCCGTCCCGCACCCGATCGCACGACCCCGCTCCCAGCGCCTCCTCAACGCCACCGACCCCGTTCGCACCGGCCACCCCCGCGCCGCCCGGAGGGGCCCCGGACCCGAAGAGAGTGACCCATGCAGCAACTGGCCGAAGGGCTACGGCTCCCCACCAACGGGCTCGACTACACCATCCTGGGCATCTACTTCGCCGTCGTCCTGGGCATCGGCTTCGCCGCCCGGCGCAGCGTGCGGACCAGTCTCGACTTCTTCCTCTCCGGCCGGTCGCTGCCCGCCTGGGTGACCGGGCTGGCCTTCGTCGCCGCCAACCTGGGGGCCACCGAGATCCTGGGCATGGCCGCCAACGGGGCGCAGTACGGCGCGTACACGGTGCACTGGTACTGGATCGGCGCCATCCCGGCGATGGTCTTCCTCGGCCTGGTGATGATGCCCTTCTACTACGGGTCGAAGGTCCGGTCGGTGCCGGAGTTCCTGCTGCACCGGTTCGGCCCCGCCTCGCACCTGCTCTCCTCGATCATCTTCGCGGTCTCCTCGGTGCTCATCGCGGGCGTCAACCTCTACGCGATGGCGATCGTGCTGGAGGCGCTGATCGGCTGGCCGCAGTGGCTGGCCATCGTGGTCGCCGGGTTCTTCGTCCTGGCGTACATCACCCTGGGCGGGCTGTCCTCCGCCATCTACAACGAGGTGCTGCAGTTCTTCGTCATCCTCGCCGCGCTCATCCCGCTCACCGTGGTCGGCCTGAAGCGGGTCGGCGGGGTGGACGGGCTGAGCGACAGCCTCACCGGCAGCCACGGTGACGACTTCCTCTCCGCCTGGGGCGGCACCGGCATCGGTTCGGACAACCCGCTGGGCGCCAACTGGCTCACCATCGTGCTGGGCCTGGGCTTCGTGATGAGCTTCGGCTACTGGACGACCAACTTCGCCGAGGTGCAGCGCGCGCTGTCCGCGAAGAACCTCTCCGCCGCCCGGCGCACCCCGCTGATCGCCGCCTTCCCCAAGATCCTCATCCCGATGGTGGTGGTCGTCCCCGGGCTGATCGCCCTGGTGATGGAGCCGACGCTGGGCAAGGCGGGCAGCGACCTGCAGTACAACGACGCCATCCCGGTGCTGATGCGGGACCTGCTGCCCAACGGCGTGCTGGGCATCGCGGTGACCGGGCTGCTCGCCGCGTTCATGGCCGGCATGGCCGCCAACGTCTCGTCCTTCAACACCGTCTTCACCAACGACATCTGGGCCGCGTACGTGAAGAAGGGCCGGCCGGACAGCTACTACCTGGCCACCGGCCGGGTGATCACCGCGATCGGTGTACTGATCGGCATGGGGACCGCGTTCATCGCCTCGTCGTTCAGCAACATCATGAACTATCTGCAGACGCTGTTCTCGTTCTTCAACGTGCCGCTGTTCTGCGTCTTCATCATCGGCATGTTCTGGAAGCGGTCCACCGCGGCGGCCGGTTTCTGGGGGCTGCTGTCGGGCACCGTGGCCGCGATGGTGAACTACTTCTGGTTCTACAAGCAGGACGTCATCGACATCCCCAGCGACCAGGGCGCCAACTTCGTGTCCTCCATCGTGGCGTTCGTGGTCGGCGCGGTGGTGATGCTGGTGGTCACCGCCTTCACCCGGCCCAAGCCCGCCGAGGAACTGGCCGGCCTGGTGTACGGCACCCGCTCCCCCGGCATGGCGGAGCCGCCCGCCGAGGGCGACGACGCCTGGTACCGCAAGCCGGCCCTGCTGGGCTGGGGCGCGATCGTCCTGGCCGCGGTGTGCTACATCCCGTTCTCCTTCTGACCCTGCCGAGTGCGAGGCGACCCACCATGAGCGAGTACGAGTACCAGCAGCAGGTCGAGGAACTGGAGCGCAGGTCGGCCACGGCCGCCCGGCTCTTCGACATCCGCCGCATCATCGGCGGCCTGTTCGTGGTCTACGGCGTGATCGTGACCATCGCCGGGATCACCGCGTCCGACGCCGACCTGAAGAAGGCCCAGGACATCAACATCAACCTGTGGACGGGCATCGGCATGCTCGCCCTGGGCGCGTTCTTCCTGGTCTGGGTCAAGCTGCGGCCGGTGGCCCCGCCGCCGCCCCCGGCCGAGGAGATCCTCGACGAGCACCCGAACCCCTGACCCGGCGGGCGGGGCAGGTGGTCAGCCGTCGCCGCAGCACGGGTGTGAGGCGGCGACGGCCCCGGGAGCGGGACTCGGTGTGCGGGGCGGGGCACGACACGGGGGGCGCGATGGGCGGGGGCTCGCGTCGGGCGCGACGGGGTGACGCACGGGGGCGCGGGGCGTCCTCTGACGCGGTGCGGCCGGGGGCGGTGGGCTCACCCGGGGACCGGGCGTGGCGCGGCGGGCTCGTGTCCGCCGGGGGGCGTGACGTGCGGGCTCCCGGCCGGCGCGGGCGGGGGTGGTGGTCAGCCGTCGCCGGGGGGTGGCCGACGGGTGCGGGGCCCGGTCCAGCAGCCCGGTCCGCGCCGCCAGCGCCGCCGCCTCCAGGCGGGAGCCCACCCCCAGCTTCATCAGCACCCGCTGCACATGGGTCCGGGCGGTGCTCGGTGCTATCCCCATGCCGGCCGCGATCAGCCGGGTGTCCTCGCCCTCGGCGACCCGCACCAGCACCTCCACCTCACGGGGGGTGAGGATCTGCAGCAGCCGGGCGCCCTCGTCGTCCGGCTGTGCCGCGGGGTTGAGCAGTTCGGCGAACGCGCCCTGAAGCAGCTGGGGCGCCACCGCGGCCTCCCCGGCCCGCGCCTTGATCATGGCGCGTTCCACGCCGTCGATCCGCTCGTCGTGGCGGACGTAGCCGGACGCCCCGGCGGCGAATGCGGCGGCGATGCCGCGGGGGCTGGGCACCGGCCCGAGCACCACCACCGCCACCTGCGGGCGCTCCGCCTTGATGCGCCGGACGGGATCGAACGCGCCGGGCTCGGCCGGCGCCGAGGTGCCCAGCAGGCAGACCTCCGGCGACCGGTTCACCACCAGTTCGGCGGCGCCCGCGCTCGGCGCCGCAGCGGCCAGCACGCGGTGGCCGCGGAGCCTCAGCGCCGAGGCGAGTGCCTCGGCCAGCAGCCGGTGGTCATCGACCACCATGAGTCGCACACCCATGAACCCCCCTTCCCGGAAGCTACCCGCTCACTCGGCACCGTGCGCCGCCAACCGGGAAGAAGCTCCCCTGATTGTCGAAATCCGGACCGTAGGTGTCCAGCGGGGATCTCCCAACTGACCGAAACCGTCCGCTTGGTGGACGAGAGTGACGCCGCCACCCCCGGGAGGTCCAGAGCGCGGCCCGCACGGGCCGGGGAGGAGCCCGGCCGGAACGGGGCCTGGACCGGGCCGGCCTGGGCGAGGCGGCCGGGCAGGGCGGCCTGGGCAGGGGCGGCCGGACAGGCACGGCCGGGGTGGCCGCGGACACGGCGGCGGCCCCGCCCGTACCGCCCGGAGCGTGGTGTCCGGGCGGCGGGACGGGGCCGCGGCAGGTGTACCGGGCGGGCGGCGTACGGGTCAGCCGGCGCCGAAGCCCATCGCCAGCAGCCGCTCGTTGTCGAACGCGCCGGAGGGCTTGGAGGCGTACACGTACCCCAGGTACAGCCGGCCGTTGACGTAGGAGACCCAGCTGCTGTCCGGGCTGAACCAGGTCTCCTGGTCCACGCTGGTGTCCGGGTTCCGCATCAGCAGGTCCTTCTTGTACGTGGTCGGGTCGATCCGCCACACCGAGCCGCCCTTGCGGTAGGTGGGCTGCTGGTAGGCGATCAGGTAGCCGTCCTCGTCGAGCTTGAGCGGCACCGTCGCGGCCTCCGAGTCACCGTCGGCCTTCCCGATGGTCTTGCCGGTCTTCATGCTGAACGCCACGATCTCGTTGACCGCGCCGGCGCCGCCGTTGGACCGCTCCTCGCTCGCCATGAAGATGGTGTCGGTCTGCTCGCTCACCACGATCTGGGTGCAGCCGCCGATGTTGGTCGAGTCGCAGTCCACCACGTACTGGCCGTTGCGCGTGGAGATCTTGGTCTTCAGCTTGCCGGTGGCGGCGCTGTCGTCGATCACCCACACATCGGTGACGTCGTAGCTCTCCCCGGCCGCTTCCAGGCCGAGCACCAGGGGGTCGGCGGAGACCACGTGCACGTCCTTGATCCCGCGCGGCACCTGGTAGCCGGAGATGACGTCACCGGTCTTCGGGTTGACCGTGCTGACCTTGATGTTCGGACTGTCGTACTCGCCGCAGTAGGTGGCGGCGACCAGCTTCTCCTCGCTGCCCTCGTAGCCGCGGTCCTCGCAGTCGCCCTCGGACGGCGCCCACAGCTGCTTGCCGTCCAGCGACCAGGCCGCGCCGCCGTCCAGGCCGCCGGCGGCCACGGTACCGGCGCCGATGGTCACCTCGTCGAAGTCGATCCGGGAGCCGCCGTCCTCGATGTGCTTCTGCCAGACCAGCTTGCCCGCGTCCAGATCGACCAGGCCGATCTCGCTGCAGTCCGCGTAGTCCTTGTCGTTCTTCGGCTTGTGGTCCTCGAACACGATGGCGGTCAGGTTGTCCTCGGTGACCCCGCGCCAGCCCTGGCAGACCTGGCCGTCGAGCGGGATCTGCCACGTGGGCTTGCCGCCCTCCACCGGGTAACCGGTGATCTTGTAGTCCTCGGTCTTGGCGAAGATCTTGTCGGTGGCCCACAGACCGGGGACGGTGACCTGGTCGGTCTTGACCTTCGGCACGCGGACGGCGTTGAGCAGCCGGGCGTCCACCGGGTCCGGGGCCGGCTTGGAGGTGAACCCGCCCTTGGTGCCGCCGGTGTCCTTCCCCGGGTCGCCGGTGGGGCCCTGACTGGTCTTGTTGCCGTCGTCGGCCTCGGTGCTGCCGCCGTCGTCCTTGGTGATGAAGAAGATGCCGGCGCCGACGATCAGCGCGACCGCGACCACCGCGCTGACGATGATCATCATCCGCTGCCGGGCCGCCTTGCGGTCACCCCCGTCGCCCGGAGCACCGCCCGGGCCGGGCGGCACGGGGGCCTGCGGGTAGCCGTACGGCGGCTGGGCCCCGTACGGCTGGGGGTATGCCGACCTGCGTGGGCTGGGCGTGCACCGGCTGCGCCTGGGTGGGGGCCGTATCCGGGCGGGCCGGGGTAGCCGTAGCCACCGGCACCGGTCGGAGGGGTCTGCGGGCCGGGGGTAGCCGTAACCGCCGGCCCCGGCCGGAGGTGCCTGCGGCGCACCGGGGGGCGGCACGGCCGGAGCCCCCCGGCGGCGGTACGGCCGGGGCGGGCGGCGGTGTGCCCGGGGCCGCGGGCGGCGGGGTCTGCGGTGCCTGCCCCGGCTGCCCCGGGTAGCCGTAACCGGGCTGTCCGGGGAGCGGCGGGGCCGGAGGCTGCTGCGGGTATCCGTAACCGTGCTGCGGCGCGCCGAAGCCGCCCTGTGAGGGGTGGTCCCCCGCAGAGCCAGGAGGGGGCTGGTGAGGTGGCTGAGGCGGCTGAGACATCGGGATCCTTCGTGCGCGGGACCGTGTGCCGATCGGTCTCCCCCGCGTCCCAGGGGCCGAATATCCCCCGGGAAGGAGCGAATCGGACACATCTCCCGCCGGTATGCGGCTGGTTGGCGGGTGTTCTTTGTATCACCCGTCAGCGACGCGTCCGGGGGCGGTCCCGGTTCCCCCACCGGCCCGAACGCCGTCCACGGGACCCGCGGCACCGCCCCTCCTGGACGTCCGGGCACCCGCCGCGCAGCCCGCTCAAGCGCTCATCGCGGCGCGGCGGAAACGGCGTTGACCTGCACCGGGCCGTCCCCCGCCGGTCCGGGACGACGGTCGGGGCCTGCCGTGGGGACGGGCGCGCGGGCCGGTACGGTGCCCGGCCGGGCGGGTCCCGCCCCCCGGGCCGGGCGCAGCCGTCCGCCGCCGGGCGCCGGGCGGCCGTCACAGCTCGCGGGCCGGACCCTCACCGGTTCTCGACCGGATCGTCACACGTCCTCGGCCAGTTCCAGCCAGCGCATCTCCAGCTCGTCCCGCTCGCCCGCCAGCTCCCGGAGCTGGGCGTCGAGTTCGGCGACCTTGGAGAAGTCGGTGGCGTGCTCGGCGATCTGCCGGTGCAGCGCGCTCTCCTGCTCGCTGATCTTGTCCAGCCGGCGCTCGATGCGCTGCAGTTCCTTCTTGGCGGCGCGGGTGTCACCGGCGGAGCGGCCCTGGGGCGGCGGCGCCGGTGGCGGCGGCCGGGGGCGGGGGGCGGGGGGCGGGCGCGGGCGCGGCGGCGGCCTTCGCCCGCTCACGGCGCTCCAGGTACTCGTCCAGCCCGCGCGGCAGCATCCGCAGGGTGGCGTCGCCGAGCAGGGCGAACACCCGGTCGGTGGTGCGCTCGACGAAGTACCGGTCGTGGCTGATGACCACCAGGGTGCCCGGCCAGCCGTCGAGCAGGTCCTCCAGCTGGGTGAGGGTCTCGATGTCCAGGTCGTTCGTCGGCTCGTCGAGGAAGAGGACGTTGGGCTCGTCCATCAGCAGCCGCAGAATCTGCAGCCTGCGGCGTTCGCCGCCGGAGAGGTCGCCGACCGGGGTCCACTGCTTCTCCTTGGTGAACCCGAACTTCTCGCAGAGCTGGGAGGCGGTCATCTCCCGGCCCTTGCCGAGGTCCACCCGCTGCCGTACCCGCTCCACGGCCTCCAGCACCCGCCAGTCGCGGTCCAGCTCCGCCACCTCCTGGGAGAGGTAGGCGAGTCTGACGGTCCTGCCGACCACGATGCGGCCGCCGACGGGCTGCTCCTCGCCGTCGGTGGCGGCGGCCCGGGCCAGCGCCCGCAGCAGCGAGGTCTTGCCCGCCCCGTTGACCCCCACCAGACCGATGCGGTCACCGGGGCCGAGCTGCCAGGTCAGGTGCTTGAGCAGCACCTTGGGGCCGGCCTGGACGGTCACGTCCTCCAGGTCGAAGACGGTCTTGCCGAGGCGGGAGTTGGCGAACTTCATCAGCTCGGCGGAGTCGCGCGGCGGGGGCACGTCCTCGATCAGCGCGTTGGCCGCCTCGATCCGGAAGCGCGGCTTGCTGGTGCGGGCGGGGGCGCCCCGGCGCAGCCAGGCCAGCTCCTTGCGCATCAGGTTCTGCCGCTTGGCCTCCTCCGACGCGGCGATCCGCTCCCGCTCGGCGCGGGCGAAGACGTAGTCGCTGTAGCCGCCCTCGTACTCGTGCACCGTGCCGCGCTGCACGTCCCACATGCGGGTGCACACCTGGTCCAGGAACCAGCGGTCGTGGGTGACGACCACCAGCGCCGAGCGCCGGGCCCGCAGATGCGCGGCGAGCCAGGAGATGCCCTCCACGTCCAGGTGGTTGGTCGGCTCGTCCAGGACGATCAGGTCCTGCTCGGCGATGAGCAGCTTGGCGAGCGCGATCCGGCGGCGCTCACCGCCGGAGAGGGGTCCGATGACGGTGTCCAGACCCTGCGGGAAGCCCGGCAGGTCGAGTCCGCCGAAGAGCCCGGTGAGCACGTCGCGGATCTTGGCGTTGCCCGCCCACTCGTGGTCGGCGAGGTCGCCGATCACCTCGTGCCGCACCGTGGCGGCCGGGTCCAGCGAGTCGTGCTGGGTGAGCACCCCCAGCCGCAGGTGACCGGCGTGGGTGACGCGCCCGCGGTCGGCGGACTCCAGCTTGGCCAGCATGCGGATCAGGGTGGTCTTGCCGTCTCCGTTACGGCCGACGACGCCGATCCGGTCGCCCTCGTTGACGCCGAGGGAGACGCCGTCGAGCAGTGCACGGGTGCCGTACACCTTCTCCACGGCTTCCAGATTGACGAGGTTGGTGGCCATCTCACTCCAGGGACTCGGATCGATCGACATCCCAGGGTAGTCGCCGCGCGGACCCCACCGGGACGACGGCGGCCCGGCGCCGCGCCCTGCCTGCCCCGGCTTCGCGCCCTGCCTGCCCCTGGGCTCCGTGCTTTGCCTGCCCCGGGCTCCCCTTTCCTTTCCTTTCGGCCCCCGCCCCCCGCCCCTCTCCCTTCCCCTCGCTGCTCGCCCCCTGCCCCCCGGGTCCCCTCTCTGTCAGGGCCCCGCCCGCCCCATCGCAGGCAGCCCACGCCCCCAGCCCCCCGCCCTCTCTGGATCTGCCCCGCCCTGTTCCTCTCTCTTTCAGGGCCCGGCCCGTCCCCTCTCCGGCGGCCCCGCTCCCTCCCCCTGCCGCTCTCTGCTCGCCGTCCGTCCGGCCCCCGGTCCGACCTTCCCCCGTCCCTGCCGTGCCCCCGGACGCGCCGTGGTCGATCTCGGGTCGTCCCGCGGCTGGTGCTCGGCCGTCCGCACGGAACCGGCCCACCAGGGTCCGGGCCCCGCCCGGCGGCCGCCCGTCGCCGTGCCCCGCTCGTGCCGCGTGGCCGCCGCCCCGGCCCGGGCCGGTGATGGTCCTTGTGCGGGGCGCGTCCTCCGGGGACGTCCCGCGCCGGGGTCCGAGGGGACGGTGGTGTCACTTCTCCAGGTCGGGGCGGCTCTCCGGGTCGGGACTGCCGGGCTCGTGCGGGCGGTCCGAGGCCGCGCCCGGCGGGGTCGTGTCGGCCGGGGTCTCGACCGGGGTGTCAGCCGGTGCCGCGTCGCTCGGGGCGTCGGCGGGAGTTCCATCGGCGGACGTGGCCGGGCTGCCGGGTGAAGTGGGGGTGGTGGCTGCCGGCGACGCGGGGGACGGGTGCCCGGACGGTGCGGGCGGCGCGGGTGAGGTGGCCGCGCCGGGCGCGGAGCCGGCGCCGGAGACATGGGTGCCGGGTATGTGCGCGGGCGCGGAACCGGCGCCGGTACCGGACGCCGACGCGGGGGGCGGCACGGGGACCGGGGGCGGTGTCCCGCCGTACGCCGGGGCGGGGGAAGTGGTCCCGCCGCCGTAGGCCGGGGCGCCGTGATACGGCCCCGCGGGGTGCGGGATGTGAGAGGCCCGGGCGGGGCCGCCGAAGGCCGGTGCCGGGTGGGGACCCAAGAGGGCGGCGCGGAAACCCATGCCGATGTCCTGCGCGTCGCTGATCATCCGCACGGTCAGCACTCCCAGCACGCCTGCCGCGACGAGCGCCAGGTCACCCAGGGCGAGGACCAGCAGGCCGAACCTCGCGTCGTCCGCCTCGTCCGGCGAGACCAGCAGCCACCAGCCCACCGCGCTCAGCACGCTGGAACCCACCCAGGTGGACCACCAGCCCAGGAGCAGCCCGGCGCCACGGGGCTTGGGCGGTATGCCGTAGGGCGGTGCCGGGGGTGGCGGGGCGGTGGCCATCAGGATGTCGTCGGCGATCTGCTTGGGGATCCACCAGTTGGCGAACGGCAGGAACCAGGCGGAGAGCGCCATGCCGGGCACGTGCCGGTGCCGGCCCGGGGCGAGCGCCTCGGCGTTGGTGCGCACCCGGTGGAACCAGACGAGGAAGACCGGGATGGTGCAGAGGAAGCCCAGCAGGAGCAGGAAGAGCGAGGTCAGCCAGAACTCGCCGAGGCCGTCGGCGATCTCGTCGCGGAACGAGTCGCCGCAGGAGCCGAACGTGTCGTACTCGTAGGAGTAGTCGCCGCAGTCCTCGTCGAGCGCGTCCCGCAGCCGGAAGTCGGCGACCGCGCGCATCAGGGCCAGCGCGCTCATCACGGCGAGCATGATCGCGGCAGCGTTGCCCAGGCCGGCGACCGGGCCCGCGCCGGAGGGCCTGGTGGCGGCGGGCCGCGGTGCCCCGGTGCCCGGGGCGGTCACACCGCCCGGAGGTGTCCCCGCGCCCGCCGGGGCGGGGGGCATGGTGGCCGCGCCCGGGGGGACCGGTGGCGCGGTGGCCGCGGGCACCGCTCCGCAGCCGGGACAGTGTCCGTCCGGTGCCAGATGCATGGCACGGCATCGCTGGCAGAGCATGTGCGTCCCCCGTGTTCGTGGTCCACCCGGCGTGCACCGCCGGCGACTGCCTCGATGCTAGGGGTGTCCCGCGGCCCGCTCCACCCCTGTGGATAACTGGCTGTGGAGAACCTGTTCACGGAGGGTCGGCGCGACAGGGGCACTTCGGCCGGCCGTCGTCCACCGCGCGCCCGTCGTCGTCCACCGGCCGGTGTCGTCCACCGGCCGGCTGGTCGGGCATCCGGCCGGTCGAGCCGCCGGCCGGCCCGCCGTGGGACAGCCCGTCGGCCCGCCCGTGGGCCGGCCGTCGAGTCGGCCCGTGGCCCGCCGATCGGCCGACCTCCCGCGGGTGGGCCCGTCGGCCGGCCCGCCGTGGGTCGGCCCGCCGGTCGGCCGGCCCGCCGCGGGTGGGTCCGCCGGACCGTCAGTGCGTCGGACCTTCAGCCGGCCGGTCGGCCGTCAGCCCGTCGGACCGTCGGCCGGCCCGTCGGTCCGTCACCCGGGCAGCAGAGTGGCGCCGGCCGCCGGGCCCTGGGCCACCCGGGCCGCGCGGCAGGTCCCGGAGGCGGTGAGCGCGGCGGCGACCCGCTCCGCCGCCGCGGCGTCCTCGGCGAGGAAGGCGCAGGTGGGGCCGGAGCCGGAGACCAGTGCGGCCAGCGCCCCGGCCGCCGTTCCGGCCTCCAGGGTGGCGGCGAGCGAGGGCCGCAGGGAGACGGCCGCGGGCTGCAGGTCGTTGCTCACCGCGGCGGCCAGCGAGACCGGGTCGCCGGTCCGCAGGGCTGCCAGCAGCTGCGGGGTGGCCTCGGGCTCGGGCACCGCCGTGCCGGCGCGGAGCCGGTCGCACTCCCGGTACACGGCCGGCGTGGACAGTCCGCCGTCGGCCGGTGCGAAGACCCAGTGGAAGACGCCCCGCACGTCGAGGGGGGTGAGGATCTCGCCGCGGCCCCGCCCCAGCGCGGCCCCGCCCACCAGGCTGAACGGCACATCGCTGCCCAGTTCCGCACAGATGTCGAGGAGTTCGGTCCGTCCGGCGCCGGTCCCCCACAGCGCGTCGCAGGCGAGCAGCGCGCCGGCGCCGTCGGCGCTGCCGCCCGCCATCCCGCCGGCCACCGGGATGTCCTTGGCGATGTGGATGTGGACGCCGGGGTCCTTGACGCCGTACCGGGCGGCGAGCAGTTCCGCCGCCCGCGCCGCCAGATTCGTACCGTCCCGCGGCACCAGGTGCGCGTCGGGCCCGGTGACCGTGATGCGGAGGGTGTCGGACGGGGTGACGGTGATCTCGTCGTAGAGGCCGACGGCCAGGAAGACGTTGGCCAGGTCGTGGAATCCGTCGGGGCGCGGGGCGCCGACCGCCAGCTGCACGTTGACCTTGGCCGGCACCCGTACGGTGACGCCCCCGGCGGGCCGCGCCACCCGTCCCGGCTCCGGTCCGGCCGCCGGGGACGATCCGGCCGGGCGTGACGGTCCGGCCGTCGGCTGCGGTGCCACCGCCGCTCCGGGCTGCCCGTCCCCCCGCTCCGGCCCGGCCGTGCGTACCGGCCCGCCGGCTGGTCCCGGTCCGTCCACCGGTCCCGGTCCGTTCACGGTCATGCTCCTGCCCCCTTGATCCTCTGCCGCGCCTCGGCGATGGCGGCGAACTGCTCCACAGTGAGGGATTCACCGCGTGCCTGCGGTGAAACGCCCGCGGCGGTCAGGGCCGTCTCCGCCGCCGCCGCGGAGCCCGCCCATCCGGCGAGCGCGGCGCGCAGGGTCTTGCGGCGCTGGGCGAACGCGGCGTCCACCACCGCGAACACCTCGTCCCGGGATGCGGTGGTGGGCAGCGGGTGGCTGCGGCGGACCAGGGAGACCAGGCCCGAGTCCACGTTGGGCGCCGGCCAGAACACGTTGCGGCCGATCGCCCCGGCGCGCTTGACCTCCGCGTACCAGGCCGCCTTCACCGACGGCACGCCGTAGATCTTGGAGCCGGGCCCGGCGGCGAGCCGGTCGGCGACCTCGGCCTGCACCATGACCAGCGTCCGTTCGATGGTCGGGAAGGTGGCGAGCATGTGGAGCAGGACCGGGACCGCCACGTTGTAGGGGAGGTTGGCCACGAGCGCGGTGGGTGCCGGCCCCGGCAGGTCCGTGACGTGCATCGCGTCGGAGTGGACCAGCGCGAACCGGTCGGCGCGCTCCGGGAGGCGGGCCGCGACCGTGGCTGGCAGTGCCCCGGCGAGCGTGTCGTCGATCTCCACGGCGACCACCCGGTCGGCGGCCTCCAGCAGGGCGAGGGTGAGCGAGCCGAGGCCCGGTCCCACCTCGACCACCACGTCGTCGGGGCGCACGTCCGCGGTACGGACGATGCGGCGCACGGTGTTGGCGTCGATGACGAAGTTCTGGCCGCGCTGCTTGGTGGGGCGTACGCCCAGCGCGGCGGCCAGCTCGCGGACGTCGGCGGGGCCCAGCAGCGCGTCCGGGCCGGTCGCTCCCGCGTCCTCCGGCCCGCCGGCGGCGGAAGCGGCCCCCTCGGCGGACGCGGGCCCACCGGCGGCGGACGCGGCGGTGGCAGCGGGGCCGTCGGCGGCGGACGCGGCAGAGCGGTCGGCCGGGGAGGAGTGGCCGTGCGCACCGGAGATGTCCTGCACAACGGAGTCGTCGTGCGTATCGGAGCGGTCGGCCGGGGAGGAGTGGCCGGCCGGGTCGGTGGCGCTCATGCGCCCGCTCCGCCGCACTCGGCCGGGCCGTACCCGCCCTCGGCGCGCCCGCGCCCGGGTCGCGGATCCGGTGTGCTGATCATTCGCTGCCTTCGCTCGCTCACCGGGGAAGTTTACGGCCGGGCGGCGGTTACTCCGGCAGTTGGAACGCCCGCACGCTGTTGGCGGCGATGCGGGCCGCGAAGTCGTCCTCGTCCGCGCCTTTGACCTGGGCCATCGCCCGCAGGGTGTACGGGATGAGGTACGGCGCGTTGGGCCGTCCGCGGTAGGGGGCCGGGGTGAGGAACGGCGCGTCGGTCTCCACCAGCAGCAGCTCCGGCGGGGCGACGGCGAGGGCGTCCCGCAGCGGCTGCGCGTTCTTGAACGTCACATTGCCCGCGAAGGACATGTAGTAGCCGTGCTCGGCGCACGCCTTGGCCAGGTCGGGGCCGCCGGAGAAGCAGTGGAAGACGACCCGTTCCGGGGCGCCCTCCTCGGCGAGCACCCGCAGCACGTCGTCGTGCGCGTCCCGGTCGTGGATGACCAGCGCCTTGCCGTGCCGCTTGGCGATGTCGATGTGGCGGCGGAAGGACAGCTCCTGGGCCGCGACGCCCTCGGCGCCGGTGCGGAAGAAGTCCAGCCCGGTCTCTCCGACGGCGCACACCTGCGGCAGCGCGGCGAGCGCGTCGATCTCGGCGAGCGCCTCGTCCAGCGCCGCCTCACCACCCGCCGGCCGCGTCCGCTGCCGCGGCCCGCCGTCGCCGGTCCCCGTCTCGCCGTGCACGATGCGGGGCGCCTCGTTGGGGTGGAGCGCGACCGCGGCCCAGACGCTTCCGTGGGCGGCGGCGGTCTCGGCGGCCCAGCGGGACCCCGCGACGTCACAGCCGACCTGCACGACCGTCCCCACTCCGACCGAGGCGGCCTTGGCCAGCGCTTCCTCGACCGTCGCCGTGGCGGGCTCCCCGGTCGGCGAGGCGGGGAGCATGTCCAGGTGGGTGTGGGAGTCCACGACCGTCACCCGGAGGGGCTCCGGCAGCGGCGGCGGGGTCTGCTTCGCGCTCATGTGCGCGATTCTAGGGACGCGCCGGGAGCGGCGGGCGGACGGCCTGCGGCAGCGGCCCGGGGACCGTACGCGCCGGGGTGCGCGCCGGAGTGTGGCAGGACGCCCGCGTCCAGGAGGGACAGGGGACGGGGCGCGGGGCGTATGGATCCAGGGAGGGTGGGAGTCCGGCGGGTGTGCCGGGCAGACCCGCCGGCGGGCCCGGGGCTCCTGTACGGGCCCGGGGCTCACGGTCCGGTCCGCGCGGCTCACGGTCGGTCCGGTCCCCGCGGCGCACGTTCCGGTCCCCGCCGCGCACGTGGGGCCGCACGGGCCCACGGCCGGCCACCGCTCAGGACCGCTGCCTGACGCACGGCCCGAAAGACGACTCACGCCCCTGCGTACGGCGATGCACGTTCACGACCGGTGCGGCGGTCGGATGCCGTCGTCGGACGCGACGATCCGGCCGTCCGCGCCGCCCGTCTCCGCAGCTCCCGTCTCCGCGGCGGGGTCCCGGCCGTCGTGCCCGCCGTACTCCCCGGCCCGCTCGGGGCCGGCCGTGGTCCCGGCCGCAGCGCCGTGCCGGTGGTGACGGAGGTGGAACAGCCCGGTCAGGTGGCGGTGGCGCCGACCGGTGGCGGACGGCCCCGGGTGGGCCGTGGCACCGCCGTACCCGGCGCCGCCGTGGGCCGGCGGTGTCTCGTCCTCGGCGGGCATAAGCGGCCCGGCCGGCGGCTGGTAGCCGCGCGCCGCGAACGGTGAGACCTGGCCCGCGCGCATGATCCGCACCACGTGTGAGCCGCAGTTCTCGCAGGTGGGGCGGGACAGCGGGGAGGGCACGCGCTGCCCGTCCGCCCGGTACACGATGAACGGCCGGCCCTCGGCGTCCACGTGGTGCTCGATGTCGTACGACTGCTCCCAGCCCCGCCCGCAGCGCATGCAGGCGAACGAGTACGCCTCGTGGACGACCTCGCGGACCGCCGGGCCGGGCGTGGTGTGGCGGATCGGGTGGGCGACTCCGCTCGTCCGGGCGCCCATGGCGTCGCTCATGGCCACTCCTCCATGTCCGCGGGACACGTCTTCCCCGGACCGGTACGCCCCTCGTGCCGGCGGGACGCCCGCTGCCCGGGCCGGACCGCGGCCGCCGCTCCGGCCCCACGTGCCGCCGGCGGTGCCGGAGCCCGTGTGGTCACCGCTCCGCGCGGCCCGGACCTCGTCTTTTCACGATAGTCCTCCGCCCCGGCCGCCGCGCCCCGCCGACCGGATGAGTGCCGCCCCTGCTCCCGCGGCCCGCCGGCCGAAGCGTCCCGCCGGCCGGAGCACCGGCCCCGTGCCCGGGGTGCCGTGCTCCGGGCCGTGGAACCGCCGGCCCGGACCGGACCAGCCACGACCGCCCGTGACCCCAGCCACCCGCCCGCGGCCACGACCGGCCCGCGACCCCGGTCCCCGACCGCGGGCCCCGGCCGCCACCCGCGCGGCCCCTGCCGCCTGCCGCGGCCCTAGCTCCCCGCCGCGGCGTTCTTCGCCGCCACCACCGCGTCGAAGACCTCCCGCTTGGGCATCCCGGTCTCCTGGGCCACCGCCGCGATCGCCTCCTTGCGGCGCTCCCCCGCCTCCTCGCGCACCGCGACCCGGCGGGCCAGCTCGGCGGGCTCCAGGTCCCGGGCGCGCTCCGGGGCGCCCTGGACCACCACGGTGATCTCCCCCAGGACGCCCTCCTCCGCCCACGCGGCCAGTTCGGCGAGCGGCCCGCGCCGGACCTCCTCGTAGGTCTTGGTCAGCTCGCGGCAGACGGCGGCCCGGCGGTCGCCGCCGAAGACCTCCACCATCGCGGCCAGGGTGTCCCCCAGCCGGCGCGGCGACTCGAAGTAGACGAGGGTGCGGCGCTCCTCGGCCACCTCGCGCAGCCGGCCGAGGCGCTCGCCCGCCTTGCGGGGGAGGAAGCCCTCGAAGCAGAAGCGGTCCACCGGCAGCCCGGAGACGGCGAGCGCGGTGAGGACGGCGGACGGGCCGGGGACGGCCGTGACGGTGACCCCGCGCTCCACGGCGGCGGCCACCAGCCGGTAGCCGGGGTCGGAGACGGACGGCATGCCGGCGTCCGTGACCAGCACCACCCGGGCGCCGCCGACCAGCGCCTCGACCAGCTCGGGGGTGCGGGCGGCCTCGTTCCCCTCGAAGTAGGAGACGATCCGGCCGGCCGGCTGCACACCGAGCCCCTGGGTGAGGCGGCGCAGCCGGCGGGTGTCCTCGGCGGCGATCACGTCCGCGGCGGTGAGTTCGGTGGCCAGTCGCGGGGGCGCGTCCGCGAGGTCGCCGATGGGCGTTCCGGCCAGTACGAGGGTTCCAGTCACACGGACCATCCTCCCAGGGGCACCCGCCGCCCCGCGCCGCGGACGCCGGACGGCCGGCACCGCCCACCCCCACGCACGCGGCCGCCCCGCACGCCCAACCCGCCCCGTGCCCCTCCGCCGCGCCCGCGCCCCACGTCATCCGAGGTTGCGGGCAGGGGCACCGCCCGGGTACGGCCGGTGACGCGACGCGCGATGACGGGTTCCCTACGATGGCGCGGTGACCAGTGACACCGCGCCCCGGGCCCAGCACGGCGAAGCGGTCGGCCGGCCGCCCTCCTGGCAGCGCCGGCTGCGCCGCTTCGGGTACGCCGGGCGCCCGCACACCGACGTACGCGACCGGCTGGTGCCGCCGTACGCGGAGCCGGACGTGCGGCTGTTCACGGTGCTGGGGTTCGGCTCCGCGACGGCGGACCGGCTGGCCCGGTGGTCCGGCTGGATCGGGCCGCTGGTGGTGGCGCTCTTCGCCGGACTGCTGCGCTTCTGGCGGCTGGACAGCCCGAACCAGGTGATATTCGACGAGACGTACTACCCCAAGGACGCCTGGTCGCTGCTGCACCACGGGTTCGAGACCAACTGGCCGGAGAAGTCCGACGAACGGATTCTCCAAGGTGACATCCCGATGCTGGACACCCCGGCGTACGTGGTGCACCCGCCGGTCGGCAAGTGGGTCATCGCGATCGGGGAGCACTTCTTCGGCCTCAACCCGTTCGGCTGGCGCTTCATGGTGGCGCTGCTGGGCACCCTGTCGGTGCTGATGGTCTGCCGGATCGGGCGGCGGCTGCTGCGCTCGACGTTCCTGGGCTGCCTGGCCGGGGTGCTGCTGGCGGTGGACGGGCTGCACTTCGTGATGAGCCGCACCGCGCTGCTCGACCTGGTGCTGATGTTCTTCATCCTGGCGGCCTTCGGCTGCCTGCTGGTGGACCGGGACAAGGCCCGCGCCCGGCTGGCCGCGGCGCTGCCGGTGGGCGCGGACGGCCTCGCCCGGCCGGACGCGGGGGTCGCCGGGCGGCTGGCCCTGGGCCCGCGGCCCTGGCGGATCGCGGCCGGGGTGTGCCTGGGGCTGGCCTGCGGCACCAAGTGGAACGGCCTGTACGTGCTGGCCGCGTTCGGGCTGATGACGGTGTTGTGGGACCTGGGCTCACGGCGGGTGGCCGGGGCCCGCCGCCCCTACCGGACGGTGGCCCGCCGCGATCTGCCGTGGGCCTTCCTGTCCACCGTGCCGGTGGCGCTCGGGGTGTACCTGGTGTCCTGGACCGGCTGGTTCGTCAACAGCGGCACCTACCAGAAGGGCATCGGCTGGCAGGGCAGCGGCTACTTCCGGCACTGGGCGGAGTCACCGAAGCCGGGCGGCGGCGGGTTCAGCGACGACGGGCCGCTGGCCGGGCTGATCAACCCGCTGATCAGCTTCTGGCACTACGAGCACGAGGTCTACAAGTTCCACGTCGGCCTGCACGACGACCACATCTACCAGTCCAACCCGTGGAGCTGGCTGATCCAGTCGCGTCCGGTCTCCTACTTCTACGAGTCCCCACGGCCCGGGGTGGACGGCTGCCCCGCGGACGCCCGGGACAAGTGCGCCCGCGAGGTGCTGGCGCTGGGCACCCCGCTGCTGTGGTGGGCGGCCTGTTTCGCGCTGGTGTACCTGCTCTTCCGGTGGGCGATGCGGCGCGACTGGCGGGCCGGGGCGATCCTGTGCGGGGTCGCGGCCGGCTACCTGCCGTGGTTCCTCTACCAGGAGCGGACGATCTTCTCCTTCTACGCGGTGGTGTTCGTCCCGTTCCTCTGCCTGGCGGTGGCCATGATGATCGGCGCGCTGCTCGGACCGCCGGGCGCCACCGAGGGGCGCCGGGCGCTGGGCGCGGTGGCCTCCGGCACCCTGGTGCTGCTGATCCTGTGGAACTTCATCTACTTCTTCCCCCTCTACACCGGGCAGGCGATCCCGGTCGACGACTGGCGCGGCCGGATATGGCTGGACAGCTGGGTCTGACGCGACGTGCGGTGACGCCCCGCCAGCGGTTCGCGCGTGCGCGCCGGACCCCGCGCGGGCATCGGCCGGAAACCGCCGGGCCGGGCCGGTCGCGGCGCGGCGGCCCGCGGCCCCGATCTGACCGGCCGGGTGATTCTCGGTAGGGTGCGCGCACCGCGTCCTTCGTCAACTGGCGGAGGACTGAAGAGCAAACTGTGGGGGTTTCTCGCATGCGGAAGGGCGCCAGAGCCGCGGTCGCCGGTGGAGTGTTCGCCGTACTCCTGGGGGTGGCCGGGTGCGGAGGCGGTGACTCCTCCGGTCCGGACGGCGGTGCGGCGGGGGACGCGCCGGCCGCGCGGAAGAAGACCGGGCCGCCGGACGCGACCGAGGTCGAGGACACCGCCGAGCGCTTCCTGAAGGCGTGGGCGGCGGGCGACGCCGCCGGGGCCGCCGCGCTGACCGACGACCCGGAGGCCGCCGAGACGGCGCTGACCTCCTTCCGCAAGGACGCCCACGTGTCCGAGGTGGAGCTGCGGGCAGGGCGCCCCACCGGGGCGAAGGTCGCGTTCACGGTGGACGCCCGGATCGCCTTCCAGGGGAAGCGGGCGCCGCTGACCTACTCCTCCGCGCTGACCGTGGTGCGGGACGAGGCCGCCGGGAAGGCGGTGGTGGACTGGGCGCCGGCGGTGGTGCACCCGAAGCTGCGCGCCGGTGACACCCTGCGGACCGGGCCCGCCGAGGCCCCGCCGATCAAGGCCGTGGACCGCGACGGCAAGGAGCTGCGCGCCGCCGACCACCCGGCGCTCAAGGCGGTGCTCGACGGGCTGCGGGAACGGTACGGCGACGAGGCCGGCGGCACGGCGGGCGTGGAGACGTACATCGCCCGCGCCGACGGCAAGGGCAAGGACAAGGGGAAGGGCGGCGCCGGGGAGAAGGACGGGGACGCCGGGAAGCTGCCGGACGAGACGCTGAAGGTGCTCTCCAAGGGAACCCCGGGCACCCTCCGCACCACCATCGACGCGGATCTGCAGAGCGCCGCCGAGCGGGCGGTGGGCAGCCGGTCCAAGGCCGCGGTGGTGGCCGTCAAGCCCAGCACCGGGGAGATCCTGGCGGTCGCCAACTCCCCCGCGGACGGCTTCAACATGGCCTTCCAGGGCTCGCTGGCGCCCGGTTCCACGATGAAGGTGATCAGCTCCGCGATGCTGATCGACAAGGGGCTCGCCGGATACGGCAAGCAGCACCCGTGCCCCAAGTTCTTCTCCTACGGCGGCTGGAAGTTCCAGAACGACGACAAGTTCGAGATAGCGGGCGGCACCTTCGCGCAGAGCTTCGCCCGCTCCTGCAACACCGCGTTCATCAGCCAGGCGCCGAAGCTCTCCGACGACGACCTCACCAAGGAGGCCCGGGACGTCTTCGGGATCGGCCTCAACTGGCAGGTGGGCGTGGCGACGTTCGACGGGGCGGTGCCGGTGCAGAAGGACGCGCCGATGGCGGCGTCGCTGATCGGCCAGGGCGGGGTGCGGATGAACCCGCTCAACATGGCGTCGGTGGCGGCCACCGTGCGCAGCGGGGTGTTCCGCCAGCCGTACCTGGTCGCGCCGTCGCTGGACGGCCGTGCGCTCGCCAAGGCGCCGCGGGCCCTGAAGCCGTCCACCGCCGAGCAGTTGCGGGACCTGATGCGGCTCACCGCCACCTCGGGGACCGCGGCGAAGGCGATGGCCGGGGTCGGCGGGGACATGGGGGCCAAGACCGGTTCGGCGGAGGTGGACGGACAGGAGAAGCCGAACGGCTGGTTCACCGCCTACCGGGGTGATCTGGCGGCGGCGGCCGTGGTCCCGGCGTCCGGGCACGGCGGGGACACCGCCGGTCCGATCGTGGCGTCGGTGCTCAAGGCCGGCTGAGGCCGCCGGGTCCTGCCGTCACCGCGGCGGCGGGCCGGATCCGGGTCACCGGGGCGCACCGCCGCGGCACCGGGCCGGGCGCGACCGCGGGCGGCAGGTGTACGGCAGCGGGCCCGCACCCCTGATATCGGGGGTGCGGGCCCGCCGCCGTGTCCGTACCGCTGGTTCCGTCACGCCGCCGGCCCCCGCCCGCCACCGCGGGTCCTCTCCCGGGCGCCGCTGGCCGCGTGGTGCCGCTGGCCGCCCGGGGGCGCCCCGGTGGCGCCTGCCGCGGTCTGTTCGCGATCGGGCCGCGGGTCGGCCGGCGGGCCCGTGGCACCGGGGCCGGGCCGTTACTCCGCCAGGTCGCGCACCTGTTCGTGGGTGTGCCGTTCGATGTCCTGGACCGCCGCGTTCAGCAGCTGGTGGGAGAGGTCGGACAGGGCTCGGGAGGCGGCGAGTTCGTCACCGATCGAGGGCACGTTCTCGTCGGCGGGGTTGACCCGTGCCGACCCCTCGCCGACCAGCATCTGCTCGCCCTTGCCGGTGAGCCGCGCCTCGCAGAGGGTGACCCGGTCCATCACGGTGATGCTCAGCTGTACGTTCCAGTTCTCGCCCATACCGGCCACCGCCTCCTGCTCGGGCGCTCCCCTTCACCCCTCATCGTCACGCGGCGGCGCCACCCGCGCACCTCGGGATCCACCGCCGGCGGGCGGCCGGGCTCCGGGGCCGGGGCGCCCCGCCGGGCGGGGGGCCGGGCCCGCACCGGCGGCATCTCCCGGCCCGGGAGACCCCGAGCCGTCCCGGTTCCGCGGGCCGGGCCGGGGCCCCGCTACCCGGCGAGCACCTTGCGTACCGCGCGCACCAGGGCCTGGGCGCGGGGGTCGGCGGTCACCCCGCGTTGCATGCCGTTGGTGACGTAGCCGAAGCCCAGGCCCGACTCGGGGTCGGCGAAGGCGAGCGAGCCGCCGCGGCCGGGGTGGCCGAAGGAGCCGGGGCCCAGCAGCGGGGAGGAGGGACCGTGCAGCATGTAGCCCAGGCCGAACCGGGTGCTGACCACCAGCACCCGGTCCGGGCCCACCGACTCCTCGGTCCGGGCCAGGGTGACGGTGGCGGGGGCGAACAGCCGGCGACCGAACGGCACCGGGCCGATGAGCGCCGCGTAGAAGCGGGCCAGTCCGTCCGCGGTGGCGACCCCGCCGGAGGCGGCGAGTTCCGCGGCGCGGTAGGCGGGGTCGTTCTCGTCGGGGGCCGGGGTGATGGCGGCGAACGCCCGGCGGGTCAGCGACTCCGGGTCCTGGTACGCCTCGGCGACCGAGCGCTTGGGGCGTACCCTCAGCCCGGCCGAGGCGGGCACCGGCGGGGGCTCGACGGTGCCGATCCGGCCGACCCGGTGACGTTCGGCCTCCGGCAGCCCGATCCACAGGCCCAGCCCCAGCGGCCGGGCGATCTCCTCGGCGACCCACCGGCCGATGCTCCGTCCGGTGACCCGGCGGACCAGCTCTCCCACCGTCCAGCTGAAGGTCTGCGCGTGGTAGCCGTGGTCGGTGCCCGGCTCCCACAGCGGGCGCTGCGCGGCGACGGCCCGCGGCCCGGAGTCCCCGTCGAGCGCCTCGGCCGGGGTGAGCGGGGTGTCCAGGGCCGGGACCCCGGCGCGGTGCGAGAGCAGGTGGCGCACCAGCACCCGTTCCTTGCCGGCCGCCTTGAACTCCGGCCAGTACCGGCCCACCGGGGCGTCCAGGTCGAGCTGTCCGCGCTGGTGCAGCAGGAGCGGCACGGCGGCGGCCACCCCCTTGGTGGCGGAACGCACGACCTGCGCGGTCTCCCGGGTCCACGGCTCACCGCCGTCGGCGTCCCGGGTGCCGCCCCACAGGTCGGCGACCTTGCGGCCGTGCAGATACAGGGCGAGGGCGGCGCCCCGCTCACCGCGCCGCGCGAAATTCTCGGCGAAGGCGTCCCGGACCGGTTCGAAGCCGTCCGCCACCGTGCCCTGGACGTCCACCACTGATACGTACTCCTGCCGTGCCTCACCGTCGGCTGCCGTGCTGTGCCGCCGTGCCCGATCGCGATACGTGCAGTGTCCATGGTGCAACAGCGGTCGGGGGACGGATTCAGCCGGGGGCTCTCCTCGGAGTGCCCGGCGGCGGGGTGAGTCAGGCATCCCGCGCGTACCGGACGGACGGCGCGCGCCGCGTACACCGGCCCGCCGGCCCGGACGCCCATCCACCGGCCGGGCCGGGCCCCTGACCACCGGCCGGCGCGGCCCAGGTCCGGCGCCGCGCGCACCCCGCCCGCCGGCAGCACGCCCGGCCGGCGCAGGCCCGGGTCCGGCGCCGCGCGCACCCCGCCCGCCGGCAGCGCGCCCGGCCGGCCGCCACGACGCCGCCCGCCGGCGCGCGCACCCACGCCCCCCGGCGACACCGGCAACCGCCGTCCCCTGCCCCACCGCGTGCCCCCGCCTGCCCTCCGTCGGACCCCCACCGCCGTGCCGCATCCGCCCACCGCCGCGGGCCCCGGCGCAGCAGCCCCGGTGGCGGGCGGGGGCGTTCCGCCGAATCCTGGGAGGAACGGCCGCGTCACCTCGTGGAGGGACCACGCCCCATGACCACGGCCACCGGCGAGGCGCCCGCCCCGGCGCCGCCCGCGGCCCTCGGCCGCCGCCAGACCAACCTGGTGTTCATCACGATCGTGCTGGGCATGCTGCTGGCCGCGCTGGACCAGACCATCGTCTCCACCGCGCTGCCGACGATCGTGGCGGACCTGGGGGGCGGCGGGCACATGGCCTGGGTGGTGACCGCCTACCTGCTGGCCGAGACGGTCTCCACGGTGCTGGTCGGCAGGTTCGGCGACCTCTTCGGCCGCAAGGTGGTCTTCCAGGTCAGCGCGGTCGTCTTCGTCGGCGGCTCGGTGGTGGCCGGGGCCGCGAACAGCATGCCGGTGCTGATCGTGGCGCGGGCGGTGCAGGGTGCGGGCGGCGGCGGGCTGATGGTCACCGCGATGGCGCTCATCGCCGATGTGATCCCGCTGCGGCGGCGCGGCAAGTACCAGGGCGCGCTGGGGGCGGTGTTCGGGGTGACCACCGTGGTCGGCCCGACGCTGGGCGGCCTCTTCACCGACCACGCGTCCTGGCGGTGGTGCTTCTACGTCAACGTGCCGGTCGCCGCGGTGATGATCGTCATGGCGGCCCGGACCGTGCCGGTGGTGCGCTCCGCGGTCCGGCCGGTGATCGACTACGCGGGCATCGTGCTGGTGGCGCTGGGCGCGTCCGGGCTGGTGCTGGCGCTGGAGTGGGGCGGTGACGAGTACGCCTGGGGCTCGGCCGTGATCATCGGGCTGTTCGCCGCCTCGGTCCTGCTGCTGACCGGATTCGTCCTGGTGGAGCTGCGGGCCCGGGAGCCGATGCTGCCGATGCGGCTGTTCCGCAACCCGGTCTTCACGGTGTGCTCGGTGCTCAGTTTCATCGTGGGTTTCTCGATGCTGGGCGCGCTCACCTATCTGCCGACGTATCTGCAGTTCGTGGACGGGGTGTCGGCGACCGCGTCGGGGGTGCGCACGCTGCCGATGATCGTGGGGCTGCTGGGCACCTCGATCCTGTCCGGCGTGGTGGTCGGCCGCACCGGCCGCTACCGCTACTTCCCCGTCGCGGGCTGCGCGGTGATGGCGGTGGGCCTGTACCTGATGTCCACGATGGGTCCGGACACCGGGGTGTGGCTGGTGTCGCTGTACATGTTCGTGCTGGGCCTCGGCATCGGTCTGGCGATGCAGGTGCTCACCATCGCGGTGCAGAACACCGTGCCGTACCACGAGCTGGGCTCGGCGACCTCCGGGGTGACCTTCTTCCGTACGCTCGGCAGCTCCTTCGGCACCGCGATCTTCGGCACCCTCTACAGCGGTGACCTGGGTCCCCGGCTGCGGGCCGCGCTGGCCGGGTCGCCGGACGTGCCGCCGGAGGTGGCGCAGAACCCGCAGGCGTTGCGGGAACTGCCGGACGAGCGGGCGGCGCCGTTCGTCCGCGCCTACGCGGACACCATCAACCACGTCTTCCAGTGGGTGGTGCCGGTGGCCGCCGCCGGGTTCGTGATCGCCTGGTTCCTGAAGGAGGTGCCGCTGCGGGACAGTGCCCGCGCCGAGGCGCTCGACCTGGGTGAGGGGTTCTCCGCCCCGGACTCCCCGGACGCCGAACGGCAGCTGGAACGGGCGGTGGCCGGGGTGCTGCGGCGGGCCAGCGGGCCGGTGGGCCGGCAGCTGCTGGCCGCCTCGGGCAGCCCGCTGGGCGCGGCGGAGACGTGGGTGCTGGGGCAGATCCACTGGCGGGACCGGCTGCACGGGCGGGCGCTGCTCAGCGAGGTGGCGGCGGCGCACCGGGTGCCGCCGGAGGTGCTGGCGCCGGCGGTGGCCGGTACCGCCGCGGCCGGCTACGCCCGGCTGGAGGGGGACGAGCTGTCGCTGACGGCGCGCGGCCGGACGGAGATCGAGCGGTTGCGCGCGGCGTGGCGGGCCTGGCTGGACGAGCGGCTGGAGGACTGGGACCTGTCGGACCCGGTCCACCGGGAGCGGCTGGACCGGTCGCTGGACCGGATCGCCGCGCTGCTGCTGGAGGAGTCCGAGGAGCACGCGGACGAGTTCGCGGCCCGCGCGCCGTGACCGCGCGGAAGCCGCACGGGGTGGCCGCACGGGCCCGCACGGGGTGACCGCACGGACCCCTCCACGGGGCGACCGCACACGGTGACGCACGGCCCGCACGGCCACGCGACCGCACCGGCCGGCCGGTGCGGGGAACGCCGACGGCGGCCCGCCGCGCGGGGTGCGCGACGGGCCGCCGTCCGGGGCCGGTCCGGGCCGGTGGCCCGGTCCGGTCACACGCGGGTGAGCCGGTCCGGGTTCGGGTCCGGGTCCTGCGGGGCCGCGTCGGAGGACAGCTGCTTCTGCAGCTGCTCGCCCTCCACGTCCACGTTGGGCAGCGCCTTGTCGAGCCACTTCGGCAGCCACCAGGCGGACTTGCCGAGCAGCGCGAGCACCGCCGGAACGATGGTCATACGGACCACGAAGGCGTCGAAGAGGACCGCGGTGGCCAGACCGAAGCCGATCATCTTGACCATCTGATCGCTGGAGCCGATGAAGCCGGAGAACACGGCGATCATGATGACCGCGGCCGCGGTGACCACCCGGGCGCCGTGGCGGAAGCCGGTCACGATGGCCTCGCCGGGACGCTCGCCGTGGACGAACGCCTCGCGCATCCGGGTGACGAGGAAGACCTCGTAGTCCATGGCCAGACCGAACACCACACCGATCATGAAGATCGGCATCATGCTCATGATCGGACCGGTCTCCTCGACCCCGAAGATCGCGCCGAGCCAGCCCCACTGGAAGACCGCGACCACCGCGCCGAGCGCGGCGACCACCGAGAGCAGGAAGCCCAGGGCGGCCTTCAGCGGCACCAGCACCGAGCGGAAGACGATCATCAGCAGCAGGAAGGCGAGGCCGACGACGAGCAGCAGGTAGGGCACCAGCGCGTCGTTGAGCTTCGCGGAGATGTCGATGTTCACGGCCGTGGTGCCGGTCACCAGGACCTCGGCTCCGGTGTCGGCCTTGATCTTCTTCGCCTCGTCACGGATGTCCATGACCAGGTCTTCGGTGTCGACGCTGCTCGGCTTGTACTTGGAGATCACCGTCAGGGTGGCGGTGTCACCGGCCTTGGTGAGCTGCGGCGGCGTGACGGCCGCGGCGCCCTTGAGACCGGCGATGGTCTCCTGGGCCTGCGTGGCGGCACCCTTGGCGTCCTCGACGCCCTTGAGGTCGATGGCGACCATCAGCGGGCCGTTGTAGCCGGGGCCGAAGCCCTCGCTGATCATGTCGTACGCCTGGCGCTTGGTGCTGGAGGTCGGCTGGTAGCCGTCGTCCGGCAGGCCCAGCTCCAGGCTGGCGGCCGGCACCGCGGCGGCGCCCAGGCCGATCACGCCGATGAGCAGCACGGCCACCGGGCGCCGGAGTATGGCGCGCGCCCAGCGGGTGCCCATGTTCGGCTTGTCGGACTTCTCCGGCGAGCCGGTGTCGGCCAGCCGCTGCCGGGCCTTCTTGCCGTAGACCCGCTTGCCCGCGAAGCCCAGCAGTGCGGGGATCAGGCTGATGGCGATGAGGACGGCGATGACCACGGTGCTCGCGGCGGCCATGCCCATCTTCGTCAGCACCGGGATGTTGACGACCGCCAGGCCGACCAGGGCGATCACCACGGTGAGACCGGCGAAGACGACCGCGGAGCCGGCGGTGCCGACCGCCCGGCCGGCCGCCTCCTCGTTCTCCCGGCCCTCGGCCAGTTCGGCGCGGTAGCGGGAGACGATGAACAGCGCGTAGTCGATGCCGACCGCGAGGCCGATCATCATCGCCAGGATCGAGGTGGTGGACGACAGACCCAGCGTCGAGGCGAGTGCGGTGATCGAGGAGATACCGATGCCCACGCCGATCACCGCCGTCAGCAGCGGCATACCGGCGGCGACCAGCGAGCTGAAGGTGATGCCGAGGACGATCGCGGAGACGACCAGGCCGATGATCTCGGTGGTCCCGGTCTCGGGCATCTCCTCCAGCGCGTCACCGCCGATCTCCACCGTCAGCCCCGAGTCGCGGGCCTCCTCGCCCGCGTCCTTCAGGGCCTCCTTGGAGTCCTTGTCCAGCTCCATCGCGTTGACCTTGTACGAGACCAGGACGTACGCGGTGGTGCCGCCGTCCTTCGGACTCACGGCCCCGGTGGTGTACGGGTCGGCCACCGAGGCGATCTCGTCCGAGGTGGATTCGAGTTCCTTGATGACCTTGGCGACGACGGCCTTGTTCTCCGCGTCGTTCATGGACTCGCCCTTGGGGGCGCGGAAGACCACGCGCGCGGAGGCGCCGTCGGCGCTGGAGCCGGGGATCCGCTCCTCCAGCAGGTCGAAGGCCTTCTGGGCCTCCGTGCCGGGGATGGAGAACTCGTCGTTGGCGGGCGGGGTCGCGGTGCCGGCGCCGACACCGGCGACAGCGAGCAGCGCGACCCAGAACAACGCGACGAAGCGTCGTTTCTTGAAGGAGAAACGGCCTAGTTTGTAAAGGAACGTGGCCACGAGGACAGATGCTCCCGTCGGGTAGGGACTGGCAGTTGCGGAGACCACCCGGCGACGAGAGCGGCGCACCGGGGGCGTCTCTTGGTGCGGATGGAACCTGTATGCGGTTGTCCGGCGCCGCGTGGGGACGTGGACGCCGTTGTGGGGAGGACTCAGACTCCGAGGGCGGGGAGAACCACGGCGTCGATGTACGTGAGCAGGTAGTCGGGGTCGGCCGGTTCGCCGTCGATCAGCGGCCGGGCGACGAACGCGCCGCAGATCATGTGCGGCACGTAGTTCAGGGCCGGGCGGTCCGCGGCGACCTCACCGCGGTCCACGGCACGCTTCAACGTCTGGTCGAGGGCGGCCATCTCCGGGGCGACGAGCAACTCCCGGAGCGCCTGGTGGAGGTCGGGGTTCTGGTGCGCGGCCTGGGCCAGCGCGCGCATCAGCGCCGCGTCCTGTTCGGGTCGTTCCCTGCCCCAGAGCACCACCTCACGCAGATCGCCGCGGAGCGATCCGGTGTTGATCTGCTGCAGCGACACGGGTTTGGTGTTCCGCAGCGCGGTCGCCACCAGCTGCGGCTTGCTCTTCCACTGCCGGTAGAGTGTCGCCTTGCTGGACCGCGTGCGCGCCGCCACGGCATCCATCGTGAGGCTCTCGTAGCCGACCTCCGCGAGGAGGTCCACCACGGCCTCGTACAGCTCGTTCTCCCGCTCGGGGGTGAGCCGGGTGCGCCGCGAGGGCGTCGTCTCCACCGAGCCGTCATCCGTACGCATCGCACACACCTCCCACCGCAACTGTCGGAACGAAACCGTTTCGTACAGCTACAAGCCTACGATACGACGTATCGAAACGACGCGGTTTCGGTCGTGTTCTCTGTCACAGAACGAGTTGCCGCGGGCCGTCGGTCCCGAAAGCATGGACCCGTGAGCGCCTATCTCCGGTTCCCCCATCTCCATGGCGACCTGCTCTGCTTCGCTGCCGAGGACGATCTGTGGGTGGCCCCGCTGGCCGCCGACGGCGGACCACCCGGACGGGCCTGGCGGCTGACCGTCGACCGCACCCGCGTCGGCCACCCCCGCTTCTCCCCCGACGGCAGCCGGATCGCCTTCACCACCTGGCGCAGCCTGGACCCGGAGGTCCACCTGGTCCCGGTGGAGGGCGGCCCGGCCCGCCGGCTGACCTACTGGGGCAGCACCGACGCGCGGGTGTGCGGCTGGACCCCGCCGGACGAACAGGGCGAGTCCCAGATCCTCGCCGTCTCCTCCCACGACCAGCCGTTCTCGTACTTCTCCTGGGCCTACACGCTGCCCACCGACGGGAGCCCCGGCGGGCGGCTCCCGTGGGGACCGGTCTCCGACATCGCGGTGGGGCACGTGGACGGCGAGCGCCGCACCCTGCTGCTGACCGGGAAGCCGCCGCACGAACCGGCCTCCTGGAAGCGGTACCGGGGCGGCGCGATGGGCCGCATGTGGCTGCACGGCACCCGGCTGCTGCCGGACCTGTACGGACACCTGGACTCGGTGATGTTCGTGGGCGGCGGCACCACCGGCCGGCCCGTCCGGATCGCCTTCCTCTCCGACCACGAGGGGATCGGCAACCTCTACTCCTGCCTGCCCGACGGCTCCGACCTGCGCCGCCACACCGACCACGCGGACTTCTACGCCCGGCACGCCTCCACCGACGGCTCCCGGGTGGTCTACCAGTGCGCGGGGGAGCTGTGGCTGGTCGACGACTTCGGCCCGGACGCCGTACCGCGCCGGCTGGAGGTACGGCTGGGCGGCCCGCGGGTGGGGCGGCGCACGTACCAGGTCCCGGCCGCCGCGCACATCGACTCGCTCTCGGTGGACACCACCGGCCGGGCGAGCGCGGTGGGCGTGCGCGGCAGCCTGTACTGGCTCACCCACCGCGACGGCCCGGCCCGCTCCATCGCCGACGTCCCCGGGGTGCGCATCCGGCTGCCGGAGATGCTGGGCGCCACCGGGCGGGTCGCCTACATCACCGACGCCGAGGGCGAGGACGCCATCGAGATCGCCTACCTGCCCCGGGCGAGCGGGCAGCGGCAGCCCCGCCGGGTGGCGGCCGGGAAGCTCGGCCGGGTCCACGAGCTGCTGGCCTCACCGGACGGCCGGCAGCTGGCGGTGGCCTCGCACGACGGACGGCTGCTGCTGGTGCCGGTCGACGCCGACGACGAGACGGTCGCGCCCACCGCGGGGACCGGTGGGGAGACGGGCGGCGCAGCGGCGGCCGCCCCGGCCGGCGCCACCCGCTACGGGCCCCCGGCCGGGGAGACCGGCGACGGCGGGACCGGGGAGACCGGCACCGGGACCGGGACCGGGGGGACCGAGGACGGGCCGGGCGACGGCACGGCCGGGCCGGCGGGCGCCGCCAGGCCGGACGCCGGACAGGACACCGGGGCCGGCGCCGGACGGGACACCGGGACGCCCGGGGAGACCGGCGACGGCGCGGCCGGGAAGGCGGCCGGGGAGGCGCCCGGAGCGGCGGGCACCGGGCCGGGCGACGGCGCGGCCGGGGACACCCCGGAAACCGGAGGGGCCGAGGGGGCCGAGGGGAGCGACGGCACCGAGGGGGCCGACGGCGTGGTGGAGCTGATCCGCTCGACCAACGGCCCGGTGCGCGACCTGGCGTTCTCCCCCGACTCCGGCTGGCTGGCCTGGTCCCACCCCGGCATCGGGCGGTCGCTGCGCCAGATCAAGATCGCCCGGCTGTCGGACCGGACGGTGGTGGACGTCACCAACGGCCGGTTCGAGGACGAGCAGCCGGTGTTCACCCGGGACGGACGCTATCTGGCGTTCCTGTCCTGGCGCGGCTTCGACCCGGTCTACGACGTGCACACCGGCGACCTGTCGTTCCCGCTGGGCTGCCGCCCGTACCTGGTCCCGCTCTCCTCCACCACCCCGTCGCCGTTCGCCCTCTCCCCCGAGGGGCGGCCGGCGGCCGGCGGGCTGGACCCGGACGACTGGGGGGCGCCGCGCACCGACCCGGGGCTCGCCGGGGGCGCGGACGGCACGGTGATGGTCGAGGTGGAGGGCCTGGCCAGCCGGGTGACGGCGTTCCCGGTGGCCGCCTCCAAGTACTCCGCCCTCCATCCGGTGAGCGGCGGCGGGCTGGTCTGGCTGCGCTGGCCGATCTCCGGGGCGCTGGGCGAGACGTTCGCCAACCCGGCCGACACCACCGGCCGCCCCACCCTGGAGCACTTCGACCTGGTCAAGGCCAAGCGCACCGAACTCACCCGGGAGGTCGACTGGTTCCAGGTGAGCGGCGACGGCACCCGGCTGGTGATCCACGACGACGGCGAACTGCGCTCGGTGCCGGCCACCGAGCCCACCGACGCCGAGTCCACCGTCTACATCGACATGCGGCGCATCCTGCACCAGGTCGACCCGGCCGCCGAGTGGCGCCAGGCGTACGAGGAGGCGGGACGCATCGTCCGCGCCTACTTCTGGGAGCCGGGCATGGGCGGCGTGGACTGGGACGGGGTGCTGGAGCAGTACCGGCCGCTGGTCGAACGCGTCGCCTCCCCCGACGAGTTCGCCGATCTGCTGCGCGAGGTGATGGGCGAGCTGGGCACCTCGCACGCGTACGTCCAGCCGGCCCGGCGCAACGAGGGACCGCGCCACTACCAGCGCCCCATCGGCCTGCTCGGCGCCAACTTCGTCCGAGCCAAGGACGGCTCGTGGGCCGTCGCCCGCATCCTGCCGGGCGAGTCCTCCGATTCCCGGGCCCGCTCCCCGCTGGCCGGCACCGGGATCCGCGAGGGCTCGGTGCTCACCCATGTGGACGGGCGGCCGGTGGACCCGGTGGCCGGCCCGTACCCGCTGCTGGCGGCGGCCGGCGGCACCACCGTGGAGCTGACCTTCGCCACCCCGGACCGCAGCCACTCCCGCCGGGTGGCGGTGGTGCCGCTCATCGACGAACGGCCGCTGCGCTACCAGTACTGGGTGGCCAAGCGCCGCGAGGTGGTCCGGGAGCTGAGCGGCGGCAAGTGCGGCTACCTGCACATCCCGGACATGGGCGGTTCCGGCTGGGCGCAGTTCAACCGGGACCTGCGCCGCGAGATGTCGCTGCCCGCGCTCATCGTGGACGTCCGCGGCAACGCCGGCGGCAACATCAGCGAACTGGTGGTGGAGAAGCTCACCCGCACCGTGATGGGCTGGGACCTCACCCGGAACGCCGAGCCGGTGTCGTACACCAGCAACGCCCCGCGCGGCCCGATCGTGGCGATCGCCGACGAGATGACCTCCTCCGACGGCGACATGATCACCGCCGCGTTCCGGCTGCTGGGCATCGGCCCGGTGGTGGGGCTGCGGACCTGGGGCGGGGTGGTCGGGATGACCGGCCGGCACCGGCTGGGCGACGGCTCCTCGATCACCGTCCCGATGAACGCCGCCTGGTTCGACGCCTACGGCTGGGGCGTGGAGAACCACGGGGTGGAGCCGGACATCGAGGTGGAACGCACCCCGCTGGACTGGGCCGAGGGCCGCCACAAGCAGATGGACGACGCGGTGCGGATCGCCCTGGACCTGCTGGAGCGGCACGGCGCCGCCACCCCGCCGGACTACTCCGCGGTACCGGACCGCCGGCGCCCCAAGCTGCCGCCCCGCAACGGCGGTTGAGCCGGGCCACGGCGGTCGGCCGGCGGGAGCGGGTGACCGCGGCGAGCGGGTGACCGCGGCGGCGCGGTGCCGGCGGCGCGGGGATCACGGGAGGGGCTCGCGGTGCCGGAGAACCGCCGGCCATGCGCGCCGGGCACACAAGCCCCGGGGTGCGCGCGTGGGCGGACGCTCCGGAACGCGGGACGACGCGCGCGAGGGGCGCACCCGGTGCGGGTGCGCCCCTCGGTTCCGTCCCCGGGAAGACCCGGGGTCAGAAGTCGAGTTCGTCCTGGGCGTCGTCACGGCCGCGGCGCGCGTCGTCGCCGCGCTGCTGCCGCTCGCCCTGGCGCTCCTCCTTCTGCTGCCGGCCGCGCTGCTTGGCCTGCTCGGCGGCCTTCCGGGCCTGCTCCTTGGCCTGCTGCGCCTTGCCCTGCATCTGGTCCTTGATGCCCATGACGTCACTCCTCGTGGGTCCTAGAGGTTGGGCCTCGACCAGCCTGTCACGCCCGGACAAGGATCGCATTTCGGGCAGCAGACGGGGGGGTTGGAGCGGCCGGGACCTCTCCGCGACGCGCGGTCGGTGACGCGGCGGAGGTCAGCGGCGACGCCCGGTGCGCTCCTCCTCGTCCGCCGCGCCGCCGGCCCCCACCAGGCCCGTGGAGATCGCGCCGAGACGCGGTTCGAAGCGCCGCATCTCGCGCCGCCCGACGGTGGCGATGAGCCCGGGGACGGCGCCGCGCACCGACTGCATGCCGCGCAGCCACCACTGCGCGTACACATGGGGCGACCGCCGCTCGATGCCGGCGACGATCCGGTCCACGGCCGGGCCCAGCGGGTAGGTGCGGTTGGCCGGCCACGGCAGCCGCTGCCGCAGCTCGCGCATCACCTCGTCCCGGTCGGCGCCGCGCACCATGTCGGTGTCGGTCCAGCTGAGGTAGCCGACGCCGACCCGTACGCCCTGGTGGGCCACCTCGGCGCGGAGGCTGTGCGCGAACGCCTCCACCCCGGACTTGGAGGCGCAGTAGGCGCTCATCATGGGTGCCGGGGTGAGCGCGGCCAGCGAGGCGATCTGGAGGAAGTAGCCGCGGGCGGCGGTCAGGGCGGGCAGGAAGGCGCGGGCGGTGACCGCCCCGCCGATGAGGTTGACCTCGATCACCCGCCGCCAGGCCACCGGGTCGGAGGCGGCGAACGGGCCGCCCGCGGCCACTCCGGCGTTGGCGACGAGGATGTCCACCGCGCCGAACCGGTCCGTCACCTCGGCGGCGACCCGGGCCATCGCCTCGTGGTCGGTGACGTCGGCGTGCCAGTACGCCGAGTCGGTGTGCAGCCCCGCCGAGACGTTCTTCAGCTCCTCCGGCTCCAGGCCGACCAGGGCCAGCCGGGCGCCGCGCGCGGACAGTTTGCGGGCGAGCAGCTCGCCCACGCCGCGTGCCGCCCCGGTCACCACGGCCACCTGGCCGTCCAGGTTCCTGCGTGCGCTCATGCGGTGGTCTCCTTCGCTCCGCCGGCCGCTTCCGGTGCCGGGGTGGCTCGTGTCGGGTCCGCGGGGCCGCCGGCGGCCCGGCCGGTCCCCGCCGGTGCCGGGCCGGCGGTACCGGCGTCCGTGTCCGGGGCCCCGGGCCGGGCGTCCGCGGCGGGGGCCAGGTGGTCGCGGACCAGCCGGCGCAGGCCGTCGCTGATCGCCGCCGGGTCCTCGACGGGGGTCATGTGGCCCAGCCCGGGCAGTTCGGTCAGCCCGGCGCACCGCGGCAGCCGGGCGGCGAGGGAGCGCGCGTGCCGGACGGGGGTGAGGCGGTCGGCGGTGCCCTGGATCACCAGGGTGGGCACGGTGAGCGCGGCCACCCCCGTGTCCAGGTCCAGTCCGGACAGCACCCGTCCCCAGTCCGCGCGCACCCGGCGCGGGCAGGCGTGCACGATCCGCGCGCATGCGGCGACCATGGCCGGCGTCGCGTCTGGGCCCAGGGTGGCGTACCGCAGCGCCCGCAGGGTCAGCGGGGTGACCGGGCCCAGCGGGGCCCTGGAGTGCAGCAGCAGCCGGGTCAGCAGGGTCCGCGGCCGGCCGGCGCGCAGCGGCCAGACCGTGGAGCCGGCGGCCAGCGTGGAGCTGCCGGTGCTGCACAGCAGGACCGCGGCGGCGTGCTCGCGGAAGAGCGGCCGGGTGGCGGCGGCCATCACCGTCATCCCGCCCATGGAGTGGCCGCCGAGCACCGCCCGCCGGCCGGGTTCCAGGGTGGCGGTGAGCACCGCCACCAGGTCGTCGGCGAGGGCGTCGGTGGAGCACCCGCCGGGCCCGGCGGCCGGGCTGCGGCCGTGGCCGCGCTGGTCGTAGAGCACCACCCGGTGGTCGGGCAGCAGGGCGCGGACGACCGGGCCCCAGAAGGCGGTGGAGCAGGTCCAGCCGTGGGCCAGGACGACGGTGGGCGCGTCGTCGGGGCCGTGCACCTCCACGTGGAGCCGGGCGCCGTCGGCGGAGGTGACGGTCAGCTCGCGGGCGGGCACCGGCGGCGCGTACGGGCCGGTCAGGCCGTGGGGACGGGGGCGGCGGGCGGCGCGGGCGGCGGCGCCGCGCGGACGGGCCGGGTTCACACCGCCACCTCCGTCGAGGGGCCGGCCGGGCGGCCGGGGCGCGCCGGGGTGGCCGCCGGGGTGCCGGAGGCGGCCTCGCGGCCGGCGTCGTCGGTGGCCTGCTGCGCGCCCCGGCCGGCCGGGGCGCGCAGCACCTCGTACTCGGTGAGGTCCACCCGGCGGGTGGCCCGGCGGAAGGCGGTGGTGGTGCCCGGCCACAGGGTGGTGTTGCGCCCGCTGGGGTCGAGGTACCAGCTGCGGCAGCCGCCGGTGGACCACACGGTGCGCTCCATCCGCTGCTGGACGTGGGTGTTCCAGGCGTCCACCGCGGCCGGGCGGGCGTTGAGGGCGGCCTTGGTGCCGGGGCCGGCGAGCCGGTCCAGCCGGCGCAGGTAGTCGATCATGTAGTTCAGGTGGGACTCGATGATGAGGATCATGGAGCTGTTCCCCAGGCCGGTGTTGGGCCCGATGATGGTGAGCAGGTTGGGGAACCCGGCGGCGCTGGCCCCGCGCAGCGCCCGCATGCCGCCCCGCCACGCCTCGGCGAGGGTGATGCCGTCGGCGCCGGTGATGCGGGCGGCGATCGGCATGTCGGTGACGTGGAACCCGGTGCCGAAGACGATCACGTCGGCCTCGGTCTCGGTGCCGTCGGCGGCCACCAGCGTCGAGCCGCGCACCGATTGCAGACCGGAGGCGATCACCTCGGCGTTGGGGGCGGCGAGCGCCGGGTAGTAGGTGTTGGACAGCAGGATGCGCTTGCAGCCGATGCGGTAGTCCGGGGTCAGCTTGGCCCGCAGCTGCGGGTCCTTCACCGCCCGCCGCAGGTGCTGCCGGCCCAGCGCCTCGACCAGCCCGAGCTGTCCGGGGCGCTTGGTGAAGGCGCCGACCTGGAGTTCCCGGATGCCCCACAGCAGTCCGCGGCGCAGCGTGCGGGTGGCCGGGACCCGGCTGTGCAGCCACTGCTCGGCCGCGCTGATGCGGCGGTCCGCCCGGGGCAGGACCCAGGCCGGGGTGCGCTGGAAGACGGTGAGCCGGGCCACCCGCGGCTGGATGGCGGGCACGATCTGGATGGCGGACGCGCCGGTGCCGATCACCGCGACGCGCTTGCCGGTGAGGTCGTACCCGTGGTCCCAGCGGGCGGAGTGGAAGACCTTGCCGGGGAAGGTGTCCAGCCCCTGGACGTCGGGGATCTGGGGGTCGGACAGCGGTCCGCCGGCCGAGACCAGCAGGTCGGCGGTGAGCGTCTGGCGGGTGGTGGTGATCTCCCAGTGCAGCGCCTCGGTGTCCCAGCGGGCGGCGAGCACCTCGGAGTCGAACCGGATGTGCGGGCGCAGCCCGTAGGTGTCGGTGACGTGCTCCAGGTAGTCCCGGATGTGCGGCTGCCCGGAGAAGTTCCGGGGCCACCGGGGGTTGGGCGCGAAGGAGAAGGAGTACAGGTGCGAGGGGACGTCGCAGGCGCACCCCGGATAGGTGTTGTCGCGCCAGGTGCCGCCGACCGCGCCGGCCCGTTCCAGCACCACGAAGTCGGTGACCCCCTCGCGGCGCAGCCGGACGGCGGCGCCCAGGCCGCCGAATCCGGTTCCGATCACCGCCACCCGCACATGTTCACGCGTCAGCTCGGCCATGCCGCCGCCTTTCCGGTCCCGTGGGGCGCCGGATCGCCCGGCGCCGAACCATGCCAGCAATCACTGGCACGATGGGAGCGTAGGACAGGGATCTACTGAACGGTAGGGGGCGGGCGGGGAGAAGTTACCGACGGTTGCACCCGGCCGCCGGTGCCCCGGCCGCATAGGCTGCTGGCGTGGCGAACAGTGATCAGGCGCAGCGGGAGAGGGGTGCGGAGGTGCCCGCCAAGGGCCCCGGCCGCACCGGTCCCCCGGTGCGGGAGTACCGGATGGCGGAGCTGGCCAAGGAGGCCGGGATCACCGTCCGCACCCTGCGCTTCTACCGGGAGCGCAAGCTCATCCCGCCGCCGCGCCGGGAGGGCCGCATCGCCTGGTACAACGAGCACCACCTGGCCCGGCTGCGCACCATCGGCGCGCTGCTGGAGCGCGGCCACACGCTGGGCGGCATCGCCGACCTGGTGGCCGCCTTCGAGAGCGGCCGGGACGTGGGCGAGCTGCTCGGGCTGGAGAGCGCCCTGGCCGTGCCGTGGTCCGAGGAGACGCCGGTCCGGCTCACCCCCGAGGAGCTCGCCGACCACTTCGAGGGCGAGGTCACCCCGGAGAACCTGACCGCCTCGCTGGACCTGGGTTACCTCGCGGTGGACGGCGACGAGATCGTGCACGTCAGCCGCCGCCTGCTGGAGGCGTCCAGCGCCCTGGTGCAGGGCGGCATCCCGCTGGCCGCCGTGCTGGAGGCGGCCCGGGAGCTGCGCGTCCAGGTGGACACCATCGCCGCCACCTTCACCGACCTGATCCGCGCCCATGTCCTGGCCCCGGAGCACCACGGCGGCCCACCGGACGCGGCGGAGGCCGCCCGCCTTACCGGGACCGTGGAGCGGCTGCGGTCGATCGCCAAGAGCGTGGTGGACGCCGAGCTGTCCATGGCGATGGACCGGCGAATACGCGCCGAGCTGGACACCACCCTCGGCGAACGCACCGGCCCGCCCCCGGCCGCAGCCGGGTCCGCCCCGGCCGCCGCGGACGGGGCGGCCTCCACCGGAGGCGGGGTGCCGGACGAGGCGCAGGAACCGGGACCGGGACCGGGCCCGGCGGGGGCCGCGCCGGACGGGGCCGCGTAACCGGACGGGACCGCGCCGGGCGGCGGCCGGGCGCGCCGCACCGACCGCTCAGGACGCCCACGCCGTACCGCCGGCACCGGCCGGGCGGACCCGTCACGGGGACGTGGACGGCGGAGGCGGCGCGTGCCGGCGCACCGCGCCGGGGCGCGCCTCGGGCGGGCGCACCCGGCATGGAGGCGTACCGGGCACGGGCGGTGCCGGGGCGTACCCGGCAGGGGCGGTGCGGAGGCGTCCGGGCACTGACCGGTACGGGGACGCACCCGGTACCGGGGCGTACGCGCCGCCTCAGCCGTGCGCCGGGGACGCGGTCCCACCCCCGCGGCCGGACACCGGCCCGCCGGCCGGACCGGGCTGCCGGCTCACCGCGCCGGGGCGTAGCTGACCGTCACCGGGGCGTGGTCGGACCAGCGCAGGTCGTAGGAGGGCGCCCGCTCCACGACCGCCTTCAGCGCGCGCCGGGCCAGGCCGGGGGTGGCCACGTGGTAGTCGATGCGCCAGCCGGAGTCGTTGTCGAACGCCTTGCCCCGGTAGGACCACCAGGAGTACGGGCCCTCGACGTCCGGGTGGAGCGCCCGGACCACGTCCACGTACGCCGCCTCGTCGAAGACCCGGGAGAGCCACTCCCGCTCCTCCGGGAGGAAGCCGGAGTTCTTCCGGTTGGCCTTCCAGTTCTTCAGGTCCGCCTCCCGGTGGGCGATGTTCCAGTCGCCGCACACCAGGACCTCCCGCCCCGCCGCGGCGGCCCGCTCGCGCAGCTCCTTGAGGTAGGGCAGGAACTCCGCCATGAAGCGCAGCTTCTCCTCCTGCCGCGCGGTCCCCACCTCCCCGGAGGGCAGGTAGAGGCTGGCCACGGTGAGGCCGGGCAGGTCGATCTCGGCGTACCGGCCGCTGCCGTCGAACTCCGCCGAACCGAACCCGATGCGCACCGCCTCCGGCTCCCGCCGGGCGTACAGCGACACCCCCGCCCGCCCCTTCGCCGCGGCCGGCGCGTGCACGGTGTACCAGCCCTCCGGCTCCCGGATCCCGTCGGTCAGCTGGTGGGGTTCCGCCCGCACCTCCTGGAGGCAGACGACGTCGGCCTCGGTACCGGCCAGCCAGGCCGGGAAGCCCTTCTGGGCGGCGGCCCGCAGCCCGTTCACGTTCACAGTGGTCACGGTGGTGGAGGAGAGCATTCCGGCACGATACCGGCATCCGGCACCCGATGGTTCCTCCGGGCCGGACACCCGTACGATCCAGGGAATGGAGATTCGCCGCGTTCGTTTCGACCATCCCGATGCCGTCGCGCTCAACGACCGGGTACAGCTGGAGTACGCCGAGCGGTACGGCGAGGGGGACCTCACCCCGCTCGACCCGGACCAGTTCGACCCGCCCCGGGGCCTGTACCTGCTCGTCTACGACGAGCAGGGCCGCCCGGTCGCCTCCGGCGGCTGGCGTGCGCAGGAGGCGAACGACGAGGGCTACGCGGACGGCGACGCCGAGCTGAAGCGCATGTACGTCATCCCCGAGGCCCGCGGGCTCGGCCTGGCGCGCCGCGTCCTCGCCGAGCTGGAGGCGAGCGCCCGGGCCGCCGGGCGGATCCGGATGGTGCTGGAGACCGGCACCAAGCAGCCCGAGGCGATCGCGCTCTACGCCTCCAGCGGCTACGTGCCGGTGACCAAGTTCGGTCTGTACCGCGACTACGAGAGCAGCCGCTGCATGGGCAAGGCGCTGGACCGGCCGGTCCCGCTGCCCGACCGGCGGGCCGCCGGGAGCGCCCCGCGCGTCTAGTCTCCCCGGCCCGGGCGGGTGCCGATCACCACCGTGGCGTACAGCTCCTCGCAGCTGACCACCTGGGGTACGAGACCGGCCCGGGCCACCTCCGCAGCGGTGCGCGGGGCCTGCCGTTCGCTCGTCTCGACCAGCAGGCGGCCGCCGGGTGCCAGCCACCCCGGCGCCCCCGCGGTCACCCGCCGCTGTACCGCCAGGCCGTCCGCGCCGCCGTCCAGCGCCACCCGGGGTTCGTGGTCCCGGGCCTCCGGCGGCAGCAGCGCGATCTGCTCGGTGGGGACGTAGGGCGCGTTGGCGACCAGGACGTCCACCCGCCCGCGCAGCTCCGGCGGCAACGGCCGGTAGAGATCGCCCCGGTACACCCGGGCGCCCGCCGGGACGTTGCGGCGGGCGCAGCGGACCGCGGCGGCGTCGACGTCCGCCGCGTACAGCCGGGCCCGGGGCACCTCGGCGGCGAGCACGGCGCCCACCGCCCCGGTACCGCAGCACAGGTCGACCACCACGGGGTCCGTTCCGGCGTCCCGCGCGGACGCCCGCCCCGCCAGCTCCACGGCCCGCCGCGCCAGGAACTCGGTACGGCGCCGGGGCACGAAGACGCCGGGTTCCACGGCGATCCGCAGGCCGCAGAACTCCGCCCAGCCCAGGACCTGTTCCAGCGGGACCCCGGTGACCCGCCGCTCCACCAGCGCGGCGAGTTCGGCGGCCGAGCGCGCCTGGGCCCGCAGCAGGCGCGCCTCGTCCTCGGCGAAGACGCACCCGGCGGCGCGGAGCCGGCCGACGACCGGGTCCTCGGCGGGACGGGGACCGGGCCCGGCGGGGACGGCACCGTCCGGGCCACCGGGAGCGGCGGCGGCGCAGTGGGCGGAGGGATCCGCGCCGGGGCGACCCGGAGCGACGGCGCCGGCGTCCCGCGGGGAGACGGCAGCGGCGGAAGAGGGGAAGGAGAAGACCGACATGGGAGCCTTTCGGGATGCCGATGGGGGCTCCCGCGGTCACCTAGGTCGTCGGGACCGCAACGGTTCGGGGAGGGAGCGCCCTGCCTGACACAGCGGTAATCGCTCTCACCTCCTCCGGTCACTCCACTGCTGAGGTCGCTCACCCTACCCGAGCCGCCCCCGGGGCGGCACCGTCCGCGCACCCTGACCTGACGTCACCCCTGGGCGCGGACAGGCGGTTTCGGCGCGGCACGGCGCCGGCCCGCGGCACGGCGCCGGCCCGCGGCACGGTGCCGGCCCCCGCCCGGTACCCGCCCGCCCGTGGACGAACAGGCGGCCCGCCGAGCGGCGGACGAACGGACGCCGGGCCGGGTCGGCAGGACGGTGCTGGGCCGGACGGCGGCGCCGGACGCGGGTCCAGGCACAGGCGGGGCCGGGCAGGGGCGGGGGCCGGGCAGGGGGCGGGGGCAGAGACATGGGCAGCCCCGGGCGCGGGCGGGCGTACAGGCGGGCGTTGACGCCCGCCCCTTCGTCCACCGGTCGAGCAGGCCGCCCGGCGGGGCCTTGCCCACCCGCCAGATGCCCGCCCGGAAGTCCGGGTCTCACCCGAGAATCCGGCCTCCCCGGGAAGGCGCACGTGCCGGGGAGGTGAATCTCCCCCGAAACGCCGAGATCCCGCCGGTTCGATGAACCGAGCGGGATCTCGTCAACCACCCTGCGGTGGTTGTTGCGGTGGACCTGAGGGGATTTGAACCCCTGGCCCCCTCGATGCGAACGAGGTGCGCTACCGGACTGCGCCACAGGCCCTTGCAACGAGTGAAACTCTAGCATCCCCATCCGGGTACTCGGAAATCCGCTCCGCCGCTGGTCGGTGGTGTGGCCGCACCCCCGGCCGCCGCGCCCGCGTCCCCGGCCCGGCTCCTGGTCCCGGCTCCCCCGACCCGCTCCCGCCCCGCGCCCAAGCGCAGCGCGTCCGCCTCACTCGTTGGCGGCGCGCGGCCGGTCTTCGTCGGCGTACTGGTCGAAGAGCGGGGGTGCGGCCGCGCTCGCGGGGGGCGGCGGGGGCGGGGCGGCCGGCCGGGGGCGCGGGGAGACCTCGCGGGAGCCGGTGGACTGCTCGGCGGGCCCGGCGGTGCCGGACCGGGCGGAACTCCAGGCGTCCGCGGCGTCCAGATCCACGTTGCCCTGGGCGCGCGGGGCCACCGGCGCGGTCACATAGGTGGGCAGCGGCACCGGCACCGGGTCCCAGCTGCCGCCCGCCGCCGGCCCCCGGTCCCGCTGCTGGTCCACCCACTCGGCGTGGTCGGTCTGCTCCACCAGGGCGCGGCGGTCGGCGGCGTGCGCGGCGGCCGCCGCCTCGGCCGCCGCGGCGGCACCCTGGGCGGCACGGTCGGGCTGCCGGTCGCGGGGGGCCGGTCCCGGGTGCTCCGGGGCCGGGTGGCGGTCGGCGGCGCGGCGGTCCGCCGGGGCCGGGGTCCGGTGCGCCGGGGCGCGGTGGTCGGCCCGGGCGGGGCCAGCCTGGCCCGGCCGCTCGGCGGCCGCGGCGCGGTCCGGACGGGGGGCCGGGCGGTCGGCGCCGGCCGCGCGGCCCTCGCCCCCGTCGGCGTACCCGGTGCGGCGGCCCCCGGTGGCGTGGTCCGTGCGACGGCCCCCGGTGGCGTGGTCGGTGCGGCGTCCGCCGGTGGCGTGCTCCCGCGCACCGGGGTCGGCCTGCTCGGCGCGGGCCGGCGCCGGGCCCGCCGGTGTGCCGCCGGGGCCGCCGGCCGCCGAGCGGGACCGCAGTGCCCGCTCCCGCAGCTGCTGGGCGGCCAGCTCCGCGCGGCGCTGGTCCATGGTGAAGGCGAAGCGGCGGCGCTCCTGGGCCCGCAGATGGACGATGTACGCGCTCAGCAGGACGGCCGGGATGCCCGGGGCCCACAGGAACGCCACCCCGCCGACCGCGGCGACCACCGCGCCGACGGTGAAGGCGAGGAAGAGCACCACCGTGGTGCGCCGGCGGCGGGCCAGCACCTTGGCGCGCCGGCTGCGTTCGAGCGGCGAGGGCACCGCGGGCGGCACGGGCCGGCCGGTGTCCCGGGCGGCCGGACCGGCGGGGTCGATCACCGTGCTGCCCGGCACGTCATCGGGGTCGGGGGGTTCGACGAAGGCCCGGACGTCCACCACATCGGTCAGGGCGTCCGGGTCGTGCACCCCCCGGTGGTCCGCGGGGGCCGTCCCGTCGTCGGGGCCGGCCGGGTCCTCGGCCGCCCGCGCCTGGAGGTCCTTGGCGTAACGGCGCTCCATCCCCGCCCGTCCGGACAGGAGCCGGATGGCGGTGCTGAAGCGCTCCGTCGGACGGGCCTCGTTGAGCTCGTCCTGCCTACGGAGCCACATGGGCACCAGGTAGGCGGCCCAGGCCCCGACGATGACTGCGTAGATGAGGCCACTGCTGCTCACGCTCACACGGTAGAGGGGTTTCCGTGAGGCAATCGGCCAATTGGCGCGGTGTGTCGCACGATCTGGCTGATATCTCGAACATTTTTTGTGATTGTTGAGATCAGCAGTCGGCAAGTGTGTTCAATTGGTGAGCAATTTCGAACACATTTTTTATTTCTGGGAAGCTCCCGGTCGCATCCGGTGCCAGCGGGCGAGCATCCCCTCCGGCACCTCCTCCGCGGTCAGCGCGTAGACCAGATGGTCCCGCCAGGCGCCGTCGATGTGCAGATAACGGGGCCGCAGCCCTTCCTCGCGGAATCCGAGTTTCTCCACCACCCGGCGGCTCGGCCCGTTCTCCGGCCGGATGCACACCTCGATCCGGTGCAGCCCGACGGCGCGGAAGCAGTGGTCCACGGTGAGCGCCACGGCGGTCGGCATGACCCCGCGGCCCGCCACCGCCTCGTCCACCCAGTAGCCGATGTGGCCCGAACACATCGACCCCCAGGTGATCCCGGCGACGGTCAGCTGCCCGGCCAGCCGCCCCCGGTACTCGATGACGAACGGCAGCATCCGCCCCGCGTGGGCCTCGGACCGCAGGTGGCGCACCATCTGCCGGTAGGTGGGCCGGTGGATGACCGGACCGCCCGGCAGGGTCGGCGGGATGGTCGCCTCCCACGGGCGCAGCCACTCCCGGTTGCGCTGGTTCACCTCGCGCCACGCCTTGTGGTCGCGCAGCCTTATCGGGCGGAGGACCGTGTCGCCGTCCGCCAGCTCCACCGGCCAGAAGGCGTTCAGCTGGGGCTCCCGTGCGGACCGGCGGGTCTTGGGTGGTCACCGCCGCGGAGCTGGTCCACGGCGTGCACCAGCAGCCGGCCCAGGACGGCCAGGCCGTCCCGGACGCCGCCGGTGGACCCGGGCAGATTGACGATCAGGGTGGTCCCGGCCACGCCGGCCAGGCCCCGGGAGAGCGCGGCGGTGGGCACCTTGGCCAGGCCCTCGGCCCGGATGGCCTCGGCGATGCCGGGGATCTCGTAGTCGATCACCCGGCGGGTGGCCTCGGGGGTGCGGTCGGTGGGCGAGACGCCGGTGCCGCCGGTGGTGACCACGGCGTCGTACCCGCCGGCCACCGCCTCGCGCAGCGCCGCCTCCACCGGATCGCCGTCCGGCACCACCCGGGGGCCGTCCACGGTGAAGCCGAGCGCGGTCAGCCCCGCCGCGATCAGCGGTCCGCCCCGGTCCTCGTACACCCCGGCGGCGGCGCGGTTGGAGGCGGTCACCACCAGCGCGCGGTACCCCGGCCCGGGCGCCGGCCGGGACGTCATTCCCGGCTCCAGTCGCCGGACTTGCCGCCGGTCTTCTCCTCCACCCGTACGTCCGTGATCCGGGCGCCCTTGTCCACCGCCTTGACCATGTCGATCACGGTGAGGGCGGCGACGGTGACCGCGGTCAGCGCCTCCATCTCCACCCCGGTGCGGTCGGTGGTCCGCACGGTGGCGGTGATCTCCACCGCCTCGTCGGCGACGGTCAGGTCCACCGTCACCCCGGAGACCGCCAGCGGGTGGCAGAGCGGGATCAGGTCCGGGGTGCGCTTGGCCCCCATGATCCCGGCGATCCGTGCGGTGGCGAGGGCGTCGCCCTTGGGCACCCCCTCCCCCCGCAGCAGCTCCACCACGCGGGGCGAGACCAGCACGCGCCCGGAGGCACGGGCGGTGCGGGTGGTGACGTCCTTGGCGGAGACATCGACCATCCGCGCCGCGCCGGCGTGGTCGAGGTGGGTGAGATGGTCCTGCGCGCTGCTCATCGTTCTCCCGGTCGGGCCCCATGGCTCGTTGTGGTACGTCACCGTACCCGCAGTGCCCCGGGGCGGGGTCGCCGAGTGTCCCCGCGCGGAGCGGGACACCCGGGCGGGTCAGGTCAGCAGCACCACGTCCACCTCCGCGCCGGCGGCCACCGCGGTGGTGTCCTCGTCCACCACGATCAGGGCGTTGGCCTGCGCGAGCGCCGCCACCAGGTGCGATCCGGCACCGCCCACGGGGGTGACGGTGCCCGGCTCACCGGGCACCGCCGCGGGCTCGTACCGGCCGCGCAGGAACTGCCGCCGGCCCCGCGGGGAGGAGGTGACGGCCTCGGCGCACACCGCCCGCCGGGTGGTGCGGTGCACGTCCGGCAGGCCCATCAGGGTGCGGATCACCGGGCGGACGAAGAGCTCGAAGGAGACGTACGCGCTGACCGGGTTCCCCGGGAGCGCCAGCAGCGGCACGCGGTCCGGGCCGATCCGCCCGAACCCCTGCGGCTTGCCGGGCTGCATGGCGACCTTCCGGAACTCCACGTCGCCGCCGAGCGCCTCCTTGACCACGTCGTACGCGCCGACGCTGACCCCGCCGCTGGTGACGATGGCGTCCGCGCGGATCAGCTGGTCCTCCACGGCCGCCCGGAGCGTGGCGGCGTCGTCCGCCACCGCCCCGGCCCGGTAGGCGATGGCGCCCGCCTCCCGGGCGGCGGCGGTGAGCTGGAAGCTGTTGGAGTCGTGGATGCGGCCCGGCGCGAGCGCCTCGCCGGGCGGCACCAGCTCACTGCCGGTGGACATCACCACCACCCGCGGCCGCGGCCGGACCGTCACCGTGGCGCGGCCGATCGCGGCCAGCAGCGCGATCTGCGGCGGGCCCAGGACCGTGCCGGCGCGCAGCGCGAGCTCCCCGGCCCCGACGTCGCTGCCCCGGGCGCGCACATGGGCACCGGCCGCGACCGGGCGGTGCACCCGCACCCGGCCGGTGGCGCCCTCGGGGGCGGCGCTGTGCGCGCGCATCGCGGTGGCGGGCCCCCCGCCGGTGCCTCCGTCGGTCCACTCCACCGGCACCACGGCCTCGGCGCCCGGCGGCAGCGGGGCGCCGGTCATGATGCGGGCGGCCTCGCCCGGCCCCACCGCGGGCGGCTCGCCGCTGCCCGCCGCGACGTCGCCGATCACCGTGAGCACCGCCGGCTCCCGCTCGCTCGCCGCCGCGACGTCGGCGGTGCGGACCGCGTAGCCGTCCATGGAGCTGTTGTCGAAGGGCGGCAGCGCGACGGGGACGGTGACGTCCTCGACGAGCACACAGCCCTGCGCCTCCAGCAGCGGCAGCTCGATCGGCTCCAGCGGGCGGATCTTGCCGAGGATGTCGTCCAGGTGGTCGGCCACCGGCCACAGGCGGTCCGCGTCCTGCGCACCGCGGCCGGCACCGCCGGACCGGGCCGTCCCCCGGGTTCCGGGGCCGCCGGCCCCCTGGGTGCGCGGTACCGCGGCGTCGCAGCCCGTCGTGCCCGGGCCGTGGCCGGCCCCCGGTCCGTGGTCGGCGGCCTGCGCCGCGGTGCTGCTCAACGCGCTACATCTCCTCGTCTACGAAACTCCGGAGCCAGGCCCGGAAGTCCGGACCCAGATCTTCACGTTCGCACGCGAGTCTGACAATGGCACGCAGGTAATCGCCGCGGTCTCCGGTGTCGTACCGGCGGCCCTTGAAGACGACGCCGTGCACCGGGCCGCCGAGGTCCGGATTCTCGGCCAGCGCCTGGAGGGCGTCGGTCAGCTGGATCTCGCCGCCGCGGCCGGGCCGGGTCTCGCGGAGCACCCCGAAGATCGACGGGTCGAGCACGTAGCGGCCGATGACCGCGTAGTTGCTGGGGGCGTCGGCCGGCTCGGGCTTCTCCACCAGCCCGCTGACCTGGACCACCCCGTCGTCGAAGGTCGGCTTGACGGCGGCGCAGCCGTACAGGTGGATCTGCGACGGGTCCACCTCCATCAGCGCGATCACGCTGCCGCCGTGCTGCTCCTGGACCTCCACCATCCGGGAGAGCAGCGGGTCCCGGGCGTCGATCAGGTCGTCGCCCAGCAGCACCGCGAACGGCTGGTCGCCCACGTGCGGCGCCGCGCAGAGCACCGCGTGCCCCAGTCCGCGCGGGTCGCCCTGCCGGACGTAGTGCATGGTGGCGAGGTCGCTGGACTCCTGGACACGGGCGAGCCGGGTGGCGTCGCCCTTCCGGGCGAGCAGCTCCTCCAGCTCGTAGTTGCGGTCGAAGTGGTCCTCCAGCGGGCGCTTGTTGCGGCCGGTGATCATCAGGACGTCCGAGAGCCCCGCGTGGACGGCCTCCTCCACCACGTACTGGATCGCCGGCTTGTCGACGACCGGCAGCATCTCCTTGGGAGTGGCCTTCGTCGCGGGGAGGAAGCGGGTGCCGAGTCCCGCTGCGGGAATGACAGCCTTGCTGATCCGAGTACGCGATTCAGTCATGTCCTGAACCTTATCCGGTGGCTTTGACCGAATGACGAGGGTTCAGTGGATATGACACGAGACAGGAGATATGTGCGTCCCGATGATCAGTCCTGAGGCTAGTAAGGAAGCTTTGCGGAAACGTCTCCTCTCGGTAAGGGCCGGGTTGACAGCAGATGACGTCACGGCGGCGGAGGCGGCTGTGACCCGTCACGCGCTGGCCCTGCCGGAGCTGGCCTCGGCCCGGACGGTCGCCGCCTACGTCTCGGTCGGCCGCGAACCGGGCACCCGGGCCCTGCTGGAGGAGCTGCGCGCCCGGGGCGTCCGCGTGCTGCTGCCGGTGCTGCTGCCCGACAACGACCTGGACTGGGCCGTCCACCGGGGCCCCGGCACCCTCGCCCGCGCCTCCCGGGGGCTGCTGGAGCCCACCGGCGAGCGGCTGGGTCCGGACGCGGTGCTCACCGCGGACACCGTGCTGCTGCCCGGCCTGGCGGTGGACCGCACCGGACTGCGGTTGGGCCGCGGCGGTGGCAGCTACGACCGGGTGCTGGCCCGGCTGGACGCGGCGGGCGCGGCCCCCGCCCTGGTGGTGCTGCTCCACGACGGCGAACTGCTGGACCGGGTCCCCGCCGAGGCGCACGACCGCCCGGTACGGGCCGCGGTGACCCCCTCGGGCGTCCACCGCTTCCCCGCCGCGGGCTGACGGCGGGACGGGCCGCAGCGCGGGCACGGGTAGCCGGGCACGGGTGCGGGCCAGGGTGGCAGCGGCGGCGGATGGGTGGGGGGGCTCGGGCTGCGGGCAGGGGGTCGCAGAGGCGGCGGTACGGGCGGGCTGGGCGGCCGGGGGCGCCGGTACGGGCGGCTGGGGGGCCGGTGGGAGGGACGGAGAGCCCGGTACGGGCGCGTCCGGGGCCCGGGGCGGCGGCCAGGGGTGGACGCAGGGCGTGGGTGCGGGCGTCCCGGAGGCTGACAGAGGGGATACGGCCGGGGGGCGGGGTGGCCGAGGGCGGGGGTGGCCCAGGGCGGGGGGTACGGGCGGCCGGGCGCGGACGCGGCGGCGCACGGCCGCGGATACGGCCCTCGGCCCCGCCGCCGGAACCGTGTGGTTCCTGCGGGCGGGGCCGGAATCGGGTCCGCACGCGGCAGCGGGTCCGCACGGCGGCGTCCGGCCGCCGCGCGGACCGCGGCTCACGGGGTGAGAGCCAGCTCGTCCTCGGTGGACTTGTCGACCGCCCGCCGGCTGAACGACCAGGGCAGCAGCTCACCCTTGGCCCACTTGTCGGTCTGGTCGGTGTAGTGGTCGTGGAAGGCGTGGCCGGACGCCCCGGTGAGGTTGATCCAGCGGGACTTGTCCAGGTCCTGGAGGTTGACCACCATCCGCATCGACGGCACCCAGGAGACCTCGTAGCCGCCGGCCGCGTTCCAGCCGGTGGCGTTCACCGCCGCCTCACCGCCGCCGAGGTTCCACGGACCCCGGTTGAGCAGCCACTGGATGTAGCCGGGGCCCTCCTTGCCGAGGGTCTGGTTCTTCAGGGTCAGCCGGTGCAGCCGGCCCCAGCTCCAGCTGTCGACGTCCTTGCCCAGCTTGGCGGTCAGCTCGTAGCGGGCGTCCTTCATGGCCCGGGCGAGCAGCTCGTCGCGGTTGGTGGCGCCGGGGTTGGTGGAGGTGCCGGACGTCTTCCACCAGTTGTTCTTCGGCTCGTCGAGGATGTTGCGCACCACCTCGTACCAGCGGTCGCCGCCGTCCGGCTGGGCCGAGGACCGGCTCCGCTGGCCGCACTCGCGGACCGTGCGGGTGTTGCCGTCCAGGTCCTCCACCGGGCCCGAGTCGTCGGCCGGCCGCACCCGCAGGCACTGCCCCTCGACCCGCAGCTCCTTGGGGAGCTTGTTGCCGAAGGCGAGCATCAGGGTGTTGCGCCAGACGGCGTTGAAGTAGGCGGCGGCGGCCGAGTCGGAGTCCTGGGTGTAGTCCCAGCCCTCCAGCAGCTGCTGCGCCTCGCGGACGTAGCCGTCCTTGATGTCGATCTTCAGCAGGTAGGGCGTGAGCAGCTCGGCGATCTCGCTGCTGTTGTCCATCTGCATGCTCTGCATGTCGTCGGTCGAGATCTTCCCGCCGTCCTTGATCTTCGACTCGATGAGGTCGTTGATCCGCTGGCTGCGGGCGCCGTAGCCCCAGTCGTCGGTGAGCCGGTAGCGGTACTTGTCGTCCACCACGGCCTGGTTGGCGGTGACGATGTAGCCGCGCTCGGGGTTCTTCTCCCAGGGCAGCGCGGACTGCGGGATGAAGCCCTGCCAGCGGTACTCCGGGTCCCAGCCGGGGGCCGGGTAGCGACCGTCGCCCTTGCCGCGGACCGGGATACGGCCCGGCGCCTGGTAGCCGATGTTGCCGTCGGTGTCGGCGTAGATCATGTTCTGCGCCGGAACGGCGAAGTCGGCGGCGGCCTTGCGGAACTGGGTGAAGTCCTGGGCCGCGTTGAGGTCGAACAGCGCGTCCATGGTCCTGGAGGGTTCCAGGGCGGTCCAGCGCAGGGAGACCGCGTAACCGTCCCCGCGGTCCGGGGCGAGGTTGCCGACGGGCGCGTTCTCGCCCACCTTGTCCAGCTCGTCGTCGAGCGCGTCGTCCCGGTCGGAGATCACCGGACGGCCGTCCTTGGTGGTGCGGACGGTGATCGTACGGCTCTTGTCCTCCGCGACCTTGATGGTCTCCTTGCGGGTGGTGAACGGGACCTGCTTGCCGTCGTACAGGTAGCTGTCCGCGGTGACCTTCTCCAGGTACAGGTCGGAGACGTCCGCGCCCAGGTTGGTCATGCCCCAGGCGATCTTGGCGTTGTGGCCTATCACCACGCCCGGCATGCCGGCGAAGGTGTAGCCGGCCACGTCGTACGGGCAGGCGGTGTCCACCCGGTTGCAGTGCAGGCCCATCTGGTACCAGACCGAGGGCAGCTGCGGGGCCAGGTGCGGGTCGTTGGCGAGCAACGGCTTGCCGGTGGTGGTGTGCTCCCCGGAGACCACCCACGAGTTGGAGCCGATGCCGGACCCGTTGGGGCCGAGCAGCGCCGGGATGTCCTCCACGGTGCGGGAGAGCGAGCTGAGCTGGGTCTGCAGGCCCTGGGTGGAGCCGGCCGGGGTGCCGGTGCCGGTCCCCTGCGTGCCGGTGCCGGCGGTGCCCGTGCCCTGCGTCCCCGTGCCCGTGCCGGTGCCCGTACCGCCGGGGGTGCCGGTGCCGGTGCCGCCGGGCGTGCCCGTGCCCGTACCGGTGCCGGTGCCGTCGGGGGTGCCGGTGCCCGTGCCGCCGGGGGTGCCGGTGCCGGTGCCGCCGGGCGTCTCGCTGCCGGAGGCGGGGGGCGTGGCGGCCGGGTCGAACTCCTCGGTGATCGGATCGACCGCGCCGCCGTCGACGATGGGCTTGTTCCGCTCGTAGGGGTACGGCGGGTACAGCTCCTCGATCTGCTTCTTGCTGAGCCGACTGGAGGACAGCGCGCGGTCGATCTCGTCCCGCATGTTGGCGCGCAGGTCCCAGGCCATCGCCTTCAGCCAGGCGACCGAGTCGACCGGGGTCCACTTCTCGGGCTTGTAGTCGTTGACGAACTCCATGGCCGCGTACTCGACCGACAACTCCTTGCCCTGGTGGTCGTCGAGGTACGCGTTGACGCCGTCGGAGTACGCCTGCAGGTACTTCTTCGTCTCCGCCGACAGCTTGGTGTCGTACTCCTGCTGCGCGATCCGCCGCCAGCCCAGGGTGCGGAGGAAGGCGTCGTTCTCCACCTGGTCCTTGCCGAACATCTCCGACAGCCGGCCGGCGGTCATGTGGCGGCGTACGTCCATCTCCCAGAAGCGGTCCTGGGCCTGCACGTAGCCCTGGGCGCGGAACAGGTCCTCCGGGGTGTCGGCGTAGATCTGCGGGATGCCGTAGCCGTCACGCTTCACCTGGACCGGTCCGGACAGGCCCTTGAGCTGGAGGGAGCCGGTGGTCTCCGGGAACGAGGCACGCACCGTGCTGACGCTCCAGTAGGTGCCGTATCCGACGCCCGCCACGAGCAGCAGCACGACTGCGATCACGATCAAGCGGGCACGTCGGCCCTTCTTCTTCCGAGAAGGGCCGTTTTGGTTGGCGGGCATCGCTGTCCTTCGAGGGCAGGGTGGTCCTGGAGTGCTGGAGCAACCATAGGCGCAGCGCCGGGGCCACCCTTACGCGGAGTCTTCCCTCGCGGACGGACCGGGGCCGCCATCGGATGGGACTGGCGTCAAGAACCCGTAAAATGTTAGGCAAGGCAATGAAGTTTCGGAGTGCGGTTCCGAACAACCGGAACGGACATTCCGGGGTGTACGCCATAAATATCCAGCGCGGAAAGGCGATTCACGGGCGCGGTGGGGGAAGCCCCGTCGCATCCGGGATGCCGAGGACGCCTCCGTGTACGCGAGACCACGGAGACGGAACCGGCGGCGAAGCGGACGGAGGGAACCGGGGAGCCACCCGGCCCCGGGGCCGACGGCCCTTCGCGCGGCGGCGGACGCCCCGGGCCCGGCCGGCGTCCGCCCGGTGGCGGCCCTGTGGCGGCCCTGTGGCGGCCCGATGGCCGGACGCGGGGAGCGGAGACGCTCCCGGAACGGAGGATGCCCGGAGAGTGGAGGAGGCCGAACAGAACGGAGAACGACCGGAGGCGGAGGCTGTGACGGCAGCCGGAGTCCGCGGCGGGAGACGGAGACCGTGGCGGGAGACGGAGACCGAAGCGGGAGCCGGACGCCGCGACGGAAGCCGGAGACCGAGGCGGCATCGGAAACCGTGGTGCGGCACCGGAAACCGTGGCGGGAGCCGGAGGAACGTTTCGGCTGCCACGTCGCACCCACCCGCCCGCAAGCGCCGAGACAACCCGTGATCAACCCTGAGCGCACACGAGAAAGGCCCGGCCCCTGACTGTCCACCACCTGAACGAACTTCTGTTGCTCTGCTCGCTGGTGCTGCTGATCGCCGTGGCGGCGGTACGCGTCTCCACCCGCAGCGGGCTCCCGACCCTGCTCATCTACCTCGGCATCGGCGTGGCCATGGGCCAGGACGGCCTCGGCATCTCCTTCGACGACGCGGAGATGACCCAGGTCATCGGCTACGCCGCGCTCGTGGTGATCCTGGCCGAGGGTGGCCTGGGAACCAAATGGCGGGACATCAAGCCGGCCCTGCCGATAGCCGGAATGCTCGCCACCGTCGGCATCGCGGTGAGCGTGGGGGTCACCGCGGCGGCGGCCCACTACCTGGTGGGACTCGACTGGAAACAGTCGCTGATCGTCGGCGCGGTGGTGTCCTCCACGGACGCCGCGGCGGTCTTCTCGGTGCTCCGCAAAGTCCCGCTGCCCAAACGCCTGACGGGCGCCCTGGAGGCCGAATCGGGGTTCAACGACGCCCCGGTGGTGATTCTGGTGGTGGCGTTCTCCACGCACGGGCCGGTCGACCACTGGTACGTACTGATCGGCGAGATCGCCCTGGAGCTGACGATCGGAGCGGCGATCGGCCTCGCGGTGGGCTGGCTGGGCGCGTACGGGCTGCGCCATGTGGCACTGCCCGCCTCCGGCCTCTACCCGATCGCGGTGATGGCCATCGCCGTGGTCGCGTACGCCTCCGGAGCGCTGGCGCACGGCTCGGGCTTCCTCGCCGTGTACCTCGCCTCGCTGATCATGGGGAACTCCCGTCTGCCGCACTGGCCGGCCACCCGCGGGTTCGCCGAGGGGCTGGGCTGGATAGCCCAGATCGGCATGTTCGTCCTGCTCGGGCTGCTGGTCACCCCGCACGAGCTGGGCGACGACATCGTCCCCGCGGTGGTGGTCGGGCTGGCGCTGACCATGGTGGCGCGGCCGTTGTCGGTGGTGGTGAGCGTGCTGCCGTTCCGGATGCCGTGGCAGGAACAGGTCCTGCTGTCGTGGGCCGGGCTGCGCGGCGCGGTGCCCATCGTGCTCGCCACCATCCCCATGGTGAGCGACGTCCCCGACAGCCGGCGCATCTTCAACGTGGTCTTCGTGCTGGTGATCGTCTACACCGTGATCCAGGGGCCGACCCTGCCGTGGGTGGCCCGGCGGCTCCGGCTGGGCGACTCCGAGGCCACGTCCGACCTGGGCATCGAGTCCGCGCCGCTGGAGCGGCTGCGGGGGCACCTGCTCTCGGTGTCGATCCCCGCGGAGTCCCGGATGCACGGCGTCGAGGTGAGTGAACTGCGGCTGCCCGCCGGCGCCGCAGTCACCCTGGTGGTCCGCGAGGGCAACAGCTTCGTGCCGCTGCCCTCCACGGTCCTGCGGCGCGGTGACGAACTGCTGGTCGTCACCACGGACCCGGTGCGGGACGCGGCGGAGTCCCGGCTCCGGGCCGTCGCCCAGGGCGGCAAACTCGCCGGCTGGCTCGGCGCCGCCGGCCCGTTCACCGGTACCGGCGAACGCGGCCGGTCCGGTGGCACCGAACACGGCCGGTCGGGCGAGAGCGAACGCGGCCGGATCGGCGGGGGCGGACACGGCCGGCCCGGCGAGGGCGGACACGGCCGGTCCGGCAAGGGCCGTGGCGCCGGTGGCGAAGGCCGGGGTCCTTCCGGTGGCACCGCAGACGGCCCCACCGGCAACAACAACCCGAGCGACAGCGGGAGCTCCCGGGCCGACGGCGCGACGGACGCGGACCGGACCGGTGGCGCGGCTGCTGACGGAGACCGGACCGGCGGTGGCAGCGGCGGCGGGAGCGGCAGTTCCCGGCACGGCCGTCCCGGACGCGCCGGATAGCCGGGGCCGAGGCCGGGACCGGGACCGGGACCGAAACGGGGACTGGGGCCGGGGCCGGGGCCGGGCGCCCGGGCGCTACGGCCGGCACCGGGTGGCCGGGTGGGCCGTACGGCCCCGCGCCGGGTGCTCGGGTCGCACGGCCCCGGGCCGGGTGCTCGGCCCGGAGTCCGGGTGGCCAGCCCCCGGGCGTGGTTGGCCGCAGCGGAGTGTCCGGCTCGGGCGTGGTCGGCCCGCGGCCGGGCCCCGGGCCGGTGCTTGACCCGAGGCCGGGGGCCGGGTGCTTGACCCGGTGGGGCCACGCTCCCGGGCCGAGCACCCCGGCCCCCGGCTCGGGACCCGGTGGCTCCGGCCCCCCGCAGACGTGGGCCGACGCAGGTCCCGGGCCGGGCACACACCGCCCGGCCCGGGAACCGCTTCCGTCCGCCGGCACGTCGAGACGGTCCCCGCGCGGTGCATATCGGCCGGTCGCCGCCCGATGCGCCGGTCGGTGACCACGGTCACCTCGGTGACGACACGGCCGCGTACCGGCCGGGCCGGTACGCAGGACACGTACGGCCGAGCGGCGGTACGGGACCGTACGACCACGGCGGCGGTACGGGCCGGGCCCGGCGACCCGTGAACGCGCCCGCTCGCGGGTCGGAGCACCACTGGAACCGGTGGCAACACCACGATCGGACCCCTACGGGCGGAGCGACGACCGAGTCGGCCGCCCGGCCCGTACGACCGTGCCACCGCACCGCACCACACCCGGACCCCCGTAGCGCCGCCCCCGCAACGCCGCGTACGACGCCCCCACCGCGCCCACTCAGGCGATGCCGGCCGGTGCGCCCCCGCCCCGACCGCCGCCGGAGCCTCCCGAAGCCACTCCACCGCACCGGGCCCGAGTCGCGTGGGGTCGGCCGGGCGAGAGATCACCCCGGCCGTCTCACGGCTTCGGCCACCAGGTAACATATCCGGGCAATAACCAACCCAACTCTGTCTGACGCAGAGCTGGCGCGACCGCACGGCGGCCGCGGTCCCCGCCCAGGGCGACCGGTCCGGCATCTACCACGGTCCCGCGCGAGAGGACGGCTCTCGGCGCGCTCCGGCGGTGATCCCTGGCGAGTGCGCTACCAGACGGCGGAAAGGCCCGGCCGTGGCAGCCACGGTCACTCAGCACAACAGCGGTAACGGTCCAGGTCACGGAGACGGCGCGGACGAGTCCGGCGCCCCGTCGGCACGCCCCGGCGGCCCCCCGGGGAAGCCCTCCCGGGACACCGCGGAGGAGCGGCGCCCCGGCTACGGGCAGTTGCTGCGCACCCATGGGGCATGGCGCTTCGTCGCCACCGGATTCCTGGCCCGGCAGCCGTTCGCCATGCTCACCATCGGCATCGTGCTGCTCGTCGAGCACTCCACCGGTTCCTTCGGTACGGCGGGTGCCGTCTCCGCGACCGCCGGTGTGTCCATGGCGCTGTGCGCGCCGCAGACCGGCAAGCTCGCCGACCGGTTCGGGCAGGCCGCGGTCCTGGTGCCCGGCGTATTGGTGCATGCCACGGCCGTCAGCCTGCTGACCACTCTGGCGCTGCTGCACGCTCCGCTGTGGGCGTTGTGCCTGGCTGCGGTGCCGGCCGGTGCCTCGGTGCCGCAGATCGGCCCCATGGTGCGCGCCCGCTGGGCCGCCCGGCTGGAGGGGTCGCCGCTGATGACGACCGCGACGGCGTTCGAGTCGGTGACCGACGAGTTCACCTTCGTGGTCGGCCCGGTGCTGGCGACCGCGCTGTGCACCGGGGTGCATCCGGCCGCGGGTCTGATCGCCGAGGCGACGCTGACCGTGATCGGCGGGTTGCTGTTCGCCGCCCAGCGGGCCACGCAACCCCGCCCCGGCCGTCACGGCCTGGACGCCCACGGTGCCGCACCGGGCCGTCGCGACCGTTCCGCGCTGGCCGTCCCGGGTGTACGGGTGCTGGTGGCCGCGTTCCTCGGCATCGGAGCCGTCTTCGGCGGCATGCAGGTCTCCCTGACGGCGTTCACCGAGGAAATCGGGCAGCCGGGGATCAACGGTCTCCTCTACGGGATCTTCGCCACCGGCAACATGCTGGCGGGTATCGCCAGTGGCGCGATCATGTGGCGTCGCAGCCCCCAGCAGCGCCTGCTCATCGCCTATCCGCTGCTGACCCTGGCCACCGCTCCGTTGTGGGCGGCCCACTCCGCGCTCCTGCTGGGCGCACTGGGACTCCTGGTGGGGCTGTGCCTCGCTCCAGCCCTGATCACCGGGTACACCCTCGTGGAGTCCCTGGTGCCGGCGACCGCCCGGACGGAGGCGTTCACCTGGCTGACCGGCGCGGTGGCACTGGGGCAGGCAGCGGCGGCGACCGCCGCGGGCCGCCTGGCGGACGACCACGGCGCGGAGGCGGGCTTCCTGGTCCCGCTGGCCGGTACGGGACTGGCCCTGGTGACGCTGCTGGCGCTCCGCCGGAGGCTCACCCCGGCCTCCTCCGGTCGGGTGGCCGCACGTGGAGTCGGTCACCGTGTGACCGCCCCGGTGGACTGACAGGCCGGAATACTGCACTATGGAGCGTCGTTAGCACTCATCGAGTGAGAGTGCCAGGAGGAGCAAGTGCCGACCTATCAGTACCAGTGCACCGCATGTGGCGAGGGCCTTGAGGCGGTGCAGAAGTTCACCGACGAGGCGCTGACCGAGTGCCCCAGCTGCAAGGGACGCCTGAAGAAGGTGTTCTCGGCGGTCGGCATCGTTTTCAAGGGGTCCGGTTTCTACCGGAACGACAGTCGCGGCTCCTCGTCCAGCAGCAGCCCGGCCAAGTCCTCGACGACCAAGAGCGACAGCGGTTCGTCGTCTTCTTCCTCCTCGTCGTCGTCATCCTCGACGTCGTCCTCGTCCTCCTCCTCGTCCTCGTCGAGTTCGTCCGGCAGCGCTTCGTCCGCCGCCTGACCTCCGGCTTCTCCGGCCCCCGTCTCGCCTCTGCCGGGCACGGGGGCCGAGCCGTACCCACGCTCATCAAGCCCTGGACCCGGCCGCACGTCCCGGCCCGCCCGACCTCGGCCCCCTGACCCGGCCGGCCGTCCCTGCCCGGATCGAACGACCGGCCGCAGAGCCGGTCGGCCGACGCCGCTTCCGTCTCGCCGCAGACGTGGGACTGCGGGCAGGACGCGGCGGGCGCAGGTCCCCCGACTCCCCAGCGCCGGCCCGGACGGTCGGTCCGGGCGAGCAGGAGGCAGGCGGCCCGGCGCCAACCCCAGGCCTTCGGTCCGGGCACAGGGGCGCCCTCACCCCGGGCCGGGGAGCGGCACCCACCCCGGGGCACAGCGGCCCCCTCCCGATGGGAGCCGCGGCCATCCCTCCCCCAGCGTGGAGGGGGCCGCCCATCTCGTCCCCAGCGGGCGGGGGCCGCGGCCATCCCGCCCCCACCCGGGCGAGGACCGCGGCCATCCCGCCCTCACCGGGGCGGGGACCGGGACCTTCCGGCTCCGGGTCGCGTCCGGGGCTTGCCGTGGGAGGCCGGCCGGGGCCGGCCACAGTGGCACGCGCCACCCGCGGGGTACGGAGGCCCACCGGTGGGGCGTTTCCACCATGCCGAGGCTGCGACCGAGCGAGCCACGTGCCTTCTTCGTCTCATCCACCACGGCGGCGCGGACGCGGCCGCTAGGGTGACAGCCATGGCTGAGACGAGCAACGCACAAGCGGACATAGGTGTCATCGGCGGTTCCGGTTTCTACTCGTTCCTTGACGATGTGACCGAGATCACGGTGAAGACTCCGTACGGTTCGCCGAGCGACTCGATCTTCGTCGGCGAGGTGGCCGACCGCCGGGTCGCCTTCCTGCCCCGGCACGGCCGCAGGCACCACCTGCCGCCGCACCGGATCAACTACCGGGCGAACCTGTGGGCCCTGCGCTCCCTGGGCGTGCGGCAGGTACTCGGACCGTGTGCGGTGGGTGGCCTCCGACCGGAGTACGGCCCCGGCACCCTGCTCGTCCCGGACCAGCTGGTGGACCGGACCAAGTCGCGCGTACAGACCTTTTTCGACGGCGAGCCCCTGCCGGACGGTCGGGTGCCCAACGTGGTGCACCTCACCTTTGCCGACCCCTACTGCCCGGCCGGGCGGAAGGCGGCGTTGGCCGCTGCGCGCGGACGCGACTGGGAGCCGGTTGACGGCGGCACCATGGTGGTCATCGAGGGCCCTCGATTTTCCACGCGTGCCGAGTCGAGGTGGCATGCGGAACAGGGCTGGGCGGTTGTCGGTATGACGGGGCACCCGGAGGCGGTGCTCGCCCGGGAACTTGAACTCTGCTACACCTCCATCGCTCTGGTTACGGATCTCGACGCGGGCACCGAGGCGGGGGAAGCCGTCTCCCACGGAGAGGTCATGCGGGTCTTCGGGGAGAACATCGGACGACTGCGCGAGGTGCTCTTCGACACCATCCGGGAGTTGCCGGACGGCCGGGGGCGGGACTGCCTGTGCACCATGGCCCACGACGGCTGGAATCTCGGTATCGATCTGCCGTGATGCCGGGCCGGCCCGTCCGCCCCCGACAGGACGGGCCGAGCCCCGCTCTCGGCCGGACCGATAGAGGCGCCAGGACACCGACCGGGTTCGGACCGGTGCCGTACGGGAGACTCTTTGCCCGGTCCGGTCCGGCCCGCGACCGGGACCGCCCTCCTGTCCTACGACCGGGATTCTCACGGGTGGCTGAGGTGTCCCGGGGCGTCTGATCACAGGCTGCCCGACGCCGGGCCCTGCCACCACCACGTGGGGCCGTGACCACTCGGCCGAGTGGCGCGGTTTTCCACAACTGGCAGGTAGCACACAGCCTGCAGCGGGGTCGCCGAGAAACAGGCATCGTCGAAGGGTCCGATCAACCGGGCCCCGGCCCTGACGAATCGCGGTGCAGCATGACCATCACGCCTGTTCTCCCCCTCGCCTCCGCCCCGTTCGCCGCGTCGCGAGCGATCCCCTCGAACCCTCGCCCCGCGTCTCCTTCCGCGCCTCCGTTCCGGCCCGGCCCGGTCGGCGCCGAGGCCGGCGGGCCGGGTCGTGAACCGGTGCCCGCCGCAGATCACGCCCCATGGTCACGGCGGCCGGGCCTCGGCCCCCCGGCGCCGCCCCGGCCGGCGCCACCGGCCTGTGACGTACCGCAGTTCGATCCGGTGCGGGTGCGGCGGTGGTGGGGGCGCCGGTGGCGATGGCCGTGCCGGGGTTGGCTGCGGCTGGCGGTGGCCGGGCTCGTGGTGACCGCGGCCACGGCGATCGCCACGGTGCCCGGTGCCGGCGAGGTGCCTGCGACCGACTCGGCGCGGGTCCCGGGCGGGGCACCACCGTCCGGGGCAGCGGTCGCGGATCCGGACCGTCCCGCCGAACGGACGGTGTCCGCTCCGGTGCGCATCGCGGATGCGGCCACGGTGCGGCTGCTGCGCCCCGGGGACAGGGTGGACGTCCTGGCGGCGCCGACCGACGGTTCTCCTGGGCCGGTGAGGACGCGGGTCGTGGCCCGGGGTGTACGGGTGGCCAGGGTTCCCGCCGCCGGACCGGCCGCCGGTTCCGGCGAGGAGGGTGCGCTCATCGTGCTCGCTGTGGGCCGCTCGACCGCCACCGAGCTGGTGGGGGCGTCGGTCACCTCACGCCTGGCGGTGACGCTGTGCTGATCTCGTGGCGCCTGGCGGTCCGCCTGAGCCGCCTTCCCGCACGCTTCTCGGCCCGGCGCCTGCACCGTTATTCGCATCACATCATCGAATCGTCACATTCACTTCCCCGGAATCGGGTGCGGTCCCGCATGCCGTCCGCCTACCCTCCCCTGAGCAGCGGAATTGGACATTCCGCACGAAGCACGGAAAGAGAGAGGCAGAAGCTTGCCCGAGGAGAAGAAGAGCGTCCTGGAGGGCTTCAAGGCCTTCCTGATGCGGGGCAACGTGATCGATCTGGCGGTCGCCGTCGTGATCGGCGCGGCTTTCACCGCTGTGGTGAACAGCGTGGTGAAGGGCGTGATCAACCCGCTGGTCGGTGCCTTTGGCACCAAGGACCTGGAGAAGTACCGGTCCTGCCTCAAGGGGCCGTGCCGGACGAACGACGCGGGCGACGTGGTCAGCGGCGTTCCGATCATGTGGGGCACGGTCCTCAGCGCGGTGCTCACGTTCCTGATCACCGCGGCCGTCGTGTACTTCCTGATGGTGCTGCCCATGTCCCGCTACCTGGCCCGGAAGGCGGCGCGGGACAAGAAGGCGGAAGAGGAGCACGCCGAGACGGAGGCCGCCGAGATCGCCCTTCTCCGGGAGATCCGCGACGCCCTGGTCGCCCAGCAGGGCAACGGCCGCACCGGTCCGGGTTCCGGCGCGAGCCCCGGCTCCCCGGCCGGCTCCGGCGCCTGATCCGGATCCGCGACCGCTACAGGTGGTGGGGCGGCTTCTCGTCGAGGAAGCGCGCGAGGTCGGCGGCGCCGTCGGCGCCACCCGGGGCCCGCTCGCCCCACCCCTGGTCCGTATCGTCCGAGGACTGCTGCGCGAGAGGGTCGTCGAAGACCAAGGCGCTCGCCGGATCGCGCGGGCCGGGGGCGGGGGCGGTACTCATACCTCCAGGTTACGGCTCTCCGCGCGGGTCTTCTCCGGCAGCCGACCGGGGAGTGCCACCAGCGCGCCCCGGGCCTGCTGAAGGCCTCGGGAGCGGCTCCTGCGGGAGGGCCGGGGACGCAGCGCCTCGTGCCACCACAGGTCCCGGCCCGGAGTCCACGGCACCGGGCGGGGAGCCCGGTGCACCACCAGGACGCTCCGCACCACGGTGCAGTCGGCCAGGGCCCGGTCCACCACCGTCTTGAGGGCTCGGGTCTCACCGGAGCGCTGGTCACCGTCGGCGGTGATGAGCACCGCCGCGTCCAGTTCCCGCAGCCGTTCCCGTAGTTCATGGGCGCGCAGTCCCATGGGGAGACTGCAGCGCACGGCATCGATCCGGCCGCAGGCGAGCGTCGCGATGACGGATTCGGGGATGAGCGGCAGATGGACGGCCACCCGGTCCCCGGCCCGCACCCCGAGCCGGGTCAGGGCCGTCGCCGCGCGAGCCGCCTGGTCCAGCAGTTCGCCGTGGGTCAGCTCCTCGGTGTGGTCCGGCTCGCTGATCCAGCGCAGCGCCACCCGTGAGGGCCGGCCGAGTGCCGACAGCTGTGCCGTCCGGGTGGTTGGAGCCACGCTGTTCCTCCTTCGGACGGGGTCGATCGACATGCCGACGAGCATGGCGGCCCGGCATCAACGTCTGCTCAACATCCGATATACGTCGCGCCCGGCAACGGAATACCCGATCATTCCCACAGAAGGAGACATATCGACCAGATCACGTCCGACCGACCTCTCACCCCAGTGGCGGTCCGCCGCCCGGCCGGCACCCGGCCGGACCGTCCGCGGACCGGGAACGGCACCCCCATGAGCGACCACCACGCCCCCGGCACCGGGCACGCCCGGCACGCCGCCCCGCTCCGCCGGATGGTCGCACGGGACCGTTCGGAGCCGCACCGGGCGGCCACCCCGCTGGAGCTCTTCTTCGACCTGTGCTTCGTGGTGGCCGTGGCACAGGCCGGCGTGGAACTGGTGCACGCGGTGGCCGAGGGCCATCCCGGCAGAGGAATCGCCGACTACGCGATGGTCTTCTTCGCCGTGTGGTGGGCCTGGATGAACTTCGTGTGGTTCGCCTCCGCCTACGACGTGGACGATGTGCCGTACCGGCTGGTGACGCTGGTGCAGATGGCAGGGGTGCTCGTCCTGGCCGCCGGTGTCCACCGGGCCGTGGAGCAACACGACTTCTCGGTCGTGTGGTTCGGCTACCTGGTGATGCGGGCGGCCATGATCAGCCAATGGCTCCGCGCCGCCCGCTGCTCCACCGGCGGGGAACGCCGTACCGCTGTGCGTTACGCGGCCGGGGTCGCCCTGTGCCAGGTCGGCTGGGTGGGGCTGCTCCTGCTTCCGGAGGGCGGAAGGGCCTGGCTGTTCCTGGTGATGGCGGCGGCGGAGATGTCCGTCCCGATGTGGGCGGAGTGGGCGCACCGGACGTCCTGGCACCCCCGGCACATCGCCGAGCGGTACGGGCTGTTCACCATCATCGTCCTCGGCGAGACGATCGCCGCGGCCACGGTGGCGGTGCGGTCCGCGCTGGACGAGTCGCATGCCCTGGACGAGTTGCTGCCGCTCGCGGCCGGCGGCCTGCTGATCGTCTTCGCCGCCTGGTGGATCTACTTCTCGGTCCCCATCCACGAGCACCTGGCGTTCACCGGGGAGGGATTCCTGTGGGGGTACGGCCACTATCTGATCTTCGGGTCGGCCGCCGCCATCGGCGCGGGGATCGAGGTGGCCGTGGAGGAGATGTCGGGGAAGGCGCACATCTCCACGACCACCGCGGCCGCCGCTGTCACGGTGCCCAGCGCCGTCTTCCTGTTCACCGTCTGGCTGCTGCACGCCCGCCACCACAAACGCGGTCGGGGGCAGCTGACCCTGCCCGTGTCGGCCGCGCTGGTCCTGTGCTGCACCTGGGCCGGGGAACCGGCGGTGCTCCTCGCGGGGCTGGTGTGCGCGGCGACCGTCGCGGTCGGCGTCGCGGTCACCGCCCGTCAGGCGCGCCGCGCGGCCCCGCCCGGCTGACCTACCGGTCCCCTCCGGTGGACCGGTCCACCGCCCGGCCCGCCGTCCGCCCGTCTGCCCGGTCCGCGGGCCGTCCTCCCGGTCCGCCGACTGACCGCCGGTCTCCCGGGAGGTATCGCGACGGGATGGCGGAAGGACCGGCCGGCTGGTGTGTGCAGGTCGGCGAGCAGGCGGCGTCCGGCCCGGCCCGTACGGCGGGGCCGCACACCGGGTGGGCACGAGCGGGTCCTGGGGAAGACGGCCGAGGCGCGGGGAACGGGGCGGGCCCGGGTGCTGCGGAAGTCGGCCAGGACGTGGGGAACGGGGCGGGCGGGTCCTGGGGGCGTACTCGGTGCGAGGTATGCGTCCGGGCGGCGGAGCGGCTTCCGCCGCCAGGGGGCGGCAGGGGCGGGGCGGGTGGCGGTAAGGAGTGCCGGCGGGGGTGGACGGCGGGGAGTGCGGTGGGTGGGCCCGAGCGAACAGGAGGGGACGGACGGATGGTGGAAGCGGCGGCCGGCAGCGGTCCCGCATGCGAGCAGCGGCGGTGGTTGCGGTGGGTGGGCCACATGGAGGGGCGAGGGGGCGGGCGGGACTGCTGGGCCGAAGTCGCCCCGGCCGTGCTACCCATGGGTGGCATGGACTCAGCCGATTCCCCGTCGTCCGCCTCCGTCCCCCGGCCCGGGGCCGATTCCGCCGGGGCCGGTGGCCCGGTGGGTGGTCCTGCCCCGGCGACCCCGGACCCGCGCGGTACACCGGCGCAGGCCGGTACGCCGGGCCCGGACGACGCGCCGTACCCGGGTGGTTCGGCCGTGCCCGGGCCGACGGACGGGCTCACCGACGTGGTGGGGCTGCGCGTCGGGCATGCCCAGCGCACCGGTGACGGCTGGCTCACCGGCACCACGGTCGTGCTCACTCCCGACAGCGGTGCGGTCGCCGCCGTGGACGTCCGGGGTGGTGGCCCCGGGACGCGGGAGACCGACGCGCTGGACCCACGGAACCTGGTGCAGCGGATCGACGCCGTGGTGCTGACCGGTGGCAGTGCGTTCGGGCTCGACGCGGCGGCGGGGGTCGCCGCCTGGCTGGAGGACCAGGAGCGCGGCTTCCCCATCGGCCCGGCGGCGTCGCAGGTGGTCCCGGTGGTCCCTGCAGCCGCCCTCTTCGACCTCGGTCGTGGTGGTGACTGGCGGGCCCGGCCGGATGCCGCGCTGGGCCGGGCAGCGGCCGAGGCCGCCTTCCGGTCCGAGCCGGACGCCCCGCTTCCCCGGGGCAACGTCGGAGCGGGCACCGGCGCGGTGGCGGGCGGGATCAAGGGAGGCATCGGCTCGGCGAGCCTGGTGCTGCCGTCCGGGGTCACGGTTGCGGCGCTGGTCGCCGTGAACGCGGCGGGCTCGGTCCTGGACCCGTCCACCGGCACCCTCTACGGGGCCGTGTTCCAGCCGGAGTACGGGGAGGAGAGGGGCGGCCTGCAGGTTCGCCCCCGCGCGGCGGCCCATGCCGAGGCCATGCGGCGGCTGCGGGAGGCCCGGGACGAGTCGCGGCGGCGCGCGGCGGCTTCGGCGCGCCCGCCGCTCAACACCACGCTCGCCGTGGTGGCCACCGATGCCGTGCTCAGCCGGGCGCAGGCCCAGAAGCTGGCGGGCACCGCGCACGACGGGCTGGCCCGGGCAGTACGCCCGGTACATCTGCTGACCGACGGCGACACGGTCTTCGCGCTGGCGACCGGAGTACGCCCGTTGCCCCCGGGGGCACAGGGGGCAACCGCCGGCCCACCGGCCACCTGGGACGTGGACGCCATGGCCGTGAACGAGGTGCTGGCCGCGGGCGCCGACGTGGTCACCCGCGCGGTACTGGACGCGGTACTCCGTGCAGAAAGCATCGACGGCCCGGGCGGGGTGTTCCCGGCCTACCGGGACCTCTACGAGCTCGACGCACGCACGGGGGCTGACCTCCCGGGCGGCGAACCCGGCTGAGGCGCGATCCGCGCGAGCCCGGCGGATCCGAAGGAGGGGACGACGCGGGGCCATGGCCTCCGGGCCCGGCCCGCCGCGGCGCTTCCCCCGGCTCAGGCGGGCTCCGGCACGGGCGTCGGCCCGGCGCGCGCCGCCCCTTGCCACAGCCCGTGCGCGGGGCCCCGCCCACGGGCGGCCCGGCCCGGTCCCGCCAACCACGGTCCCCTGCCAACGGCTGCCCGGCCCTCGTGGCGCCTCGCCCGCAGCGGCACCCACAGCGGCGCACACGGCGGGCCGGCTCTGAAGGGGCCCGCGCCCGCGGCGCGGGCGGATCGGCACGTACTCGCCTCGCCCACGGTCACACAGGCTGGGGCCCCACGCCCCGGCTTATGGCACGGGCGAGCACCGGCGCGGTGTCGGCTCCTGCGTGTACCCGGTCCTGTCCACGGACCTCGCGACCTCACGGGCCCGCCCCCGCTCTGGTGCGGGTGCCGGCGCTGCCGTGCACCCGGAGTCGTCGGCGACGGCCTCGCCGACCGGTTCCCACCAATGCCCGGCCGTGCCGGCAGCCTACGGTTCCGCCCGGGAAGGACGTCGCCTCACGGCGGCCCGGGCTCCGGAGGCCCCTTCCCGGACGGGCCCCGCCTTGAGAACGTCCCGGGCCCGGGAAGCCCCAAGGCTCGGGAAGTCCCGGGCAAGGCTCGGGAAGTCCAGGGCCCGGGACCTGGCCGGCGCCGGTCCCGGCGATCCGGCTGGGCAGACCCGGGCTCGGTGGGCGGGCTCGTTCCGGCGGCGGGCGCTCCGCTGCCGTGTCCACTCCGGGCGTGGTCGCCTCGGCCGAGGCCACGGCCGTAGCACCCGGGGAACGTGCGCCCGGATGGGGACGGAGGGCGCCGGTGGCAGGGGCCCGCAGTGCGACGTCCGAATGCCGCCGGAAGCCTCCCGGGCGCCGCACGAAGATCAAGTCATGTTCCCGGCGCCGCACGTTGGCGGCGCCGGCATCGCGCGGCGGGCCGTCCGGCGTCCGGAATCCGGTACGCCCGACCGACGCACGTGATCACATCCATGACTGGGGAGCGACGAAGATGACAGCACTTCTGGAGGGCAAGGCCGCTCTGGTGACCGGAGGCAGCCGCGGGATCGGAGCCGCCGCGGCTCTCCGGCTGGCCGAGGATGGCGCCGATGTCGCCGTGACGTACCACAGCGACGAGCGGGCGGCGGGCGAGATCGTCGAGCGGATCAAGGGCCTGGGACGCCGTGCCCTCGCCATTCGGGCGGACAACGCCGACGCCGAGGCGGTACGTGATGCGGTGGGCCGGACCGCCGCCGAGTTCGGTCGGCTCGACATCCTGGTGAACAACGCGGGCGTCGGTGTTCTCGGGCCGATAGGCGACATCGCGTCGGCGGACATCGACCGCGTGCTGGCGGTCAACGTCCGGGCGCCGTACCTCGCGGCCCAGGCGGCGGTGGAGCACCTGTCCGACGGCGGGCGCATCATCACCATCGGCAGCTGCATGGCCGAGCGTGTGGCCTTCCCCGGTGGCAGCCTGTACGCGATGAGCAAGAGCGCGATGGCCGGGCTGACCAAGGGGCTCGCGCGTGAGCTGGGGCCGCGCGGGATCACCGTCAACCTCGTGCACCCGGGGCCGGTGGACACGGACATGAACCCGGCCGACGGTGAGGGCGGGCCGGCACAGGCGGGGCTCACGGCGCTGGGACGCTTCGGGCGCCCCTCCGAGATCGCGGCGACCGTGGCGCACCTCGCGGGTCCCGGTGGCGACTACATCACCGGGGCCTCGATCGCGGTGGACGGCGGATTCGGGGTGTGACCCTGGCCGTGGGCCTCGGTCCGGCGACCGCCGCACCGGGAGCCCACGACCGCCGGGAGCCGCACCGGGCGGACGGCCCCGTGACAGGGCCGCCGGACGGCTCCCGGAAATCCGTGTGCCGGGACTGCTCCGGACGGGTGAGGAACGAGGGAAGGAGAGAGCCCCGGCGCTGGGGGGGGAGATGCGCCGGGGCTCGTTCTTGGGGTGTCCGGGCGGTGGGCCCGGATCAGGCGGCGGCATCGAAGCCGGTGTCGCGCGCCATCCTCTTCAGCTCCAGTAGAGCGTGCTTCTCGATCTGACGGATCCGCTCGCGGGTCAGACCGTGTTCCTTGCCGACCTCGGTCAGCGTACGCTCACGACCGTCATTGATACCGTAGCGCGCTTTGATGATCGACGCGGTACGTTCGTCGAGCCTTCCGATCAGATCTTCCAGTTCCTCGCTGCGCAGCAGGCTGAGGACCGACTGCTCCGGCGAGACCGCGGACGTGTCTTCCAGCAGGTCGCCGAACTGTGTCTCGCCCTCGTCGTCCACCGACATGTTGAGGCTGACCGGGTCACGCGCCCAGTCCAGTACGTCCGAAACCCGCTCGGTACTGGTGCCCAGCTCGGCGGCGATCTCCGCGTGCTCGGGCTCGCGCCCGTGCTCCCGGTTGTACTCCCGCTGCACCCGGCGGATGCGGCCCAGTTCCTCCACCAGGTGGACAGGGAGCCGGATGGTGCGGGACTGGTCGGCGATCGAGCGGGTGATGGCCTGACGGATCCACCAGGTGGCGTACGTGGAGAACTTGAAGCCCTTGGTGTAGTCGAACTTCTCCACGGCGCGCACCAGGCCGGCGTTGCCCTCCTGGATCAGGTCGAGCAGCGGCAGCCCGCTGCGCGGGTAGCGGCGGGCGACGGCCACCACCAGCCGGAGGTTGGAGCGGATGAAGATGTCCTTCGCCCGGGCCCCCTCGGCGGCTATCGCCTCCAGCTCGGCACGCGTCGCGCCCGCGCCGGCACCGGCCGTTCCTTCCGTCTCCTCGGCGACCGCCCCGTCCAGGATCTGCTGGGCGTACACCCCCGCCTCGATGGCCTGCGACAGCTCGACCTCCCTCGCCGCGTCGAGCAGCGGGGTCCGGGCGATCTCGTCCAGATACATGCCGACCAGGTCGCGGTCGGCGATCTCCCCGCCAGCGGCGCGAACACTGCTGCCCCCGTCAGCACCGGTGGTGCTGCTGGTCTGACGGCGGGCGACGGCACGGGTTGCCATGCGTGGTGCTCCCTTGCGATGAGTCGATCGGTCGCGGGACGGTGAACGGAACCTCCGGGGCTCTTCTCGGGTGCCCCGTCCGATGGAAACAACGACTGGAATCGGGACAGAATTCCCCACCTGTCCACCAGTTTTCGTGATCATGCAGTACCCTGTCCCGCCACACCCCGCGGCGCGCCTTCGACCGAGGGCAGGAAGCCCAGGTCAGGCCGGTTCGGAAGCCGGTCTGCGACGTCCGTGGACAGGCGGAACCACGACGCGGACGAGACGGCGGTCACGTCCGGCGCGGTCCCTCCAGCCCCGGACTACGCCGTCCGTGGCTGATCCTTCTGCCCCGTAGGACGTGGCTCACTCCCGTCGGGTTGCCCGGTCCGCCCGCCTTCCCGGACTCCGGCCCTCCGCCCTTCCCGGACTCCGGCCCTCCGCCCGTCCCGGACTCCGGTCCCCGCCTTCCCGGAAGTCCGTCCTCCGCCCGGTCGGGCACCCGGCGGGCACGCCGGGACGGGGCCCGCCCGCCGTCCCGCACCGCCCGGCCACCGCGCCGGCCCGCCACCGCGGTACCGCCTTCCTGCGGCCGGAGGCCCCTGTCCGCGCAAGGCCCACTCCCCGGCTCGCTCGCGGTCCGCCGTCCCGGGCCCCTCGCCCTGCGCCGTTACGGGCCCCTGGCGTCCGCCGCTCCGCGGGGCCCGCCGTCCCGCGCGCCGCACGGTCGCCCTCCTGATCGAGTTGCCCTCCTGCCCGGGCGGGTGTGACCTGGTTCGGAGGACGGCGGAAGGGGTTTGCCATGAACGCGCACATCAGTGCTCCGTCACGCCATCGCCAGCTGCCGGCCCACATCTCGCTCGCCACCGCGATGCCGGTGGTGCTCGGCCTCTGTTACGGGGCGTGGGTGGGCTGGGTGGAGCACAACGACGGCACCGAGCTGTTCCGGGCCCAGATGCACGGCCTGGCGGCGGCCGGCGTGCTGATGGCGCTCTGCTTCGCCGTCGCCGCGGTCCAGCACGTGCTCATCAACGAGCTGAAGGCCCTGATGTACGGCGCGGTGTTCGGGGCCGCGATGGGTTACGGCTACGACCTGACCGGCTCCACGATCCTCAAGGCGTCCCTGATGGGTCTGCTGTTCGGCGTCGTCATGGCGGTGGTGTCGTTCTACCTGTTCCACACCCACACCCCCGCCCGCAGCGCCTCGGACATCCGGACCGGGCGGCCGGTCCCGGTCATCGCCCGGGAGCCCCGGGGTGAGCTGCCCGAGCGGACCCGGGAGGCGCTGGCCGGCCGGGGCACCGAACCGCTGGGCGAGCAGATCGCGGACCCGGGAACGGGCCGCCGGGTGGACGACCCCGGTACCGGTTCCGGCCGGCCCATGGCGGGCCTTCGCCGGTGGCGCGGGAAGGGCAAGGGCCGCCACCGCAAGGAGTGACCGCGGGCACCGTGGGGTGACCGCGGCACCGTGCGACCGGGCCGCAGCGACCGGAGTCCTACGTCGGGCGGCCGGTCGCCCTCCGTCGCCGGGCCGTTCCCACCCCGCGACGTCGCGCCTAGCGTCGTCCCCATGAGTGACGACCGAGCCCGGCCGGCCCGCCGGGGCCTCCCCGCGACCTCCGCGGACCACGCCGCGACGGACCACCCCGCCACCTCCACCGGCCATGCCCCATCCACGGACCACCGCCACCTCGCGCCACACCCGGACGACACCGCGCCCCGCCGGGACCACGATCCGACCGGGCGGCTCGACGAGGCGCTGGAACGGCTCCACGCCCGCGGCCCCGAGCGCCTGGGCCGGCTGACCAACCACGCCCCGATGGCGGTGGAGGCGCTGGCGGCCCACGGGCACGCCGGCACCGTCCACCTCTGGCTGGACCGCTACGCGCCCAAGCTGGAGGACTTCCCCGGTACGACGGCCCCGGTCACCGACGACGACTGGCGGGCCGCACTGGGAGATCCGCGCCGGGCCGGCGACTGGATCGGCTACTTCACCCGCGCGGTCGCCGAACGCCCCTGGCGGGAGGTGCTCGCGCAGTGGTGGCCGCGGCTGCTGCCGGGCATCGCGGGCGGCTCCACCCATCCGGTGATCCGGGTGGGTCACGCCGTACGGACCCTGCTGGACGGCGAGGAGACGGCGCCGCGGCGCACCGAGCTGGCGCACGGACTCGGTTACTGGGCCGCCCGGCACCGCCCGCTGCCCGGCGCGCTCGCACCCGCCGGCCGGCTGGCGCCGGAGGAGGCGCTGTGGGCCCTGCCGGCGATCCCGGCCCGGCGCGGCGGAATGCCCGACCGGCTCGCCCAGCTCGACGACCTGCCCGCCTGGAGCGCGGGGACCGGGGCGCTCCGCCCGCCGGCCGGCCCGGAGGAGGCCCGGCGGTCACTCACCGCGCTGGTCGCCGCGGCGGTGCGACGGTACGCGGCCCAGGCGGAGGCGGAGCCGGTGATGCTGGTGCACGCCGCGACCGCGCCCAACGCCGTGCTCCGGACCCTCCCGGCGCTCCCCCGCGAGCTGTGGGTTCCCAGCCTGGGCGCGGCCTGGGCGGCGAGCGCCGCCGTCGTCTCCGCGTACGCCCCGGGGCCCGGTTCCGGCGGCCCGCCCGCCGGCTCCCCGGCCGCCGGTGCCCGCACCCGGGACGGTGGCCAGAAACGGCCGGGGGAGGCCGGGGCCGAGGGGCTCGCGGATGCCATGGCGGAGGCGTTCGCGCGGGCGGCGGTGCACGGCGACGAGCACACCATCAAGCTGACCGACACCGCGCTGGACGTCGCCCGGATGTCGGGCGACCCGGCCGCGCTGACCGCGGCGGCCCGTGCCCGGGAGCTGATCGACCCGCTGGACGGCGCGGGCTGACCGCCCGGGCGGCGGACGGCGCCGGGCCGCGCCCCGGACATCCCATCGCCGCACCGCGCGACGACCCGTGCCGGTGGCGCGTACGGGCCCCCTACGCACCACCGGCACGCACCGCCCGGCACGCACCCGCCCGGCACGGCCGGTCGCGGGAGCCGGTACGGCCCCGCACGCACCAGCCGTCGCGCGAAGCCCGTTCGGACGCCCGCTCGCCCCGCCCGCGCCACCGGCACCGCGGCAAGCGGCGCGCGCTCCGGCCGGGACGCCCGCGCCCGCCCGGGGCGGAGGACGCCCGGGTCGCCCGGGCCGGTCAGGACGCCCGGGTCGCGCCCGGATCGCCCACGCCGGCCCGGATCGCCCACGTCGGCCCGGTCGCCGCGTCGGCCTCCGGTCGGCCACGTCGGCCTCCGGTCGCCCGCGTCGGCCTGGCCGGGGCCACACCGGATGCCGTGGGCGGCGCCGGGCCCGCCGTCGGGCGCCCGGCGCGTCAGCCGAACTGCACGGAGCGCTTGGCCAGGCCCATCCAGAAGCCGTCGATCACGGTGCGCTGCCGCGCCAGGTCACCGTCGGCGGCGCCGAGGGTGACGAACAGCGGCGCGAAGTGCTCGGTGCGCGGGTGCGCCAGGCGGCCGGAGGGAGAGCGGTGCTCGAAGTCGATGAGCGCGTCCACGTCGCGGCTCTCCAGCGCCGACCGGCCCCAGTCGTCGAACTCGGCCGACCAGCCGGGCACGCCGGGGCCGGTGTGGCGGAGCGCGGCGAGGTTGTGGGTGAAGAACCCGCTGCCGACGATGAGTACGCCCTCGTCCCGGAGCGGGGCGAGCCGGCGGCCGATGTCCAGCAGCCGCCGCGGGTCCAGGGTCGGCATGGAGACCTGGAGGACCGGGATGTCGGCGGCCGGGAACATCTCCACGAGCGGCACGTACGCGCCGTGGTCCAGCCCCCGGTCGGGGATGTCGTGGACCGGGGTGCCGGGCGCGCGGAGGGTCTTCCGGACCCGCTCGGCGAGTTCGGGCGCCCCGGGCGCGGCGTACCGGACCCGGTAGTAGTGCTCCGGGAACCCCCAGAAGTCGTAGATCAGCGGCACGGTCCGGGTGGCGCCGAGGGCGAGCGGCGCCTCCTCCCAGTGCGCGGAGATCACCAGGATGGCGGTGGGGCGGGGCAGTTCGGCGGACCAGGCGGCGAGCTGCCCCGGCCAGACCGGGTCGTCGGCGAGCGGCGGCGCGCCGTGGCTGAGGTACAGGGCGGGCATCCTCCCGGCCGGCGTGGCGGCGGGCACGGGCACGGGCGCCGGACCTGGGCGGCGGGTGCCGGCGGTGTGCTGGGCTGCGGCGGACATGTGACCTCCCGGCCTCCTACCCCCCACGTACTTGAACTCTAAAGAAGCAACCTACACATATTTTGTTTAAACTTCAAGAAGCGCCTTCATAGACTGGGGAGTGTGGACGCCATGACGACCGAAACCGCAGATCAACCCCGCTGGCTCAGCGACGAGGAACAGCGCACCTGGCAGGCGTACCTGCACGCCACCACGCTGCTGGAGGACCACCTCGACCGCCAGCTGCAACGCGACGCGGGGATGCCGCACATCTATTACGGGCTGCTGGTGCTGCTCTCCCGCGCACCGCGGCGGCGGATGCGGATGACCGTACTGGCGCGGAACGCCAAGATCACGCGTTCCCGGCTGTCGCACGCCATCGCCCGGCTGGAGAAGAACGGCTGGGTACGCCGCGAGGAGTGTTCCTCGGACAAGCGCGGCCAGAACGCCGTCCTCACCGACGCGGGCTTCGAGGTGCTGCGGCAGGCCGCCCCCGGCCATGTCGCCGCGGTCCGCTCCGCGCTCTTCGACCGGCTCACCCCCGAGCAGGTCGCCCGGCTCGGCGAGATCTGCACCATCGTGGCCGAAGGGCTCCAGCCGGACGGCGCGGACCTGCCCTGGCTGCGCTGACCCGGTCGCCTCGCGGGGCGGACGGCAGCCGCGGTGACGCAGCGGACTCCAGCAGGCGGGGCCAGGGCGACAGGTCCCGCACGGAGCGGCGGTTCACCGGCGGTTCGCGTTCCACCGGGCCCCTGGCTCCTCACCCGGAGGGCGGTGGGACTCTCCCGGGGGATGCCCGCGCCGGCCGTGCAGCGCACCCCGGGCCACGCCCGGGGCCGCGGCGCACCCGGGCCCGCCGTCCCGCGCTGTCTCCCCTCCGCGGGGGAGCCGGCGGCGGGCTTTTCGCACGGGCCCGCGCCCGCCGGCCCGCGGCCCCCGCACGCGCCGGGCCCCGCCTCCGCGATCGCGGAGGCGGGGCCCGGCGCCTGTGGGGCGGTGATCAGTGAGCCATCACCGGCACCGGGATGTCCTGGTCCTGGTCGTCGCCGGAACCGGCGACGGTCTGGTTCATGTTCGGACGTCCGGCGTTGATGAAGACGGCGGCGATGATCGCGGAGACCACCAGGATGCCGACCGCCCACCAGATGGCGACGGTGTAGCCGTGCACCAGCGCCTCCATGTGCAGGCGCGGGTTGCCGGCGGCCCCGGCCAGGTGGGACCGGGCGTAGTCGGTGGTGGCGCTGGCCGCGATGGTGTTGAGCAGCGCGGTACCGATGGCGCCGCCCACCTGCTGGGAGGTGTTGACCATCGCCGAGGCCACGCCCGCGTCCTGGGCCTGGACGCCGTAGGTGGCCAGGCTCATGGCCGGCATGAAGGCGGTGCCCATGCCGAGGCCCAGCAGCAGGAACGCCGGCAGGATCAGCGCGGGGTAGGAGCTGTCCAGGTCTATCTGGCTGAGCATCGCCATGCCCACCGCACCGACCAGGAAGCCCGGGGCCATCAGCTTGCGCGGCGCCACCCGGACCATCAGCCGGGTGCCGATCTGCGTGGAACCGATGATCATGCCCGCGATCATGGGGAGGAAGGCCAGGCCGGTCTTGACCGGGCTGTACCCCTTGACGACCTGCATGTAGTAGGTGAGGAAGAGGAACAGGCCGAACATGCCGATGATGGCCAGGCCCAGCGACAGGTAGGCGCCGGCCCGGTTCCGCTCGGTGATTACGCGCAGCGGCAGCAGCGGCGCCTTGACCCGGGCCTCGACGACCACGAAGGCGGCCAGCAGGACCACGGAGGCGACGAACATCCCGATGGTGCCGCCGTCGGACCAGCCGTCGGACTCGGCGCGGGTGAAGCCGTAGACCAGCGCGACCAGGCCTGCGGTGGCCAGGATGACACCGGGTACGTCCAGCTTGGAGCTGTTACGGCTGCCGGCCGGCTCGCGGATGACGAGCACGGCACCGACCGCCGCCACGATGGCGAACGGGATGTTCACGTAGAAGGTCCAGCGCCAGTCCATGTACTGGGTGAGCACACCGCCCAGGATGAGACCGACGGCACCGCCACCACCGGCGATGGCGCCGAAGATGCCGAACGCCTTGGCCCGCTCACGGGGCTCGGTGAACATCACCGCGAGCAGCGAGAGCGCCGCGGGCGCCAGCAGCGCGCCGAACACACCCTGGAGGGCGCGGGCGCCGAGCAGCATCGCCTCGTTGACCGCGGCACCACCGAGGGCGGACGCTGCGGCGAAACCGGCGAGCCCGATCACGAAGGTCTGCTTGCGGCCCCACAGGTCCGCGATCCGACCACCGAAGAGGAGGAGGCTGCCGAAGGCGAGGGCGTAGGCCGTGATGACCCACTGCTTGTTGGATTCGGAGATGTCCAGCGCCGCCTGCGCGTGGGGCAGCGCGATGTTCACGATCGTCGCGTCGAGCACGACCATCAGCTGCGCCAGGGCGATGAAGATCAGTGCTGTCCAGCGCCGGGGATCAGCGGAGGGAGCCGTTTTCGGCATGGGTGGGCCTACCTCATGGTGCGGAGAGTGAAAATTCGGGACGGTCGATGGGCGTGCCGCGGCACGCCGAGGGCGCGCACGGGCGGACCGGGACACAGAGACCCGCGGGCGTGCGCCGTGAGCAGGGCGCACCGCGCGGTCGGCGGCGGTCGTCGGTCTCCCCGTCGGTGTGCGGCTCGGGCCGGCACACCCGGTGGGGCGCTGATCAGGTGTGGTGGTAGCTGGTGTCAGGCAAGCAGCGGCTCACAGTCCGCGTCGCAGGTCCTCCAAGGTTGCGGCCGAACCGGCCAGTTCGGAGCGCGCCGGCGTCATCAGTCCGTCCAGGTACAGCTGAAGGTGCCGGTGCACGAAGCGATCGAAGTCCAGACAACAGCCCTCCCCGGCCTCCGTGGACCGGGAGCCCCAGCCGGGCAGCGGCCGGGTGAGCTGGGTCAGGGCGACCAGCAGATCACCGACGTCTATGTCGGTGCGCAGCTGGCCGGTGTCCCGCGCGGCGGTCATGAGCGCCTCGATCGCCGAGGCCAGGCGCTCCCGGGCGGCGACCTGGTCCGGGTGATCCCGCTCGACACCGTCGGAGAGCAGCGGGCACAGGGCCCCTATCCTCTCGTCCGCCGCCGCGTGCACGAAACGCCGCAGCGCCTGGAAGGCGTCGGGCTCCTCGGCTCGGGCGGCCTCGGCCTGGTCCGCGGTGCGGGCCATCACCGAGACGGTGACCTGACGGATCAGCTCACGGCGGTCCGCGAAGTGCCGGTAGATCGTGGCATTTCCCAGGCCCGCTCGTCGAGCTATTTCATCGAACGACACCTCGGCCCCGTGCTCGACGAGCACCTCGCGGGCCGCCGCGATGATCCGCTCCCGGTTGCGCGCGGCGTCGGCGCGCAGCTTGGGCTGCGGATTCCGGTCGGCGATCCTGGTGGCCACCTGTCGTCCTCTCCTCCCCGGTCGGGTCCGGTGTTTCCGGGCTTCACGTCCGTCGTCCCGCGTACCCCGGGGTCTCGGACCCACGGGGCCAGCTTCCGGGGACCAACTCCCCGTTTCGCTGGACACCTGGTTAAACGGGGAGCGGGTCCCCGGAAATTTCGCACCGCCCCGTGAGCCCGGTCACATTCCGGGAGATCGTGTATCCACGCTCCTGGGACGCCCGGCGGCCCGGGTGTGCGGACGCCCGCGGAACGCGGGCCGCGGGCCGCGGGCCCGAGGCTCCACGCCCGCCGCCGAGGGCCGACCCGGGCCTCTTCCCGTCCCCGGCCCGCCCGGCCGCACCCGGCCGACGTCCGCGCCCGGCCACCCGGCCCGTGTCAGCCCCGGATCCGCCCGACCTTGATCCAGTCCCCGGCCCTGAGATCCGGCCCACGCCCGACCCGCCCCCGGCCCGAACCCGTGCCGGCCCACGCCCGGCCCCGAACTTCGACCCACACCCGGCCCCGGCCCCCCGTCCAGCTCTCGCCGCCGGCCGGCCCCGGGCTCCGCGGCCGGCCCCCGGCACCGGGCGGAGCGGGTGCGTCCCGCGGGCGGTCCACACCGGAAGGGCGCGAGAACCGCCCGCCCGGCCCAGCAGGGCCATCCGTTCGGACGCGCCGGACGGGCTCGGCGCCCCGCCCCGGCGCACGGTGGGCCGCGTGAAGCAGAACCGCCCCCGAATACCCGAGGCCCGCCGTCGCCGGCGGTCCCGGATACGCCTGCCCGGCGCTCCGCGGCCCGGCCGCCGGACCGCGCTGGCCGCCACCGCCGTCCTGCTCCTCTCCGTAACCGCCCCGGCCACGTCCAGCCGGATCGCCGCCTCACCGCCCGCGGTGCGGGCTCCGGCACTGCCGGGCGGCGCCGACGGGCCGCCGTCGTGCACCCTCACCCCGGGCAAGGGCGTCCAGTTGTCCGAGGGCATCCCCACCGGCCCGGGCCACAGCGCCAGCACCGGCACCGTCCACGCCCTCACCCTGATGATCGACTTCCCCGACGTCCGGGGCGAGGGCCCGGCCCGGGACCGCTTCGCGGAGTTCTTCCCGCGCACCGCCCGCTGGTTCGCCCGGTCCTCCTACGGCCGGCTCGACTACCGGCCGGCCACCCCCGTCGAGCGCTGGCTGCGGATGCCCCGCGCCTTCCGCTCGTACGGGCTCGAACGGGGCAGCCCCTTCGAGCCCGGGTACCGCCGGCTGGTGCGTGACATCGTGCGGGTCGCCGATCCGCACGTCGATTTCGCCCGGTACGACCTGGTCAACGTCCTCATCACGCCGAACGCGGGGCCGCCGGCCGCCGAGACCGTCCTGTCGGTGACCTTCGCCGGGAACGCCGAGGCACCGTCCGCCGACGGCGTCCGGCTCGCCAACGTCTCCTTCATCTACAGCCGGCAGGACGACGGCACCGGGTCCTTCGCCGCCAACGGCTACCGGGTGCTCCCGCACGAGAACGGCCACGCCTTCGGGCTGCCGGACCTCTACACCGCGGACGGCGGCCACAAGGTCGGCCACTGGGACGTGATGTCGGAGGACTGGGGACCCGGCAACGACCTGCTCGCCTGGCACAAGTGGAAGCTGGGGTGGCTGACCGGCCGGCAGGTGCGCTGCGCGGCCCGGCCCGGCGACACCGCGTACACGCTCCGGCCGCTCGCCCGGCGGGGCGGCGGCACCAAGCTCGTCTTCGTCCCGGTCTCCGCGTCCGGCGGCTACACCGTGGAGGTGCGGACGAACGAGGGCAACGACGAGGGCGTGTGCCGGCCCGGCGTCCTGATCTCCTGGGTGGACGCCCGGGTGGATTCCGGTCAGGGGCCGGTCACGGTCATGGACAGCACGCCCGGCAGCCGGGGCTGCACCACGGAGCCGAACGTGCACCCGGGGCTGAGCGACGCCACCTTCACCGCCGGGGAGTCCCTCCACGACGCCCGCAACGGCATCCGGATCACCGTCGCCGAACGGCTCCCGGACGGCGGCCACCGGGTACGGGTCAGCCGTCGCGCCAGTGGTGCCGCCCGGTAGCGATCAGCCACATCTGGCGCCGGGCGGTGTCGGCGATCCGCGCCTCGGCCTCGGTGAGCGGTTCCTCCCCGGCCGGCGGGCGCGGCCCGGCGGTCGCCTCCTCCGCCCCGGCCGGCCGCTCCTCCGTACCCCCGTCCGGCCGGGGCACCGGCTGGGCCTCCAGGAAGGCCGTCGCGGTCATCACCATGTGGTCCACGTACAGCTCGGCGAGCATCCGGATGTCCTCCCGGCTCCAGCCCTCGGCCGACAGCTGCCCGGCGAACGCCTCCGCGACCTCGTCACCGAACAGGCGCAGCTGGGCGGCGATCGCCTCCCGCACCGGGCGCACCCCGCCGTGCCGCTCCCGGGCGAGGAAGCGGACGTGGGCCGGGTGGCGGCGGACGTGGTGGGCGACGGCGAGGACGGCGCCCTCGATCCGCTCGCCGTCCCCGTCCTCGGCGGCCAGCAGTGCGCGGATCATGCCGTGCAGGCTGCCCAGCGCCTCCTCCACCAGCGCGACGCCGAGGTCGGCCATGTCCCGGAAGTGGCGGTAGAAGGCGGCCGGGGCGACACCCACCGCGCGGGTGACCTCGCGCAGCCCCAGACTGCTCAGGCTCTGCTCCTCCAGCAGCCGCAGCGCGGCGTCGAGGAGGGCCTGACGGGTCTTGCGCTTCCGGGCCTCCCGGACGCCGAGGGTGTGACTCATGTCATTCAGTAAACAACCGTACGCCCACTTTGGCCAGGCATACGATGGGTATTCGGTGAACAACTGTCATTCCAAGTGTTCACCGAAAGATGTTCACCGAACCGAGCGAACCGGCCACAACCGCCCGAGAAAGGACTTCCATGATCTTCCTCGTCGCAGTCCTGGCCCTCGCGGGGATCCTGCTGGGCACCGCGGCCCATGTGCCGCTCCCCGTCTTCCTGGCGGGCGCCGCCGCCATCTCCGGCTGGCTGCTCGCCTTCTTCGCCCGCGAACGCCTCACCCGGAACCGGAGCTGACCGATGACCCTCACCGCACCGGCCCGCACCACCACGCCGGCCACCCGCCGCCGCGCGGACGCGGACGGGATGGCCGTCGCCTCCTTCGTGCTGGGCCTGATCGGACTCCTGCTGTTCAACCTGGTCTTCGGCCCGTGCGCCATCGTGCTCGGCGGCCTCGCGCTGGCCCGGGGCACCCGGCGCCGGGGGCGCACCCTGCTCGGCATCGGCCTGGGCGTCGCGGATCTGGCCCTGCTGACCGTTTTGTTGACGGTGCATCAGTCGGTGGGCTGGCAGTTCGGCGGCTGACCGGACCGGGCGCACACGGACCGCCGGGTCGGCCCATACGGACCGGCCGGGGGAAGCCCGGTGCCGCCCCGCCCGGGCGGACCGGGACGAACCGGCGCCCACTCCCCCGCGGACCGGCCGGCCGAACCCGGCCCTGCCGTACATGCCGTACGCGGAATGTCCGGAAATCCGGCCCGCGCCCGCACCCGCCGCGCCGCCACGGACCGGCACTCCGTCGCGCCGGCCGGACCGGTGGCCGGCCGTCCGATCGGGCCGGCGAACCACCGTCCAGCGGCCCGGGTCCGGGGGAACGGACCACCACCCCCCTCTGGACAAGCCATTTGGTTAGGCTAACCTAACCGTGGTTCAAGGGGGCTGTCCCCGCACCCGCCCGAGAGAAAGACCTAGCCATGCCTCACGACAGAGCCCTCTCCCTCTCCCGCCGCGGACTGCTCGCCGCCGGCGGTGCCGTCGGACTCGGCGCGCTGCTCGCCGCCTGCGGTGACAAGGACGACAAGGGTTCCGGCGCCTCGGGCAAGGGCAAGGACGGCGGGTGGTCGTTCACCGACGACCGCAAGAAGAAGCTGACCGGCGGCAGCGCCCCGCGGCGGATCGTCGCCTACATCGGTTCCGCCGCCGCCCTCCACGACTTCGGCATCGACGACCAGATCGTCGGCGTGTTCGGCCCGACCAAGCTGCAGAACGGCGAGCCGGACGTGCAGGCGGGCGAGGTGGACGTCAACAAGGTGACGATCCTGGGCAACGTCTGGGGCCAGTTCAACGTCGAGAAGTACGCCTCGCTCAACCCCGATCTCCTCATCAGCAACATGTTCGACCCGAACGAGCTGTTCTACATCCCCGAGGACAGCAAGGAGAAGATCTTCGCGCTGGCGCCCACCGCGGCCATCACCACCGGCCGGGTCTCGCTGCTCAAGCCGATCCAGCGCTACGCCGACCTGGCCGCCTCGCTCGGCGCCGATCTCAAGGCGAAGAAGGTCGTGGACGCCAAGGCCCGCTTCGAGAAGGCCGCCGAGGAGCTGCGGAAGACCGCCAAGTCGCACCGCATCAAGGTGATGGCCTGCTCCGCCAGCGCCGACCTGTTCTACGTCTCCAACCCCGCGGTCAACGCCGACCTCATCTACTTCAGCGAGCTGGGCGTGGACTTCGTGGTGCCCGAGAAGACCGACCAGGGCGGCTACTTCGAGAGCCTCAGCTGGGAGAACGCGGACAAGTACGACGCGGACGTGCTGTTCCTGGACGACCGCACCGCGACCCTCCAGCCCAAGGACCTCAAGGGCAAGCCGACCTGGGCGCAGCTGCCGGCGGTGAAGGCCGGTCAGATCACCCCCTGGAGCAGTGAGCCGCGCTTCAGCTACGCCGGCGCCGCGCCGCTGCTGGAGAACCTCACCAAGGCCATCCAGGACGCCAAGAAGGTCCGCTGACCCGGCCCGGACCCCGCCCCGGCGGGGTCCGGTAACGGCGGCCGGCCGCCCCCGGACCTCCCGTCCGGGACCGCACCACCGCACGCCACGCACCACGACCGCACGGCACGCACCGCACGGCACGCACCGCCACGGCGGCGCACCACCGCACGGCACCGCACCGGCACCGCCGCACCACCCGGCACCACCGCACCGCCCGGCACCCGCCCGGGCGTACGGCACCCCGGCCACCCCGGCACCACCGCTCAAACGGCACGGCCCGCACGGACGGCACGGCCCGCACGGCACCGCACCGCACGGCACACACCGCCCGTACCGCGGGCCCACCCGCCCCGGCGTACGGCACCCCGGCACCTCACGGCAGGTGAAAGGAAGAGCCCTCTCCCATGACCACCGCAGCCACCACCACGGACACCACGGTCGCCCCGGACAGCACGGACACCCCGGACACCACCGCCCCCCGAATACCCTTCGGCTTCTTCGACGCCCAGGTGGTGCGGACCCGGCCGCTGGGCCGTTCCATGGTCCGCGTCACCTTCGGCGGCCCCGGTCTGACGGGGTTCGTCTCCGGCGGGCGCGACCAGCGCTTCAAGCTCTTCCTGCCGCACCCCGGCCAGGACGCGCCCGTCGTCCCGGTCGAGGCCGGCGAGGACTGGTTCCCGCAGTGGCGCGCCCTGGACCCGGCCACCCGCGGCATCATGCGCTCGTACACCGTGCGCGCCCAGCGCACCACCGCCGACGGCGGCACCGAGGTGGACGTGGACTTCGCCCTGCACGGCGCGCACGGCACCGACTCCACGGCCAGCGGCCCGGCCGCCCGGTGGGCCGCCGCCGCCGCGCCGGGCCACCGCGCGGTGCTCCTCGGCCCGGTGGAGCCGGAGAACGCCGGGGTGGACTTCCGGCCGCCGGCCGGCACCGACTGGGTGCTGCTGACCGCCGACGAGACCGCGCTGCCCGCGGTCGCCGGCATCCTGGAGTCCCTGCCGGCCGGCACCGCCGCCCGGGTGTGGATCGAGGTGCCCCACAGCGAGGACATCCAGCAGCTGACCACCGCGGCCGGCGCCGAGATCACCTGGCTGGTGCGGAACAAGGCGAACGGCCCGCGCACCGGCCTGGTGCTCGACGCGGTCCGCGCCGCCGACCTGCCGGCCGGTGCCCCGTACGCCTGGATCGCCGGCGAGGCGGGCACCGTACGCGCCCTCCGCCGCCACCTGGTGGGCGAGCGCGGCTTCGACCGCAAGGCCGTCACCTTCACCGGCTATTGGCGCAAGGGCGCCACCGAGGAACAGCTGGTCGAGGAGGCGCTGGCAGGGGACACCCCCGCCGAGGACTGACGCGCCGCCCCGGGCCGGCGGGGGCGCCCCGCCCGCCCTCGCGCCCCCCGCCGGCCCACGCCCCACCGCAACCCGGCCCGGCGGAACTCCCGCCCCGCCCACGGCACCCTGCTCCGCCGCCGGGCCGCTCCGCCATGCCGTGACACCCCGTACCACCGCTCGCTCCGGCACCGCCCGCACCCCCCGCACCGCCACCCGCCTGTCACACCAGGGCACCCCCACGCCCGTCCCGGGCACCGCCAGGCCCGGACCCGGAAAGGACCAGACCCGTGAGCCCCCTCGCGCAGACCGCTGAGGCCCCCGCCGCAGGAGCCGCAGACGCCGCGGAAGCCACAGCCACCACCACCGGACCCGTGGACGCCACGGACACCCCCGAGGCCCCGGCCGCCACCGCGACCCCGAAGACCCCGGGAGCCACCGCCGCCCCGGCCCCCGACGCCGCCGCGGCCGACGGCTCCCCGGCCCCGACTGCCATCCCCGCCGGCGAGCCCGCCGGCAGCCGCGCCCACCTGTTCAACGACCGTACGGTGGAGACCTACCGGCGGACCGTCGCGGACGGGATCGCCCTGGTCGCCGACACCGTCGCCGGCACCGAGCGCCCGTTCACCGGCATCACTCCCGGCGCGCTCGCCCCGGTGGTGTCCGGCATCGACCTGGACCGCCCGCTGGGCGACGCCGGCGCCGCCCTGGAGGAGCTGCGCGAGGTCTACCTCCGGGACGCCGTCTACTTCCACCACCCGCGCTACCTCGCCCACCTCAACTGCCCGGTGGTCATCCCCGCGCTGCTGGGCGAGGCGGTGCTCTCCGCCGTCAACTCCTCGCTGGACACCTGGGACCAGAGTGCCGGCGGCACCCTCATCGAGCAGCGGCTGATCGGCTGGGCCGCCGAGCGCGCCGGGCTGGGCCCGGACGCCGACGGCGTGTTCACCAGCGGCGGCACCCAGTCCAACTTCCAGGCGCTGCTGCTGGCCCGCGAGGAGGCCGTCGCGCTGGCCCGCAAGAACGCGCCGGGACCGCTGGAGCTGCACGCCGTCCTGCCGCGGCTGCGCGTGCTGACGTCCGAGGCGAGCCACTTCAGCGTCCAGAAGTCGGCGAAGCTGCTGGGCCTGGGCCCGGACGCGGTGATCACCGTGGAGACCGACCGGGACCGCCGGATGCGGCCCGCGGGGCTCGCCCGGGAGCTGGACCGCTGCCGCCGCGAGGACCTGATCGTGATGGCCGTGGTGGCCACCGCCGGGACCACCGACTTCGGCTCCATCGACCCGCTGCCGGGCATCGCGGACCTGTGCGACTGGGCCGGCACCTGGCTCCACGTGGACGCCGCCTACGGCTGCGGCCTGCTCGCCTCCCGCACCCGCCGCCACCTGCTGAACGGCATCGAGCGCGCCGACTCGGTCACCGTGGACTTCCACAAGTCGTTCTTCCAGCCGGTGAGTTCCAGCGCGCTGCTGGTGCGGGACGCGGCGACGCTGCGGCACGCGACGTACCACGCGGACTACCTCAACCCGGAGCGGATGGCCGAGAAGCGCATCCCCAACCAGGTGGACAAGTCCATCCAGACCACCCGCCGCTTCGACGCCCTCAAGCTGTGGCTGACGCTGCGGGTGATGGGCGCCGACGCCGTCGGGGACCTCTTCGACCAGGTGGTGGACCGCGCCGCCGAGGGCTGGGAGCTGCTCGACGCCGACCCGCGCTTCGAGGTGGTCACCCGGCCCCAGCTGAGCACCCTGGTCTTCCGGTACCTGCCGCCGGACGGAGCGGACCGGGAGCTGGTGGACCAGGCGAACCTGTACGCCCGCGAGGCGCTGGCCGCCTCCGGCGCGGCGGTGGTCGCCGGCACCACCGTGGACGGCGTCCACCACCTGAAGTTCACCCTGCTCAACCCGGAGACCACGGTCGACGACATCGCCTGCGTCCTGGACCTGCTCGCCGGGCACGCCCGCGACTACCTCGACGCCCGCGGCGGCCGGCCGGCCGCCGGACCGGGCACCCCGGCCGGAACCGCCCGCACCGCCGCCGGGCCCGCGCACCCCGCGCCCGCCCCCCGCCCGTACGGCCGTCGCCGCCGGATCCGTCGCCACCGGGCCCGTCGCCCCCGCCCACGTCGCCGCCGAGCCCGTCCACCGCACCGGCGGCCGGCCCGCCCGCCCGGCCCGCTGACCGCCCGAGAACCGCTTTCGTCCCCGCACGGCGACCCCCTTCGAAGGAAGCCCATGTCCACGTACGACTTCATCGGCATCGGCCTCGGCCCCTACAACCTGGGGCTGGCCTGTCTGACCGAGCCCATCGAGGAACTCGACGGCCTGTTCCTGGAGAGCAAGCCCGACTTCGACTGGCACCCCGGCATGCTCCTCGACGGCGTCACCCTCCAGACGCCGTTCATCGCCGACCTGGTGACGATGGCCGACCCCACCTCCCCGTACTCCTTCCTCAACTACGTGAAGGAGTCGGGCCGGATGTACTCGTTCTACATCCGCGAGATCTTCTACCCGCTGCGCGCCGAGTACAACGACTACTGCCGCTGGGCCGCCGGCAAGCTGCGCAGCGTCCGTTTCGGCCACACCGTGACCCGGGTGGAGTACGACGAGGCGGACGGCGTGTACACGGTGCACGCCCGCCAGGAGACGACCGGGGAGGCCACCACCCACCGCGCCCGCCGCCTGGTGCTGGGCACCGGCACCCCGCCGTACGTCCCCGGGGCCTGCCGGGACCTGGGCGGCGACTGGATCCACAACGCCGACTACCTGTCCGGCAAGGCCGCGCTGCAGGCGAAGAAGTCCATCACCATCGTCGGCAGCGGGCAGAGCGCCGCCGAGATCTACCAGGACCTGCTCGCCGACATCGACTCCTGCGGGTACCGCCTCAACTGGGTGACCCGCTCCCCGCGGTTCTTCCCGCTGGAGTACACCAAGCTGACGCTGGAGATGACCTCCCCGGAGTACGTGGACTACTTCCACGCCCTGCCGGAGGACACCCGCTACCGGCTGGAGTCCGAACAGAAGATCCTGTTCAAGGGCATCGACGCGGACCTGATCAACGGGATCTACGAGCTGCTCTACCAGAAGAGCATCGCCGGCCCGGTGCCCACCCGGCTGCTCACCAACACCGAGCTGACCGGGGCCGCCCACGACGCGGCCACCGGCACCTACACCCTGGGGCTGCGCCACACCGAGCAGGAGCGGGACTTCTCCCTCACCACCGAGGGCCTGGTCCTGGCCACCGGCTACCGCTACGAGCCGCCGGCCTTCCTGGAGCCGGTGCGCGACCGGCTCCGCTGGGACTCCCGCGGACGCTTCGACGTGGCCCGGAACTACAGCATCGACACCACCGGGCGCGAGGTCTTCCTGCAGAACGGCGGCACCCACACCCACAGCATCACCTCGCCCGACCTCGGCATGGGCCCGTACCGCAACTCGTGGATCATCCGGGAGCTGCTGGGCCGGGAGTACTACCCGGTGGAGAAGACCATCGCCTTCCAGGAGTTCGGCGCGCCGCAGGGGGAGGCCGACCGTGGCTGACACCACCCCCGCGACTGTCTTCACCCGCACCGACCGCGCGCTGGGCGAGTTCGCCGTCCGCGGCCTGGACCCGGACGCCGACGCGGCGCTGCTGCACGGCTGGGTCACCCACCCCAAGTCGGCGTTCTGGATGATGCAGGACGCGGACGTGGCGGAGGTGGCACGGGAGTACCGGCGGATCACCGAGCACCCCCACCACGAGGCGTTCATCGGCCTGCACCGCGGCAGCCCGGCCTTCCTGGTCGAGCGCTACGACCCGTCCCAGGTGGAACTCGTCGGCCTCTACGACCCGCTCCCCGGCGACGTCGGCATGCACTTCCTGTGCGCACCCACCGACACCCCGCTGCACGGCTTCACCCGCGCGGTCATCACCACCGTGATGGAGTTCCTCTTCACCGATCCGCGGGTCCGCCGCGTCGTCGTCGAGCCGGACGTACGGAACACGGCGGTGCACGCCCTCAACGCCGCCGTCGGCTTCGAGGTCGTCGGACCGGTCCGCAAGCCGGAGAAGGAGGCGCTGCTGAGCACCTGCACGCGCGAGCAGTTCCAGGCCACCCGAGGAGTCACCGCATGACCACCGCCACCCCCCGCGGCCCCGAGCCGGCCGCGGCCGCCCCCGGGACCTCCGCGGCGGCCAGCCCCGGCGCCACCCCCCGGACCGGGGACACCGCCCCGACCGGGGGCGCCGCCCGGCGGGAGGCCGTCGCGCCGACCGCCGAGGCCGGTCCGGCGACCGCCCACCTCACCCCCGAGCTGTGGGCGCGGGCCGGCCGGCAGCTGATCCGCAAGGCGCTGGCGGAGTTCGCCCACGAGCGGCTGCTGGACCCCCGGCCGCTGCCCGGCGGCGGCTGGTCGGTGCACTCCGACGACGGGGCGACGGAGTACCGTTTCGCCGCCCGGAAGCTGGCCCTGGACCACTGGCAGGTCGAGGCCGGCAGCATCACCCGGCACCGCGACGGGGCCGAGCTGCCGCTGGACGCGATCGACTTCTTCATCGAGCTGCGCGGCGCGCTCGGGCTCAGCGACGAGATCCTCCCGGTCTACCTGGAGGAGATCAGCTCCACCCTGGCCGGCACCGCGTACAAGCTCACCAAGCCGGAGCCGAGCGCCGCGGAACTGGCCGCCACCGGCGACTTCCAGGCCATCGAGACCGGGATGACCGAGGGCCACCCCTGCTTCGTGGCGAACAACGGCCGGCTCGGCTTCGGGGTCCACGAGTACCACCGGTACGCGCCGGAGGCCGCCTCGCCGGTCCGCCTGGTGTGGCTGGCCGCCCACCGCGACCACTCCACCTTCACCTGCGCCGCGGACCTGGACTACGACACCCTGGTGCGCGAGGAACTCGGCGAGGAGCAGCTGGCCCGCTTCGCCGGCGTCCTGCGCGAGCTGGGCCTGGACCTGGCCGACCACCACCTCATCCCGGTGCACCCGTGGCAGTGGTGGAACAAGACGTCGGTGACCTTCGCCGGCGAACTGGCCGCCCGGCGCCTGGTCTACCTCGGCGAGAGCGAGGACACCTACCTCGCCCAGCAGTCCATCCGCACCTTCTTCAACACCAGCGCGCCGGCCAGGCACTACGTGAAGACCGCGCTGTCGGTGCTCAACATGGGCTTCATGCGGGGGCTGTCCGCCGCCTACATGGAGGCCACTCCGGCGATCAACGACTGGCTCGCCCGGCTGATCGAGACCGACGAGGTGCTCCGCCGCACCGGCCTGACGATCATCCGCGAACGCGCCGCCATCGGCTACCGGCACCGCCAGTACGAGGCCGCCACCGACCGCTACTCGCCGTACCGGAAGATGCTCGCCGCCCTGTGGCGGGAGAGCCCGGTGCCCCGCCTCCAGCCCGGTGAGCGGCTGGCGACCATGGCGTCCCTGCTGCACACCGACCGGGACGGCGGGTCCTTCGTCAGTGCCCTGGTGAAACGTTCCGGCCTGGCGCCCGAGCAGTGGCTGCGGCGCTACCTGGACGCCTACCTCACCCCGCTGCTGCACAGCTTCTACGCCTACGACCTGGCCTTCATGCCGCACGGCGAGAACGTGATCATGGTGCTGGACGAGTCCGGCACGGTGGACCGGGTGATCTTCAAGGACATCGCCGAGGAGATCGTGGTGATGGACCCGGCGGCGGCCCTCCCGCCCGCCGTGCAGCGCATCCGCGCCGACATCCCCGACGACACCAAGCTGCTGTCGATCTTCACCGACGTCTTCGACTGCTTCTTCCGCTTCCTCGGCGCCCAGCTGGCCACCGACGGCACCCTCGACGAGGACGCCTTCTGGCGGACGGTCGCCGAATGCGTGGCGGACTACGCGGAGTCGGTCCCCCACCTGGCGGACAAGCTGCGGCGCTACGACATGTTCGCCGAGGAGTTCGCCCTGTCCTGCCTGAACCGGCTGCAGCTGCGGAACAACAAGCAGATGGTCGACCTCGCCGACCCCGCCGCCGCCCTCCAGCTCATCGGCACCCTCCCCAACCCGATCGCCCGGTTCCGGGCCGGCGGGGGGGCTGAGGGCGGGGGCCGCCGCTGCTGGGGGCGCCTCCCGGCGGGGGCGCCCGGGGCGGGGTCTTGCGGCGAGGGCGTCCGGCCGGGGGCCCTCGTGGTGTGACCGCCTGGACGCACCGACGCCGGAGCCGTCGGCCGAGGGGCCGGGCTCCGGCGTCAGCGTTCGGGCCGGTGGGTCAGTGTTGGCTCAGGGCGTGGCGGACCGCCCGCTCCACGAGGATCGCGGTGTTGGCGTGTCCCGCGGCGTTGGGGTGGATCATCGTGGCGCGCTTGCCGAGGGGAGCGCAGTCCACGTCCGTGCCGGGGAAGGTGGCGGGCCAGTAGTCCGCGGCGTCGCCGCAGATCCCTTCCATCCACTTGACGCCCTCGGGCTCACAGACGTTGTTGTCCTCACTGGACGAGTAGAGGTTGACGAAGCGGTCGCCGAAGGACGCCGCGGCCCGCTGGATCCGCTTGTTCAGCGGCTTGAGGACGTCGTCACGCATCCAGTCGATGTCGGCGTGGGTGGTCGTGCCCAGTTCGGTGAGCGACCCGCGGTCGCAGGCGGTGGCGTCGTTCGGCATGATCGCCGGGTAGCCGATGGTGATCACCTTGGCGTTGGGCGCAGCCCGGTGCACCTCGGCCAGCATCTCGGTGTATTCGTTCTGAACCCGGTTGAGCCTCTCCCGCACGCTCTCCACCCCCGCGGGCGGGTTGGTGAAGTACTCGCGGCAGGACTTGTCGGCCGCGCCCAGTTCGAGGCACTTGGGGAAGATGTCACCGAAGGGCAGGCTGTTGCCGCCGATGGCGATGGTGACAACGTCGGTGTCGGCGTCGAGCCCGGCCCGGTTGATCTGCGTGTCCACCGCGGGCCAGCCGCCGGGCGGGGTCTCGACCGGGCTGATCGGCGTCTGCTTCACCTTGGCGATGTTCGCGATGACCGCGCTGCTACAGGCGACGTTGGTCAGGCGGACCTTCTTGCCCAATGAGGACTGGGCGAGTTCCCGCTCGACCAGGTTCGGGTAGGACTCGCTGGTCCGGGCGCAGCCGTCCTGCGACGGATCCCCCAGCGGGGGCACCGGGTCGCCGACGAAGACGCCCGCGGTGAACGAGTCCCCGAGCGCGGCCCACTCGTACTGGTCGGCCGCACCGGCGGAGCCGGTGGGTAAGAGCGTGGCCGCGGCCAGCGCGAGGCCTACGGCCAGAGCTCGCGTACGCCTGCGGGAGACGGGGTGTCGCATGGACCCTCCAAGATCATGTGGAAGACGTCCGGGCGACCGGAACGTGACGCCCGGGGCGGAACGCACCTCAGCCGAGATCATCTGCGGCGTCACCCCATCGTGTCCGATGAGACGATCCGCCGCCACTCGATCGGCCTAATCCTTCGGCTTTCCCGTCGACTCCTGGCACATCCCGCTAGCGCTCATGAGCGCGACGGCGCGACCGTGGTCGGTGGATTCGACATCGGTCCCGCTCGGGACCCGTCACGCCCGTTCGGAGCTGCCCTGTCCCGTAACCTCGCGGACGAAGACGGCGCCCAAGGACTCCGGGCGGACGAACTCCTCCTCCCCGGTTCCGGGCCACGGGTGGAGCCCAAGATGGAGGCAGCTCCGCCGGCCGGCTTCGACTCCGGAACGCGACCGGAGAGGCTGCGACGGCCCGGTACCCGCGCCCTAACCTCGTCGAAGGGCTCAACGGGATGCGGTACGAGACCCGCCCGCCGACGGCAGCCGCGTGCCGGGCACGGGCAGGCCGCCGGCACCCCGCCCCTCCCCTCTCCCGTCTGACCGGGGCGCCCTCGCAGGCTACCCACCACCCGCTACACTGGCGCTTGGCACGCTCCGTCCGTGCCCGCACCACCGGAAGCGCCCAGCGCCTCCAGCCCCGCCTCCGTAGCTCAGGGGATAGAGCACCGCTCTCCTAAAGCGGGTGTCGCAGGTTCGAATCCTGCCGGGGGCACAACACGTCAAGCCATACCTGAGATTCCTCCCTCAGGGAGGCGCTTTATTCGGCCTCGGACTCCTCGTCCGGGGCCGTTTGCGTGAGCGAGCGGATCGCCGGGCACCACGAGCACCGCAAGATCCCTTCGCCCCTCACGCACGACTCCGACCTTCCCGGACACAGCGTGAGGTGACCGCCGAAGACGAGGGCAGCCGAGGCATCCGCCCACGACACATGGCATGACATACTTGAAGTATGGCAACTCGGAAGATCACGATCACCGTGCCGGAAGAACTGGTGGAATCGATCAAGGAGCGCGTCGATGCGCGTGGGGTCTCCAGTTACATTGCGGCCGCCGCAGCTCATCAAGACGCCATGGACCGACTGCGCGAGCTGGCTGAACGCCTCGAAGAAGAACATGGCACCGTGACCGACGACGAGCAGCAGGCAGCGCTGGATCGTATCGCCGCAATCGACGGCTGGCACGACGAGCATCACTCGCATGCAGGCGAGGCCGCGTGAGCCGCAGCGTCCGAGCAACAGTGCACCGGCCGCGACGGCGCGTCTTCGTGTTCGACTCCGAAGCCCTCTCCAAAGCGGTTCACGGCGATCGGGAGATGGCCGCCCTGATCAAAATGGCTCCGCGGCTCGACATCCCCATCGTCACGTCAGCGCTCACAACCTTGGAAGCATGGGATCCTCGCGAAACATCGAGGCAGGCCCTGTGGAACTGGGCACTGTCCCGGATCCGCGTCCTGCACACGGAAGACCAACTGATCGCCGCGGCACGCGACATGCTGAAGACAGCTGGTCTACATGGCCACAAGTACGCCATTGACGCCATCCTGGCGGCTGTGGCCGGGCGGGAAGCCGCACAAGGGGCCGAGGCAACCGTCTTCACGTCCGACACCGACGACATGACCCAACTCCTGGCGGGGCATCCCGTGCGAGTCGAGAAGGTCTGACGAAACGCCGCCCCTTACCTCGCTCCAGCCACTCGCCGGCTCCGCTGAGCGACCTGTGCCCCTCGCCGGACAGCACCCCACTGGCACGTATTCGCACACACGGGGACGGGAAGCACCGTGAATACGTGAGAACTGCGGAGGAGCGTATCCCCGACCCAGACACGCCGCAGTCGCTATTTCCGCAGGTCAGCGTCGCTCCGAGGAGGCTCCTGAAGCGGGTGTCGCAGGTTCGCATCCTGCCGGGGGCACCAGCGCGAAGGGCACCTAGGAACGTTCCTGGGTGCCCTTTCGCCATCCAGCCGTCACATCAGCTGTTCGCCGCCGAGAACTCGTACTCCAGCTCGTAGAGGTACCCGGCCTTGGCCATGACCGTTGCCTCGATCGGCCTGTAGCCCTCGGCATAAACGACCCGCAGCGTGCGCAACACGGGGAGAGTCCCCGGCAGCCACAGAACCGTGTACCGCTCCTGGGTGGGCAACTGCCGTACCTCTCGCCCATCGCGAAGCCGTGTGGTCGTGCCGCAATACGCGTATCAGTTCGCATACCCCGCCCGCAAGATGGCTCAATCCCTGGCCCACCACTGTTGAGTTACAACCTTCTCTACTAGCTCAAGTGCGGCCCGCTCCGCTCACCGCGTGCGGCCCGACCCCGGGCCGGACCGCGCTCCTGTCTCCGCCCCGCTCCAGCCCGGCCAGCGCCCGGACCGCGCACACAGCGATCAGCCGCTTGCCGTCAGAGAAGGGGTACGTCGTGGCTGGGGCCGGTCGGCTCCACGGCTGCAGCCACCTACCCGGTCCGGGTCCCGCGTCGAGCAAGACCAGGGGCCCCTCGTGCACATTGCGGGCAGGTCCAAAGCCTGCCCGAGTTGCCAACCAGCGTACGGCCCCTTGATCGTGCTCGACCCCAGACAGCGCAGGCCACCGGCCAAACCCGTTCCGCCGACCTGACGCCGTCAGCCCAACATCTAGGACCTGCTGCCCCGAAGCGTGCACACTGTTAGCAGCACCCTCCTATCGAGGGGAGAAACACCGACACGGAGGACAGCGTGGCTCCTCGAACTCGCCGGAAGTTCCCCTACGCGATTGAGGAATTGGAGATCGAAGGGTATAAGTCACTTGGCCAGCGAAATGTAATCGCACTCAAAGCCCTCACTCTGATCGCAGGCGTGAACAGTTCGGGCAAGTCCAGCATCATGCAGCCCCTTCTCTTGCTCAAGCAGACTGCCGACGCCCCTTATGACCCGGGACCGTTGCAGTTGGATGGCCCGAACGTTAGCGTAACCAAAATCGAGCAGGTTCTATCGAAGACATTGTCTGCAACCGCTCGCTCTAGGGGATTTTCGGTAGGTATCACCACCTCCGAAACAAAGACAAGAGTCCGATTCAACAAAGACGGTACGGGAAACCTCCGAGTCGCCGAGTATTCTGGTTACTTTCTACCCAACCAAGAAGAAGCCATCGCCATTAGGGAGGGGATGCCCCAAAACCAACTCAAGAAGCTGATCGACCCCCTCCTCTCAGGCGCGGACTTGCCAGATCTATTTAAGCGACCGAATACGAAACTCACCGTAACCCGGGATCGTTTCATTCTTAGTCCAGCTGTGGAGTACGAACGAGGGCGCAGCACAACCACAATCCCTCTTAGCTTCAGCGGGCGCGGAGACATTTCGGATATCGCATCCCGCATCATCCATTTGCCCGCCCTTCGCGGCAACCCTTTGCGCACATATCGCACCGCTGCTGTCGATGTTCGGTACCCCGGGCGATTCGACACGTATACTGCCGGAATCATCTCTTACTGGCAAAACAACAAAAAAACAGAAAAACTTCAACAGCTACGGAAAGACGTCGAAGAACTGGGCCTCACCTGGAAGATCGAAGCCAAGCAGGTGGACGATACTCAAGTTGAGTTGCTTGTAGGTCGTCTGCCTCAAGCACGACAGGGAGGAGCGCGCGATCTAGTCAATATCGCCGACGTTGGCTTCGGCGTGTCGCAGACTCTCCCCGTTGTCGTAGCACTGCTGGCGGCAACACCCGGGCAACTGGTCTACCTGGAACAGCCCGAAATCCATCTTCACCCGCGAGCGCAGTTGAAGTTCGCGGAACTGGTTAGACGTGCAGTGGACCGCGGAGTGCGTGTCGTAATCGAGACTCATAGCTCTCTCTTCTTGCGCGCAGTACAAACGTTGATTGCTCAAGGCTCGCTCGAACCAGATGACGTGGCGATGCATTGGTTCACGCGCGACCGCCATACCGGTGAAACGCAAATCAGCACAGCCGACCTTCAGCCGGACGGAAGTTTCGGGGACTGGCCCGAGGACTTCGATGATGTCTACATGACATCTGAAGCGACCTACTTGAACGCTGCCATGGAGAGGGCGACTCTCGGGTGAACCGGATGCAGAGGACGCTAGTCGTCGATGCGTCGATCGCTAGATCGGCTGGAGGCACAGAGAACCCCATATCCAAAGCATGTCGCGACTTTATGGAGCAAATTCAGGACGTAGGCCATTACGTCGCCATGAATAAGTCACTCTTTCAGGAATGGCAAAAGCACAGATCGAAATTCTCACTCCAGTGGCTTAGCTACATGCAGCGTCGCGGAAAAGTCAGATTCGTCGAATGTCACGACGAAAAGGTGAAAATACTCGCCGAATGTATCGAAGTCACCGAGTCTATCACCTTAAAGCAGAAGGATGCCGTGCGCAAGGATTTCCTGCTCGTGCAATGCGCCTGGGCTTCAGATGAGTTGATTTCTTCACTCGACGAAAAAATGCGCAGCCTTCTCTCTGTCCTGTCCTCCGAATGTGCGGAGATTGGCTCTGTGGTATGGGTGAATCCGGCACGCGAAGAGGACGGCGCAGTTGAGTGGGCAAGGGCTGGTGCTCGTGTAGAGGAACACCGCAAGCTCCGAAACTGGGGCGCTGCGTGATTCCCCGAGGGTGGTAGCGGAGCGCAATTATGTAGCGCACTGACGTCGTTGCGCTCCACTCGGTACGCCAAGTAGGTCACAGGCATCTGCCTGATCTCGTCCAAGCGCCCGGCGCTCGTTGCTCTGCAGCAGTGGAGCACAGCAACCATCGCGACCGCAGCCGACCCCCGACAGTCATCAAGGGCGATCGACCAGCCCACTGGCTCCCTGTGACCTTCAAGCCGAGAGTTCGGGACGAACAGGTCACAGCGCTACCCCGCACAGGTTAGAGGCTCGGCCGAATCGGCTCCCCTCCCGAGACGGAACGCCGCGGTTGGGTGCGGCCATCAACGCCTTTAGCGGCACCAGCTTCATGCCGCGTGCCAGATGCAGGGGTCAGCAACGGTCAACGCGGGTGCCCCACAGTCGAGCACCCGCACCCTTCCGCGGTCGACGAAGTCGCAGCTCAGGTCCCAAATCACCCAGCCTCTCTCCTAAAAGCGGGTGTCGCAGGTTCGAATCCTGCCGGGGGCACAACGCGTCAAGCCATACCTGAGATTCCTCCCTCAGGGAGGCGGGCTCTGGCCTGAATAGGAGGACAGCACGGCCGCGAAGAGGTCCTCGCCCAAGGTTTCACCGCCACGCTCCCGCCGGCGCAGCTTGCTCTAGTTGGCGGCATGGCAGCATGGCTGAGGCTGGCGGGGCATAGCAAGGCACACGCGTGCGTGGTCGGTCGGCGCACCCGTCCTTGTGGCGGACAGTCATCGGCTGAGGTTCGGGCTGGGCGCGTCGAAGGCGCCAGCCGTCAGGCGAGCGCAGCGAAGCTGGGCCGTCCGAGGTCACTCGACAGCGGCCAACGACGACCACCGGGCGGACGCACCCACTGCCCCGATCAGCAGAAACCCGGCTCACCAAGATCCCCGACAAGACCCAGGGCAACAAGACACCTCAGATTGCGTCCCCTGGCGGGGTCACAAGTCGCCGCGATAGACCTGCGGAAAAGACCGAACTCCAGGCATCATCTGAGATCCGCAGTAGCGAACTGGCCGCACGCAGCGACTGCGTGTGTGACCCCACACCGAACGATCATGCCCGTCCACACCTCTCGGAGGACTCCCATTGCCACGAACCATCCGCTTCGACAGGACCCGCGAGGAGCTTCAGTTCGAGGACACCTGCCGCCAGTATCGCGACGTTGAAGGGTACGTCTTCCACGAGTCCGAACTTGCACAGTTCAAAGCCGTTGACCTTAAGCATGCTCTGCAAAGCGCAGCTCGCCTCTACGAGGCAGACGAAATGGATGTATTCATCGTCGAGGGCGACGAAGATGAGTTTGACGATGAGTGGTCACCGCCGGGCTCGGTGCAGATCTCACTTAAAAAAGGAAAACTGGTCGTGCAGATTCACGTCATTACGAAGGCGGAAGAGTTCAATAAAGAAACTCTACCTGACGTCTATCGGGCTATCCTCGCACCATATCTCGCTAAACGTAGAGCAGCACTTCGCGACATCGAAATGACTGTCGACTACCATACATCTCCTTTCGTATGGCGCGTCGATATCGAGTGCAACCTACGCAATCGACTAGTCCGTGAATTATACGAGATCGGCAGTGGCGCGATTGCACTTCTAGAGGCTGCCGAGAGCGGAGAGCTCACCCGCGAGACGACCATCGAACTTCTCCGAGCGGGGCGAGCCGACGTTCTAATTGGTCAACCAGAAGGCCCGTGGCTCGATGTAAAGAGTGCACATTACGACCTCGATGCACAACACGGAAAGATCTCAATAGCCCAGGCGGTAGCAAGATTTGCAAACGCCGAGCACGGAGGAATCGTCGTGGTGGGAATGCGAGGAAAGAAGGTTCCTACGGGAGAGGTGATTCACAGCGTTTGCCCAGTACCCCTCGACGGGCGCACGCTGCGTCGGTATCAGAGCGCTCTTGAACATCATCTGTACCCACCCCCCGATCTCCTTGACGTCGAGGAAATCTCCGATGGCTCAGGGCAGGGCATTGTCTTTCTCCACATTCCACCTCAACCCGAGGAGCTCAAGCCTTTCCTTGTCCATGGGGCGGTAGTGGACGGCCGCATCGAGGGGGCCTTCATTAGCATCGTCCGCCGCAGAGGCGAGGGGTCAATCCCTATCACCGCTCCTGCGATTCATTCCACGCTGGCCGCTGGCCGCGCCTTGCTGAGACGCGGCCAACTATCCGATGTCCCACAAAACTTGGAAGGCTCACCCTAGCGCCGGTCCTGGTGCTGCCGGGAGGTCCGTGTCAGACGCGTGCCAGATCCTGGGGGGAACCGGGGGAACAGCGGAAAACCAAGCCGACGGCCACCAAGCGCCAAGACCGCTTCGCCGCAGGTTAGCGTCACAGCGAACCCGAGATCACCTTAACTTCCCAAGCTGAGGGCACCGGCGCCGTGGTCACGCACCAGCTGTCGCGGCTTGCTCTGGTCGACGGCACCAGCAGCGATCGACGCACCCGCCGTCGTGGCTGACTTTCGGCGGCTGCGGTTCAGACGTGGGTCCGTCGGACGCCGGTGCACGCGATCAGACTGCTGCCGTCCTCGGTGAGGAACAGCTTGAAAGTCCAGGCGCCATCAACAGCCCTGATCTGCCCCAGGCGGACTGGGTGCTGATGCCGGCCGAGCTGATCCACGGCGTGGGCCAGGCTCCTGGTCCCGATGCCCCGGCGGCGTGTGTGCCGCAGTCGACGTTCATACACACGGGCGAGCGCCCCAGCGGACGTGGTCCCCTCCCAGACCACGTGGGAAGCGCCGCAGCGGAGCGCAGCCAGGGCGGCCACGGACGCCTCGTCGTTGCCGACCAGCAGCCGTTCGAGCAGTTCCCGCTGCATGCCGTCCCCCGAGGCTGCTATGTCGTGTCAAGCCGCTTGAGTGAGTTCTTCGACGTTGCTGAGTTGGTTCCGGTCGGAGCGCTCAAGGGTCTTGAAGACCTGGCGGCAGACCACCCGCTTGAGGCATCGCTGCGCGTCACGGGAGGTCTTTCCTTCGGCGATCTTGCGTGCGACGTACGTTTTCGTAGAGGGATCGAGCCGCATCCGGATCAGGGTGATCGTGTGCATGGCCCGGTTGAGTTGTCGGTCGCCGCTGCGGTTGCGTCGGTGTCGGTTGGTGAGCCCGGACGAGGCAGGGATCGGCGAGACGCCGGCGAAGGAGGCGAAGGCGGCTTCCGAGCGGAATCGTCCCTGGTGAGACAAGCTGACCAAGATTTGGGCTGCGGTGATCGGTCCTACTCCGAGCAGGTCGAGAAGCGCGGGGGCCTGCTGCCGCACCAGGGTGAGGATCTCGTTCTCAAGTTCCTTGGCCTCAACCTGCAGGGCCTGGACGCGTTGGGCCGTGGACCGCATGGCCCGCACCGTCATCCGGTGCTCCAGGTTCTGGGCCGGGCGGTCGCGGAACTGAGCACAGTATGCGATCTGGGCGGGACGCTTGAGCTTCCGCAGCTCGGAGCGGAGGTCGTCCGGCGCGGAGATGATCAGTGCTTTGAGCTGGTTGATCGCGGCGGTGGAGGCGAGGACTGCGCAGTGACGGGTGGCAAGCAACACCCGCAGTGCCTCGCGTTCGCCGCGGAGGCGGGGCTGGATGAGGTGCTCGCTGACGAGGGCTTCCTTGGCTGCCCGGACGGCGTCGATCATGTCGGTGTTGCGGCCTCCGCGGTTGGCCGCTCGTTTTGGGCGGCAGACCTCGACGACCTGCTCGCTGGCCTGGTTCAGGAAGACCGCGAGGCCGGCGCCGTAGCTGCCGATGCCTTCCAGGGCCCAACAGCGGCGGCCCGGGATGTGCTGGCGGGCGAAGTCCAGCAGGCGTCGGTAGCCGTGGGCGTTGGCCGGGGAATCGGTGCTGACCAGGACGGCGCCGATGGGGCTGACGAACAGCGGGGACTCACAGTGAAAGCAGCCGAGCCAGAGAAGGCCACACACCTGCTATTCACACAGGTCAGCGACCGATTTTGCTGCAGATGGTCGCAGCTTCCCAGGCTGAGAGCGTCCGTCGACTGCCCGGGCTCTTTGAAGAGTCAGAGAAGGTCCCGCCAGAAGAGGGCCGTCGCTCGCGGGTTCCAGCTGTCGTCGGCCTCGCCCCGCGCCTCGTCGAACTCCTGATATATGTAGTCGGCCAGGTCCATGCCGTAATGGATGACATCGGTCTGCCACATCGAGAGCACCGGATGCCCGAAGCTTCCCCGGCCGGCAGGCAGGTACCGGTGGCCATACACGGGCACCATCACCGGCACCTCTGCCAGACGACGCCGCGCCGTATCCAGCGCCGCCGTTCCGTCGGCTGGACGCTCACCCCAACCCTCGTGCCAGAACGCGTTGTGCTCAACGTCGAGCAGAACACCCTCGACCGGCCAGTCGAGTTGCCGATGCAAGCTGTCCAAATCGCCGCCGCGCCACTCCGGCCAAGGCCTGGACCAGGTCTGCCCGTCCTCGGGAGGGACGTTGATCGGGAGCCCGGCCGCAAGGAATGCTCGGTGATCGTCCGCGAACTCGAAGCCGTACTCGCGCTCGATGCGCGTGAACTCGGCCTCCGTCAGCCCCGCCTCGAACTCATAAAAGCCCGTCTGCGCCAGGCGATGTGCGGCCTCCGCACCCAGGCGTACTCCCATATTGCTGATCACCGCCGCACGCTAGCGCCGACCGCATCCAACCGTCACCCGAGTTATAGGTGGGCTCAGTCTCAGCTCTCGTCCGGGACGGATTCGTCCGCCTTGCTGCGGTCGGTCGCCGGGGAGCTGGTGATACTCGCCGTCGGCTTGCCGCACGTCGGACTGCGCGGTGGCCGGCGGGAATTCGGTCCGCCCGGGAAGCGGTCTTCCACAGCGCCGTCGTGGTGGTGCGGGACACCCTCCACCTGATGCGCCGCCGCCACTACCCCGGCGGGTCAGGGCGCGAGCGAGGCGTGAGGGGACCGCCTGGCCGCCGTTGTTCGGGGGTTAGGCGCCCTCCGGGGAGTGGCACTCCTGGGCGGGGGGCGGGCGGGGCGGGGGGTGCGGTGGGAGGGGTTCCAGAGTTGGTGGGCCTCGCCGCGGGCGAGGTGGTCCTCGTAGATGCGCACCTTGGCCCGCACGACGTCCAAGGTCTCCTGCAACTCCCGCAGCTGTGCCCGCACCTGGTCCTCGTGCCGGCGCAACAGTTCCAGGCGCTCGTGTTCGTTGCCCGGGCCTTGGCGGACCAGGTCGATGTACTGCCGGATCGTCGCCAGTGACATGCCGGAGGAACGCAGTTTGGTGCAGATGGCCAGCCACTCCACGTCTTCCTCGTGGTAGATCCGGCGGCCGTTGGCCAGGCGGCGCACCGGGTTGGCGAACAGGCCCTCCCGTTCGTAGAACCGCAGCGTGTGCACGCTCAGCCCGCTGCGCTCCGCCATCTCACCGATGCTCAGGTCCATGGACACCCCCGTCAGCCAGCGGTTGATCTAGAGCCGACTCTAGTTTCTAGGGTCGGGTTGTTGGCCAGTCGTGCGATCGGAATGTGGGAGAAGATGAGCGTTTGGTTTGTCACCGGTGCGTCGCGTGGGCTCGGCGCGGAGATCACCCGGGAGGCGCTGGAGCGGGGGCACCGCGTGATCGCCACGGCGAGGGACGCGGCGGCGGTGTTCCGGGCGTACCCGGAGAAGCCGGACGGGCTGCTGGCGGTGACCGCGGACGTGACCGACCCGGGGCAGCTGGCGGCCGCGGTGGAGGCCGGTCTGGCGGAGTTCGGCCGGATCGACGTCGTGGTCAACAACGCCGGGTACGGCGTCGTGGGCGCGGTCGAGGAGATCTCCGACCAAGCGGCCCGGGAGCTGTTCGACGTCAACGTGTTCGGCGTGCTCAACACCCTGCGGGCCACCCTGCCGACGCTGCGGGCCCAGCGGTCCGGGCACGTCCTGAACATCGGCTCGGTGAGTGGCTTCGCCACCGCTCCGGCGGTGGGCCTGTACGGCGCGACGAAGTTCGCCCTCGAAGGCATATCCGAGGCGCTCCACGGCGAGCTGGCCCCGCTCGGCGTCCGGGTCACGATCGTGGAGCCGGGCGGCTTCCGCACCGACTTCCTCAAGGACACCAGCATCCAGGTCGCGCCGGCCTCCATCCCGGACTACGCGACCGGCGCGGGACCGGTGCGTGAGGCGCTGATCCGGAGCAACGGTCACCAGCCGGGCGACCCGGCGAAGGCGGCCAGGGCCATCGTCGATGTCACCGAGGCCGCCGAGCCGCCGCTGCGCCTGGTGCTGGGCGCGGACGCGGTGGAGCGCGTCGAGGCGAAGCTGGATCTGGTGCGACGCGAACTGGATCAGTGGCGCGAGGTGGCGCTCTCCACCGGCGTCTGAGGCCTGTGTGAGGCGGCGGCTGCCGCCCGCCGCGCGGGTTCCGGCTGGTGCGGGTTCCGGCCGGTGCGGGTTCCGGCCGGTGCGGGTTCCGGCCGGTGCGGGTTTCGCCTGGTGCGGGTTCCGTCTGCCGGGGGTTCGGTTGCTGCGGCGGGTGGCGCCGGTGCGCGGCCCTCGGGGGCACGGGGGTCCCTCGGGGGCACGGGGCAGCGGCCCGGTGGCCCTTCCGCTCGGTGAGCGGGAGGGCCACCGGGCCCGTGCCGTGTGTGGGGCGGGTGGTGGCCGGGTGTCCGGCCCGGCGGGTGGTGGCCGGCCTCCGGCCACCACCGCCGTCGTCCGGTCCGGGGCGGTCAGCCGGCCACGGGCAGGGCGGCCGCCACCGCGTTCCGGTCCTTGCGGCCGACCAGCGGGAAGATGATCTTCAGGCCCTGCTCCTGGTCCGGCGAGGAGACGACGAAGGAGGAGTTGAGCACACGCTCCTTGATCGCGGTGCGGACGAGGCCGGCGCGCGGAATCGTCATCAGGTGCTCCTCCGGCTTCGCGAAGGTCGGGTTGGCCCGGAAGGTGAAGATGCGGCGGTCGGTCATGGCCAGGTACATCGGCGTCGGTGCCGGGATCACGGTCATGCCACCGCCGCTCACGATCGCCGACGCCGCCGCGAACGCGGTGGTCCGGCGTACCGAGACCGAACTCAGGTTCACGATGGTGGTCACCTCGACCTGCTCCCCGGGGTCGAGCATGGGGTCGAGGGCGGCCAGCAGCAATCGGCGGCGCTTTCCGTTCACGGGGTACTCCTGCGATCTTGCACGGGACCGGACGGCGGAACGTTCCGCCCGGCAGGCAGCGGTCCGGCGTCCGGGCACCGCCAGGAGACGTCGTGATCCGGGCGGTGCGCGCGGGTCGGACTTCCTCGCGGGGCACGGCCGGCGTGAGCTGTCGGCATACCTTGCCATACGCCATCCCGGTCACCGTCCGGGCCCCGGCATCGGAGACCCGGGGTACCACAGTGGCGGCGGGAGCGGCGAAAGACCGCGGTCCGGCCGCGGTCCGGTCCGGGGTGGCCGGCGGCGGACAGGTGCCCGGCGCGTCCGTACCCGTGGGGTGATCGCCCGCCCGGCGGGAGCGCTCAGGGCCCGGGTAGCGGGATGGCCGTACGGGAAGTTCCGTGCCGCGCGTCAATTGGGTCAAGGACTGGCCTTGTTGGTCCCTAGCGTCCTCCTTGCCCGGCGGAACACACACCACGGAAGGCAGCGATCATGAGCGAGACCACGAAGGTCAGCGAACCGGCCACGCACGACCCGGCCGGTGCGCCGGCCGTCACCGGCGAGCGCGCCGAGTGGCTGGAGGCCCTGGCCAAGCAGCGGCACTTCCTGCGGTTCACCACCCGCGACCTCACCGACGAGCAGGCCGGGCTGCGGACCACCGCCGGCGAGCTGTGCCTGGGCGGTCTGATCAAGCACGTCACCGCGGCCGAGCGGAACTGGGCGCAGTTCATCGTGGACGGCCCGTGGATAGAGGACTTCACCGCCATGACCGAGGAGGACTGGCAGCGGCGGGCCGAGGAGTTCCGGATGCTGCCCGGCGAGACACTGGCCGGCGTGCTCGCCGACTACGCCGAGGCGGCCCGCCGGACCGACGAACTGATCGCCGGCCTCCCCGACCTGGACGCCACCCAGCCGCTGCCGAAGGCCCCGTGGTTCGAGTCGGGCGCGCGGTGGTCGGTCCGCCGGGTGCTGATGCACCTCATCGCCGAGACCGCCCAGCACGCCGGCCACGCCGACATCATCCGCGAGTCCCTGGACGGCGCCAAGAGCATGGGGTAGCCGGCGGTCGGGGGGACGTGGCGCCCCGCAGGGTCTGGTGGCGGTCTGTCCGCCGGGGCCGGCTGCGGGGCGTATGGGGCAGGCGGGGCGGGGATGAGCCGGGGATGGCCGGGGGCGCGCGGAAGCGGGCCGGGGATCGGTCCGGGGTGCGCGGGGGGCGGAAAAGGTGTCGCGCGGGAGGTCGCACGGCGGCGGCGACCACCGGCAGCCCCGCCGGGGCCCTCGTCGGCACCCGTCCAGCCTGCGCCAGGCGGCCACCGCCGTGCGCCCGTCCTGGTCCGAGCTGCCCACCGCCGTCCGGGAGACGGTCGCCGGACACCTCGGCGGCCCGGTGGTGGCGAGGCCGAGCGCCGGTGGCGGATTCACCAGCGGGTACGCCGCGGTGCTCCGGGGCGCCCGCGCGGCCTGCTTCGTCAAGGCGGTGGACGTCACGGCGAACCCGGTGGTCGCGGACTGTTACCGGCGCGAGGCGCTGATCAACCGGGCGCTTCCGGCAGCGGTGCCGGCGCCGCGCGTCCGGTGGTGCGAGGAGCCGGACGGCTGGCTCGTCCTGGGTTTCGACGCGATCGGGGACGGCCGGATGCCGGCCACCCCGTGGCGGCCGGACGAACTCGCCGCCGTGCTGGAGGCGTACGCGGTGACCGCCGAGGCCCTCTCCGTCCCCTCGGGACGGCTGCGGGACGTGGGGCTGCGGCCGGTCACCGACGGCGACTTCGCCGACTGGCGGCGCCGGGCCGCGGGCGGCCCGGACACGGTCCGGCTCCCGGGCTGGGTGCCGGCGGGGAAGCTGGACGCGCTGGCCGGGCTGGAGACGGACTGGCGGCGGGCCGTCGCGGGCGACTCGGTGCTCCACCACGACCTGCGGCAGGACAACGTCCTTCTCGACCCGCACGGGCGGGCGTGGATCTGTGACTGGAACTGGCCCTGCCTGGGCGCGAGCTGGTTCGACCTGGTGCTCCTGCTGGCCACCGCGTACGCCGACGGGCACGACGCGACCGCGCTCTTCCGCGCCCACCCCACCGCGCGCGGGGTGGACGACGAACAGCTCGACGCCGCCCTCGCCGCGCTGTCCGGCTTCTTCCTCGCCTCCGGTGCCCATCCGCCGGCCGACTGGTCCCCGTACATCCGGCAGCACCAGACGTGGTGCGGTGAGGTCACCCTGCGCTGGCTGGCCGAACGGCGCGGCTGGGAGATGTGAGGGGCCGCGGAGGCGCTGCGTCCCTCCGCGGCCGCGTGGCTCGGCGCCCGTCGGGGACCGCGGGGGCGGTGGGCCCAGTGGCGGGGCGGCAAGAGGTGGTCAGCCGGGGTGCGGGATGCGGACGGCGAGGAGGGCCATGTCGTCGTGGCCGTCGCTGGGGTGCTGGTCGGCCAGGGCGGTGACGAACTCCTCCAGCGGCATCTCGGAGCAGGACACCGCCAGCTTGGCGAGGGCCTCCAGCGAGGTGTCCAGGGGGTGTGCCGGGTGCTCGACCAGGCCGTCGGTGAAGAACAGGACGGTGGAGCCGGCCGGGACGGTGTGCCGGTGGTCGGGCCGGTCCTGGTCGAGGACCACCCCCAGCGGGAGTCCGGGCTCGCCCCACAGGAACTCGGTGCGGCCGTCCGGCGTGAGCAGCAGGGGCGGCTGGTGCCCGGCGCTGCTCCAGTGGAGCGTCCAGGTGGAGGTGCGGGCCGGGCCACCGGCGGGCAGGGTCGCCGGGGGGTGGCCGGGTCGGTGGCCGTGGTGGGGGGCGCCCCCGGTCCGGGGTCGTCCGGCGGGGTGGGGGTGCTGGAGTCGTCCGGTGGGGCGGGGGGTGTCCGGCAGGGGCGGGCGGGTCGGGTTCCAGGCGGGCCAGGCAGGCGGTGGTGACGGGGACGTCGGTGATGGCCTGGAGGGTGCGGTCCAGCTGGTGGAGGACCTCGCTGGGCGGCGTGCACCGGTCGTACACCAGGGCGCGCAGCATGTTGCGGGCCTGAGCCATGGCCGCCGCGGCGTTCAGGTCGTGTCCGACCACGTCGCCGATGACGGCCGCGCAGGAGCCGTCCGGCAGCAGCATGGTGTCGTACCAGTCGCCGCCCAGGTGGTGGGGCTGGGCGGCGGGCCGGTAGACGGCCGCCGCCTCGAAGGGCCGCAGGTCGGGCACGGCCGGCAGCAGCAGCCGCTGGAAGTGCTCGGCGCCGGAGTGCACCTGTTCGTAGAGCCGGGCGTTGGCGATGGCTATGCCCGCCGCCCCCGCGAGGGCGACCAGGATCTCCTCGTCCTGGGCGTCGAAGGGCTGCCCGTCGTGCCGTTCGGACAGGTACAGGTCGCCGTAGACCTTGCCGCGGACGGTGATCGCCGCGCCGAGCAGGGTGCGCATGTGGGGGTGGCCGGGCGGGAAGCCGACCGAGGCGGGGTGGGCGGTGAGGTCGGTCAGCCGCAGCGGCTGCGGGTGGTGGATGAGGTGGCCGAGGACGCCGCGGCCGCGCGGGAAGTCGATCCCGGCCAGGTCGGCGCGCTCCTGCTCGGTGAGGCCGGCGGTGATGAACTGGTCCAGCCGCGAGCCGGTTCCGTCCAGCACGCCGAGGGCGCCGTAGCGGGCGCCGACCAGGTCCATCGCGGTGGTGACGATGCGGCGCAGCACCACCGGGAGTTCCAGCTCCCGGCTGATGGTCAGCACCGCGTCGAGCAGTGCCTGAAGCCGGTCCCTGGCCTCGGCCAGCGCCCTGAGCCGGTCGGCCGGCTCCTCCGGCGGGGTGTCCGCGGAATCCTCCGCGCCGGCCGCCCCGGTGGCGGCGCCGGGCCCCGGCGGATCGGGGCACGGTGCCGGGGGCGGGTCCGCGGACTGTCGCCACCGGGGTGCTTCCCCAGTTCCCATCCCGCACTCCGTTCCGTCCACACCGGTCCCGCCACACCGTAGCCGCGATCAACTCCGGCCGGGGCCGGGCGCGTTCTACCCGGGGGCGGTATTCGGCCTTCGCGGCCGGAGGTGGGCGGAACATACCGGAGGGCGCGGCCGAACCCGGGAGAGGAGCGGCGGACCGGACATTCCGGCAGCCGCGGACGGGCCGGGCGGAACGGGGCGGTGGCGTGGGTGTCCCCGGGTGACGGGGGTGATGTGGACGGGAGCGGGTGCCCGGGGTGATGTGGACGGGCTCTGGTGACCGGGGCGATGGCGTGGTGCGGGTGTGTCCCCGGGTGACGGTGACGGGGTGATGCGGGCGGGCCCTGGCGGGACGGGGCGGTGGCGCGGGGGTCCCCGGATGACGGCGGGCGATGCGGACGGAACAGTCGGGCCCGGGCGGCTCGTGGACAGGGGCCGCCCGGGCGGGGCATGGACGGGCCCGCCCGGGCCGGGGCGGTGGCGCTGCGGGCACCTCCACCCCCGGCGCCGGGCGGGCGGGTGTCAACCGGACGCGGGGCGGCCGGGCAGGGGGCGGTTCACCCGGTGGGCGTCCACTTCTGGTACGACCCGCCGTTGCAGGAGTGCGGATAGACGTCCCGGCCGTTGCTGTCGAGACAGTGGCCGGTGGCCAGATTCCGCAGCGTGACCGTGCCGCCCGAACTGCTCACCGTCCACTTCTGGTACGAACCCCCGTTGCAGGAGTGCGGATAGACGTCCCGGCCGTTGCTGTCCAGGCAGTGGCCGGTGGCCAGATTCCGCAGCGTGACCGTGCCACCGGAACTGCTCACCGCCCATTTCTGGTACGACCCGCCGTTACAGGAGTGCGGGTACACGTCCCGGCCGTTGCTGTCGAGACAGTGCCCGGTGGCGAGGTTCCGGTAGACGGTGGTGGCCGCCGCCTCGGCGGAGGGCTGCGCGCCGGCGCCCCCCGCGGAGGCGAAGCACATCAGCCCCGCCGCCAGCACCACCGCGGACCGCTTGCCCTGAGCCCGGACGGCCTCGCGCAGTCCCTCACGCAGTCCCATATGAAGATCCCCTTCCCTTCGGCGCCGGGTGCCTCGCCCGGCGTCCCTCCCAAGGCATGCGCCGCGGCGGCCCGCGGTGAACGTCGGACGGGCACAATCCGCCGCCAAGGGGGGTTCGCTGGACATCCGTCCTGAAACGGGACGCCTTGCGGCGCGCCGGCGGACGGACCGGTGGTCATCGGGGTCCCGGGGCAGGTACGGGCGGGGCCCCACGCCCGCCGGCCGGGTCTGTACCCGTACCACCGGGCCCATGTCCGTACCGCCGGGCCCATGTCCGTACGGGCCGGGGATCGCGGTGGCGGGGTCGGGTCAGGGCTGGGTCTGCACGCCGTGTTCGGCGGCGAGGGCTTCGATCCGGGCCGCCATCGCGGTGTCCTTGGCGGTGATGGCCCCGCCCGCGTCATGGGTGTTGAGCCCGAAGGTGATGGTGCCGTAGAGGATGGTGATGCGAGCGTGGTGGTCGGCCTCATCCTCCGCGGCGGCCACCGCCGCGTACAGGCCCGGGACGACGGACCGGGGCCCCTTGAAGGACTTGGTCAGTTCGCCCTCCTGGATCGACCAGCCGGGGAGGTCGGTGAGGGCCTTCTCCAGGGCGGCGTCGGTCAGCGGCTTGGTGGCCATGTCGGGACTCCTTGGCGTCGGGGCGGGCCGGGTGGCGTGGGGTGGGGTGGGGTGGGCTCGGTCGGGTGTGCAGGGCCGTGGCAGGCCGAGACAGGGTGCCCTTCGGCGCCGTACGGGCGCCGTTCAACGGTGCACCGTCCCGGCCGGTCCTTCCAGTCCGGCACGCGGGCGGACCGCCGGCCGCGCCGGCGCCCCGAGCGGACGGGGCCGGGCCGCGGGAGGCGGCTCCCGGACCGGGCGGGCCGTCCCCACGGCGGACCGTTCCGTCACGACGGACCGTTCCGTCGGCGACGGAGGGCCGGCGCCCACGGATGGGTGCGCTCGGCGGGCGGCGGCGGGGGGTGCGACCGAGGATGGACGGGACGTTTCCGGCACGCCACTCACGTCCCCCGGGAAGCGGGTACCCATGTCTGAAGATGCCACCCGGACCAGACGGTCCGGGCTCATCGGTGAGCTGTCCGCCGAGTTCGCGGGCACCATGGTCCTCATCCTGTTCGGCTGCGGCGTGGTCGCGCAGGTGGTGGCGGGCGGGGCGCTGACCGACGGCGGGCTGGGCGACCACGACAGCATCGCCTGGGCGTGGGGCCTCGGCGTCACCCTCGGCGTCTACGTGGCGGCGCGGCTCAGCGGTGCCCACATCAATCCGGCGGTGACCCTCTCCCTCGCCCTCTTCAAGGGCTTCCCGTGGCGGAAGGTGGCCCCCTACGCGCTGGCGCAGACGGCCGGCGCGTTCGTGGCGGCGCTGCTGGTGCGCTGGAACTACACCGAGACGCTGGCCGCCGCCGATCCCGGGCACACCATCAAGACCCAGGGCGTGTTCTCCACGCTGCCCGGCAACGGCACCCTCCCGGTGAGCGAGTGGGGAGCGCTGCGCGACCAGATCATCGGCACCGCGCTCCTGATGCTGCTGATCTTCGCGGTGACGGACCTGCTGAACACGCCGCCGGCGGCGAACCTCGGCCCGTTCATCATCGGCCTGATCGTGGTGGCGATCGGTATGGCCTGGGGCACCGACGCCGGCTACGCCATCAACCCGGCCCGTGACTTCGGTCCCCGGCTGGCGCAGTTCCTCACCGGGTACGACGGGGCGTGGCGGGATCAGCACGGCGATCTGTACTTCTGGGTGCCCATCGTCGGGCCTCTGATCGGCGGACCGCTCGGCGCGCTGCTGTACAAGCTGTTCATCAGCCGCTATCTGCCGGTGCCGGAGCAGCAGGAACCCGGCCGCACCCCCCGCACGGCCTGAACAGCCGCGCCCTCCCGTACGGCCCGAGTGGCCGCATCCCCGCACGGCCCGAGTACCAGAGAGGCGGCAGCGATGCCCGAGTTCGTCGGCGCGGTGGACCAGGGGACCACCAGCACCCGGTTCATGATCTTCGACCACTCCGGCAACGAGGTGGCCCGGCACCAGCTGGAGCACCGGCAGATCCTGCCCCGCTCCGGCTGGGTGGAGCACGACCCGGTGGAGATCTGGGAGCGCACCAACACGGTGATCCAGAACGCCATCCGGGCGGGCGGGCTCTCCGCCTCGGACCTGCACGCGATCGGCATCACCAACCAGCGGGAGACCACGGTGGTCTGGGACCCGCGGACCGGCCTTCCGTACTACAACGCCATCGTCTGGCAGGACACCCGGACCGACGCCATCGCCGCCGCGCTGGAGCGGGACGGGCGCGGCGAGGTGATCCGGCGGAAGGCGGGGCTGCCCCCGGCGACGTACTTCTCCGGCGGGAAGATCAAGTGGCTGCTGGAGAATGTCCCCGGGCTGCGCGAGGCCGCCGAGCGGGGGCACGCGCTCTTCGGGAACACCGACGCCTGGGTGCTGTGGAACCTCACCGGAGGCCCGAACGGCGGGGTGCACGCCACGGACGTGACCAACGCCAGCCGCACCATGCTGATGGACCTGGAGACGCTGGACTGGGACGACGAGCTGCTGGAGATCTTCGGGGTGCCGCGGGCCATGCTGCCGCGCATCCACCCGTCCGCCCACCCGGAGGCGTTCGGCCAGGCCCGCACCTCCCGGCCGTTGCGGGCCGCCATCCCCATCGCCGGGGTGCTGGGCGACCAGCAGGCGGCGACCGTGGGGCAGGTGTGCTTCTCCCCCGGCGAGGCGAAGAACACCTACGGCACCGGCAACTTCCTCGTCCTCAACACCGGTGAGGAGCTGGTGCGTTCCCGGTCGGGGCTGCTGACCACGGTGGCGTACCAGTTCGCGGGCAGCCCGGCGGTCTACGCGCTGGAGGGGTCCATCGCGGTCACCGGCGCCGCGGTCCAGTGGCTCCGCGACCAGCTGAAGATCATCAAGGAGGCGGCGGACAGCGAGCGGCTGGCCGCCGCGGTGGAGGACAACGGCGGCATGTACTTCGTCCCGGCGTTCTCCGGGCTGTTCGCCCCGTACTGGCGCTCCGACGCACGGGGCGCGATCGTGGGCCTGTCCCGCTACCACACCGGAGAGCACCTGGCCCGGGCCACCCTGGAGGCGATCTGCTACCAGAGCCGGGACGTGGTGGACGCGATGGAACAGGACTCCGGGGTCCACCTGGACGTGCTCCGGGTGGACGGCGGGGTGACCGCCAACGACCTGTGCATGCAGATCCAGGCCGATGTGCTGGGCGTGCCGGTGAGCCGCCCGGTGGTGGCCGAGACCACCGCCCTGGGTGCCGCCTACGCCGCCGGGCTGGCCACCGGCTTCTGGCGGGACACCGAGGAACTCCGTTCGCACTGGCAGGAGTCGAAGCGGTGGGAGCCGCGGTGGAGCGAGGAGCGCCGCGCCGAGGGGTACGCGGGGTGGCGGAAGGCGGTGGAGCGGAGCCTGGACTGGGCACCGGTGTCGTGACGGGGGTGACGGCGGCGGGGCGGTGCGGGGCGGCGGGGTGATGGTGTGGGGGTGGCCCGGCGGGGTGACGGTGACAGGGGCGACCTGGCGGAGCGACGGCGGGGGGTGGCCCGGCGGGGTGATGTGGCGGTACGGGCCCGGCGCGGGCCGGCTGGGCCAAGACGCGGCGGACCGGTCCGCGCCCCGGCCGGTCGGGCCCGTACCGCCCCGGGGCCCGGAGGGACGGGGCGCCGGGGACCAGGGGTGCAGGGGGTGGGGAACGGCTTGGGCGCGTCCGGGGGTCAGCCGCCGGCCCGCTCGGGGTCCACCGGATCGACCGGGGCGCCGTCCCCCTCCCGTGGCAGGTCGCCGCGTTCCCCGGGCTGTGCGGCGCCGGGCCGGGCGGGCAGCACCCGGGCGAGTTCGGCGTCGTCGGCGCGGTGGACGGTACCGGCCGCCCGGCGCAGAGTTGCGCGGTTCACCGTCTGCCGGTCGGCGGCGAGGCGGATCACCAGGCCGTCCCGTTCCAGCGCGTACTCGTGTTCCGCGGCGGTGGCCCGGTACCAGTTCCCGCCGTCCGCCTCGCACTGCTCGGCCGGGCCTGCGGAGGCCGGCGGGGTGGCGGGACGGTCGGTGGCGGGACGGTCGGTGGCGAAACCACCGGCGGAGGAGCCCTTCCCGGCGGGGGCACCGGCCGGCGGGGTGGCGCAGGCGGCACCGGCGCCACGGGCCTCGTCCACCGAGAGCAGCACGGTCCCGCCCGCCTTCCGTACGTAGGCGCTCTGGAAACCGTGGTCGCCGATGACGCCGACCGACTGCGGGGCCGGCTCGAAACCGGGGAGGTCGATGACGTACACCATGTCGAGCCGGGTGCCCAGCGCCGCGGCCCGCCGGGCGAGTTCGGCGCGGTCGGCGCCCGGTGAGGCGGTGGCGGCGGAGGGGCGGCCGGGGTCCGCCGGACCGTCGGCGGCGGAGCTGTCCCCGCAGGCGGTCACCGCGCCGGGCACGGTGACGAGCAGCAGGGCGGTGAGGATGCGCCGTTGACGTCTCATGGACGCATCATCACGTACCGGCCCGGCCCGGCGCCGGTGCCATCGGCCGGTGTCGCCGGAACCCGCCGGTGACACCGGCCCGGTGCCGGTTGACCGGTAGGTGCCGGTGGACCGGTAGGTGCTGGTGGACCGGTAGGTGCCGGTGGCCACCGGCCGCACCTCGGCGTACCGGGCCGGTGGAGGGACACCTCCGGTGCCCGGGACACCCCAGGTTCCGGGGCCGGTGGCGGAACGCGCCCGGGTCCGGGCCGGTGGGCGCGGCGCGCCCGGGTCCCGCGCCAGTGGACGGGACACACCCGGGTCCGGCGCCGTGGGCCGGACGGCCGCGGGTCACGGACCGTCCCGGGGCGCCGGGCCGGTGGCCGGGCCGCCCCCGGGCCACCGCCTGTTCCCGGCCCCGGGCCGGGCCCGGCGTAGCGCCCGCCACCGGCCGGTGGGCGCGGGTCACGCCTCCGCGCTCCCGGCGTCCGCCGCCGCGCCGGGACGGTAGGGGAAGAGCGGGGGGCTGAGCCGGGCGAAGCCCTCCTGGCGCTCGTAGGGGAAGTGGGGGTACGGCGCCGGTTTGCCGCTCGCCGCGTCCAACCGGGCCACCTGCTCGTCGGTCAGCTCCCAGCCCACCGCGCCGATGTTCTGCCGGAGCTGCTCCTCGTCGCGGGCGCCGATGATGACGGAGGCGACCGTGGGGCGCCGCAGCAGCCAGGCGAGCGCGACCTGCGGCACCGTCCGGCCGGTCTCCGCCGCCACCTCGTCCAGCGCGTCCACCACGCGGAACAGGTCCTCGTCCGCCACCGGCGGCCCGTAGTCGGCGGTCCGGTGGAGCCGGCTGCCGGCCGGCAGCGGACGGCCGCGGCGCAGCTTGCCGGTGAGGCGGCCCCAGCCGAGCGGGCTCCACACCATCGCGCCGACGCCCTGGTCCTGGCCGAGCGGCATCAGTTCCCACTCGTAGTCCCGGCCGACCAGCGAGTAGTACACCTGGTGGGCGGTGTACCGCGGGTACCCCAGCCGGTCGGCGGCGGCGAGCGACTTCATCAGCTGCCAGCCGGCGAAGTTGGAGACCCCGGTGTAACGGATCTTCCCGTCCCGGACCAGCTGGTCGAGGGTGCCGAGCACCTCCTCGACCGGGGTCGAGGCGTCGTAGGCGTGGAGCTGGAAGAGGTCGATGTGGTCGGTGCCCAGCCGGCGCAGCGCGTCCTCGGTGGCCCGGATCAGCCGGGAGCGGCTGGTCCCCGCGTCGCCGGGGCCGTCACCCATCGGCAGGCCGGCCTTGGTGGACAGCAGCACCTGGTCGCGACGGCCCTTGATCGCCGCGCCCAGCACCTCCTCCGAGGCGCCGGACGAGTACACGTCCGCGGTGTCGAACATCGTGATGCCCGCCTCCAGGCAGATGTCCACCAGCCGGCGCGCCTGGCGGGCGTCGGTGGTGCCCCAGGCGCCGAAGAGCGGGCCCTGGCCGCCGAAGGTGCCGGCTCCGAAGCTCAGGGCGGGAACCTTCAGTCCGGACGCGCCCAGCTGCCGGTACTCCATGGCGATCGCCTCCACAACGAGTCACAAGGATTAATGGAACCGGGGTTCCTTTAGGATGGGAACAACGTAGCAGACGATCCCGAGCTAATGGAACTGGAGAACCGTTATGGTGCGTGAGTGCGGCGAACCGGGGACGGTGCGCCCCGGCGGACGGACGGCCCGGGTACGGGCGGCGGTCCTGGAGGCGGCCGGGGACGCACTGGCCGAGCAGGGCTTCGACCGGCTGGACCTGGCGGACATCGCGCGCCGCGCGGAGGTGGGGAAGACCACCGTGTACCGGCGGTGGGGCACCGTTGCCGGGCTGGTGGCCGACCTGCTGGGCGACATGGCGGAGCAGTCCCTGCCGCGCACCGACACCGGCTCCCTGGCGGGCGACCTCAAGGCCAACGCCGAGCTGGTGCGGCGCACCCTCGCCGACCCACGGCAGGGCGCGCTGTTCAAGGCGGTGATCGCCGCCGCCACCACCGACGGGCGGACCGCCGAGGCGCTGCGCCGCTTCTACGAGACCCGGGTGGCGGAGTGGGCCCCGTGCGTGACCCTGGCCGCCGAACGGGGCGAGGTGCCGCCGGGCACCGACGCGGCGGAGGTGATCCGCGCCGTCTCCGCCCCGCTGTACTACCGGCTGCTGACCACCGGCACCCCGCCCGACGAGGCGGCGGCCGAACGGGCCGCCGAGGCGGCGGTGACCGCGGCGCGCGCCGGCTGTTTCGCCGCACCCGGCGGGGACGCGGCCACCGGACCGGGGCCCACCACCTGAACGGTGCCCCGGGCCGGGAACCATCGGGTACGGGGCCGGGGCGCCGGGCGCCTACGGGGTCGGGGCCGGGCATGCGGTCGGGGCGCCGGGTGCGGGCACGGGACACGGCGGCCCGCGGCCGGGGCGCCGGGCACGGGCCCACCCGGCCCGGGCGCGGGCCCAACCGGTCCGGGCGCGGGCCCAACCAGCTCGGGCGCGGGCCCACCGGATGCGGACCCGGCCGCCGGGCTGCCGCCCGCGGTCAGTCCGGCGGCAGTTCGTGGCCGGCGGCCGGGTCGAGGAGCGGGCCGAGGAGGTCCCCGTACCGGTCGAGGCGGGCGGGGATGTCCTCGATGCGGAAGCTCAGCCGCTCCGGGCTGTCGCAGTCCGCGATCTCCTCCCAGGTGACCGGGGTGGAGACGGTGGGCATGGGCTGCGCACGCGGGGTGTACGGCGCGGCGGTGGTCTTGGCGGCGGCGTTCTGGCTGAAGTCCACGAAGACCTTGCCCGGCCGCAGCGCCCGCTTCATCCGGTGCAGCGCCAGCTCCGGCATGGCCCGTTCGGCCTCCACGGCCAGCCGCTTGGCGTAGGCGGTGGCCCGCGCGGACTCGGTCGGCCGCAGCGGGGCGAGCAGGTGGAGCCCCTTGGAGCCGCTGGTCTTGGCGTAGACGCGCAGCCCGTCCCGTTCCAGCCGCCGCCGCAGCCAGCCGGCCACCTCGCAGCACTGCACGATGGTGGCCGGGGCGCCGGGGTCCAGGTCGAAGACCAGCCGGTCGGCGAGGCCGTGCCCCTGGTCCACCCGCCACATCGGCACGTGGAACTCCACCACCAGGTTCGCCACCCACATCAGCGTGGGCAGGTCGGCCACGAGCACCTGCCGGGCGGTGCGCCCCTCGTGCCGCCGTACCTCGGCGGTCTTCACCCAGCCGGGCGTGCCGGGCGGGGGGTTCTTGGTGAAGAACTTCTCGCCGTCCGGCCCGTCCGGATAGCGCAGAAAGGCCAGCGGCCGCCCGTACAGGTGCGGCAGCAGCGCGTCCGCCGTGGCGGCGAGGTAGTGCAGCAGCTCGCCCTTGGTGGTCCCGGTGGCCGGATGAATGACCTTGTCGAGATTCCGGAGGGCCAGTCGTCGCCCCTCCACCTCCGTGATCGGCGGCATACGATAAGAATCTCATGAAACCCCCCAAAGCCGCCCAAACCCTCCTGCAACCTCACCGGCACCGGCGCAGGTGACACGGACGTCCCCGATGGACCGTGGAGCCGCGGGCCACGAAAGGGATGGATGATGCGATCGATCTGGAACGGCACCATTTCGTTCGGTCTGGTCAGCATCCCGATCAAGATGTACGCGGCCACCGAGGACTCCCACACGGTGTCCTTCAAACAGATCCACACCGCCGACCAGGGCCGCATCCGCTACCGCAAGGTGTGCGAGCTGGAGGACGAGCCGGTCGCCCCGGACGAGATCGGCCGGGCGTACGAGGACGCCGACGGCAGCCTCATCCCGATCACCGAGGACGACCTGGCCGCGCTGCCGCTGCCCACCACCCACACGCTGGAGATCGAGGCGTTCGTACCGGCCTCCGAGATCGACCCGCTCCAGATGGCCGACGCCTACTACCTGGGCGCCAACGGCGCCGCCGCGGCCAAGCCGTACGTCCTGCTGCGCGAGGCGCTCAAGCGCGGCGGCAAGGTGGCGATCGCCAAGTACGCCCACCGCGGCCGGGAACGGCTGGGGATGCTCCGGGTGGTGGACGACACCCTCACCCTGCACCGGCTGGTCTGGCCGGACGAGGTGCGCGACAGCGCGGGCATGGCACCGACCGCGAAGGTCAGCGTCCGGGAGGCCGAGCTGGACCTGGCGGACACCCTGATGGCGACGCTCGGCGAGGTCGATCCGGAGTCGCTGCACGACGAGTACCACCAGGCGCTGGAGGAGATGGTCGCGGCCAAGGTCTCCGGCGCCGCCCCGGCCGCGGAGGCCGAGGCCCCGCCGGAGACCGGCCAGATCGTCGATCTGATGGCGGCGCTCCAGGACAGCGTCCGCAGCGCCCGCCGGTCCCGTGGCGGGACGGCGGAGGAGGCGGGGACGGACGAAGAGGGCGCCGGGGCGACCGTCACCGCGCTGCGCGGACGCCGGTCGGCGGCCGGGACGGCGGAGAAGAAGGCCCCGGCCCGGCGGGCCGCCGGGGACGGGAAGCGGACGGCGGACGGCGGGAAGCCGGCCGCCCGGAAGACACCGCCGAAGAAGACCGCCGCGAAGAAGACCACCACGAAGAAGACCACCGCCGGGAGCACCGGGAGCACCGCGAAGGACACCGGCAGGAGTGCCGGCGCGAGCGCCGCGAAGAGCACCGCCGGGACCGCCTCGAAGACCACCGGGAAGACGGCCGCGAAGACGGCCCCGAAAACCGCCGCGAAGTCGGCCTCGAAGACGGCCTCGAAGTCCACCGCGAAGAAGACCGCCTCGGGCCGCAGGACCAGGAAGGCCTCGTGAACCGCTGACCGCTCCGGGGCCCGGCCGGCCGGCGGGGCCCCGGGCCCCACCCGGACCCGCCGGACCACCGGGCCCACCCCGGTCCGCGCCGCGCCCGGCCCCCGGCCCGTACCCCGCCGGCCCCACCGCTCCCGCAGGGACCATGGGGACCACCGGCCGGCCCCCGCCGGGCCGACCGCCTCCGGTCTGCCCCCGGCCGTGCCGACGAGCCGTGGGCCCCCGAACCCCCGACCCGACCGGCCGGCCCCCAGGCCCCCGCCCCGGCGGAAGATCCGCCCCGCCCGCCGGCAGCCCACCGTCCCGCCGGGCGGCCGGCGCGGGCTCCCGCCCCCGGGGCCGGGAGCCCCGGGGGTCAGCCGAAGAGCGCCGGGGCGCGGTCCGCGGCCCACCGGGCATAGCCGCGGCCGGGATGCCCGGTGATCCGTTCGGTCTCCGGGGAGATCTCCGCCGGCCGGTCCACCGCCGCCGCGTACATCCGCAGCAGCGATCCGGCGATCTCCCGGGTCAGGTGCGGGCCGGTCATCCGCTCCAGCGCCACCTCCGGCGGGATCTCGCGGTAGCGCAGCGGCCGGCCGAGCGCCTCGCCGATCAGCCGCACCTGCTCGGCCTGGGTGAGCGACTCCGGCCCGGTGAGCACCGGGGCCTCACCGACCAGGTCGTCGGTGAGCAGGGCGCGGGCGGCCACCTCGGCGATGTCGGCCTCGTGGATCGGGGCCAGCTGGGCCCCCGCGTACGGTCCCTCCACCACGTCGCCGGCGCGGATCTGGTCCGCCCAGGCCGCCGCGTTCGCGGCGAAGGCGCCCGGCCGCAGGTGCGTCCACTCCAGTCCGGTGGCCTCGACCGCCTCCTCCACCCGGCGGTGGTGGCCGCCGAGCGGGTTGTCCGGGCCGGAGGGCGCGGCGGCGGTGGACGAGGAGAGGGTGACCACCCGCCGCACCCCGTGCCAGCACGCCTGTCCGAGGAACTTCTCCGGGCCGTCGGCCCAGGTCACCGCCGGGTTGAGGAAGACGGCCGCGACATCGCACACCGGCAGGTCGCCGGGGCGTACCACCTGCACCCCGGCGGGCAGCCGGGCGCCGGCCGGGTCCCGGCTGACCGCGCAGACCTTCACCCCCGCCGCGAGCAGCTCCGCCACCAGGTACCGGCCTACGTTGCCGGTGGCTCCGGTCACCACGATCATCCCGATCTCTCCCCGCTGTGTCGCCGTGTCTGGTCAACGCCAGGTTCAACCAACTGGATAAAGTTGTCAAACAAATAGTTGGTTGAGGTTCTCAGGCCGACGGTTGACCCCGATACGCTGAGCAGGTGACCGACAACGCCCGCCCCCCGCGGCACCGGCCGCAGCCGCCCAGGCGGTCCCGCCGTGCCCCCGCTCCCGAGGAGCGCAAGCTCGACGCCGAGCGCTCCCGCCGCCTGCTGCTGGAGGCGGCCCTGGACGAGTTCGCGGCCAAGGGGTACGCGGGCGCCCGGGTGCAGGACATCGCCGACCGGGCCGGCCTCAACAAGCAGCTGATCAGCTACTACTTCGGCGGCAAGGAGGGGCTGTACGAGGAGCTGGGCCGCCGCTGGCTGGCCGAGGAGGAGCGGATCAACGACCCGGCGCTGCCCCTGGAGGAGGTGGTCGAGCGTTATCTGCGTCACACCTTCGCCGATCCGCGCGGGACGCGGCTGAGCGTGTGGCGGGCGCTCGCCGACGACCTCGGCGAGGAGCCCCGGGAGGACCTGAGCGAGGTGCGGCGCCGCCACCGGGAGGGCGAGCTCGCCGTCGACCTGGACCCGGCCGTCGCCCTGCTGGTGCTGATGAGCGCGGTGTCCGCCCCGGTCACCCTGGCCCCCGCGGTCCGGCGGATCTTCGGCCTGGAACCGGACTCCGCGGAGTTCCGGGAGCTGTACGTACGGGGGCTGCGGCGCATCGTGCGCCGGCTGGCCGCCGCCCGGCCGCCGGACCCCGGACCGGACGGGCCCCCGCCGCCCGCCGGTGGTCCCCCGTCCCCGGGCGCGGAGCGCGCGTGATCGCGGGACGGGCGGCGTCGCGGCCCTCGTAGACTGCCGGAATGACGTCCCTGGACCCGGCAGCCGGTGGGCCCGTGACGAGTGACGCCCTGCAGGTGCTGCACCGCGTCTTCGGCTACGACTCGTTCCGCGGCGACCAGCAAGAGATCATCGAGCACGTGGCGGGCGGCGGCGACGCCCTCGTCCTGATGCCGACCGGCGGCGGCAAGTCGCTCTGCTACCAGATCCCGGCCCTGGTCCGGCAGGGCACCGGTGTGGTGATCTCACCGCTGATCGCCCTGATGCAGGACCAGGTGGACGCGCTGCGCGCGGTGGGCGTCCGGGCCGGGTTCCTCAACTCCACCCAGGACCTGGACGAGCGGCGGCTGGTGGAGGCGGAGTTCCTCGCCGGCGAGCTGGACCTGCTCTACCTGGCGCCCGAGCGGCTGCGGGTGGAGTCCACCCTGTCGCTGCTGGACCGGGGCACCATCGCGCTCTTCGCGATCGACGAGGCGCACTGCGTCGCCCAGTGGGGCCACGACTTCCGGCCCGACTACCTGGCGCTGTCCGCCCTGCACGAGCGCTGGCCGGCCGTGCCGCGCATCGCGCTCACCGCGACCGCCACCCGGGCCACCCACACCGAGATCGCCTCCCGGCTGGGACTCCAGGACGCCCGCCACTTCGTGGCCAGCTTCGACCGGCCGAACATCCAGTACCGGATCGTGCCGAAGAACGAGCCCAAGCGGCAGCTGCTGGAGCTGCTGCGCACCGAGCACCCGGGCGACGCGGGCATCGTCTACTGCCTGTCCCGGGCCTCGGTGGAGAAGACCGCCGCCTTCCTGGTGGAGAAGGGCATCCCCGCGCTGCCGTACCACGCCGGGCTGGACGCCGCCACGCGCGCCGCGCACCAGTCCCGGTTCCTGCGCGAGGACGGCCTGGTGATGGTCGCGACCATCGCCTTCGGCATGGGCATCGACAAGCCCGACGTCCGTTTCGTCGCCCATCTCGACCTGCCCAAGTCGGTCGAGGGCTACTACCAGGAGACCGGCCGCGCGGGCCGGGACGGCCTGCCCTCCACCGCCTGGCTCGCCTACGGGCTCCAGGACGTGGTGCAGCAGCGGAAGATGATCAACGGCAACGCGGAGGGCGACGAGGCGCACCGCCGCCGGCTGACCGCCCACCTGGAGGCGATGCTGGCGCTCTGCGAGACGGTGGAGTGCCGCCGGGTCCAGCTGCTGAACTACTTCGGCCAGTCCGGTGAGCCGTGCGGCAACTGCGACACCTGCCTGACCCCGCCGGCCGCCTGGGACGGCACCGTACCGGCCCAGAAGCTGCTGTCCACGGTGGTCCGGCTCAAGCGGGAGCGGAACCAGCGCTTCGGAGCCGGCCAGATCATCGACATCCTGCTGGGGAAGAAGACCGCCAAGGTCATCCAGTTCGACCACGACGCGCTGAGCGTCTTCGGCATCGGCACCGAGCTGGGCGAGGCCGAGTGGCGGGGCGTGGTGCGGCAGCTGCTCGCCGCCGGGCTGCTCGCCGTCGAGGGCGAGTACAGCACCCTGGTGCTCACCGAGGCCAGCGGCGAGGTGCTGCGGGGTGAGCGGAAGGTGATGCTCCGCCGGGACCCGGAGAAGCCGGCCCGGGCGGCGAAGGCGACGAAGCCGGCGAAGGGCCGCCCGGTCGCCGACCTGCCCGAGGCCGCGGTGCCGGTGTTCGAGCGGCTGCGGGCCTGGCGGGCCGCGACCGCCAGGGAGCAGGGCGTGCCGGCCTACGTGATCTTCCACGACGCGACGCTGCGGGAGATCGCCACCACCGCCCCGGCCACCCTCGCCGAGCTGGGCACGGTGAACGGCGTGGGCGAGAACAAGCTGGCCAAGTACGGCGAGGCGATCCTGGAGGTGCTCGCCGACGGCGGCGCGGATCCGGCGGCGGCCCCCGGCGGCGCGGAGCCGGCGGCCCCGGGCGGCACCGGCCACCGGGCGGGCGTGACCGCTACGGCGGGTGCGGTGGGTGCGTCCGGCGGGACCGCGGAGGCCCGGGCCGGCGGCCGGGCGACGGCCCGGGGCGCGGCGACGGCGGCCGGTGCGACCACGGCCGGGAGCCGGGGAGCCGCCGGCAGCCGGGGAGCGGCGGGACCGGCGGCTCCGGAGGCGTCCGGTCCGCTCTGGCCGGACGACCTGGCGGAGCCCGACCACGAGCCGGAGCCGGACGACATCGACTGGTGACCGGGGCGGCGGCCCGGCCGCGGCGGACCACCGGGCGGCCCCCACGGCGGTCCACCGGGCGGCCCGGCCCGCGGCGCACCGCCGGGCCGGGCCGGGCCGCCGGAGGCGTCAGCCGCCGCGCAGCACCGGACCCAGCTGCTCGGCGAGCCGGCGCGGGAGCGCGTCGCGGTTCCCGCCGTGGAGCAGCATCGCGTGCACCTCGCTCTGGATCAGCTCGGTGAACGCCGCGTAGTACGGGGTGACCGGCCGGGGGCGGGCCGCGGCCAGCGCCTGGCGCAGCGGGGCGGCGTAGACCGGCAGCCGTCCCGGGTCCGGGGCGGCGGCGCCGGACTCCCCCGCGGCCCCGTCCGCGCCTGCCGCCGGCTCCGCGTCGGCCGTCCGGTCGGCCGCCCGGCCCCGGCCTGCGCTCCCGCCCGTCCCCGCCGGGCCGTCGCGGTCGCCGCCGTCCCCGTTCCCACCGTCCGCGGAACCGCTGTCGGTGCCGCCGTCGGTGCCGCCGGCCGGGTGCTCCGGGTCGCCCGGGGCGTCCGCGCCGCCGTCGCCGTCCGGCGGCAGTGAGCAGCGCACCGGGTCCCCCGAGGGGTCGTAGCTGGACCGCAGCACCGGGGCGAACCCGACGTCCAGCAGGCAGCGCTGCTGGGCCGGTTCGGTCAGGTACGCCAGGAGTTCGCGGGCGGCGGCGGAGTGCTCGCTGCGGGTGGTGATGGCCAGGTTCTGGCCGCCGAGCACGGAGGTCCCCGGCTTCCCGTCGCCCTGGCCGGGCAGCGCCACCACCCCGAACCGGCCCTTCAGCCGGGAGCCCTCGGCCGCGAGGATGTTGTACACGTACGGCCAGTTCCGCATGAAGGGCACCTTGCCGTCGCGAAAGGCGGCCAGGCTGTCGTGCTCGTCGGCGCGGCGCGCCAGCGCCCTGGGCATCAGGTCGCGGTACTGCCGGTAGAGGTTGTCCAGCCCGTACCGCACCTCGACGCTGTCGGCGGTCACCTCGCCGTCCTCGCCGACGAACCGGCCGCCGCGCGCCCACACCGCCTCCAGGGCGTTGACGGTGAGCCCCTCGTACGGGCCGAGCTGGGTGATGTAGCCGTCCTCGAAGCGCCGGGTGACCCGTTCCGGGTCCCGGGCCTCGGCCACGTCCTCCTCCAGCTCGGCCCAGGTGCGCGGCGGGCGCCAGTCCCGGTCCCGCCAGATGTCGGTGCGGTAGTACAGCAGCGCGGCGTCGGTGTTGAACGGCACCGCCCAGGTCCGGCCGTCGTACCGGGTGGTGGCGGCGACGCTGGGCCAGATGTCCTCGGGCAGCTCGCCGGCGAGCGGGCGGATCAGCCCGCCCGCGGCGAACTCGGCGGTCCAGGTGACGTCGATGTTGACCACGTCGTAGTCGGCGCTGCCGGACTGGAGGGCGGCGATCAGCTGACTGCGCACCTCGTCGGCCGCGGCCGGCAGCTTCACGATCTCCACCGTGTAGTCGTCCCGCTGCCGGTCCCACGCCTCGATGAGCCGCTCCCGCACCGGGCCGATCGAGACGTCCGAGGCGGTCGCCACCCGCAGCACCCGCGGGGTGCCGGCCCCCGCCGAGGTGGCGCCCGGCGGGGGTACGGCGGACGGGCCCGCGCCACCACCGGAGGTGCAGGCGGTGCAGAGCAGCAGCACGGCGGCGGCGAACCGCCCGAGCCCGCGGCGCCGGGGCCTCCTCCCGTGCCCCCGGGACCTCGTGGCGTATCCCCGGGCCCTCATCGCGTGCCCCCTCCTTGTACGTGGTCGGAGATCCGCTCGGCGAGCTGCCGGGCGGCCTCCTCGGGACGGCCGGAGACACAGAAGTCCTCCCCGCCGAAGGCCAGGCGCTGGATGACCGCCTCGGAGCAGCCCGCGTCGCGCACCGAGAGCACCAGCACCGGCGGGGTGCCCTCCTCGTCGCGGGTCTGCTCCCAGGCCAGGTGGTCGTCGCGGTCCGGGTCGCCGCGCGGCCGGTCGTCCCCGTCGGTGACCAGCACGATCAGCGGGTGGTCCTCGCCCTTCATGGCGGCCACCGCCCGGTCCAGCACCTCGTACACCGCGGCGCCCCGCGGCACCACCCGGTCCGGGGACAGCGCCGCCAGCCACGTCCGGGCGGCGGCCTGATCGTCCCCGCGGGTGCCCGGCGCCACCACCACCCGCGGGGTCTCCGGGCCGTCGGCGGAGCCGGGGTAGCTCCACAGGCCGTACCGGTCCTCGGGGCCGAGGGTCTTCAGCGCCCGGCTCAGCGCCCGGCCGACGGTGCCGAGCTTGCCGCCGGTGGCGAGCGAACCGGAGTTGTCCACCAGGAAGAGGACCTGACCGGGCCGGAGCGTCTCGGCGTAGGCCGCCGCGGCGGCGTCCGCCTCGGGCCCGCCCGGCGGCCGGGCCACCACCTCCACGTCCTCCAGCACCCCGCTGTCCGGGTCGGCCCACGCCTGTCCCTGCGGCGGTGCCGGCCGCTGCCCCGGGTCCACCCCCCGCACCAGGCCGTCCAGCAGGTGCCGGCTGCCCCCGTGGGTGAGCCACGCGTGGAACCGGCTCACGGCGGCGGTCCGCCGGGTACGGTCCGGGGCGTCGGGCGCCCCGTCCCAGCGGACCTCGGCCAGCGGCAGGTCGAGGGCCGGCACCCCGGCCGGGTAGTAGGCGAGCAGCCGGTCGCTGTCGTCCAGGGGCTTGTTGTTGTCGCAGGACGAGTGGGGCCGCCGGCCGAGGTTGTGGTCCGCCACCGCCTTCTCCGACACCAGGGCCGCCGCCTCACCGGGCGGCGGCAGCCCGGCGTCACCGGTGTACTGCTCGCACAGCAGGGTGTCGGCGTCCCGCTGGAGCGGATGCCGGTCGTCCACCTGGCGCTCGGCGTGCTCCGCGTCGTCGTCGTCCGCCGAGCCGCTCCACGGTCCGTCGTGCCCGGCCCGGTACAGCCCGACGGTGTGCAGCAGCCCGGTTTCCGAGGAGGCCGGGTCCGGACGCAGCAGCGGCAGGTCGGGGGCCGCCTCGTCCAGCGCCGCCAGCAGCTCCGGCCAGGTGCTGCCGGTGCGCCGGGCGCCCGCCTCCCGCATCGCGTCGGCCAGTTTCGCGGGCACCGCCAGCACCAGCGGTGAATACCCGGTGGGCCCCAGGGCGGTCACCCTCGCCGGCCCGCCGGTCCGCCCCACGCGCTCCTGGATACGGCCGAGCTCGGCGCTGGAGCCGAGCGCGACCAGGTCCGGCTGCGGCCCCACGTCCTGGAGCGGCGTCTCCCGGCAGTGCGGCCCGCCCGGCCCGCCGTCCGTGCCGGAGCCGGTGGGGCCGGTGCCGGGGCCGGGGGTGCCGGCCGGGCCCGCGCCGGCGGGGCAGGGGGCCGCCCGTACCGGCGGCCGGTGAGGTGCCAGGCCACGCGTCGGCCGCGGCGAACGCCTCCACGATGTCGCCGGCCGGGGCCTCGTAGACGGTGATGTTGGTCCGGCGGCAGTCGCCCGGCGCCTCGTCGTCCTCGCCCAGCGGCTGCCGGTTGGCCGAGGAGGCGGAGTACGCGGCGACGGCCCGGCTCATCGCGGCCCGGTTCTCGGTCGAGGCGAGCAGCCGCAGCTCCAGCGGCGGCGGGCAGGCGGCGACCTGCCCGGTGTCCCGCAGGACGAATACCCCGGCGCCGGCCAGCACCACCAGGGCGGCCCCGATCGCCGCCGTCGTCCGCGGCCGCCGGCGCCACCACCGGCCCGGCGACGGCGGCCGGGCGCTGCCCGGACGGCCGGCGGCCCGGCGGGAGCGGCGCCGGCCGAACCGGGGCGCGGCCGGCCACCACCGGCGGCGGGGCTCAGGCCGGCCCCGGACACCCCTGACCCGGACGCCTCGGTCCCCGTGCTCTCGGCAGGAGTGGATTCGGTGGGATCGGTGGGTTCGATGGGTTCGGCAGGCCGGCCGGGACCGGTGGGGCCGGCAGAGGTCCGGCCGCCCGTGGCCGGACGGTGACCGGTGGCCGGGCCGTCGCCGGTGGCCGGGCCGACACCGGACGTACGGCCCGGGGCCGGGGATCCTGGGCCGGGCGGGCCGGGGTGGTGGAGGGGTCGCCGCTCCCGCCGGGCGCCGTACCGGTCGGGCCGGGCGGACCGCCCGCCGTCACTGCCGGGTCCGCCGCCGGCGGATCACCCGCTGCGGGGCCCGGCGCCGGCGCATCCGGCGTGATGCCGGCCACCGCCGTACCGGTCACGGGCGTTCCGGTCACGGGATGTCCGTCCACCGCCGCACCGGTCGGGGCCGTTCCGCCCACCGCCGGCCCGGGCGGTGCCGCCCCGGCCGGGGCCTCGCCGGGCACGCCCCCACCGCCAACGGCACCGGCACTGGGACCGGGACCGGGACCGGGACCGGCGCCCGCACCCCCGTCTGCACCGGTCCGGACGCGGCGGGTCAGCAGGATGTCCGGGCCGTCCCCGCCACTGCCGTTGCGGGGTCCCCAGCCGTCGGTGACGTGCGGGGCCGGCCAGTCGCGCATCACCTCGTCCAGCCGACCGAACAGCTCGTGCAGGGTGAGGCCGCCCGCCTCCGCCGCCCCGCCCCGCGCCATCGCGGTGACGATCGCGTCGGTGAACGGGCTCCGGCCGTTGGGCAGCGGCTCGCTCGGCTGGGTGCGGGTGCGCGGGACCGAGGCGAGCACGTAGTGCCCGCGCTCCCCGCTGCCGGCGTGCTGGTCGGCCGCCATCCCGGAGTAGCAGCAGTCCAGGATGAACACCGCGCGCCGCACCTTGCCCTTGCCCACCGTGTCCGGGATCAGTGACCAGCGCAGCGCGGTCCCGCCCAGGTCGCCGTCGAGGTCGGCGCCCGGCGCCAGCAGGTACAGCACGTTCTCCAGCGCGTGCCGGTAACCGTGCCCGACGAAGTAGAACAGCAGCAGGTCGGTGGTCTCCTGCGCGGCGCGGCGCAGCTCGTCGTACCACTCACCGCGCTCGGGGGACCGCAGCACGCGCACCCGGTCCGCGGCGAAGACCGCGTCCGGCCCGGTGCACAGCGCGTCCCGGAGCGCGTCCAGGTTCGCGTCCGTGTACTCCAGGACGTCGAAGCCGCCCTCGCGCACCGTCCCCACGCCGACCAGCAGTGCCCGGGAGCCGGCGCGGTCCGGCAGCCGTCCGCCGGCCACCGCTCACTCCCCGCCCGACGTGGCCGCTTCCAGCTCCTCCCTGATCCGCCGCACGAGGTCGGGCACCTTCTCGGCGGTCAGGCCCTCCTCGGTGACCTCCACCGGTTCCCGGCCGGGCACCCGCAGCACCACCACGGTGCGCCCGCCGTCGTCCAGCCGGGACCGGGTGCGCAGCCAGCCGGCCAGCGAGCCGACCAGGGCCCGTACCGCCTCACCGACCAGCGTGGTGCCGGCCACCAGCACCAGTTCCTCCACCACGCCGGCGGTGCCCGGCGCCGGCGGCCTGGTGAGGGTCCAGTGGTGAGTGACGTCCTGCTCGTCTCTCAGCCAGCCTTCGATCCCCCGTAACTCCGCGTCCCGGGGCCGCCCGCCCCGGACGTCGATCGCGATGCTCCGCTGTGCCACAGCCCCGCCCCGTCCGTCGCCGCGCGCGACTCCCCCGGCGCGCGTCCGCCCCTTGATTCTCCGGCGGTGCGCGCGAAAGCGCCAGGGGTCGGCGGCACGGTCGGGCCGGCGGGGGGCGTGATCGCGGCCGGGCCCGCGCGGCGGCCGCCGGGGGCGGACCGGCAGGGCCGCGCCCGCCGACGGGCGGGAGCGGCCGGCGGGCAGGGGTGGGGGCGGCGGGCAGGGGGCAGGGGCCCGGGCGGCGAACGTCGTCGGCAGCGGGCACACGTCGGCGCACCGGCCGGTGGCGGGCCCCGGACTCCGGGCGGACGGGCCCATCCGGAGGCGCCCCGCCGCCCCGGACCCGGCCGGAACGCCCCTGCGGCCCGGACCCGGCCGGGCAGGATCCGGCGGGCCGGGCTTCCGGGGGGACCGGGGACCTGGCGCCCGGCCCCCAGGCCCGCCCCCGGCCGTCAGTCGGCCATGTTGTCCGGGCAGCGGGTGCCGCGCGGGAACTGGTACGGGGCGGCGATCCGGTAGGTGCCGGGACGCGGTGCGTGCAGCACGGTCCACTCGTCCTCCGGCTCGCCCTCCGCGGCCTCCTGCACCTGGTTGGTCAGGCAGCCCTTGCGGTTGACCGGCGGCCCGTCCTCCCGCAGCGGCTTGGGCGCCTTGATGCCGTCGCCGTCCTCGTCCACCAGGCCCAGCCACGGCGAGTAGGGGATGCGGATGAGGACCGGGCCCTCGGACTCCACGTCGATGACGAGTTCGTCGGCGCCGGCGCGCACCACGGTGGCGGGCGGGTCGGCGATCGGCGTCGGGTCCAGGACCTTGTACAGCTTCCAGTTGGTGTCGGACCAGACCTCGTCCAGGTACGGCACGCCCCCGGCGAGCAGCTCCGCCTCCGGGTACGACCACACGTCCGGGTCGTCCTTGGGCAGCACCACGTAGTGCACGGCCCAGCGGTGCAGCCACTTCTGGTACTCGCCCGGGTCGAGCGGCTTGTCGTCGTCCTCGTAGAAGATCGGGTTGCGCTCCATGTCGGCCTGGCGGTTCCAGCCGCGCGCCAGGTTGACGTACGGCGCCAGCGCGGACGCCTCGCGGTGGCTGCGCACCGGGACCACCTCGACCCGGCCCCGGTTGGCGCCCACCCGGTCGAGCTGGTCGATCAGCGGCGCCAGCTCGCGGTTCCAGGCCGCGGCCGGGGTGGTGTGGATGATGTCGTCCACGGTCTTCACCACCTGCCAGATGCTGACCATGGCCAGCGACAGCACCAGCACCAGCCACTTGCGGCCCCGGTCGGTGCGGCGCACCTCGTCGAGCCCGGCCGGCTTGCGGTGGTTGACCAGCGCGGCGAGCAGCAGCACCCCGCCGAAGATCATCCCCAGCCGGGTGATGTTGGTGCCGATCTGCGAGGGGATCGCCCACACCAGCACCACGCCGATGCCGTACAGCGCGGCGCCGACCCGCACCGTGCGCCACTGCTTGGGCGAGGCGTAGAAGACGGCGGCGGCGGTCCAGCACGGCAGCAGCGTGGACCAGAAGATCATCGGCTGCTTGCCGGAGAACGGGAAGAGGTACGAGGACGCGGCCACCACCATCACGGGGGTGACGCCGAGGGCGTACGCGGCGGGCCGCCGGCGGGTCAGCCACAGCGCCGCCGCGACCACGCCGACGAAGAGTCCCGCCACCGGGCTGGACATGGTGGACAGCGCCGCGAGCACCGCGGCCGCGGCGAACCGGCCGATCTTGTGGCCCCAGTGGCGGCTGCGCCACTTGGTGGGCCAGGCGAAGATCACCGCGACGGCGCCCAGGCCGAACATGGTGCCCAGGCCGAAGGTGACCCGGCCGGAGATCGCGTTGCAGACCAGCGCCAGCGTGCCGTAGAGGGCCGGCCACAGCGGCCGGGAGACCACCTTGGAGCGGATCAGCAGCAGCGCCAGCAGACCGGCCGAGATCGTTCCGGCGATCATCATCGTGGTCCGGACGCCGAGCACCGCCATCAGGTACGGCGAGATGACGCTGTACGACACCGGGTGCATGCCGCCGTACCAGGCGAGGTTGTAGGCGCGGTCCGGGTGCTGGAGCGCGAACTCCGCCCAGGCGTCCTGCGCCGCCAGGTCACCACCGCTGTTGGCCAGCAGCGCGACCCACAGCAGATGCAGGATTCCTGCGAAGATCAATGCGGCGGGCACAGGATGGAACATTACGCTCCGGACACGCCCGTGCCGGATACGCCGGAACCAGGAGTTCCGGCCGTCGTCCCCGTTCGGACGGGCCCCGTTCGGGGCGGTGCCGTTGGGGTCGGTGCCGTTCAGGTCGGTGGCGGCCACCGGATCACCACCGCCCGGTTCGGTTCCGCCGTCCTCGCCGTCGGGACCCGATCTGCGCTGCGCGGGTACGTGTATTCGTCCGGCGGCGTCCACCGCCGGGCTTCCGCTCTTCCCGGCCCGTGTCGGATCCACGGTCGTCACTACGGCTCTCCCCGTCTTCCCCCGGAGTCTCCTCCACTGTCCAACGCCGGCCTGGTGCCCCGCGCGGGCACGGGGCCGGCGGCAGCGGGGACGCATCAGGGGTCCTGGCGACGCTAGCACGCGCGACGCCCCTGATGCCCCGCGGGGCGCGGGACGCCCCGGGCCCGCGGGCCGTCGCCGGGACCGACCGGAGGTCCCTCCGACGGGTGACGGGCCGTCCCGGCGGCACCGTCACCACCCCGGGTGACCTGCGGCCCCGGGCCCGGCCGGGCCCGCGCCGCCCGGCCGCCCGGCGGGCCGGGCCGACCCTCGGGCGCCCCCGGGGTGATCCGCGGCACCCACCGCACCGTGGAGGTGATCCACGGCACCCGGCGTGGCGCGGGGGTGACCCATGGCACCCGGCGTGGCTCGCGGGGCTGACCCGCGGCCCCCGCCGTCCCGCGGAGGCCGGTCCCGGGGCGCCGCCCGGGGTGATCCACGGCAGCGACCGCCACGCACCACCGGCCCGGGCCGCCGGCGCGGCACCACCGGCACCGGACCTCTACGCGACACCACCGGCACGGGACCTGTGCGCGGCACCACCGGCACGGGACCTCTACGCGACACCACCGGCACGGCGCCGAAGCCCCGGGCCACCGTCCCGGGCCGCCGTCCCCGGCCGGTCCTTCCGCGCCGCGTCCGTCGCCGGCGCGGGCCGTGCGACCGCGGCCCCGTACCGCCGCGCCCGCCGCTCCGGGCCGGGAACGGCCGGCGGCCCGGGGACGGACGGTTCCGTCCCCGGGCCGCCGGTGGGCGCCGGCCGTACGGCCGGTCAGCCGAGCCGGGTCAGCTTGTCGCCGAAGCCCGGCTCCGCCAGGTCCTTCTGGAGCGCCACCGGCACGGTCGCCCGCTCCGGTCCGGTGCCCACGTTCAGCTGTCCGATCACCGTGCCGGCCTTGGCCGAGTGCGGCAGCCCGTCACCGTTGACGGTGAGCTTGAACTCGACCTCGTGGCCGGGCCAGCCGGCCCCCTGGAGGTCCTTGGTGGCCACCACCGGGGTGGTACCGCCGAGACCGTCGTCGACCTCCCCGACGACCTGGCCCTTGCGCACCAGCGTCGCCGCGGTCAGCGCCTTGCGCACCGCCTTGATCTGCTTCTCCGACTCGTCCAGGACGAGCGCCAGGTGGGCGTTGGGGTCGGTGCTGCCGGTGCGCTGGTCGAGGGTGACGCCGAGCACCAGGCGGTCCTTGCCACCGACGGTCCGGTACGTCGCCCACATCAGGGCGCCGCCGGCCGGGGTGTTCGATCCCGTCTTGATGCCCCGCACCACCAGGTCCGGGTCGGCCACCAGCCGGTTGTTGTTGAAGATCCGCCCCACCCCGGGGATCTCGATGTCCGGGGTCGCCACGATCTTCCGGAACGTCTCGATCTTCATCACCGCGCTGGCCAGCTTGAGCTGGTCCTCCGCGGTGCTCTGGGTGCTGGCCTTCAGACCGCTGGGGTCGGTGTACGTGGTGTTGGTCATCCCCAGGTCGCGGGCGGCGTCGTTCATCTTCTTCAGGAACGCCTGCTCGCTGCCCGCGTCCCAGCGGGCGAGCTGCCGGGCGACGTTGTTCCCCGAGGGGATCATCGTCATCTCCAGCATCTGGCGGAGGGTGAACTTCTGCCCCTCCTCCACCGGCACCCGGGACTCGTCCTTGTTGCCCGCCTCGCGGCCCGCCTGGGCGTCGATGGTGATCCGCTGGCCGGGCTCGTCGGGCTTGAGCGGGTGGCTCTTGAGCACCACGTAGGCGGTCATCACCTTGCCGACGCTGGCGATCGGCACGGGCTTCTGCGCGCCGTACGTCCCCAGGCTGCCGACGCCCTCGACCAGGGCGGCGGCCTGTCCCTCGCCCGGCCACGGCATGGTGAACCGCTCTCCCTCGAAGGTGAAGGAGGTCTGTCCGGCCGAGCGCAGCTCGGGCTCCGGCAGCGGGCGCAGCGCCTGCACCACACCGAAGATGATCACCAGCAGCAGCACCAGCGGCGTCCAGATCTTGATCCGCCGGACGATGGTGCGCACCGGGGTCTCCGGCGGCGGCGGGGTGTTGGTCAGCTGGGCCAGCAGGTCCAGCGGCGCCGGCTCCCCCACCGGCGGCAGCGGCTGCTGACGGGTCCGCTCGGACTCCGGCAGCGTGCCGGTCCCGGCCGCGGGAGCCGCCCCGGCGGCGGCCGGTGCCTCGGCCCCGGCCCGCGGCGCGGTGGTGGCCGGCGCCGGGGCGGTGCCGTTCCGCGGCTTCCGGCCGGTGTCCGGGTCGTCCGCCGAGCGCAGCGGCACGAAGGTGCTGGGACGCCCGTCCGCGCCGGCGGCCGGCTTGCCGGTACCGTCTCCGGCCGGCTTCTTCGGCTCCGGCTTCTTCGGCTCCGCGCTCGTGCCCGCCGGACGGTCGCCGGTCTTGTCGCCGGTCTTGCCGCCGGCCTTCGCGGGAGGCCGGACGGTGCCGAGTACCGAGGTCGCCCGGTCGCGGCGGGCGGCCGGGTCCGCGGCGCCGTCCGCGTCCTCGTCCTCCTTGACCGTGTCCTTCTTGTCCGTGTCCTTCGCGCCTGCGGTTTTCGCGCCCGCGGCCTTCTTGTCCCCGTCCTTCGCCCCGTCGCGCCGGGTGTCGTCGCCCTTCCCGCCGTCACGCTCGGCGGCGCGGTCCGCGCCGCTCTTCCCGCGATCGCGCCGCTCGGCCGTGCCGCCGGCGGCGTCGCCGTCCTCGTCGCCGTTCGCCGTACCGCCGTCGGACACCGTGCCGTTCCCGGCCGCCCCGGGGGCGGTGACGGACGGCCGGACCGCGCCGAAGAACGCGGTGGCCCGGTCCGTGGCCCGCCGGGCGGCGGCGCCGTCGGCCCCCGCCCCGCCGGAGCCGGCCGTGCCGTTGGCCCCGCTCTCCGTCTCGCCGTCGGTCCCCGGCTCCGCCGTGGCGGTGCCGCGACCCGTGGCCCGCACCGTGCCGAAGAAGGCGGTGGCCCGGTCGGCGGGGGTGTCGGGGAGGTCCCGCAGCGTGCCGAAGGCCAGGGTGCGGGTGTCCTCGCCCGATCCCTCGGCCTCCGCCGCGGTGTCCTTCCCCTCCGCCTTCCCGGCGGACGCGCCGGCCGCGGACGCGGCCCGGTCCCGGCCCGCGCCGGCGGCGTCCTCGGAGGCTTCCGGGCCGCCGGAGACCCAGGCCGCCACGGCGTCCCGCAGCCGCTCGTCGCCGCCGGCCGGAGCCGGCTCGCCGCGCTCGTCCGCCGTCCCGCCGGCCTTCCGGCCGCCGTTCGGGGCCGCCGCGTCGCCGGAGCCGGCGGTGCCGTTGCGGGTACCGGGCCGCACCGGCAGCGGCCGCTGCGCCGGCCGGGTGCCCGGTTCGTCCGTCTCCCCGTCCGCCGCGTCGTCCGGCCCGTCGGGGTCCGGGGCGCCGGAGTCCGACGCGTCCGTGTCCGCCGTGCGGGCCGGGCCGGTGTCCCGTGCCGGGCCGCTCGCCGCTGCCCGAGCGACGCCGGTCACGTCCGCCGTGCCGGACCCGGCGGCGTCCCCGGATTCCGGTTCGCCTTCCGCTTCCGCTCCGGCCGCCGGGTCCGCCGCGGTGCCGTCGCCGTCCGCGCGCCGCCCGCTGCCGCCGTCCGCGCCATCCGTGCTTTCCGCCGCGGCCTCCGGCGTCACGGCCCGCAGGACCGTGGTCGCCCGGCCGCCCGGCGCCTTCGCCGCGGGGGCGTCCGGGTCCGCCCCGGACCCACCGGCACCGTCACCGTCAGCACCATCGGTGCCGTCAGCACCATCGGCGCCGTCGGTGCCGTCCGCGCGGTCTGTCCGGTCGTCCTCCGGCACCGTGCCGGACGATTCCGTCCCCGAGGACCGCTTCGCGTCCGGAGTACGTTCCGCTTCCGCGGACGTCTCCGTCTTCCGGGGCGACCCCGCGTCGCGGAACACCGCGAACCGGGGGTCGTGTTCGCCCCTAGTCGTCTCCCCCGACGACTTCTGCTGATCCGACGTGTCGGGGGACTCGCCCGCCACCGATGCCTCCTCGCCATGCCTCACACGGGAGGGCGCCGAGCGTCGGCCCCGTCCCGCCGTCAACCGTGTACCAGTGTCCTGTGTCCGCGGGGCTCATCGGTGCAGCCGCGCTGCCCCGACGTCCGCTGAGGGGGCCGCCCCCCTGCTAGACGAGAACGACATACCTGCCGGTTCCCACCCGAACCCCCCACGCACTCTCGACAGACCAATGTGAGAGGGGTCACCCTGTCATTCATCCACGCGGGGAGGCATGGATGGGCAGGAGCCGCAGAACAATTCCGGAGGAGCTTCTGCTGCTCGCTTTGGACCCGGCCACGGGTACCACGGCGCAGCCGCAGTCGCTCGACCTCGGCCTCGCCGGGGCACAGCTAGTGGAGCTGGCTCTGGCAGGACGGATAGCCCCTGACGGGGATCGTATCGCCGTGGTGCTGCCACGGCCGACCGGAGATCCGACATTGGACTCCGCGCTGGAGTTGCTGCGCCGTCGCGGCAGCCCGGTGCGGGCGGTCCACTGGATCGGCGGGCCCCGGCTGGGGCTGCGCCAGACGTACCTCACGCATCTGGAGCGGTGCGGCATGGTGCATGCCGTGGCCGGACAGATGTGCGGGGTGCTGCCGACCACTCGCTACCAGGCGACGGACACGGCGATCAGCCGGGAGATCAGGGCCCGGCTGGACAACGCGATCCGCACCGGGGTACCGCCGGACCCCCGGACCGCCGCGCTCGCCGCGCTGGCCCACGCGGTCGGCCTCGGCAAGCACCTGTACCCGGGCAACGAGGGCCGTTCCTCGCGCTCCCGGCTGCGGGATCTGATCAGGCACGACCCCATGGGCGGACTGGTGGCGCACGCCGTCATGGACGTCCAGAACGGCGTCGCGGCCTCGCCCCGGCGCGGGGCGGGCACGGGACGGCCGGGCCCGGGGCGCGCCGAACGGGCGTCCGGGGTGCCCCAGCAGCCGGCGCGCCGCGGCGGTATGGCGCGCGTCGGGGCGCGCTGAGAGCCGACCGCCCGGTCCGGGGCGGGAATTCGCCGAGAATTCACGCCGGCGCCGCGGGGCGCGGAACGGGCCGGGCGGGGAGCCGTGTGCGGCACGGCGGGCGGGGAGCCGCCCGCCGTGCCGCCACATCGTCCGCCGCCCCGCCGGGCGGGGCGGCGGTGGGCGCCGGGCGCGGTGCCCGGGAGCGACCGGGGCGGTCGGACCGGCGGCGCGGTGACGCGGCGCCGGCCCACCGGCTCCGGCGGCGCTCCGCCGACCGCATCCGCGGTCCCACCGACCGGTCCGGGAGCCGCCGCGGCCGCGGGGCGGTGGGCCGTCCGTCACCGATGACGGCCGGGCCACCGCCCCGCGCGCCTGACCGGGCCGGGATCCGGTCGCACCCCGGCGCGCGCCACCGGCGCTCCGGCCGACGCGGCGCGCCCCGTCCGGGGGCGTGCGGCCCGGCCGCGTCCGCCACCGGCCGCGCCGCCGCGCACCCCCTCGTACCACCCGCCGCGCCACCGGGCCGCGGCGCCGGGCCGGCAGCGGACCCGGGGCACCGGGTGCGGCCATTTCCCAGCGCCGCGCGGACCGTTGGTGGCAGGCTGCTGACCAGCATCAAGCAGCAGTACGAAGCCGGAGGTGCACGTCCCGTGACGTCCAACGTCGGCCCCACCGTTCGGCGACGCCGATTGGGCCAAGAACTGCGCAGACTCCGCCAGGAGAAGGGCATGACGGCGGAGGAGGTGGCCGAGGAGCTGATGGTTTCCCAGTCGAAGATCAGCCGACTGGAGAACGGCCGCCGCAGCATCAGCCAGCGCGACGTGCGCGACCTGTGCCGGGTCTACAAGGTCGAGGACAAGCACCTGGTCGAGTCGCTGATGCACATGGCCAAGGAGTCCCGCCAGCAGGGCTGGTGGAACGCCTTCGGCGACGTCCCGTACAGCGTCTACATCGGGTTCGAGACCGATGCGGCGTCGTTGCGGGTGTACGAACCGCAGGTCATGCCCGGCCTGTTGCAGACCCCGGAGTACGCCGAGGCGGTGATCTGCGGGGCGCTCCCGGAGGCCCCGCCGGACCAGCTGGCCCAGCGCGTCCAGGTCCGGCTGCGGCGCCAGGAGCGGATCACCGACCCGCTCACGCCGCTGCGGCTGTGGGCGGTGGTGGACGAGGCGGCCATGCGCCGGGTGGTGGGCAGCCCGAAGATCATGAGCGACCAGCTGGAGTACCTGGTGCGCATGAGTTACGAGCCGCACGTGACGGTGCAGGCGCTGCCGTTCGACATGGGTTCGCACCCGGGAATGAGCGGCCAGTTCACCATTCTGGAGTTCTCCGACGAGTCGGACACCAGCGTCGTCTATCTCGAAGGCGTGACCAGTGATCTGTACCTGGAGAAGCTCTCGGACGTGCAGAGCTACAGCATGATGTACGAACATCTGCGGGCACAGGCGCTCAATGCGGACCAGAGCAGGCAGTTCATCTCCGAAGTGGCCCGCGATCACCTGCGCCGAATTACCTCCGGCTGAACACCGGAACGCATGGCGGCGGAGAGTACACCGCTCCGCCGCCGGCGCGGAAGGGACCCCCGCCATATGCCACCCGGTCGAGTGAACGGCCGCTTTTTGCACGGGAGTTGGCGAGTAGTGTCGATCACACCTCCTCACGAGGCGCAATCACACCCCTTCCAACCATCGGAGCAGACGTGGCCATTCAGCTGGGAACGCAGGACGCTTGGATGAAATCCTCCTACTCGGGCGGCAACGGCGCCTGCGTGGAGGTGAAGGCCCCCACCACTCAGGCGGTTGCCGTGCGCGATTCCAAGGACCCGCACGGTCCGGCGCTCAGCTTCGCCCCCGAGGCGTGGGCCGCGTTCGTCTCGGAGGTGTCCGGCGGGGCGTTCGACATCGATTGAGTTCCGCGACACATCCGATAGCGGTATTCCGTAGCGGAAACCGAACGGGCCCTCTCGACCGGCCGCCGTCCCCGCCGAGAGGGCCGTTCGTGCGTCCTGGTCCGATATTCGGGCGCATTCCCCGGGCGGCGGGTTTCGCCCCCCATTCCCCGGCCCATTCCGACGCCTCGCACGTATGCCCCGTTCCGATGCTCTTCCGGCACCCCTTTCCGCCGGGAGGTGGGCTTCGGCGGACCGTTTTCCGGGTGCCGGCGGGCGGATTTCCTCCCGGGCGGCGGGTTTCGGCGGCAGCCCTTTCACCGGAGCCGGCGGCGACATTCGGCACGTCCCATTTACCGGGGCCGGGTGGTGTTCGACGGTGATTCCTTCACCCGGTCCGGCCCTGCGGTCTCCGGCGGATCGTTTCCCGGCCGGCCGTACTTCCCGGCGCCCGGCCTCTCTTTCCGCCGGTCCGTGACATGCGGCGCTCTTCCGGCCCGCGATCCGCCTGCCGTGCGCCCGCGACGCGACCCGGCCGCCGTTCCCCCGGACGCCCCTCCGGCGCCCCACTCGTCTCCCCTCCGGCCGCCCTTTCCGCCGGTCCGTGCCGCGTCCCGCCGGCCGGCCTCGTACGGCCCCTCCCGCCGCCTCCGCCGGGCGCCCCGCCGCGTTCGGCCCCGCCTGCCGTTCGCGGCGGCCCGGCGCCTTGCCGACCGGATGTCGGACAACCGGTCCGCGGCCGACGGGTTCCTCCGTAGGCTCAGCCCACCAGCACACCGCGCTCGTGGTTCGAGTGCCTGCGCGAAGGAGCAGCCATGCGTGCCGCCGTTCCCCCGCTCGCCGCCCGCGCGACCTCGGTCGCCGGCTCCCCGGTACGCGACATCCTCGCCCTGACCGCACGCCCCGAGGTCATCTCGTTCGCGGGCGGGCTCCCGGCGCCCGAGCTGTTCGACACCGAGGGGATGGCCGCCGCCTTCGGTGCCGTCCTGGCCGAGTCCCCGCGGTCGGCGCTGCAGTACTCCACCAGCGAGGGCGACCCCGGCCTGCGGGCCGCCGTCGCGGCCCGGCTGACCGGCCGGGGGCTGCCGACCGAGCCCGACGACCTGCTGGTCACCACCGGCTCCCAGCAGGCGCTCGCCCTGCTGGCCTCGGCGCTGCTGGAGCCGGGGGACACGGTCCTGGTCGAGGTGCCGACCTATCTCGCGGCGCTCCAGTGCTTCCGCTTCGCCGGCGCCCGGATCGTGCCGGTGCCGTCCGACGACGCCGGGCTGGACCCGGTGGCGCTGGAGGAGCTGGTGGTGGCCGAGCGGCCCAAACTCCTGTACACCATCCCCACCTTCCAGAACCCCACCGGGCGCACCCTGCCGGCGGACCGGCGGCGGGCGGTGGCCTCGGTGGCGGAGCGGCACGGCCTGTGGATCGTCGAGGACGACCCGTACGGGGAGCTGCGGTTCGACGGCGAGAGCGTGCCGTGGCTCGCCGGCCTCCCGGAGGCGGCCGACCGCACCGTGCTGACCGGCAGCCTCTCCAAGGTCATGGCCCCGGGGCTGCGGCTGGGCTGGCTGCGGGCGCCGGCGGAGCTGCGCCGCGCCTGTGTGATCGCCAAGCAGGCCGCGGACCTGCACACCCCGACGGTCAACCAGCTGGCCGCGGCCCGCTATCTGGCCGACGCGGACCTCGAAGGCCATCTGGAGCGGGTGCGCGGCGCCTACCGTGAGCGGCGGGACGCGCTGCTCGCCGGGCTCGGCGAGGCGCTGCCGGCCGGTTCGCGGTGGAACCGGCCGGAGGGCGGCATGTTCGTCTGGGTGTCGCTGCCGGCCGGCCACGACGCGGCGGAACTGCTGTGGGAGGCGGTCGCGCACAACGTGGCCTACGTGCCGGGTGCGCCGTTCTTCGCCACCGACCCCGATCCGGCCACGATGCGGCTGTCGTTCGTCACCCACACCCCGGAGGAGATAGCGGAGGGGCTGCGGCGGCTCGCCCGGGCGCTGCACCGGCGTCCGGCGGAGTGACCGCCGGCGCACCCCGGCGTCGCCGGAGCCCCGGGCGGAGCCCCGGGCCGGCGGCGCGAGCGGCGGCGCCACGCCGGCGGGCGGCGCGGGCGGTGTGGACGGCGCGGACGGTGCGGACGGCGCGAGCGGGCGGCGGGGACGCCTCGGCCGGGGGCGCCTCGGCCGGGAGCGTCCCGGGTCCCGACGTCTCGCGTCCGGAGGGCGGGAGCGTCCCGCCGGGCCGTCGCCCCCGGGCCCTCCGGGGCGCCGCGGCCGGCCGGTGCCTCCCGGCCCTCCCGGGGGCGCCGTGGCCCGACGCGGCCCCGCCGGACCCGTGACGCGGCCCGGCCCCGGCGCGTGACGCGGGGCGCCTCGGCCCATCGGCCTCCTCAGACCGCCGCCGCCGGGGGCTCCTCGGCCGGCCGGCCGCCGGACTCGTAGTGGTCCACCGTCCGCCGCACCCGGCTGAGGAGTTCGCCGCTGTCCCGGTCGAGGCCGGCGGTGACCTGCGGCCGTCCGTCGTCCGGCATCCCGGCGACGAGCACCACCGAGCGCCGCGTGGCCATGGCCCGGAGGACCCCGGGGGTGTCCGGGGCCAGCCGGGGCAGGTCGGAGCCGGCGGGCGGTGCGAGCGGGAGCACCCGGTGGTCCCCCGGATCCGCGTCGATCCGGGCCAGCACCGCCGCCAGGTCCGCCGGCCGGCGGAGGGTGAGCACCGAGACGAGGACCTGGGCCGCCCCCTCGTTGTCCGCGTAGAGCGCGGAGCTGACCCGCGCGCAGCCCCCGCCGCCGGCCAGCAGCGCGGCCAGGTCCGGGGTGACCGCGCCACCGCAGTCGCCGCTGGTGACCCAGGACATCCGCCGGTACGCGGTCCCGGTCGGGAGCCGCACGGTCTCCTCGGGGAAGGCCTGCTCGGCACCGATCACGCGGCCGTCGGACGGCGGCGCGGGGGTGACCGGAGGCGCGGCGGTCGCCGGGCGCGCGTCACCGCCGGAGGACTCCCCGGTGTCGGTGAAGGCGGACAGCACCCCCAGCGGGTTGAGCACCAGCGCGCCGATCGCCAGGGTCAGCACGATCACGATGGGCAGCCGCCAGCGGTCCAGGAAGCCGCCGGACCGTCGCGATCCGCCCGCCGGACGGCCCGTTCCGGACCGCCGCCCCGCGCGCCGCGGCGGGTCCGGCTCCACCCGCAGCTCGCGCCGCATCCGCTCGGTCCGCCGCCGCTCCCGGCGGGACTGCCTGGGCCGGGCCCGCTCCTCGGCCGCCCGCCGGACCTCCTCCTCCTGCTCCTCGCGGAAGCGCGCGGTCACCAGCCGGGCCCGTGCCGAGGGCTCCTTGGGGGCGGAGGCCCGGATGGCCGCCTCGCTGTCGTTCTCGAACTTCTCCCACACGTCGTCCGGGAGCAGCGGCTCCTCCGGCGGCTGGGGCGTCGTGGTCACGGGGGCATCCTTCGGGCGTGGGCGGGGACGCACCGCGCTCCGGTCCCCCGCCGGTCTTCACCGGCGGCCGCACCGCCGTGTTCGCACTTGCGTTCCCTCACGGTACGCCAACCCGCCGACAGCGGGGGCGGCTTGGACCGCACCCGCCCGCCGTGCCGTGCCGTGCCGTCCGGACGTCGCATCAACACCGCACCACTCGGCACCCTGGGCGCGCGCCCCGGCGGCTCCTCCTCGGGCGCCGGGACCCGGCGGGCCGACCCCGGACGGCGGGCCCCACGGCAGCTCCGTCAGCGCCCCGGCACCCCCGGCACCTCGGATCCGGCCGGCCTTCCGTCCCCGCACCGCCCGCCGCACCCGGCCGCCCGCACCGGCCCGGCAGCCCCGGCCACGGGCCCGGTCCCGGAGGCGCGCAACGGTCGTGCGCAACGGGCGCGTGGGGCGTGCCGTGGCGCGCCGGTCAGGCGCGCGGGTAGCGGGCCAGCCAGGCCGGGGAGGAGACGGCCGGACCGTGCAGCGCGGGGCCCTGGGTCATCTCCATCGCGAAGTCGTCGGCCAGCTGGAGGATGGTGGCGCGCCCCTCCACCTCGGCCAGCCAGGCGGGCGGCAGCGCCGTCTCCCCGTGCAGCGCGCCCAGCAGGTTGCCGCAGATGGCGCCGGTGGAGTCGCTGTCCCCGCCGTGGTTCACCGCGAGCAGCAGGCCGTGCCGTACGTCCTCGGCGACCAGCGCGCAGTAGACGCCGATCGCCAGCGCCTCCTCACCGGTCCACCCCTCTCCCAGGGACTCCACCCGCTCCGGGGTCGGCAGGCCCTGCCGGACCGCGCCGAGCGCGTGCTTGAGGGCGTCGGTGGTCTCCTGGTGGCCGGGCCGGGTGGCCAGCTGGGCCATCGCCCGCTGCACCGATCCGTCCAGGTCGTCGCCGCGTGCCAGCCCGTGCACGATGAGGGCGAACGCGCCGGCCGAGAGGTAGCCGGTGGGGTGGCCGTGGGTCTGCGCGGCGCACTCGATGGCCAGCTGGAACACCAGTTGCGGCTCCCAGCCCACCAGCAGCCCGAACGGCGCCGACCGCATCACCGCCCCGCACCCCTTGGAGTCGGGGTTCTTCGGCCGGTCCAGGGTGCCCATCGTCCCGTCCGCCAGCCCGGACAGACAGGCCCGGCCGGGGGCGCGCTGCGCGTACAGCCACTCCTCGCGGGCGAGCCAGCCGTCGTCCGCCTTCCGCTCGTCGGGTCCCCAGTCGTGCTGGGTGGCGTACCACCGGCGGTGCGCGGAGTGGATGTCGGTGGGCGGGTGCCAGGCCCCGGTGTCCCGGCGCACCTGGGCGCGGATCAGACCGTCCACGGTGAACAGGGTCATCTGGGTGTCGTCGGTGACCCGGCCGCGCCCCCCGTACGCGGGGACGAAGTCCGTCACCCCGACCGGGCCGTGCTGGGCGCGGATGTCGGCGAGCGAGGCGAACTCCACCGCGGCGCCCAGCGCGTCGCCGATCGCGCCGCCCAGCAGGCAGCCGCGTACCCGGCTGCGGAAGTCCTGCTGTTCGGCCCTCCCCCACACGGCGGCCGTCGCGCCCGCTGCGGTCACGAACCTGCCCCTTCCCGTCGCCCCTCGCACCCCGTGAACCGGCACCGGCACTGTAATGGACGGGGCGGAACGGAACGGGTGTCGCCGGCGATTGTGAAGGACGTCATCCCGCATGCCGCCGCGGAGCGCCGCATTCCCCGGTTACGGGTGCGTTGCCGCCCGTAGCATCGGGCCATGGCGCATGAGATCTCAGTGGCCCGGCGGGAGCACCTCCGCGAACTGTCCGACGTGCTGGCCCGGGCCTTCCAGCAGGACCCGGTGGCGTGCTGGACCTTCCCCGATCCGGAGACCAGACGCCGGTCGCTGCCGAAGGTGTTCGCCGCCATGCTGCGCCATCAGCATCTGCGGCACGGCGCGTGTGAGTTCGTCACCGCCGATTCCGGCCGGATCATCGGCAGTGCCCTGTGGGACCCGCCGGGCCGCTGGAAGCAGACGCTGGTGCAGCAGCTGATCTCGCTGCCGGCGTACGCCCGGGCGGCGGGGCGCGGCGCGGCGCGGGCGGCGGCCATGGTGAACGCGATGGAGAAGGTGCACCCCTCGGAGCCGCACTGGTACCTCGCCGTCATCGGGACCGACCCCGACCCCCGGTTCCGGGGCAAGGGCCACGGCGCCGCGCTGATGCGCTCCCGGCTGGAGCGCTGCGACCGGCTGGGACTGCCCGCGTACCTGGAGGCGTCCGATCCGGAGAACGTGCCGTACTACGAGCGCTTCGGCTTCGAGGTGACCGGCATCCTTCCGGCCCCGGCCGGCGCGCCGCGCGTCCCCACCATGTGGCGGCGGCCCGGCGCCTCCTGACCCGGCCCTGACCCGGCCCGGACCCCGGCGGGGCCCGGTTCCGGGCCCCGGCAGTGCTCGGTTTCCGGGCCCGGCGGGGCGACGGTCCCCGCCGGGTACGCGCCCGGCGGGGCGGGTCCGCCGGATCAGTCGCCGAGGACGGGCAGCAGCCGGGGCAGGTGGCCGTCGGAGGCGAGGGCCGCCGCCTGCCGTTCGGCGGGAACCTCGCCGTAGGTGGTGGTGCGCGGCCGGGCCGGGCGGCCGGCCGCCTCGGCGATGGCGACCAGGTCGCGCACCGACCGGTAGGAGCCGTACGAGGAGCCGGCCATCCGGGAGATGGTCTCCTCCATCAGGGTGCCGCCCAGGTCGTTCGCCCCGGAGCGGAGCATCTCGGCCGCGCCCTCGGTGCCCAGCTTCACCCAGCTGGTCTGGATGTTGGGGATGTGCGGGTGGAGCAGCAGCCGGGCCATCGCGGTGACCGCCCGGTTGTCGCGGGTGGTGGGGCCCGGCCGGGCGATGCCGGCCAGGTACACCGGGGCGTTGGTGTGGATGAACGGCAGGGTGACGAACTCGGTGAAGCCGCCGGTCTCCTGATGGATGCGGGCGAGCAGCCGCAGGTGTCCCAGCCAGTGGTGCGGCTGGTCCACGTGCCCGTACATCATGGTGGAGGAGGAGCGCAGCCCCACCTCGTGCGCGGTCTTGATGACCTCGACCCAGGTGGCGGTGGGGAGTTTGCCCTTGGTGAGGACCCAGCGGACCTCGTCGTCGAGGATCTCGGCGGCGGTGCCGGGGATGGAGTCCAGCCCCGCCTCCTTCGCCGCCGTCAGCCAGTCGCGCAGCGACATCCCGGTGCGGGTGGCGCCGTTGACCACCTCCATCGGCGAGAAGGCGTGCACATGCATGCCGGGCACCCGCTGCTTCACCGCGCGGGCGATGTCGAAGTACGCGGTGCCGGGCAGGTCCGGGTGGATGCCGCCCTGCATGCACACCTCCACCGCGCCCACCTCCCACGCCTGCTCGGCGCGGTCGGCGACCTGGTCCAGGGAGAGGGTGTAGGCGTCGGCGTCGGTCCGGCGCTGGGCGAAGGCGCAGAACCGGCAGCCGGTGTAGCAGACGTTGGTGAAGTTGATGTTCCGGGTGACGATGTACGTCACCTCGTCGCCCACGGTGTCCCGGCGCACGTCGTCGGCGATGCGGCAGAGCGCGTCCAGCGCCGGGCCGTCGGCGTGCAGCAGGGCCAGCGCCTGCGGGTCGGTGAGCCGGACCGGATCGTCGGCGGCGACCTTCAGCGCCTCCCGGACGTCGGCGTCCACCCGCTCGGGCACCATCCCGGCGGCGGCGGTCTCCCGCAGCGCCGCCCAGTCCCCGTACACCTCGTCGAAGTCGTCCCGGCGGTCACCGGTGCGGCCGTCGGTGTCGATGGTGCGGTGCAGGTCGGTGCGGCCGGAGGCGGTGAACACCTCCTCCGGCTCCTGCCAGGGCCGGCCGCGCACCTCGGCGTCCTCCCGGGCCAGCCCGGTCTCCGGCTCGGCCAGCGCGGTGACGTGCGGCAGCAGCCGGGGGTCGAGCCAGGGCTCGCCGCGCCGGACGAACTCGGGGTAAATGGCGAGCCGTTCACGCAGCCGGAAGCCGGCGGCGGCGGAGTGCTCGGCGAGTTCGTCGATCCGGGGCCAGGGCCGCTCGGGGTTGACGTGGTCCGGGGTGAGCGGGGAGACGCCGCCCCAGTCGTCGATGCCGGCGCCGATCAGCCGCCCGTACTCGGCGTCCACCAGGTTCGGCGGGGCCTGGAGGCAGGCGGCCGGGCCCATGATGTGCCGGGCCACGGCGACGGTGGCCACCAGGTCGTCCAGCTCGGCGTCCGGCATGCCGCGCATCGCGGTGTCCGGCTTGGCGCGGAAGTTCTGGATGATCAGTTCCTGGATGCCGTGGTAGGCGCGGGAGATCCGGCGCAGTGCGAACAGCGACTCGGCGCGCTCCTCGTAGGTCTCGCCGATGCCGATGAGCAGGCCGCTGGTGAACGGCACCGAGCTGCGCCCGGCGTCCTCCAGGACCCGCAGCCGGACCGCGGGCTCCTTGTCCGGGGAACCGAAGTGCGGGCCGCCGGGCTCGGACCACAGCCGGGTGGCGGTGGTCTCCAGCATCATGCCCATGGAGGGCGCGACCGGCTTGAGCCGCTGGAAGTCCGTCCAGCTCATCACCCCGGGGTTGAGGTGCGGCAGCAGTCCGGTCTCCTCCAGGATGCGGATCGCCATGGCCCGTACGTAGGCGATGGTGTCGTCGTACCCTTCGGCCTCCAGCCATGCGCGCGCCTCGGGCCAGCGGTCCTCGGGCTTGTCACCGAGCGTGATGAGGGCTTCCTTGCAACCGAGTTCGGCGCCGCGCCGGGCGATGGCCAGCACCTCGTCGGGGGACATGAACATCCCGTGCCCGGCCCGCCGCAGCTTGCCGGGGACGGTGGCGAAGGTGCAGTAGTGGCACTTGTCCCGGCACAGCCGGGTGAGCGGGATGAACACGCTCTTGGAGTACGTGATGACGCCGGGGCGGCCCGCGGCCTCCAGCCCGGCGTCCCGCACCCGGGCGGCCGAGGCGGTGAGGTCCGCCAGGTCCGCGCCGCGCGCCTGGAGCAGCACCGCGGCCTCGGCGGTGTCCAGCGCGACGCCGTCCCGGGCGCGTCTGAGTGCGCGCCGCATGGCGTTGGCGGTGGGCGCGGGCGGCTGAGGTCCCTGCGGGCTGGTGGTCATCCTCCGAGGATACGAGCGTGCCGCGGGCCGCAGGCCGACCGGCGACCGGGCGGGCTGTGCGGCTTGTCACGGCCCGCTCCGGGCCCGGCCGGGAATACGCGGCGAGGGGTGCCGGTGCAGGGGGCTCGGGGGTGCGGGGGGCGGGGCTCGGGGGCGCGGGGTGGGGTGAGGGCGTGTCACCGGGGCGGGGCGGGCCCGGGCAGGGCACGTGTGCCGGGCGCGGCGGGCGTACGCGGGTGCGGCGGGCAGGGCGCGGCGGGCGTACGCGGGGCGGGGCGGGTGTTCACAGGCGGGGCGGGCGTACGCGGGTGCGGCGGGCGGGCGCGGCGGGCGTACGAAGGCGGGGTGCGCCGGGGCACGGGGCCACGAGCCGGGCGCGCGGCGCCGGGAGGGGCGCGCGGGACGCCAGGGGACGCCGGGAGGGGGCGCGCGGCGCGACGTGGCGGGAGTCGGTACGCCGGGGCGCGGGACGCTTGCCCCGGGCGGGGACGCCGCCGGGTGCGCGGGTCCGTCGGCCGGCCGTCACCGGGTTATCCACAGGCGTTCCGCTGCGCGTCGCATCGGCGTACAACGGTGTCACGCGGCACTTCCGACTCATGGGGGCACGGATGCGACGACGCGATGTACTCAGGCTCTCGGCGCTCGCCGGCGCGGCGGGCGCGCTGACGCTGGACCCGGTGACGTTCGCGCACGCCGAGGAGGCGGACCGGGAGGGCGCCGGCGACCGGGAGCAGACCCGTACCGTCACGGGCCATCTGCCCACCGGCTCCCCGGACTTCGTCTACCTCCCCGTGGAGGTGCCGCCGGGGGTCCGCGAGCTGGCCGTCTCCTACAGCTATGACAGGCCTGCCGTGCCGGCCGGCACCCAGGGCAACGCCTGCGACATCGGCATCTTCGACGAGCGCGGCACCGAGCTGGGCGGGCGCGGCTTCCGCGGCTGGTCGGGCGGCGCCCGCACCGAGTTCACCATCAGCGCGGAGTCGGCGACCCCGGCCTACCTGCCCGGCCCGGTCAACGCCGGCACCTGGCACGTGGTGCTCGGCCCGTACACCGTGGCGCCGCAGGGCCTGAACTACTCGGTGACCATCACCCTGCGCCACGGCCGGCAGGGCGTCACGCCGAAGCCGGTGTACCCGCCGGAGCGGGCCAAGGGGCGCGGCCGGGCCTGGTACCGGGGCGACAGCCACCTGCACACCGTCCACTCCGACGGCAAGCGCACCCCGGCCGAGCTGGTGGCCGCCGCCCGCGCCGCCAAGCTGGACTTCATCACCACCACCGAGCACAACACCACCTCCAGTCACGCCGCGTTCGCCGGGCTGTGGGGGGACGACCTGCTCATCCTCACCGGGGAGGAGGTCACCACCCGCAACGGCCACGTGGTGGCGATGGGCACCGACCCCGGGGTGTTCATCGACTGGCGCTACCGCGCCCGGGACAACGCCTTCGGCCGCTACGCGCGGAAGATCCGGCAGGCCGGCGGGCTGGTGATCCCGGCGCACCCGCACGGTGACTGCGTCGGCTGCAACTGGAAGTTCGGGTTCAACGACGCCGACGCGGTGGAGGTGTGGAACGGCACCTACACCCCGGACGACGAGGTGACGATCCAGGAGTGGGACAACACCCTGGTCGCCGCCGTCCGGGGGGAGCGCCGCTGGCTGCCCGCGGTGGGCCACAGCGACGCCCACCGGGAGCCGCAGGTGGTGGGCCACCCGCAGACGGTGGTGCTCGCCGACGACCTGACCCGCACCGCGATCCAGGAGGGCATCCGCGCGGGCCGGGCCTGGATCGCGGAGTCCGCCGACGTGCGGCTGTCGTTCCAGGTCGCGGGCGGGCGCGGCCGGCACGCGGGCATCGGCGGCCGGCTGCGCGTGCGCCCCGACGAGCCGGTGACGGTCCGGCTGGAGATATCCGGCGTCGGCCCGGACTGCTCGGTCCGCTTCATCACCGACCAGGGCCGGCTGTACACCACCGCCCTGCCGGCCTCCGGCGCCGGCACGGTGGAGTGGCGTACCACCGCCTCCTACGCGGCCTATGTCCGCGCGGAGGTCCGCCACGCCCCGGCGGACGGGGGCGCGTCCGGGCTACCGGGGCCCATGGCGGCCATGACGAACCCGATCTTCCTCGACGAGGAGTAGCCCGCCCCACCACCCGCCCGCCCGCGCCGCGTGCTGCGGGCCCGCCTCCACCCGAGCGGGCCGTCGCGGCGGGCGCGGTGCGCCGGGCGTCGTGCACGGGCCGTCGTCCACGGGCCCGGGCGCCGGGCCGCCCCGCCCCGGGTGGTTCCGCCCGGGGTGGTTCCGCCCGGTGCCTGGCGGTGCCGCCCCACCCCGGGGCCGCCCCGCGAACCTGCGGGGACGGCCGTCCCGGCGTCCCGGGGGCAGTCAGGCGGTGGTCGCCGGACGGCTCACCACGGCCCCGCCGACTGACGCGGCGCACGGCACCTACCCCGCGGGCGGCACCGGCCCGGCGGGTGGGACGGGTCCGGCGGCCGGTCCGGGCCCAGGGGGCGGAACCGGCTCGGCGGGCTGCTCCAGCGCGGCGGTCAGCAGAGTGCCGAGCGCCTGCTGGGACGTCTGGAGCCGGGTGATCTCCTCGGTGACCCGGTGATGTTCGCGCCGCAGGGTGGTGACCATGCCGGGGCAGCCGGAGGGGACCAGCCGCGCGTCGTCCTCGTGGACGCAGTCCAGCAGCCGGGCGATGGCGGTGGTCGGCAGTCCGGCGGCGAGCAGCGCCCGGATGCGGCGCACCGCGGCGACGTCCGGCTCGGCGTACTCCCGGTAGCCGTTGGCCAGCCGCAGCGGCCGGAGCAGCCCCTGCTCCTCGTAGTAGCGCAGCAGCCGCTTGCTGACCCCCGTCCGGCGCGCCAGCTCACCGATCCGCATGCGACCCCCTCGGCCCGAGGTTGACCTTCACACCGGTGTGACACCTTAACGTCCGGTCCGCCAGAGGTGTCCGAGCGGAGGAGTCAGTCGTGTCAGGAGCAGTCGTCATCGGTGCCGGTCCGGGAATCGGCCGGTCGGTCGCGCGCCGTTTCGCCCGCGAGGGCCTGCCGGTCGGCCTGATCGCGCGGTCCGCCGGCCCGCTGACCGAGGTGGCCGGGGAGCTGTCGGCGTTCGGGGTTCCGGTGGCGGTCCGGACCGCCGACAGCACCGACGAGTCGGCGCTGCGCGCCGCCCTGGACGCGGTGGCGGACGAGCTGGGCCCGCCGGACGTCGTGGTCTACAACGCCGCGCTCATCCGCCCGGACCGGCCCGGCGAGCTGTCGGTGCGCGGCCAGCTGGACGCCTGGGCGGTCAATGTGGTGGGAGCGCTCACCGCCGCCGCCCACGTGGCGCCGGGGATGGCACGGCGCGGCCGCGGCACGTTCCTGGTCACCGGGGGAATGCCGGAGCCGAAGCGGCAGTACGTCAGCCTGTCGCTGGGGAAGGCCGGGTTGCGGACCCTGGTGGCCCTGCTCGACCAGGAGTACGGGCCGTCCGGCGTCCACGTGGCCGGCGTCACGGTGGACGGGCCCGTCGCCCCGGGCACCGCCTTCGACCCCGACGACATCGCCGAGCACTACTGGCGGCTGCACACCCAGCCGCGCGCGCAGTGGCAGCGGGAGGTGCTGCACACCGGCTGAGCCCGGCCCCCGTACGGCCAGCACCCCCGGCGGAAGTGGGCGTACTCGGACGGACGCGGGCGTACCCAGACCGGCACGAGCGCTCGCGGCGGACGGCCGACGGACACGGACGCCCACGGCCACCGACTGACGGGCGACGGACGCGGATACCGCCGGACGGGCCGCGGACACGGATCCGACGGCCGCAGACGGACGGGCCGCAGCCGCGGATGCCGGCGGAGCGGCGACGGCCGGGAGCGGACGCCGACGGACACGACGCGCGCCCACCGGCGACGCGGGCGGGATCCGTACCCGCCCGCGTCGCCGCCCCGTCCGTACCCGCCCGCACGGCGCCGCCCCCGGCACCGTGGGGCGGTGCCGGGGGCGGGATGGCCGGTGTGGAGGCGGTGGCCGCCGGGGGCCAGGAGCCGGGCCGGTGGCCGGGCCGGTGCCGGGCTTGGAAGGCCGGTAGCCGGGGCCGGGCCGGGCCAGGCCTGGAAGGCCGGTAGCCGGGGCCGGAGGCCCGGGCCGGGCCGCGAGGGCCGGTGCCGGGACGGGCCGCGGCGGCCGGGCGCGGGGATCCGGGTCCTCGCGGCCGGCCGCCGGCCGGTCAGTCCTCGACGACCAGCGCCGGGGTGGACCGGGTGAGCACCTCGCCGCGGAAGAAGGCGGGGCTGCGGCGCTGCATCACCAGCATGATCACGCCGCCGACGGCGAGCAGTCCGACGCCGATGACGAAGACCGAGCCGACACCGAAGACGGAGCTGCCGCTGCCGTAGGCCGGGTCCCAGATGTCGATCAGGGTCTTGGTGAAGACCGCCGCGAGCAGCAGGCCGCCCAGCACCGGGATGACGCCCTTGAGGAACAGCGCCCGGGTGGAGGTGCGCAGCTCCGCGCGGAAGAACCAGGCGCAGGCGAAGGCCGTGATCGAGTAGTAGAAGCAGATCATCAGGCCCAGCGCGTAGATGGTGTCGATGAGCACGTTCTCGCTGAGGAAGGTCATCACCGCGTAGAAGGCGCCGGTGGCGATGCCGGCCGCGACGGTGGCCCGGCCGGGGGTGCGGAAGCGCGGGTTGACGCGGGAGTAGGACTCCGGCAGGGCCTGGTAGGTGCTCATCGCCAGGACGGTGCGGGCGACCGGGATGAAGGTGGTCTGCAGGCTGGCGGCGGCGGAGGCGAGGACCGCGACGAAGAGCAGGACGCCGAGGCCGGAGCCCATCACCGGGTCGGCGAGGGCGGCGAAGACGTTGTCGGAGGTCTCCGGGTTGCCCAGGCCCAGGTCCCGCTCGCCGACACCGGCGAACATCTGGGTGCCGATCGCGGTCAGCAGGTAGGAGCCGATCAGCACCACCATGGCGAGCAGCGCGGCTCGGCCGGGGGTCCGGGAGCTGCCGGCGGTCTCCTCGTTCACGGTGAGGCACGCGTCCCAGCCCCAGAACATGAAGATCGACAGCGAGAGGCCGGCAGTGAAGGTCTTGAAGGAGTCGACCGCGAAGGGGTTCAGCCAGCCCCAGGAGAAGTCGATCGAGCCGGCGAAGTCCCCGGAGCGGGCCTTGACGAGAGCCATGACCACGAAGAGGGCGAGCACCGTGAGCTGGAGGCCGACCAGGGCGTACTGCACGCCCTTGGTGGCGGTCATGCCGCGGTAGCTGATGACGGTGGCGATGGCGATGAACGCCAGGCAGGTCAGGACGTGGACGGGTTTGTTGCCGTCCAGCGCGGCGACGTCGGCACTGCCGGTCAGCTCGCCGAGCATCAGGTAGAAGTACGAGGTGGCGACGCCGGCCAGGTTCGACAGCACGATGATGGTGGCGATCACCAGGCCCCAGCCGCACATCCAGCCGATGCGGGGCCCGAACGCCTTCACCGACCAGGTGAAGGAGGTGCCGCAGTCGGGGACGGCCCGGTTCAGCTCCCGGTACGCGAAGGCGACCAGCAGCATCGGCAGGAAGCCGGCGAGGAAGATCGCCGGCATCTGGAGCCCGACCTCGCTGACGGTGGGGCCGAGGGTGGATGTCAGGCAGTAGACGGGCGCGACGGTGGAGACGCCGATGACGGCACTGCCGAGCAGTCCCACGGAATTGTTGCTGAGCCCTTTGGCCCGCAGTTCGTCATCGGCGCCGGCGACGCCGGGTATCGAGTCCCTCGTCGGGGGCCGCGCTTCCACATCAACCATGAACAGGACGTTAAATGCTGCGGTTTCCACATCCGGAACGCTCGGCTCCGCCCGGTTTCCCTTCGATCCAGCGCCCGCGATCGACAGTTGATCAAGGTTTGCGATGCGAACCGATTGATTCGCTTGCTGTTCGGAAGGAATACATCCTTCCTTCCGCGATACGAGAACCGCAGCACCGCCCGTTATGCCCGTTTCAAAAATTTCCCGTGCGGGTTCTCCGCCGTCCCCGCCCCGACCGTCCGGCCCCCTTCGGCCGCCGTACCGCCCCCCGGCCCCTCGCCCCGACCGTCCGGCCCCCCACCCGTACCGCCCCGGCCCCTCGGCCGTGCCGCCCCAGGGCGTCGGCCGGCGGCCCGGCACCGGCCCGGCACCGGCCCGGGAACGTCACGGAGCGGATACCCCCCGGCACAGCCGGCACGGGGCCGCCGCCCGCGCCGTGACCGTCCGGTCACCAGCGCATATGGTGCGCGCCGGCCGGATGACGCCGGGGGCGGGGACAAGGCAGACTGACCAGCGCAGCGAGACAGCATGCGCAGGGGGAAACCATGGCCCAGGACGACGGGCGGGGATTGGGGCTGCCGCCGCGATCGACGGTGCTCGGTGACGACGGGGGCCCGCCGGCCGGGGGCGGTCCGCTCCACGGCACCGGCGGCCTCCCGGCGGAGGACGGGCTTCCGACGGAGGACGAGCTTCCGCTGGTGGAGGCCCGCTTCGAACTCGCCCTGGAGCGGGGCGGCCATGCCCAGACGATCTCCGAGCTGACCGCCCTGACCGTCGCCCACCCCTTCCGGGAGCGGCTGCGCGAGCTGCTGATGCTCGCGCTGTACCGCAGCGGCCGGCAGGCCGAGGCGCTCGCCGTCTACGCCGACACCCGCCGGCTGCTCGCCGACGAACTGGGCACCGCGCCCGGCCCGGCGCTCACCGAGCTGCAGCACCGCGTCCGGCAGTGCGACGTCCGGCTGGCGGCCCCCACCGGCCGGGGCGCGGCCGGACCCGGGCCCGGCGCCGCGCCGGTGCGCCCGGCCCAGCTGCCCGCCCGGATCGCCGACTTCACCGGCCGCGACACGGTCGTCGCCGAGCTGCGCGAGCAGCTCGGCACCGCCCGGGAGCGGACCGGCGCGGTGGTGTCGGTGGCCGGCACCGGCGGCATCGGCAAGACCGCGCTGGCGGTCCACGTGGCGCACGCCGCCCGGGCGGACTTCCCCGACGGTCAGCTCTACGCGGACCTGCACGGCACCGCCCCCACCCCCGCCGACCCGCGGGCGGTGCTCGGCTCCTTCCTGCGGGCGCTGGGCGTGGCGGACGCGGAGATCCCCGACGGAACGCGGGAGCGCGCCGAGCTGTACCGGTCGGTGCTGGACGGACGGCGGGTGCTGGTGCTGCTGGACAACGCCCGGGACGCCGCGCAGGTCCGGCCGCTGCTGCCGGCCTCCGCGGGGTGTGCGGTGCTGGCCACCAGCCGGACCCGGATGGCGGACCTGGACGGCGCCCACCTGGTGGACCTCGACGTGCTCCGCCCGGACGAGGCATTCGGCCTCTTCGCCCAGATCGTCGGCGAGGAGCGGGCGGTGCCGGAGCGCGCCGAGACCATGGACACCGTGGGGGCGTGCGGCTTCCTGCCGCTGGCCATCCGGATCGCCGCCGCCCGGCTGGCGGCCCGCCGCACCTGGACCGTCTCGGTGCTCGCCCGCAAACTGGCCGACGAACGCCGCCGGCTGGACGAACTGCGCGCCGGCGACCTCGCCGTCAAGGCCACCTTCGAACTCGGTTACGGCCAGCTGGAACCGCAGCAGGCACGCGCCTTCCGGCTGCTCGGCCTCGCCGACGGCCCCGACATCTCCCTGCACGCCGCCGCCGCGGTGCTGGACACCGACCCGCCGGCCGCCGCGGAGCTGCTGGACGCGCTGGTGGGCAGCTCGCTGCTGGAGTCCGCGGTGCCCGGCCGCTACCGGTACCACGACCTGGTCCGGCTGTACGCCCGGGCCTGCGCCGAACACGACGAGCCCGCCGACCAGCGGGAGGCGGCGATGTCCCGGCTGCTCGACTTCTACCTCGCCACCGCCGCCCAGGCGTACGCCATGGAGCGGCCCGGGGACCGCACGGTGGAGCACCTGACGCCCACCGCGCGGCCCGGGCGGGACTTCGGCAGTCCCGCGGAGGCGGTCAACTGGCTCTTCGTGGAGGGCGACTGCCTGATCGGCTGTGCCCGGCAGGCGGTCACCGAGGGACTGCTCAGCCGCGCCGCCGACCTGCTGCTGGTGGCGCTGGACCTGGCCGAGTCGGGGGCGAAGCTGCTGCCCTACGAGAGCGCGGCGCGGGAGATCGCCGAGGCCGCACGGGCCGCCGGGAACGCCCGCGCCGAGGGCCGGGCCCGCTCCACCCTCGGCGTGGTCTGCGTCTTCAACGGCCGGTTCGAGGAGGCGGAGCGGGAGCTGCGCCGGGCGATCGAGCTGGGCCGGGCGGTCGGCGACCCGGCGCTCGCCTCCCGTCCGCTCAGCCAGCTCGGCATCATCGCCGTCTACCAGGGCCGGCACAGCGACGCCGAGGAGCACTTCGCGCGGGCGCTCGCCGCCTTCCGGGCGATGGGCGACGAGGCGGGCGAGGCGAGCGCGCTGTCCAACCTGGCCCGCGCCAAGCTCAACCTGGGCCGCACCCGGGCCGGGGTGGAACTGGCCGAGCAGTCGCTGGCCATCTACCGCCGGCTCGGCGGCTCGCTGCGGCTGGCCAACGGCATGTACGCGCTGGGCATCGCGCTGACCCGGGTGGGGCGCGCGGACGAGGCGGTCGGCCACCTCACCGAGGCGCTCGACATCTTCCGGGCCTGCCGGCAGCAGCGCTGGGAGGGAGTCACCCACTACCGGTTGGCCGAAACCCATCTGGTCGCCGGACGCCCGGCGCGCGCCGCCGAGCACGCCGAACGGTCGCTGGTGCTCGGCGGGCTGGGCGGCGCCTGGCGGCGCGGCACCATCCTCACCGTCCTGGGCCGGGCGCTGAACGCCATCGGCCAGACCGGCCGGGCCCGCGCATGCTGGTACGAAGCACTCGCCATCCACGGGCGGCTGGGGTCGGCCGAGTACGCCGAGGTACGCGAACTGCTCGACGCCCCGCCGACCGCCGACGCCCGCCCGGGCGCCTCCGGCGGCGACGTCGAGGGTTCCCAACACCCCTTATTACGCTTGATAAAAGGCACAGAACTGATAAGCCTGCATAAACCTGACGAGCCGCCAGCTGTGTGAGTTCGGACAACTCTGGCGGTGCGGCCCCTCAAGCCAGGCCCCTACTGACGCACACCCCCCGGACAAGGCAAACTGGCCGGTGCGACTGGCAGGCTCAGGCAGGGGGATACATGACCGGCGATGTGGGTCACGGGCTGCGACTGCGCTTCGCCGTGCTCGGACCGGTCCGCGCCTGGCGGGGCGAGGAGCCCCTCGGACTCGGCTCGCCCCAGCAGCGCGCGCTGCTCGCCGCCCTGCTGCTGCGCGGCGGCCGCACCGCGACCGCGCCCGAGCTGGTGGACGGTCTGTGGGGTGACAGCCCGCCGCAGGCCGCGGTGGCCGCGCTGCGCACCTACGCCTCGCGGCTGCGGAAGGTCTTCGGGCCGGACGCCGACGACCTGGTCAGCGAGTCCGGCGGGTACGCGATCCGCACCGGGCTGGGCGCCCTGGACACCGAGGTGGCCGAGCAGCTGGCGGCGGAGGCGGAGAAGGCCCGGCACTCCGGGGACCGGGAGCGCGCCCGGGACCTGCTGGCCGAGGCGCTGGCGCTGTGGGACGGCGAACCGCTCGCCGGGCTCTCCGGCCCGTACGCGGAGACCCAGCGGGCCCGGCTGGCGGAGTGGCACCTGACGCTCCTGGAGAACCGGCTCGACCTCGACCTGGAGCTGGGCAACCACGCCGAGGCGGTGTCGGAGCTGACCGCGCTCACCGCCGCCCATCCGCTCCGGGAGCGGCTGCGGGAGCTGCTGATGCTCGCGCTGTACCGCAGCGGACGGCAGGCCGAGGCGCTCGCCGTCTACGCCGACACCCGCCGGCTGCTCGCCGACGAACTGGGTGTGGACCCGTGCGCCGGGCTGTCCGAGCTCCAGCAGCGCATCCTCCAGGCGGACGCGGGGCTGGCCGCGCCGGCCGGTCCCGGCGAGGAGGCGGAGGCCTCCGGCGCGGTGTTCATACGCCCCGCCCAGCTCCCGGCGACGGTGGCGGACTTCACCGGCCGCGGCACCATCGTGGAGGAGCTGAGCGCCCAGCTGGCCACCGCCGGGAGCAGTGTGATGGCGGTGTCGGCGGTGGCCGGCATCGGCGGCGTCGGCAAGACGACGCTGGCGGTGCACGTGGCGCACGCCGCCCGCCGGTACTTCCCCGACGGGCAGCTCTACGTGGATCTGCGGGGCGCGGGCCCGTCCGCCGTCGAGCCGGAGGCGGTGCTGGGGGCCTTCCTGCGCGCCCTGGGCACCCCGGACAACGCCATCCCGGACGGGATCGAGGAGCGGGCGGCGCTGTACCGCTCGCTGCTGGACGGCCGCCGGGTGCTGGCGCTGCTGGACAACGCCCGCGACGCCGCCCAGGTCCGGCCGCTGCTGCCCGGCACCGACGGCTGCGCGACCCTGGTCACCAGCCGCAACCGCATGGTCGACCTGGAGGGCGCGCACCTGGTCGACCTCGATGTGATGAGCCCCGAGGAAGCCCTGGTGCTCTTCACCCGCATCGTGGGCGCGGAGCGGGTCGAGGCGGAGCGGGACGCGGCGATGGACGTGGTCGCCGCCTGCGGGTTCCTGCCGCTGGCCATCCGGATCGCCGCCTCCCGGCTGGCGGCCCGCCGCACCTGGTCGGTGTCGGTGCTCGCCCGCAAGCTGGCCGACGAGCGCCGCCGGCTGGACGAGCTGCGCGCCGGTGACCTCGCCGTGAAGGCCACCTTCGAGCTGGGCTACGGACAGCTGGAGCCGCAGCAGGCGCGCGCCTTCCGGCTGCTCGGCCTCGCCGACGGCCCCGACATCTCGCAGCACGCCGCCGCCGCGGTGCTGGACATGGACCCGCTGGACGCCGAGGAGCTGCTGGAGACGCTGGTGGACACCAGCCTCCTGGAGTCCGCCGCCCCCGGCCGCTACCGCTACCACGACCTGGTGCGGCTGTTCGCCCGGGTCTGCGCCGAGCGCGACGAGCGGCCGGCCGAGCGGGAGGCGGCGATGTCCCGGCTGCTCGACTTCTACCTCGCCAGCGCGGCCCGGGTGTTCGCGCTGGAGCGGCCCGGCGACCGGCTGGTGGACCACCTGGAGCCGACCGCGTACCCGGGGCTGGAGTTCGCCAACCGCAAGGAGTCGCTGGACTGGCTCTTCACCGAGGCGCACTGCCTGCTCGCCTGCGTGCAGCAGAACGCCTCCGGGCCGACCCTGCGGCGCGCGGTCGATCTGCTGCTGGCCTCCCGGGACCTGGGCGAGTCGGGCGCCAACTCCCGGCAGTACGAACTGACCGCCATCGCGGTCCGGGACGCCGCGCACGCCGCCGACGACGCCCGGGCCGAGGGGCGGGCCCGGATGCGGCTGACCCACGTGCACATGATGGCGTCCCGGTTCGAGATGGCGGACGAGGAGGCGCGGCGGGCCATGGTGCTGGCGCTCGCCGCCGGCGACCCGGTGCCGGCCTGCGAGGCGCCGAACGAGCGCGGCATCATCGCCCTGTACCAGAAGCGCTACGCCGAGGCCGAGCAGTACCTGGAGCAGGCGCTGGAGGCGTTCCGCGCCGACGACAACCTGCCGGGGGTGGCCAGCGTGCTGTGCAACACCTCCCGGACGCACGCGGCGACCGGCCGCCACGACAGCGCCATCCGGCTGGCCGCCGAGGGCACCGACATCTACCAGAGTCTCGGCCTGGCCATGCGGGTGGCCAACGGCCGCTTCGCGCTGGGCCTGGCGCTGCACCACGCCGGCCGGCAGGCGGAGGCCCTGGTCCAGCTCACCGAGGCGCTGACGCTGTTCCGGGAGAACCGGCAGCGGCTGTGGGAGGGTTCCACGCACGCCCGGCTCGCCGAGGTGCACCTGGCCGCCGGGCGCCCCGCGGAGGCCGCCACCCACGCCGAACAGGCCCTCGCCCTGCGGTTCGTGGGCGGCGAGTGGCGGCGCGGCATCGTCCTGACGGTGCTGGGCAAGGCGCTCGACGAGATCGGCCAGCCGGACCGGGCCCGTGCCTGCTGGAACGAGGCGCTCGCCATCCACCAGCGGCTGGGCGCCGCCGAGGCCGAGGAGGTCGGCCTGCTCCTCGCCCGCACCGCCGCCGTCTGACCGCCGTCCGACGGACCGGGACGCCGGTACCGGGCCGGGGGCCTCGACCGGGGTGGCCGGGGGCCGTATCGCGGGGGAGCGGGACGGACGCGGGGGGCCGGGGGCAGTACGCCCGTACCAGGCCGGACGCGGGAGCCGGGGCCCGTACGCGGGGTTTGGCGCCGGGTGCCGGCCAGGGGCGTCGGCGGCAGGTGCCGGCCGCCGGGCGGGCCCTGGGCCACCGCGGGCCGCGGGACCCGTCGGCACTCCGTTGCCGCGTTCATCAATCGTTTATCGCCGACCGGCAGTCTGGTGACAGTCGATCCGTCCCCGCGGGGGGCAGACGGGTCGGTTGTCAGGTCCGTCCCCGTCCGGGGTGCCCGGTCCTGAGAAGGCAGCCCGTCCGGCGATCCTCGGGGGAGTCGCCGGCCGGGTTGCGCCCCAGACGACAGCATGTGAGGACGTGATCCACTCATGACCCAGAAGCCCAAGGACGACGCCTACCGTCCGTTGGACAGCCACGCGGACAGCACCAACGTGGCGGTCCTGGACAGCCACGCGGACGGTATCGCGATCAAGCCGCTGGACAGCCACGCGGACGGCGCCGCCGCCGCGCCGCTGGACAGCTCCGCCGACGGCACCACCGTGACCACGATGGACAGCCACGCCGACGGCGTGGTCGTGAAGCCGCCGGCCGCCAAGGATGACCCGGCCGACGCCACTCCGCAGGACAGCCACGCGGACAGCACCACGGCGTAACGCGCGGGTCACCGCACTGCCGGGGGCTCCCACGGGGGAGAGACAGGGGACCCACGGGGGGACAACGGGGGAACGGGGAACCTCACGGGGGAATGGGGACCCTACGGGGGGAGGTGGGATCCGATGGGACGTGGATCCCACGAGGAAACGGGGGCCTCCACGGGGAGGAACGGGGACTCACGGGGGAAGCACGGGGGAACGGGGGTCACCGGGGAAACCCGGTGACCGCACGGGGGAGCAACGGGGGAGAGCACAACGGGGGAAAGCATGGGGAAATACAGGGGGAAGAAACGGGGGAAGCGGGACCGCCGGCGGTGGCGAGGAGGGGGTGCCACCGACGGCGGTTTCCGCCAACACGCGGGCGGGGACGGTCGGTTGGCCACGACGTGAATATTCACAAGTCGAAGCGGTCGAACGTTCTCTCCCATACCATTGGGTTGGTTTCGCTTAGCAAAACCAAACGTTTGCTCCCCATGGAGGAGTTGGAATGACTCGCCCGAAGAAGGTCCTGGTCACGTTCGCGTTCGCGGCCGCGGTGGCCGCCGGTACCGCGGTGCCCGCGATGGCGGACCACCACGCCACCGTCACGCCCGCGGACGCGCCCCAGGACGCCCACGCGGACTCGGTCGCGCTGGTATTCACGCCGCAGGACGCCCACGCGGACTCGTCCGACCTGGTCCTCAGCCCGGAGGACCACCACGTCTCCTGACGTGACGGCGACTCCGTGCGGGGGCCGGGCGAACACGCCCGGCCCCCGTTCGCGTTCGCGGAGTACGGAGGGAGGGTCGGCCCCGCCGCGGCGGGGCCGACCCTCCATGGGGTGAAGACACCCGCCCCGGCGTGCCGGGCCGTGCCCGTCAGTTCACCGGCATCTTGGTCGCCGAGGTGAGCGAGCAGGTGAAGTAGGTGTAGGTGTCCAGCCGGTGGTAGGCGGAGGCCGTGACGGTCTGGGAGGAGCCGGGCAGCACGGTGACGTACTGGGTGTCCGTCCCCATGTAGCTGCCGTCGGACTTCTTCGTCCACTTCACGCTCAGGGTGTAGCGGAAGCTGCGCGTGGAGTCGGTGTTGGCCACGGTGATGCTGTACCGGAGCATCCCGTCGTTCTCCCCGTAGGAGCAGTTGCTGGTGGTGGTCTCCGCCGTCGCGTCGGGGTTGTACGTGGGCGGCGCCGAGGTGGTGTACGTCGGCGCGGGCGGGGTGTAGCCGTCGGTCGGGGTGGTGCTGGGGTACCCCGACGGCAGGTCCGTCGGCAGCCCCGAGGGGAGCGCGGACGGCAGGTCGAGATCGCTCGGCAGCCCGGCCGGCGCGTCGGCGCCGCCGGCGGCGGACCCGCCGTCAGCCCCCGGGAAGCCACCGCCGCGCTTCTTGCCGCCGCACCCGGTCAGGCCGGTGACGGCGAGCAGTCCTATGACGGCAGCGGCACAGATCCGCTGATGACGGCGTTGCATGACATTACCCCCGTTGTCCAGGCAAGAACCGGCCAACCAAGATCGATTGACGCGTGCACGCCACCCTAGCAACGGGGCGAGTTACCCCAAAGTCACCTGTTCGGCACCCGGACCCGGAGTCCCCCGGTCCGCCGGTCCGCCGGGCGGACCGGGCGGAGCCTCGCAGCCGGTCCGGCCGGGCCCGGTGCCACCGGCCGCCGGCCCGCACCCGGTCCGTGCAGCAACAGACGCGCCCGCCGGGCGTTCCGGTTCCCGCCCCCCGCGACCCGTCCGGCCGGTGCTCGGGCCCGCGTCCGGCACCGGCGCGGGCCCGCCCGCGACGACCGCGGGCCCGGGACGACGGGATCACCGGCACGGCCGCCGGCGCGCCGGGGCCCCGGCCCCCGCTCACCGGCGGCGGCCGGGGCCCGGTGTGACCCGCGTGGACCGGGCCGCCGTCACTGCCGGGGGCGGGACTGCCCGGTGCCCTTCGCCGCGTCCAGCGCGTAGACGCAGCGGTCCTTGCTGCACGCGTACACCACACCGCCGGCCACCACCGGGGAGCCGGTGATCTCGCCGCCGGTGGCGAGCTTCCAGCGCAGCTGGCCGCCCGCCGCGTCCACCGTGTACAGGCAGTGGTCTGCCGACCCGAAGTGCACCCGGCCCTCGGCCACCACCGGGGAGCCGATGACCTCCCCGCCCGCGGCGAAGCGCCACTTGGGGGTGCCGGTGACCGCGTCCAGCGTGTACAGGGCGCTGCCGCTGCCCAGGTGGACCGAGCCGTCGGCGATCAGCACCGGGTCGATCGCCTGCCGGGACTCGGTCGCGATCCGCCAGCGGTCGCGGCCGGTGCTCGCGTCGATGGCGTAGACCGTGCCCAGGTAGTCGGCGATGTAGACGCCACCCCCGGTCACCGCGGGCCCGGGCGCGTACGCGGGGGCGCACAGGAAGACCGCCGGCGCCTCGAAGCGCCAGCGCACGTCGCCGCGCGCGATGTCGATGGCGAGCACCCGGGTGCCCGCGGCGACGTACACCACCCCGTCCGGAGCGGGCAGCAGGCGGATCGGCACCGCCCCGCAGGAGGCGGCGTCACCCACCGGGTAGGACCAGCGCTCGGCGCCGGTGCGCGCCTCCAGGGCCCGCAGCCGGGCGTCGGCCCACACGTACACCGTGCCGTCGTGGATCACCGGCCCGGACTCGGGGGTCTCGAAGTCGGTCTGCGCGCCCTGCATCTCCCACAGCAGTTCGCCGTTGGCGGCCTCCCAGGCCTGGACACCGCCGCCGCGGGTGCCGGTGACCACCGTGCCGCGGTCCACCTTGAGGGAGTAGACCCAGCCCTCGGTGGCCAGCCGCCAGCGCTCCGAGCCGTCGGCCGCGTCCAGCGCGTACAGGGTGGGGCCGTCGGAGGCGTGGATGCGGCCGTCGGCGACCGCCATCGCCCAGGCCACGTCGCGGGTCTTGAACTGCCGCCGGCCGGTGGCCACGTCCAGGGCGTGCACCTCGAAGGAGGTCACGTACAGCAGGTCTCCGGCGACCGCCGGGGTGCCCCACACGTCGTTCGACATCCGGAACCGCCAGGGGCGCCAGCGGGGCGGGCCGGGCGGCTCCGGGGGCGGCGCGGCGTCCGGCGGGGGCGCCACGGGCTGCGGCGGCACGGCGGCCAGCGGCGGTGCGCCGGTCGCGCCGTCCGGGGGGCGGACCCAGCCGGTGCCGGCCACCGGGTCCCGGCGCGGGGTCCCGGCGTGGGTGTCGGCGGCCCGGGGCCCGGGACCGATCGGCACCTGGGAGCCGGTCAGCCGCACCGCGCCGTCGGTGCCCGGCCCGGCCGCGGCGGGCAGCGGCGCCGAACCCCGCGGGGTCCCGGCGCCGTGCTGCGGCGGGTGGCCGGTCGGGGCGGGCTGGGCCGCGTGCCGTCCCGGCGGGCCGGCGGAGCTGACCTGGCTGGCCGGGCTGGCCGCCTCGGGGCCGCGCAGCCCACCGCGCGGGTCGCCGGCGGCCGAGGGGTCCCAGCCGGTGCCGCCGACCGGCGCCGGGGAGCCGTGCCGGGGGCCGCGGCCGGTGCCCGGGCCGGGCCGGACCTGGGACGGGCCGGCCGGGTAGCCGGGACGGGACGGGACCGGCGGCCGGCCATCGCCCGCGCCGCCGGCGGGCTGCACCGGCCGGCCGCCGCGCCGGCTCTCGATGAGGGCCACCGCGCTGGCCGGCAGCCAGGCGGAGGCGGTACCGCTGTCGTCACCCCCGGACGCGAACAGGTGCGGGGCGAGCTGCGCCTGGAGGTCGGCGGGGCTGGGCCGCCGCTCGGCCTCCATCTGCATACAGGACTCGATCAGCGGCCGCAGCTCGTCGGGGAGGCCGGACAGGTCCGGGCCCTCCCGCAGCAGCATGAACACCGTCTCCACCGGATTGGCGCCGTGGTACGGGGCGTGCCCGGTGGCCGCGAAGGTGAGCGTGGAGCCGAGCGAGAAGATGTCGCTGGCGCCGGTCACGCTGCGCGAGTCGCGGGCCTGCTCGGGCGACATGTAGGCCGGGGTGCCGACGGCCACGTTGGTCATGGTCAGCCGGGTGCTGGAGACGCCCGAGGCGATGCCGAAGTCGATCACCCGCGGCCCGTCCTCGACGACCAGGACGTTCGACGGCTTCAGGTCGCGGTGGACCAGGCCGGCGCCGTGGATGGAGTGCAGCGCCTCCGCGACACCGGCGGCCAGCCAGCGCACGGCCTGGGCCGGCAGCGGCCCGCACTCGTTGACTATCTCCTCCAGCGAGGGGGCCGGCACATAGGCGGTGGCGAGCCACGGGACGGGGGCGCGGGGGTCGGCGTCCACCACGGCGGCGGTGTAGAAGCCGCTGACCGCGCGGGCCGCCTCGACCTCGCGGGTGAACCGGACCCGGAACAGCTGGTCCTCGGCGAGTTCGGTACGGACGGTCTTGATCGCCACCCGCCGGCCGGACGCCGAGCGCGCGAGATAGACCAGCCCCATGCCGCCCGCGCCGAGCCGGCCGAGCACCTCGAACGGGCCGATCCGCCTCGGGTCGTGCTGCGTCAGCTGCTCCACCACTTGCCTGCCACCTCCCCGTAGGGCTCGAAGTTAACAGCCCCGTGCAGCGTCTCACCGACAAACCGTCCGGCGGCACGCAAGCTGCATTCTCTCTGCCGAACGCGGCGGTTGCTAACCCGGGGCCCATTGGTCATGTCATTGGCTGATACGTGGTGGAGTGCGTAACTCGGCACTATGCACGCTTACGTAGCCCTATGCGGCTTTCGCGGTGTCCGAAACAGCGAAGTTTGCGCCCTGATTGTCGACAACCATGGCGAATCTGCCGTACGGCGTGTCCCACGGCCCGGAGGTGGTCCGCCCACCGAGCCGGCGCACCGCGGCGACCGCCGCGTCACAGTCCGCGACCGCGAAGTGGACCAGGAAGTGGGCGGGGAGTTCGACCGGGTACGTCTCGTCCAGCACCACCCGGCCGCACACGGCCGTCTCCACCCCGGCGGGCTCCCCCGCCGGTGACCACAGGACGGCGTCGATCCCGGGCAGCCCCGCGTCCCGCGCCCGGTAGCCGAAGAGGCGGGTGTAGAAGGAGTCCACCGCGTCCCGGTCCCGGGTGTACACCTCGGTCCACGCGTAGCAGCCGGGCTCGCCCTCGGCCTCGAACCCGTGGTGGCTGCCGGGCTGCCAGAGCCCGAACACCGCCCCGCCGGGGTCGGCCGCGGTGGCCAGGACGCCGAAGTCGCCCAGCGCCATCGGGGCGGTGATCACCTGGCCGCCGGCCTCGGCGATCCGCGCGGCGGTGGCCACCGCGTCCCGGACGGCGAGGTACACGTTCCACACGGTGGGCATCCGGCCGTCGGGCTTGGGCGCGAGCGCCGCGACGTTCCGGCCCTGGTGGAACGCCTGGGTGTAGAAGCCGTGCGCGGCGTCCCCGGCGTCGAAGGTCCAGCCGAACAGCTCCCCGTAGAACCGCTTGCCCGCCTCGACGTCGGGGAGCGCGGCGTCCACCCAGCAGGGCACCCCGTCCGCGAACAGCGGCACGGCGGCGGCGTCGTCCAGTGCGGCCATGGCCGGACCTCCCGTACGGCGGGGTGTTCCTGCCCGCCACGCTAACGGCGCGCCCCGGTTTCCGCGCGGGGGCGCCCGCCGACGGGCGGGGCGGCGCGGCACGGGGACGGATGGCGTACCGCGGGCACGGGCGGAGGCCGGGCCGGGCCGGGGCTGGGGAGGCGGCGGGCGGCACCGCGCGGTGGCGCGGGCACGGGGCGCACCGCGGTCAGGGGCGGCGGGTACGGGCGCGGGGCGGACGACGTACCGCGGGCACGGGCGGGTGGTGGCGGGAGGGGTCACGGCCGGTGCCGGCCCGGCGGGCGCGGCTCAGTACGCGCTCCCGGCGGGTGTCCCCGACCACGGTGGCGGACCGCTTGTCCACCGAGGTTGTCCACAGCCTGTTGATAACAGGATTCGCCCGGGCGGCGGGTGGCCGGGCACATCACCCCGGCGGCGGATCCGCGCGGCCCGCGCCGCGCCCCCGGCACTCACCGCGGACCGCCGGAGCACGGGCCCGCGGAGCCCCGGAACACCACCCGCGGACCGCCGGAGCACGGGCCACCGGGCACCACCGGAGCACGGGCCCGCCGGCACAGGCCCCGGAGCCCGGGGCCCTCACCCGACGGACCGCCGGAACGTCCTCCCGGGCCCGCCGGGGCGCTCGCCCGGGGCCGGTCGGAGCGCTCGGCCGGGCCGTCGCGCGGCCCTCGCACACCGTCCGGAGGCGCTTGGAAACTGCCTGCTCACAGGCGTGGACCGGGCCTGTTCCGGGGCCCAAACCCATTTGCACGCAGTCGAATAGCGCTCTGATCACCCCTCGGTAAGCTGACGGCATGACAGGACAAGTACGAACCGTCGACGGCCGGGTCGCCGGGCGTCGCGGGCAGGCGACGCGGCAGAAGCTGCTCGACTGCCTCGGCGAGATGCTCAGCACGTCCCCGTACCGAGATGTCAAGGTCATCGATGTCGCGCGCAAGGCCGGGACCTCGCCCGCGACCTTCTACCAGTACTTCCCGGATGTCGAGGGCGCGGTCCTGGACATCGCGGAGGAGATGGCCAAGGAGGGTGCCGCCCTCACCGATCTGGTCTCCGGGCGGTCCTGGGCCGGCAAGGCCGGCTGGCAGACCGCCGAGGAACTGGTCGACGGCTTCCTCTCCTTCTGGCGCAGGCACGACGCGATCCTGCGCGTGGTGGACCTGGGGGCGGCCGAGGGCGACAAGCGGTTCTACAAGATCCGCATGAAGATCCTCAGCGCGGTGACCAACTCGCTGACCGAGTCGGTCCGGGAGCTCCAGGCCAAGGGCCGGTTCGACAAGGACGTCAACCCCGCCGCGATCGCCGGTTCCCTGGTGGCGATGCTGGCCGCGGTCGCCTCGCACCAGAAGGGGTTCCAGACCTGGGGCGTGAAGCAGGCGGAGATCAAGCCGAGCCTGGCGCTCCTGGTCCACCTCGGCATCACCGGGCGGAAGCCGGCCAAGTAGCCGGCAGTCCGGCGAGCGACCGGTACGCCGGCCGGGCCCGCCGGACCGGCGCGTCGCCCGGCGCACCGCGGCGGCCCGGCACCGGCGGCGGACCACCGGCGGCCCCTGGGCCCCGGCGCCCGGCGTCCCGGCCGGCCCCGGAGCACCGGCCCGGCAGCGCCCTGCCCCCGCCCCCTCCCCGGCGTACCCGTCCCCGCCCGTTCGGCCCGGCGGATGTGAACCGGCCCCCACCCCTGTCCTGTCACCCAGGGGCCGGTCACCGAGGCACCCGCCCCTCGCACCCGGGGGCCCGGGGCACGGGCCGACGGCAGCGCGGCTGCCGGTCCGCCGGGGTACCGCGTTGCCCGGGCGCCGGCCGCGGAGCGCGCCGGTCCTGGGGCGCACCGGCCCTGGGGCGCCCTCCGCTCCCCTCCCTTCCGGGCCCCTCCGTCCCTTCCTCCGGTCCGGTCTCTTCCTCCGGTCCCTTCCCGCCCTTGCCGGCCGGGGTACGGCGGTTCCCTGCCTGTCGGCCGGGGTGCGGCGGTTCCCTGCCTGCCGGCCGGGGTGCGGCCGTTCCCGCCCTCCGCCGCTCCGCACACCCCGCGCGGCCGTCGGCACCGTGCCGCCCGGCGGGCCGGCGCCCGTGCCCCGCCGGGCGCGTCGGCGCGCCCCACGCCGGTGGACCGGTCCGCGCCCCCGTACCGGGATACTGACGGCGGCGGCACCGACCGAGCACCCAGGACGAACCGATGAGCGGCGACGCATCCCCCTCCCACGGCACCGCGCCGGCCTCCCCGGCCGGCGGCGGGCCGGACGCCCGGCACTTCCACGAGCTGCTCCGCGCGCTGCGGGCCGGCGGTGGCGAGTCGCCGCCCTTCGACCCGTCCGGCGCGCCGGACGAGCCGCTGCCGCTGTTCCACCGCTGGTTCCACGAGGCGGTCGGGGCCGGGGTGCCGGAGCCGCACACCATGGCGCTGGCCACCGCCGACGCCGAGGGCCGTCCATCGGTCCGTACGGTGATGCTGCACGACGCCGACGAGCGCGGCTGGCACTTCGCCACCCACCGCACCAGCCGCAAGGGCCGGGAGCTGGCGCACCGCCCGTACGCGGCACTCGGCTTCTACTGGGCGGCCGCCGGGCGTCAGGTCCGGGTGGCCGGCCCGGTCCGGGCGGCGGACCCGGCGGAGAGCGCGGCGGACCTGCGCGAACGGTCCCCGGCCGCCCGGGTGGCGGCCCTGGTGGGGCGGCAGAGCGAGGTGCTGGGGTCGTACCCGGAGCTGGTGCGGGCCTTCGAGGAGGCCGGGGAGCGGATCGCCCGGGAGCCGGACGCCGTGGCGCCCGGCTGGACGCGGTACGTCCTGGAGCCGGAGGAGGTCGAGTTCTACCAGGGTGACCCGGACCGGCGGCATGTGCGGCTGCGCTACCTGCGCGAGCGGGCGGCTGCCGTGCCGGGGGCCGGGGACGCCGCCGGCCCGTCCCACGCTCCGGCGGGCGCGGTGTGGCGCCGCGAGCTGCTCTGGCCCTGAACCCGAGCCACCACCGGTCCCGCACCCGCGCCCGATCCCCGGCACCACTTCCTGGCCCCGGGTACCACCGCCCGGCCCGGCACCACCGCCCGGCCCCCGGCACCACCCCGCCCGGCGCGCACGGGGCACGGTCCGGTCCCGGGGCGGGACCACACGGCCGCCCGTCACCGGGGCACCCGGCCCTCACCGGCCGCACGCCCGTCACCGGCCGCACGCCCGTCACCGGCCGTACGGCCGTACCTGTCGCACCGGCGTCACCGGGCGCCGCCCGCTGCCCGGTGACGCCGGTGCCCGCCGCCCGATGCCCGGTGGCGCGGCGATCCGCCGCGTCCGCGTCCCGGCCGGTCACCTCCGGCCGCACGCGCTCAGTCGTGCGGCGTGGTGTTGTCGCCCGGCACGGTGACACCGGACAGCCGGGGCGGCGGGTCGACGGCCAGCCGGCCGTGCACATGGACGTCGCGGGGTGTCCCGGTGATGTCGAACATCGCGCCGCGCAGGTCCCCCTCGTGGCGGTAGTGGCAGCGCTCGGCGACCGCGCAGGAGGCGTCGTTGCCGATGGCGTGGCCCAGTTCCAGCCGGTACAGCCCCAGGTCCCGGAAGGCCCAGCGGCTCAGCGCGTCCAGCGCCCGGGTCGCCACCCCGCGCCCCCGTGCCTCGGGCAGCACCCAGTACCCGACCCGCCCGCTGCGGTGCGCATCGAAGTCGATCATGCCGATGCTGATGTGGCCCAGCACGGCGCCCGCGCCGCCGCCGGCGCCCGGTGCGGTGACGGCGAAGGAGGCCATCTCCCCGCACTGCCACCCGGTGGTGCGGCTCTCCAGGAAGTCCCGGGCCCCGGCCTCGTCGGGGGACGGCACGTTGATGGTGTTCCAGCGCCGGAACTCCGGGTCGGCCAGCCCGCGGCGGATCGCGTCCAGGTCCCGCTCGCCCCAGGGGCGCAGCAGGAGTCCGTACATCCGCAGGTCGACCGGTTTCAGCATCCCCGTCTCCTTCGTCACCCACCCCGTATGCGGCATTCAACCGTCATCGGCGGCCGGAGCGGTGCCCGGGGTCGGCCGTCCGGGTGTTCCGGCGGCCCCCGGCCGAGGGCTCACGCACGGTGCGGGACCGTGACCCATCCGCAACCGTTTCGGAATGGATTTGACCGATACCCGTCAATTACCTGGATACGCTCACCCGCATGGCCGACAGATCGCACCCCCACACCGCGCCCGTCTACGTCGTCGGCGGCGGACCGGGCGGGCTCGCCACCGCGGCGGCCCTGGGCGAGCGCGGCGTACGCGCCGTGGTCCTGGAGCGCTCGGACGCCGTCGGCGCCTCCTGGCGGCGGACCTACGACCATCTGCGCCTGCACACCACCCGCCGGCTCTCCGGCCTTCCGGGACTGCCCATCCCCCGCTCCTGCGGCCGCTGGGTGTCCCGCGACGACCTGGTCGGCTACCTGGAGCGGTACACCGAGCACCACGGGCTGGACGTGGTCACCGGGGTGGAGGTGTCCCGGGTGGACCGTGCCGAGGACGGCAGCGGCTGGCTGCTGCACGCGACCGGCGGCCGCCGGCTGTCCTCCCCGGCGGTGGTCGTCGCCACCGGCCTCCACCACACCCCGCTCCTCCCGGAGTGGCCCGGCGCCGACGGCTTCACCGGCGAGCTGAGGCACGCCGCCGACTACCGGGCGCCGGACCCCTACCGGGACCGGGACGTGCTGGTGGTGGGGGCGGGCAGCACCGGCACCGAGATCGCGGTGGCGCTCGCCGGGGCCGGTGCGGCGCGGGTACGGCTGGCCGTGCGCACCGTCCCGCACCTGGTCCGCCGCTCGGCGGCCGGCTGCTCCGCACAGCGGGCCGCGGTACTGACCCGGCGACTGCCGCGGCGGGCCGCGGACCGGGCGGCCCGGACGCTGAACCGGGCGCTGCTGCCGGACCTGTCGGGGTACGGGCTGCCGCGCCCGGCCACGGGCCCGTACACCGGTCACCGGACGGGCGCCGGGCCGGTGCCGGAGGCGGGTCTGGCGGCCGCGGTGGCGGCGGGCCGGGTGGAGATCGTCCCCGCCGTGGAGTCCTTCGAGGGCGGCGCGGTGGTACTGGCCGACGATTCCCGGATCGGCCCGGAGGCGGTGATCGCCGCCACCGGGTACCGGTGCGCGCTGGACGGGCTGGTGGGACACCTCGGCGTCCTCGACGAGCACGGACACCCGCTCGTCCACGGCCCGCGCACCCTCGGCTCGGCGCCCGGACTCCACTTCACCGGCTTCTCCCGCCCGGTCAGCGGCACCCTGCGCGAACTCGGCCTGGACGCGCGGCGCATCGCCCGCGCGCTCGCCCACCGGCCGGCCCCGGCCCGCCCGGCACCCGCGCGGTAACCGCCGCCACCCGGCCGGGGGCGCGTGGGTGCCGGGCACCCGGCTGACGAGCGCCCGGCCGGCGGGCGCGCGGTGAGCGGACCCCTGGCCGTACGCCCCGGACCGGAGCCCCGGGCGGCGGGCCGGACCGGAGCCCGGGCCGCGGGCCGTACCGGCGCGGACGGCCCGGCCCGGACGCCGGACGCCGGAGGCCGGGCGGCGGGTCAGGCCGGGGCGGGCAGGGCGCCCTGGGGCCGGGTGCGCCGGATGACCAGGGCCATCAGCGCGGCGATCGCGCACAGCGCCCCCGAGGCGTACCAGACCACGTCGTACGAACCGAACGCGTCGCGGGCCGCGCCGCCGAGGAAGGCGACGAGTCCGGCGCCCACCTGGTGCGAGGCGAGCACCCAGCCGAAGACGATCGCGCTGTCCTCGCCGTACTGCTCGCGGCAGAGGGCGATGGTCGGCGGCACGGTCGCCACCCAGTCCAGCCCGTAGAAGACGATGAAGAAGATCATCGGCGGGTGGACGGTGTCCGACAGCAGCATCGGCAGGAACATCAGGGAGAGCCCGCGCAACGCGTAGTACACCGCGAGCAGCCGGCGCGCGTCGAAGCGGTCGGTGAACCAGCCGGAGGCGATGGTCCCGATGATGTCGAAGATGCCGATCACCGCGAGCAGGCTCGCCGCCGCGGTGACCGCCATCCCGTGGTCGTGGGCGGCGGGCACGAAGTGCGTCTTGATCAGGCCGTTGGTGGAGGCGCCGCAGATCGCGAAGGTCCCGGCGAGCAGCCAGAACGGTCCGGTGCGCGCCGCCGACAGCAGCGCCCGCACCGCGCGGCGGGCGGCCCCGGGACGGGGTTCGGGCCGGGGCGCGGGCGGCCCGTCGTCCCCGTACGCCGCCAGGCCGACATCGGCCGGGTGGTCGCGCATCAGCAGCCAGACGAACGGCACCACGGCGAGCGCCACCACCGCCACCGTGACGGCGGCCGGCCGCCAGCCGTGGCGGTCCACGATCCAGGACAGCAGCGGGAGGAAGACCAGCTGACCGGAGGCGCCGGCCGCGGTGAGGATGCCGGTGACCAGCCCGCGCCGCTTGCTGAACCAGCGGTTGGCGATGGTCGCGGCGAAGGCCAGCGCCATGGAGCCGCTGCCCAGCCCGACCAGCACGCCCCAGCACAGGACGAGTTGCCACGCCTCGGTCATGAAGACGGTCAGGCCCGCTCCGACGGAGATGACGGTCAGCGCGCAGGCCACCACCTGACGGATGCCGAAACGGTCCATCAGCGCCGCGGCGAAGGGTGCCGTGAGTCCGTACAGCGCCAGGTTGACCGAGACCGCGAAGCCGACCGTCCCGCGCGACCAGCCGTACTCGTCGTGCAGCGGTTCGATGAGGAGCCCGGGGAGGGAGGCGAACCCCGCCGCACCGATGATGGTCACGAAGGCGACCGCGGCAACGAACCAGGCCCGGTGCACCCGCGGACCGCGGCGCCGGGCCCGGGGCGGGTCGTGCCGCTCGAAGGTTTCAGCTGTCTGAGTCACCGGAACAGGATCGGGGCCGCGTCACCCCGTCGCGAGCGGCCGGTGGGACAGCATTCACCAGGATCGGGCCAACAGCATCCGGCCACCGGTGGCCGCCCGGCGCCCTGCACGGAGCCCGACGCGATGCCCATCCCCCGCGCCCGGCGCCCGGCACCGCGGCCCGGCCACCGCACCATCCGGGGCGCACCGCACCGCCCGGCCACCGCACCGCCCGGAGCCGCCGCCATGTCCGGAACGGGCCGTGCCGCCCGGGACGGAGGGCGCCGGACGCCGGCGGGTTGGCGGAAGGAACCCCGTGCCAGGGGCCGGGCCCCGGCGGGAGGGAGGCCGGGGACGAGAGGGCGGGCCGGCGGGCGGCCGGCGCGCGGCGGCGCCCACCATCGGCACCGCGCTCCCGTGCTCCCGTGCTCCCGGCGGGAATGCCCGGGGTCCGCGCCGCCTTCTCCTTACGGGTCGCCGTACGCGTCCGGGCCCACCGGGCCCGCGGCGGCGGGACGGGGCCGGCGCCGACGCCGGGTCATGGGGAGACGGGAAGCCGGAAAGACGGGGAGGGGTCCGATGACGGACGCGGTGGACGCGGTGGACGGCGGAGGTCGGCCGCACCGGGTCGTCGTGCTGGCGCTGACCGGAGTGATCCCCTTCGAGCTGGGCATTCCCTACCGCATCTTCGGCAAGGCCCGCACCGCGGAAGGCCGTTCGCTGTACCGGGTGACGACGTGCACGGTCGAGCCGGGTCCGGTCCGGACCGACGCCGACTTCACCATCGACGTGCCGGACGGGCCGGAGGCCCTGGCGGAGGCGGACACCGTGGTGGTGCCCGCCTCGTTCGAACTCGGACCGGTCTACGAGGAAGGGCGGCTCACCGCACCGCTGGCCGCCGCCCTGGCGCACGTCCGGCCGGGCACCCGGATGGTCTCCATCTGCACCGGGAGCTACGTCCTGGCGGCGGCCGGCCTGCTCGACGGGCGCCCCGCCACCACCCACTGGCACAGCACCGACCACTTCCAGCGCCTCTTCCCGTCGGTGCGGGTGGACCCGGACGTCCTCTTCGTGGACGACGGTGACGTCCTCACCTCCGCCGGGGTCGCCGCCGGGCTGGACCTGTGCCTGCACATCGTCCGCCGGGACCACGGCACCGCGGTCGCCAACGACGTCGCCCGGCGCAGTGTGGTGCCGCCGCACCGGGAGGGCGGCCAGGCGCAGTACATCCACCGGCCGGTCCCCGAACCGCAGCGGTCCACCACGACCACCGCGCGGGCCTGGGCCCTGGGCCGCCTGGACCGGCCGATATCGCTGCGCGAACTGGCCGCGCAGGAGGCGATGAGCATACGGACCTTCACCCGGCGGTTCCGTGAGGAGGTCGGGATCAGCCCCGGCCAGTGGCTCACCCAGCAGCGGGTGGAGCGCGCCCGGCACCTGCTGGAGACCACCGACCTCTCCGTCGACCAGGTGGCGCGGAGCGCGGGGTTCGGCTCCGCCGGCTCGATGCGGCAGCACCTCCAGGCGGCGCTGGGCGTCTCCCCCACCGCGTACCGGCGCACCTTCCGCGCCACCACCGGCAGCGCGGCCGGCCGCACGGGCGGCCACGGCGGGCACGGCCGCTGACCGGCACCCCCGGCCGCCACGGGCGGAGTACGCGGGAAGGCCCGGGCGGAAACACCCGGCGGGACCGCCCACGCCAACCCCGGCCGCCTGCCCCTGACCGCCGACCGGAACGACGCGGTAGGCCGGAAGATCCCGTGTGCCGGGACGATTCCGCACGCCGGAACGATTCCGCGGGCCGGAACGATTCCGCGGGCCGTCGTGCCGGAGCGCGAACCGCACCACATCGCACCGGGCCGGGCCGCGGACGGACCGAACGGGGGCCCGGCCGTGGACGGGTCGTCGCGGGTCGGAGAGGCGGGTGGCGGCACGCCCATGCGCGCCCCGAGCACGGCACCGCGCACCACCACCCGTCACCGGCGCGACGCCACGGTCCGCGCCGGACGCGACCCGCCATCGCCGAGGCGCGTCGGCGCCGTACGGCCGGCCGGCGTCCTCGGCGTCCCCTCGCAACGAATCGCTGCTTCCCAGAGTGATCAAATGAACACGCCAGGTCAACACCTGGGGCGGGAGCGGCCCTTCACGCCTGGTTCATCAGCGCCCGGGAAGGCGGCTCGAAGGCCGGCGTGCCGAGCGGTTCGCACCGGTCCACCTCGCACCAGATCCGCTTTCCGGCGCCCTCGCGCCGCCAGCCCCACCGGTCGGCGAGCACATCGACCAGCTCCAGCCCGCGACCGCTGGTGGCCGCCTCGTCGGCGTGGCCGGGGCGCGGGGCCCGGGCGCTGCGGTCGGCGACCTCCACCCGCACCGTGCTGACCGCGCCACCGGCCGCGCCGCCCGGTCTCTCCGCGCGCGCCGCCCCCGCACCGGCCACGGTGCCGTACGGCGTGACCGGCGCGGGGGCGGGCACCGGGGCGCCGGGGCGGCCGGCGCCGTCGGGCTCACCGGCGTGCCCGGGGGTGCCGGGCAGCCGCATGCTGAGGACGGCGGGGCAGCCGGTGTGCACGACCGCGTTGGTGACCAGCTCGGAGATGATCAGGATCAGCGTCTCGGCCAGCGGCTCGTCCGCGTCTATACCGGAACCGACGAGCCGCGAACGGGCCCACCTCCGGGCGCGGCCGACCTCCGCGGGGTCGGGCCGGACCTCCATCTGCACCTGAAGCACCTGCACCGTTCACACCATCCGAACCGGCGGACACATCGCCTCGCGCCTCGCAAGGGTCACGGTCTGTGACTCCCTTCCGACACAGCATGGTTGACGTACAGTCACCTCAACAAGCGCTTCGGGCATATACCCGCGCCAAGGAGTACGCCGACCGTATCCTGTGCGACGCGCACCGCGGCGACTCGAACAGCCGGCGCGCGGTCGCCCCCACCCCCGGCGAGCGGGGAACATGCGATCTTCAGGGGTCGTCGCACCGACCGACCCGGCATCGTCGCACCTCACCACCGCTCGCACCCCACGGAGGGTACCCGAGCGCGGGCGCGACTCCCCCCAGTGACGAGTCACGCCCGGGACACAACCCGGTATCAACGCTGGGTGACGCACCGGGCCGGGCCGGCGCGGCTCGCACAGGTGCGCGGGGTGACGGCGTGGCGGCGCGGACCGGCGGCTCCGGCCCGGGTCCGGTCACCGGGCGACGGCCCCGGAGCGGCCGTCCGGCACGGCCCCCTGCCCACCGCCGCCCGCCGCGGCGGCTGACTGCCGGCGGCCGGCTGCCGACGGCCGGTGGCGCCGCAACCGTCCCGGCCGTCGTCGGGCCACGGCCTCCGCGACGGAGGCCGGACCACCGCCCGGGCCGGCGGCCGGACCACGACACCCGGCTGCCCCGGTCACCGCCTCGGGCCGGTGGCGCGTGACGGTCCTCAGCCGGCCGCCGCGTAGCGGGCCACGGCGTGCCGGAAGTAGCGGGCCACCGCCTCCGGCTCGTCGGCCGGCCCGATCACCTGGACGATGTGGTAGCGCCCGGCCAGCAGCATCGCGAGGTTGCGGGCGCACACCTGCCGGCCGCCGGCGTCCCGCCACCGGAACTCGCCCTCGGCCGTCGCGGTCCGCCCCACGTCGGTCCGGCGGAGCTGGGAGGCGGAGCTCCACGACGAGGCGCGGAAGGCGGCCAGCTCCGGCTCCCGGGTCTGCTGGTAGGCCATGGGGTCGGTGCCCACCTCGGTGGCCCGGTCCCGCCCGGCGACCACCAGCAGCTCGAAGTCGCCGCCGCGGTAGCGCACCTGGCCGCGGTCGTTCTCGCCCCGGCGGGTCCAGGACCCGGGGACGGCCACCCGGAAGCCGGCCGGGTCGTCGCGCACCACGAAACCCCGGGGCAGTCCGGGCGGCCGGGTGGTCTGCGGTGAACGGCCGTCCCCCCGTCCATCGTCCGCCCGCCCGCCGTCGCCGGGCCGGTCCGCCGTGCCGCCGGCCGGGGCGGGCCGCCGCGCGCCGTCGGTGCCGCTCGGCTCCGACTCCGGCAGGAACAGCACCGCGAACAGCACCCCGGCGACGAGCAGCGCGAGGATGGCCAGGAGCAGGACCAGGCCCAGGTTGCGCGGGTGGCGGCGCCCGCGACCGATCGCGGGTTCGCGGGGGCCCCGGGACCGCCGCGGTGCGTCGGGTATGCGGATCGCGGCCGGCTCCCGGGACGGCGGCGCCTCCGCCGGGCGGACCGCACGCCGCCGGGCGCGGGGCACCACGGGCCCCCGGGTCCGCGCGCGGCGCACCAGCGGTCCCCGGCGGCGGACCACCGGCAGCCGCCGGGCGCCGGCCGGTCCGCCGGAGTCCGGGTGCGGGACCACGACGGTACGGCTGCCGACCTCCGGTTCCGGGGCCGACCGCACCAGGGCGCGCAGCCGGGCGCGCACGTCCTCGGCGTCCGGGCGGGCCGCCGGGTCCCGGCCGAGCAGGGCCTCGACCAGGGGGCGGAGCGGACCGCAGCCGTCCGCGTGGGCCGGGGCCCGGGTGGCCACCTCCCGCACCAGTGCGACCGGGTCGTCCTCCGGGTACGGGGCGTGGCCGCGGACCGCGCGGAACAGCAGCGCGCCGACCGCCCACAGGTCGGTGGCCGGGGTGTCGGCCGGCGGCGGGCCGGCGTGCGCCGGCCCGGCCTGTTCCGGCGCCCAGCGCTCGGTCACCGCGCCGACCAGCGCGAGCCGCGCCAGCCGGGCCCGCTCGGCGGCGAGCGGGGTGGCCGGCCCGCGCCGCCCGGCCGGCGCACGGTCCGGTCGGCCGCCGTCCGGTGCCCCGGCCGGCACGTCGGAACCGGCCGGTCCGGAGCCGAGCGGCCGGGGGGCGAGCGGTCCCCGGGCCGCCGGGGCCGCGCCGGCCGTGCCCCGGGGGTGCGGGTCGCGGCCGGCGGGTGCGACGACGGCGTCACCGGTCCGGGGCTGCGGCACGGCACCCCGCGGTGCCGGCGCGGCGCCGCCCTCGTCCCGGGCCCCGGTCCCCGGCGTTCCGCCACGGCCGTCGGCGTACCCGGCGTCCCGGGCGCGCGGCACCCGGCCGCCGTCGCCGGGCCGGCCGGGGCCCCGGTGGCGGTCCGGCGGGGAGAGGGGCGCCGGTGGTGCGGGCGGCACCGGGTCGTGGCCGCACAGGGCCTCCTCGGCCGCCGCGGCGGCCAGCCCGGTCAGCATCGCCCGGCCGTCCTCGCAGATCACGACGGTGTCGGCGGTGATGTTGCGGTGCACCCAGCCGTGGGCGTGCACCGCGCGCAGGGCGGTGAGGACGTCGGCGGCGACCTCCGCCGCCCGGTGCGGGGACAGCGGGCCCTCGGCGAGCAGGGCGGCGAGCGGGCGGCCGGCCACGAACTCGCTGACGATCCACAGGTCGCCGTCCTCCGCGAAGACGTGGAAGACCTGGTCGAGCCGGGGGTGGTCGGGCAGTGAGGCGGCGGCGGTGGCGGCGTCCACGGCGCGGCGCACCACGGGGTCGTGGGCGTCCCGGGAGGCGGACCGTGCGGGCCGGCCGGAGCCGTCGTCCGGACCGCCGGGCCCCGGGCGTCCGGACGCGTCCGCCGGGGCACCGCCGACGAGTTCGGCCTCGACGACCTCCGGCAGCGGTATCCGGCGGAGCAGCACCCGCTGACCGCTGTAGGTGTCCCAGGCCCGGACGGTGAGGGGTTCCGGTCCGTCGGGCGGCGGCAGCGGCAGCCGGTAGCGGTCGGCGAGCACCCTTCCCGCGTAGTCGTCCACGACGCCTCCCCAGTACGCGCCCGACACGCCGCGCGTTTCCGGTCGTTCTCCACTCACCACGGTCGCGTGCGATCCACGGTCTCTCACCATACGGCCTCGGCCACCCGGTGCCGAGCGGGCCGGGAGCGGGCCCCGGGCCGGGCGACCGCGGCGTGCCGGCCGGCCGGTGCGGTCCGGGCAGGTCACCGGGCCCGCCGCTCACCCCACCACCGGCGAACTCGTCCCGTCCGGGCCGGTCTTCACGGCCTGCCCGTACCGCGGTCCGCGCCGGGCCACCACCCGCCTCGGGACGCCGGGCGCACCGGGCGCCGAGCGCCCACGGCCTGGCGGACCGTCGGAAACCGGTCATCGGACGAGGCCACCACCGGGGCCGTCACCGGGGCTGCCGGGCCGGGCGTCCACCGGCCCGTCCGAGGACCGGCCCGTCCGAGGACCGACCGGTCCCGGCCGGCCCGACGACCGTCCCGCACGGTCCCGCCCCGGTAGGTACGGTGTCCCGCCCGCGAATCGGCCGCCCGGAGGCTGACGGTCCGCCCGGCCCGGCAGCACCGTGCCGGCCGTGCCGTCCCGTCCGGTGCGCCGCGCACGGTTCCGCCGGACGGCGAGGCCGCCGCCCCGCCGACGCCCGCACGGGCGCCGGGCTCACGACTCCCGTCCGGCCGCCGGGGTCCGCCGTCCTACGGCCCCGTCCGCCGGGTCTCCGGCGCTTCCGGCCCACCGGTACGGCCGTCAGGGGGTCAGCCGCCGGGCCGGCCTTCCCGGCCCGACACCCCGGCCGACCGGACCGGAGCGTCCGCCGCCGGACCGGAGGATCCGCCGACGCACCCTCAGCCGAGCCGCCGACGCGCCCTCAGCCGGTCGGGTGGAAGGTCTGGAAGGCGGTGTTCCGCAGGGTGCGGCACTCCTCCTCGTCCCACTTGTCCTTCTCACAGGTGACCATGATCGCGTAGCCCTGGTCGTCGTCCTTCTTGAAGCCGCGGTTGAGCACCCGTACCCTCTTGCCGCCCTGCTGCCGCTCGAAACGCCAGTCGGCGACGGTGGGGTAGCCGCGCCATTCGACGCTGCTGATGCCCAGTCCGCGGTACCCGGGCATGGAGCTGCGGGCGCCGCTCTCCGAGGACCGCCAGGCCGCCGCCGCGTCGGACCGCGGGGAGTCGTTGAAGTCCACCTGGACGCGCGGGAACTCGGCGTCGCCCCGGTAGATCCGGCCGCCCTCGTACACCCGGCCGCCGACCCGGACGGGGTGCGCCTTCCAGCCCTCGGGCAGGGCCATGGAGAACTGGTGCCGGTCGTAGGAGACGTTCCGGTAGCCCTCCGGCGCACCGCTCCTCTTCTTGTCGTCGGCGTCGTCGTCCGCGTCGCCGGCGTCGTCGTCGCCCGGCTGCTGCCCGTCCGCGCCGGTGGCCGGGTCCTGGCTCGCGGGCGTCCCGGAGCCGTCCGCGTCCGGGGCGGAGCCGGTGGCCGGCCGCCGGTCGGCCGCGGTGCCGGGCCCGCCGGCGTTCTTGCCGCTGCCACCGTCGTCGTCCCCGCCGGAGAGCGCGATGGCGAGCACCGTGCCCACGACCGCGAGCAGCACCACGGCGATGATGATCAGGGTGCGGCGCGGCACCACGTCGGTGAGCGAGGCGCGGGGCGGCGCGGGCGGCACCGGGCTCCCGCCGACCGGGGTGCGCTGGGGGCGTGCTCCGCCCGCCGCGTTCCGCGCGGGGCGCGGCTCACGCCCGCGGTCCGCGCCGGCCGCGGGCGCCGGGGGTGCGGGCCCCGGCGCCCGGCGGCGTGGCGGGCGGGATCGGGGTGCGCGGGGAGGCGGCGGGCGCCGCCGAGGGGCGCCGGGGGCAGGCTCATGGTGCGGGTCGCCTCGGCGGCGGCCGGCCCGGCCGGGGTGTCCGGCGCGCTGAGCGCGGCGTTGAACAGGGCGCGGGCGCCGGCGTCGTCCAGCCGCCGCGCGGGGTCCTTGTCGAGCAGGCCGTAGATGACCTCCTCCAGCGGACCCGCGTTCTTCGGCGGGTCGAGCGGCTCGGTCATCACCGCGGTGAGGGTGGCGATGGCGGTGCTCTTGTCGTACGGCGGCACGCCCTCCACCGCCGCGTACAGCAGGCCGCCCAGCGACCACAGATCGGCCGGCGGGCCGGGCTTGTGGCCGCGCGCCCGCTCCGGGGAGATGTAGGAGGGGGCGCCGACGAGCATGCCGGTGGAGGTGACCGAGGGGTCGCCCTCGACCTGGGCGATGCCGAAGTCGGTGAGCACCACCCGGCCGTCGTCGGCGATCAGCACGTTGGACGGCTTCACGTCGCGGTGCAGGATGCCCTCGCGGTGCGCGGCGCGCAGCACGTCGAGGACGGCGAGGCCCACCTCGGCCGCCCGCCGCCAGGTGAGCGGGCCGTCGTCGCGGACCACGTCGGCGAGCGACCGGCCCTCGATCAGCTCCATGACGATCCACGGCCGGTCGTCCTCGTGCACCACGTCGTAGACGGTGACGGCGCCGTTGCTGCGGATCCGGGCGATCGCCTTGGCCTCGCGCAGCGTCCGGGTGATGAGACGCCGCTTCTCGTCCTCGTCGATGTTGGAGGGGAACCGCAGCTCCTTGACCGCGACGATACGGCCGAGGGTCTCGTCACGGGCGCGCCAGACCGTGCCCATGCCGCCCCGGCCGAGGACCTCACCGAGCCGGTACCGCCCTGCGAGGAGGCGCCCGGTCGTGTCCTGCGTCTGCTCCGCCTCCGACATGCGACCCCTCTGAGATTACTGCGAATCAACCCACCCTGGCAGAGCGCCCATTGTCTCTCATCCGCGGACCGGGGGAAGTGCCGGGTCCGGCCCCGGGCGAGCCGCGCGGGAAGGACCTGGCACCATCGGGGAGTTCGCCGCGGGAGGGGCACCGGGCGGGCCGGTCCCGCCGCGGGCCGGGACGGAACGGAACCGGACGGAGGGACGGCCTTGGGCCCTCGCTCCCGCGCGGCGCTCGCCGCGGTGCTGGTGGTGGTGCTGGTCGCCGCGGTGGCCGGGTGCGGCGACGGGCCGCGGCGGAACGTCATGGCGGACCGCGGCGGACCGGTGGCGGCCGCGGCCGCGCCCCCCGACCTCGGCCCCGAGCTGCGGCGGCTGGTCGAGCGGGGCCCGGCGCCCGGCGGCGCGGTCCTGGTGGTCTCCGGCGGGCGCGGGCGGTTCGCCGCGGCAGGGGTGTCGGACCTGGCCACCGGACGGCCGGTGGGGCGCGCGGACCACTTCCGGGCGGGCAGTCTGACCAAGACGTTCCTCGCCACGGTGGTGCTGCAGCTGGTCGCCGAGGGGCGGCTGGGGCTGGACGACCCGGTGGAGGAGCACCTGCCCGGGCTGCTGCGCGGGCCGGGGCACGGCGGACGTACCGTCACCATCCGTCAGCTGCTGGACCACACCAGCGGACTGTACGACTACACCCGCGACCCGGCGCTGGCCCGGCGGCTGTTCGGCGCCGGCTTCGCCGCCCACCGGTTCGACAGCCACACCCCGCGCGGGCTGGTCCGCACCGCGCTCGCCCACCCCCCGGTGTTCGGCCCGCCCGGCGGCGGCTGGGCCTACTCCAACACCGATTACACGGTGCTGGGCCTGGTGGTGGAGCGGGTCACCGGCCGCGGTTACGCCGCCGAGGCGCGGCGGCGGATCATCGAGCCGCTGGGGCTCACCGGCACCTCCTTCCCCGGCACCCGGCCCACCCTGCCCCGGCCGCACGGGCGCGGGTACGCGGCCGGCGCGGCGGGCGGCGCGCCGCGCGACGTCACCGAGTTCGACCCGTCGTCCGCCGGGGCGGCCGGGGAACTGGTCTCCACCCTCGACGACCTGGCCCGGTTCCACCGGGCGCTGCTCGGCGGCGAACTGCTGCCGCCGTCCGGGCTGGCGCGGATGCGGGACACCGGGCCCAGCCGCGGCCGGTACGGGATGGGCCTCTTCCCGGTGACCCTGCCGTGCGGCCGGGTGTGGGGGCACAACGGCACCATCAACGGCTCCTCCGTGCTGCTGGTGGGCTCCGCCTCCGGGGACCGGGTGCTCGTCCACCGCCTCAACCACACGGCGGCCCCGGACCGCGCCGCGGAACGCGCGCTGCTGCGGCGGGCGTTCTGCGGGGGCGGGTAGCGGGCGGGCCCGGGCGTACGGCCGCCGGGCCGGACCCGGGGAAGGCCGGCGCTCCGGACCGCCCGGCCGCCGGCCCGCGCGGCGGGCCCGGAGGACGACCGGGGCCCGCCCGGACGGTGGCGCACCCCGGGCCGGGGCGCCCGGGGGTCTCGTGGCCGCCGCCGGAACCCGGTAGCGTCCCCACCCGCCGGGCCGGGCGGCCCGGGGCCGGCGAGTCACCCCCGGTGCCGGACGGACCGGCGGCCCGGAACCGGCGCGGGACCTCGGCGGCCGACGTCGGCGAGGGGACAACGACGATGCCATGCCGCGAGCTGGGATCACGGGACGCCTGGGGCGCGACGGTGCCGCTGCACCAGTTGCAGGTGCCCGACCCCGGGGTGCTGCCGTTCGCGATGGGCACCTTCGACACCATCGGACCGCTGTCCCGGGCGGAGTTCCCGCACCGGCACACGTTCCACGAGATCGTGTTCGTCACCGGGGGGCGCGGGGCGCACGTCATCGACCTGGCCGCCTGGACGCTGGACCCGCCGCAGCTGGGGATCATCGTGCCCGGCCGGGTGCACCACTGGGAGCGGGTCACCGGGCTGGACGGGCGGGTGATCCTCTTCAACGACGACTTCCTGCTGAACCACCCGGAGGACCGGGACGCGCTGCGCCTGCTGGGCGACCGCCCGTTCCTGCGGCCGTCCCCGGAGGCGGCGCGGGCGATCGGCGCCCTGCTGGCGGAGATGGACCGGGAGTACCAGGCGCAGGCGCCGGGTTTCATCTCGGTGCTCCAGGCGTACCTCCACGTGCTGCTGGTGCGGGCCGGGCGGCTGGCGGCCACGGCGCCCGGGCCGCCCGCCGCCGGGCAGCCGGATCCTGCCGGCCGGGCCCCCGGGGCCGGGCCGGGGGCGGACACCGCACGGGGGTCGGATTCCGGCGCCGCCGTGGCGTTACGTTTCGCCCGGCTGCTGGCGGGCCCGGACGGCCCGGCCCGGTCGGTGCGGGACTGCGCCGCGCTGCTGGGCGTCTCGGCCGGCCGGCTGCACCAGGCGGTGAAGGAGGCGACCGGGCGCACCCCCGGGGCGATGCTCCGGCAGGCGCGGGTGCTGGAGGCCAAGCGGCTGCTGGCCGGCACCGGGCTGACGGTGGGGCAGGTGGCCCGGCAGACCGGTTTCTCCGATCCCGCGTACTTCTGCCGTTTCTTCCGCCGGGAGACCGGCAGCAGCCCCGGGGACTTCCGCCGCTCGGTGCGCGGAAAACACCACGATCGGGTACTTGTGTCCATCGACCCCACGGACCAGCCCTCGTAGGTTCTGTCCCGGATCGATCCGGCCTCTTCCCCCAGCAGGCCGCCGCCCGACCGGTGGCGGCCTTCCGTACCAGAGGAGATCCCCGTGGCAGACGAGCACCCCCCAGGCTCTCCGGACATCCCGGAGGCCGAAGGCTCCCCGGGCTCCCGGCACATCAGCCGCAAACGGCTGATCCAGGCCGCGCTGGTGGCCGCGCCCGCGACCATGCTGATCGGAGGCGCCCCGGCTCTCGCCCGCAACCTGACGCCGACCGAGGACCGGCCGCTCACCCCCACCCCGTACTGCGACGACGGTGACGACCCCACGCCCGCCCAGATGGAGGGCCCGTACTTCAAGCCGAACTCGCCGCGCCGTACCTCCCTGGTGGAGGCCGGCACGGTGGGCACCCGGCTGACCGTCAGCGGCTACGTCTTCGGTCTGGCGTGCAAGCCGATCGCGGGCGCGCTGCTGGACTTCTGGCAGGCCGACAACCGGGGCAACTACGACAACGTCGGCTTCCGCTTCCGGGGTCACCAGTTCACCGATTCCACCGGCGCGTTCCGGCTGGAGACGATCGTGCCGGGCCTGTACCCGGGTCGTACCCGGCACATCCACGTCAAGGTGCAGGCGCCCAACCGGCCGATCCTCACCACGCAGCTGTACTTCCCGGGCGAGCCGGGGAACTCCAGCGACACCATCTACGACCCCCGGCTGCTGATGACGATGGGGAACAGCGGAGGGACGCGCACCGGCGCGTACGACTTCGTCCTCAACGTCCAGCAGGACCCGACCGACCCGCCGGACCCCGAGCCCGGCGGCACCTGGAAGGCCGGCACGGTCTACCGGCCCGGTGACCGGGTGACGTACGGCGGCGCGACCTACGAATGCCTCCAGGGGCACACGGCGGTGGCGGGGTGGGAGCCGCCCTCCGCACCGGCCCTGTGGCGGCGGGTCTGACCCGGCCCGCCGGGGAGGGAGGTGCGGGGCCCTCATCGGCGGGTCTCGCGCCTCCTCCCGGGCCGGCGCCCGGTGGCGCGGCCCGCCCGCACGCGTGGGGTGCGCGCCCCGCACCACCGGGGGCCGGCCGGGCCCCCGGGCGGCCCCGGCCCTGACCGGCCGGACCGCCGCCCGTACCCATGGACCCCGCCGCCGCGGCACGCCGGCGCCGCGGCGGCGGTCCGGGCACCCGCCCCACCGCGGCCGCCGGCCGCCGACCGCCCGCGGGCCACTGCCGGGCGGCGGCGGCCGACCGGTGGGACCGCGGCCCCGGCGTCCCGGACGGCCGTCCTCCGCACGGCGGCCGTCCGGGACACGGCCCTCTCGTCCGGGACACGGCCCTCTCTGCCGGGACACGGCGGGGGCGGGATACGGCCCGGAACACGGCCGGCGGGCCACGGCGAGGACACGGCCCGGCCCCGCCCGCCGTACGCGACACCGCCGGGCGCCGGCGCACCACCGCACCGGCACCCACCACCCCCGCCGGCACCGCGCCACCGCACCCGGCATCACGGCACCGCGCCACCGGACCGACCACCGGCGCCGCACCCCACCGCCGCACCGGGCCCGTCACGCGCACCGCACCGGCCGAGCACCGCACCGGCGTACGGGACCGCCGCCGCGGACCGGCCGGGCGCCGGGGTCAGACCGGCTGGATGTCGGGGGCGCCGAGCCGGGCCGCGTCGGCGGTCAGGTCGTCGGGCTGGCGCTGGGACTCGCGTTCGGCCTCCACCCGCTTCTCGTAGTGCTCGACCTCCTTGTCGATCTGTTCCCGCCCCCAGCCCAGCACCGGGGCCATCAGCTCGGCGGCCTCCCGGGCGCAGCGGGTGCCGCGGTCGAAGGTCTCGATGGAAATCCGGGTGCGCCGGGTGAGGATGTCGTCCAGGTGGCGGGCGCCCTCGTGCGAGGTGCCGTACACCACCTCGGCGCGCAGGTAGTCGTCGGCGCCGGTGAGCGGTTCGCCGAGGGAGGGGTCGGCGGCGATCAGTTCCAGGACCTCCTCGGTGAGCGAGCCGTAGCGGCCCAGCAGGTGCTCCACGCGCGCCACGTGCAGGCCGGAGCGCTGGGCCAGCCGGGCGCGGGCGTTCCACAGCGCCTGGTACCCCTCGGCGCCGGCCAGCGGGACGTTCTCGGTGCAGCAGTCGGCGACCCGGCGGTCCAGGCCGTGCACCGCCTCGTCCACCGCGTCCTTGGCCATCACCCGGTAGGTGGTGTACTTGCCGCCGGCGATCACCACCAGGCCGGGGGCCGGGTGGGCGACGGTGTGCTCCCGGGAGAGCTTGCTGGTGGCGTCGGACTCGCCGGCCAGCAGCGGGCGCAGCCCGGCGTAGACGCCCTCGACGTCCTCCCGGGTGAGCGGCACCGCGAGCACCGAGTTGACGTGTTCCAGCAGGTAGTCGATGTCGGCGCTGGAGGCGGCCGGGTGGGCCTTGTCCAGGTCCCAGTCGGTGTCGGTGGTGCCGATGATCCAGTGCCGGCCCCAGGGGATGACGAACAGCACGCTCTTCTCGGTGCGCAGGATCAGCCCGGTGGTGGAGTGGACGCGGTCCTTGGGCACCACCAGGTGGATGCCCTTGGAGGCGCGCACGTGGAACTGCCCGCGCTCGCCGATCATCGCCTGGGTGTCGTCGGTCCACACCCCGGTGGCGTTGACCACCTGCCGGGCGCGCACCTCGAACTCGCCGCCCTGTTCCAGGTCGCGCACCCGCGCGCCGACCACCCGTTCGCCCTCGCGCAGGAAACCGACCACCCGGGACCGGTTGGCCACCAGGGCGCCGTACGAGGCGGCGGTGCGCACCAGGGTGGTGACGAAACGGGCGTCGTCCATCTGCGCGTCGTAGTACTGCAGGGCGCCCACCAGCGCGTCCTTGCGCAGACAGGGCGCGACGCGCAGGGCGTGGCGGCGGCTGAGGTGGCGGTGGACCGGCAGGCCCCGGCCGTGGCCGGAGGAGACGGACATGGCGTCGTACAGGGCCACCCCGGACCCGGCGTACAGCCGCTCCCAGCCGCGGTGCTGGAGCGGGTAGAGGAAGGGCACCGGCCGGACCAGGTGCGGGGCGAGCTTCTCCAGGAGCAGCCCGCGCTCCTTGAGCGCCTCCCGGACCAGCGCGAAGTCGAGCATCTCCAGGTAGCGCAGCCCGCCGTGGATGAGCTTGCTGGACCGGCTGGAGGTGCCCGCCGCCCAGTCCCTGGCCTCCACCAGCCCGGTGGACAGGCCGCGGGTGACGGCGTCCAGGGCGGTGCCCGCGCCGACCACCCCGCCGCCGACCACCAGCACGTCCAGTTCCCGGTCGGCCATCCCGGCGAGTGCCTGGCCGCGCTCGGCCGGGCCCAGGGTGGGTGTCCTCACAACTGCCTCCTGGTGTGATCGCTGTCACATGCCCCGTCTGATGATTCTGGCCGCGGCCGGTCCGGACGGCCAGCCCGGCCGGGCCCGTCGGGCCCGGCGAGCCCGGCGACGGCCGACCGCCCCGCACCCGCCACACATCACCCGTCACCCGTCATCGGGAGGCCAATCGCCGCCGCCACAGGCCGCCAATACTGAATACGAGTCATATTTCCGCTTAGTCTGCATTTGCGCCATCCGGAATCGTCCCGGGAAGGACGGCACGACGCCATGCCCGCAGCCCCGCCCGCAGACCTCGCCGTCATCGGCCTCGGCCACCTCGGCCTCCCCCTCGCCCAGGCCGCCACCGCCGCAGGCTTCAGCACCGTCGGCTACGACCCCGATCCCGCGGCCGTCGCCGAGCTGCGGGCCGGCCGCCCCCCGGTGGAGGGCGCCCTGCCCGCCGCCGCGGTCCGCAGGATGGCCTCCGCCGGCTTCCGGGCCACCACCGACCCGGCCGAGCTGGGCCGGGTCCGTACCGCGGTGATCTGCGCGCCGACCCCGCTGGGCGAGGACCGGGCGCTGGACCTGTCCGCGGTGCGGGAGGCGGTCCGCGCGCTCGCCGCCCGGCTCCGCCCGCACACCACCGTCCTGCTGGAGTCGGCGGTCTACCCCGGCACCACCGAGGACCTGGTCCGGCCGCTGCTGGAGGAGGGATCGGGGCTGCGGGCCGGGCGGGACTTCCACCTCGCCTACTCGCCCTGCCGGCTGGACCCGGGCAACCGGACGCACACCCTGGCCAACACCCCCAAGGTGATCGGCGGCCTCACCCCCGCCTGCACCGAGGCCGCCGCCGCGTTCTACGGGCGGCTGACCGAGAAGGTGGTACGGGCCCGGGGGCCGCGCGAGGCGGAGACCGTGCAGCTGCTGGAGACCAACTACCGCCACGTGAACATCGCCCTGGTCAACGAGATGGCGGTGTTCTGCCACGACCTGGGGGTGGACCTGTGGGACGTGGTGCGCTGCGCGGAGACCAAGCCGTTCGGCTTCCACGCCTTCCGGCCCGGCCCCGGCGTCGGCGGCCACGGCGTGCCGATCGACCCCAACCACATCGCCCACCGCGGCCGCGGCCCGGGGTACCCGCTGCGCATGGTGGAGCTGGCCCAGGAGATCAACGGCCGGATGCCGCGCTATGTCACCCAGCGCTGCGCCGCCCTGCTCAACGAGCACGGCAAGTCGGCACGCGGCGCCCGGGTGCTGCTGCTGGGCGTGGGTTACAAGGCGGACGTGGGCGACCAGGAAGGGGCACCGGCCCGCGAGATCGCCTCCCGGCTGATGGAGCTGGGCGCCCAGCTCAGCTACCACGACCCGTACGTGGCCCAGTGGCAGGTGCTCGGCCGGCCGGTGCCGCGCGCCGACGCGCTGTACGAGGCCGCCGCGGCGGCCGACCTGACCGTCCTCCTCCAGCACCACCGCACCTACGACCTCCAGGGGCTGGCGGTCAAGGCCCAGCTGCTGCTGGACACCCGGGGCGCGAGCCCGGCCGGTGCCGCGCACCGGCTGTGACCCGCGCGGACGGCGGCCGTCCGGACAGGGCCGGCCACCACCGCGCCGCCCCGGCCGGCCGGCCACGCACCACACCGCGCCGCCCCGGCCGACCGGCCGGCCACGCACCACACCGGCGGGCCCGCCGGCCCCGGCCGCACCGGCACGGCCGGCCACGCCCGCCCCGGCTCGGCGGACCCCGCACGGCCCGCGCCCACCGCGTCGGGGTGTCCCGTACGGGCCCGTGCCCGCCGCGTCCGGGTGCCCCTACGGGCTGCGCCCACCACGTCCGGGGTCCCGTACGGGCCCGGCGACCCGCCCCGTACGGGCTGCACCCGCTACGGCACGGCTCGCGCCCGGTCCCGTACGGCTCGCGCCCGGTCCCGTACGGCGAGGTCGTCGCCCGGCCCGCACGACCGGCCCCCGTTCCCGCTCGCCGGGCGGCCGTCCGCCCCCCGCACCGCCCGCATCCGCCCCCCGCAAACCCCCACCCGCCCGATCCGGCCGAAACCCGGCCCGTCCCGCGGCCACCCCGGTACGACGGGCACCGGCCGAGTACCCGGTCACGGAAGACGTACCTCACGCCACCGGGCGGCCACCGCACCACCGCACCACGGCCACCGGCACACCCGGCCCCCGGTGCACCACCCGGAGGCCGGGGCGGACGGACACCGGCGCGGACGGCGCGGCCACCGGAACGCGGCCGACGGAGGGGGCACGGGACACGGACGGCACGGCCGGGCCCGGCGGGTGGCGACCGCCGGACCCGTCCGGGGCCGCCACGCCCGTGCGGACCGCCACGGCCGCCGGGAAGGGGCCGCGACCGCCCGTCCGCCCCCGCCCCTCGGCGCGGGCGGGCCCGGGCCCCCGGCTCGCGGCCCGCGCCGAGGGAAGGGCGGGCCGTCCGGGTGCGACAGCGGGCGCGGGCCCCGGCGGCCGAAAAGGCACCGTTGTCCGCCACCCGCCCCGGCGGTAATTTTCCTTATCGGGTGAATTGACCGCCCCGGTGGCACATCCGTGAGGTACGACCGGACGACCGCCCGACCGGCGGGGAAGGTACCGGCGCGATGGACTGGCTGACCGATTGGCTGCTCACCCTCCCGGGGTGGACCGTGCTCACCCTGGTCTTCCTGGTGCCCGCCCTGGAGGCGGCCGCGTTCCCGGGTGTGCTGCTGCCGGGCCAGTCCACGGTGCTGATCGGCGGGGCCCTCGCCCAGCTCGGGCGGGCGCCGCTGGTCTCGGTGCTGACGGCCGCGGTGCTCGGCGCCCTGGTCGGGCCCGGCGTCGGCTATTTCCTCGGCCGCCGCTGGGGCCACCGGATGACCGACCGCATCCCGGCCCGCCTGGTGCGGCCCGCCGACGTGGCGCGGGCCCTGGCCCTGGTGCGCCGGCTCAGCGGGCCGGCGCTGGTCGCCGCCCGGTTCGTCGCGCTGCTCCGGACCCTCGTCCCCGCGCTCAGCGGCGTGGCCGGCGTACCCGGCCGCCGTTTCCTGCTGTGGAACGCCGTCGGCGGGGTCGTCTGGGCGGTGACCAGCACCCTGGCCGGCTTCCACCTCGGCGGGAGCTGGGAGCGGCTGCGCTCCGGGGTGGCCACGGCCGGCTGGGTCGCGGCCGGCGTCCTGGTGGCGCTGGTGGTCGCCGGGTACGCCGCGCGCCGGTTCCGCCGGCGGCACCTCAGCGGCCGTGCCGGCGCCGCGCCCGCCCCAGCTGGAACACCACCGCCAGCACGATGAGCAGCGCCCCGCCGGCGACGATGGTGACCGCCCCCGAGGAGACCGACCGCACCTCGGCCCGGAAGGTGATCGGTTCGCCCCAGGGCAGCCCGTCGGCGGTGGTGTGCAGCCGGGCGGTCAGCCGTACCGGGCCGTTGGCGTGTGCCCGCACCTCCACCCGTACCGTCCGGCTGGCGGTCCGCGACGCCTCGGCCGGCACCGACCCGTCCACCACCGTCAGCCGCTCCGGGCGGTCCGAGACCACCCGCACCTCGATCCCGGCGACCGACTGCTGGAGCGCGTTCTCCACGGTGACCGGGATGGTCGCGGAGTCCCCGGCCACCGTCACCGTCGACTTGGGCACCAGCCGCACCGAGTCGATCGACGCCCGCAGGAAGTCCGAGGTGCCCCGCACGTAGCCGCGCGCCGCCGGCAGCCGGCCGCGCCAGGCGGTGGACACCGAACGGGCCAGCGCGTCCCGTACCGACTCCTCGGTGCGTTCCGGGTCGGCCAGCACCCGGACCAGGGTGCGGGCCCGGCCGGCGTCCCGGGCGACGGCCGCCAGCAGCCGGGGCGGCAGCTCGGTGTCGCGGAGCGCCGTCGGATAGCCGCCGGGCTCCCCCGCCCGCCCGGGCACCGGCTCCCGCAGCGCGCCGGCGAGCGACACCGGTTCCAGCCACCCCGCGGCGGTGCCGTCGGTGAGCGCGGTGGCCAGCGCCCGCGCGGCGGTGCCGGACATCCGGCGGGGCGGCAGCACCACCAGGGCGCGCGACGCGTTCGGCGCCTCGCCGACCGCGGTGAGGGTCTCCGCCAGCAGCCGCTGCCGCAGCTCCCCCACCGAGGGCGGCCCGCCGGTCCCGGCACCGCCGGCGGTCCGGGGTCCGCCGGTCGCTCCGGATCCACCGGTGGTGCCGGGGCCGCCGTCCCCGGGCGCCCGCACGGCGCCGCCGGCGTCCGGACCGGTTTCCCCGAGCAGCCCCGCCAGCGTGGTGTCGTAGGTGAGCGCGGTGAGGCCACCGCCCACCGCCACCGGGCCGTCGTCGGTCGCCCCACGGTGGTCCGGCCCGCCGCTCAGTCCCTCCCCGGAGGTGAGGACGGAACGCATCCGCAGCCGCTCCGCCAGCCGGGTGACGGAGGTGTCCAGCACCCCGCGCTCCGGCCAGGCCAGGTCCTGGCGCGCCCGCACCCGCAGCGTCCGTCCGAGGATGTCCGCGCCCCGCCGGGACCCCGCGGCCAGCGCGCCGCGCCCGTAGTGGGCGAGCGAGGCCAGGTCCGGGTCGGCGTACGGCAGCGCCACCACCTCCCGCCCGCGCACCGCGGCCCGCAGCGCCCGCAGCCAGTCGGCCGCGGCCTTGCGCCCCTTCCCCGGTTCGGTGTCGCCGGGGTCGTGGGTGCCGGGGGTACGGGCCACCCGGTAGCCGTCCGCCATGGCCGCCGCCTGGACGATCAGGTCCGGGTCGATCAGCCAGGTCACCGCCCGGCCGCGGCCGGCGTCCACCAGCCGCCGCAGCCGGCCGCCCGGGGCGAGGGACTCGGCGAGGGTGTCGTCGCCGAACACCGGTTCGGCGCCCTCCCCCGCGCCGACCGTCAGCGCCTGCTGCCGCGGTACGTCGGTGAGCGGCCACAGCACCGTGGTGCGCAGCGGCCGGGCCCCGGTGGTGGCCGGGTACCGGGGCAGGAAGGTGTGGGCCAGGCCGTGCACCGCGCGGTCGCGGCCGGTGAGCGCCACGCTCACCGGGTACGCGCCGAAGGCCGCCGGTTCCAGCTCGCCGACCGGCACCCGGATCCGGAACTCCCGCCGCGCGCCGGCCTTCAGGGTGCCCACCTGCCGCGTGTGCTCCGCGGGCTCCGCGTCGGCGGCGGGGACGGGGGCGCCGGCGTCCACCGCCGCCACCTCGCTGCGGGTGCGGACCGCGCGCGGGCCCAGCCGTACGGCCAGTCGCGCCCCGGAGATGTCCTCGCCGGAACGGTTGGTGAGGACGCCGGCCACCGCCACGGTGGCGTCCCCCGGCCCCGGCACGGCCGGGGTCACCGCCCGCACCACGACCCGCACCGGATAGGCCCGGGCGGCGGCCCGGCCCGGAACCTCCCCCGGGACGGCCGCTGGCCCCCGGGCGACGGCCGGGGCCGGGCCGACGACCGGACCCCGGACGAGGGCCGGACCCCGGACGAAGGCCGGACCCGGGACGACGGCGCGGCGGGCGCCCCGGACCGCGGACGGACGGACGCCGGAGGCGGCGGCCGGGACCGCGGCTGACCGCGCGGCGGCGTGCCCGGCGCGGTGCGGGCCTCGTCCTCCCCGCGCGTCGGCGTACCCGGCCGGGTCCGGGCCCGGGACCGCACGCGCGGCGGCGTGCCCGGACGGAGGTGCGGCGGGTGTGACGGCGGGCGCGGCGGCGGGCGCGGCGGCGGATGTGGCGGAGGGCGCGGCGGCGGGTGTGACGGCGGGCAGCAGGCACACCGCGAGGGCCGCGAGCACCGCCCGCGCCTGCGCCCCGCCGCGTGCCATCGCCGTCACCTCGACGTTTCGTTCCTACGGGTCCATGGACCGAGCATGAGCAGCGGCGGTACGCCCCGCGCGCGGAGGTACGGCAAACGCCCTACCCGCCGGCCGGCGCCGCGCACCGCCCCGCCGCCCGACCCGGCACCGCCCCATCACGTCCACCGCACCCGCGGGCGTCCGCCGCGCCCACCGCGCGGGAGCGCCTGCGCACCCACGCCTGCGCGCCCGAGCGGCGGCGGGCGCACCACCGGCCACCGCTCCCCGGCCGGCGGCGGTACCCCCGGACCGTCGGCACCACCGCCGCGCCCGGCACGGCCGCCCCGGCCGGGCACCCGGCCGCGCGACACCGCCCCGCCGACCGCCGCGCCGGGCACCACCACACCCACCACCGGCCGGCCGCGGCGCACCGGCACCGCCGCCGGAGGCGCCGGGCGCCGCGGGTCACATCCGGGCGGCGATCCCGGTACGGGGCTTGGCGTCCAGCACCGTGCGGAGCGCGGAGAAGTCCTCCACGCAGCGGCCGGTGCCCACCGCCACGCAGTTCAGCGGGTCGTCGGCGATGAGGACCGGGACGTCCAGCTCCCGCGCGATGCGGGTGTCCATGCCGCGCAGCAGCGCCCCGCCGCCGGTCAGCACGATGCCCCGGTCCATGATGTCGCCGGCCAGCTCCGGCGGCGTCTCGTCCAGCGTCTCGCGGACCGCCGCCACCACCGCGTCCACCGGCTCGGTCAGCGCGTGGCGCACCTCGTCGGCGGTGAGTTCCAGCAGCTTGGGCAGACCACTGACCTGGTCACGGCCCCGGACCGTGCAGCGCTCCGGCGGCAGCAGCCCCTGGGTGCGCTCGGCGTCCGGGTCCCCGTCGGCGCCGTCCGGCCCGTCGGAGCGGTCCGCCCCGCCGGCCGCCGGCGCCGGGTCCAGCAGCGTGACGTGGCGGGAGGAGGTCAGCCGGTCCAGGCCGGCCGCCGCCCAGGTGCCACCGGGGGCGGCCGAGCCGATCGCCATCTTGATCTCCTCGGCGGTGCGTTCGCCGATGGCGAGCGCGTAGCGCTTCTTGACGTACGCGGTGATGGCCGCGTCCATCGCGTCGCCGGCGGTGCGCACCGAACGGGCGGTGACGATGCCGCCCAGCGAGATGACCGCGACCTCGGTGGTGCCGCCGCCGATGTCCACCACCATGCAGCCGGTGGGTTCGCTGACCGGCAGTCCGGCACCGATCGCCGCCGCCATCGGCTCCTCCACCAGGTGCACCTGCCGGGCACCCGCCTGGGAGGCCGCCTCGATCACCGCGCGCCGCTCGACGCCGGTGATGCCGGAGGGGACGCAGACCACCACACGGGGGCGGGAGAGCACCCGGTTGCCCGCCACCTTGCGGATGAAGTGCCGCAGCATGCGTTCCGCGATCTCGAAGTCCGCTATCACGCCGTCCCGCAGCGGGCGGACGGCGACGATGTTCGACGGGGTGCGGCCGATGGTCTCCTTCGCCTCCGCCCCCACCGAGAGGACCGTGCCGTCGACCGCGTCCACCGCGACGACCGACGGCTCGTTGAGCACGACCCCCCTTCCCCGTACGTACACCAAGGTGTTGGCGGTGCCGAGGTCGATGCCCATGTCTCGTCCGGTGAAAGACTTACTTTGCGCCATAAGTTGGCATTATTGCTTATGCCCGATTCCTATCCACCCTCGACCTCCCCCCACGGGGCGTCAACTGCCCCGCCCGGCGGGGCGACCGGAGGCACCGGACACCGCGGCCACCTGTGCAGCATGCCGCACCGGACGCCGGTACGTCGCCTTCCGTATCCGGCTTGAACTCGCCTGTTGACAAGGCAACGCCTCCGGCGCGGACAGCGTCTCCCTTCACGGCACCGCCCCGCCGAAACACCGTTCGGCCCGTTACGCGGCAACTGAATGGCCCCACTGAATCCCCATATAGGGGACGGGTTGTCTCCATCCGGTCCCAGGCATGTCACGGACGGCGGAGAGGACTTGTTGGATTGTCATGCCCTCCTGTTAATTTGAGGCACGCACTTTCACGCCGCACTCCAGAATTTTCCGTCCCCGGAGTGCGGCTCATCACCTTCATCCCCGGGGGAATCTCTCATGAGCCAGAACTGGCAGCAGCCGCCGCAGCAGCCGGGCGGCTACGGCTACCCGCCCCAGCAGCAGCCTCAGTACGGCGGCCAGCCCCAGTACGGCGGCCAGCCCCAGTACGGCGGAGGCTTCCCCCGCCCCCCGCCGCCGGCCCCGCAGGGCAACCCGGGGTCGCCCTCCTCGTCGGCGTGATCGCCGCCATCGTCGGCGCCGCCATCTACGCGGGCATCCTCTTCGCGCTGGCCGACACCGAGAAGGGCGAGGTCACCAAGATCGCCTACGTGGGTGTGGGTGTCGGCGCGCTGGTCGGCTTCGCCGTCGCCAAGCTCGGTGGCCGCAACACCGGCCTGTGGGTGGCCGGCGCGGTGCTGGCCCTCGTCGCGGTCGTCCTCGGTGAGCTGTACGGCTACGCGCTGATGTCCGCCGACTGGGCCGAGAACATGGCCGGACAGTACCCGGGCGCCGCGCCCAGCACGCCGTCCGCCAACGAGATCTTCTTCGAGCAGTTCGGCGACCTCTTCGACGCCTGGAAGGAAGAGCTGGAGGCGTGGGAGTGGCTGTTCGTGGCCCTCGCCCCCGTGGCCGCCTTCGCCACCTCCCGCCGCGTCGCCGGCAACAACTGATCCGGCCGCCGGCCCCCTGACGGGCCGGCACCGAGCGCGCCCGACGTCGCCCCACCGGGGATTCCCCGGTGGGGCGACGTGCGTTCCGGGCGGGCCCGGCGCGGTCACGCCCCGCGGACCGACCACCCCGCACCCCGCGGACGGGCCGCCACCAGGCCGGCGCTGCCACCGGGCCGGCCCCGCGGACACGGACCACGAACCGCCGACAGCGGCGACGGGGCCCCCGGCGTCCGGGCGGGCCCGGACACGAGAAGGCCCCGACCGGTGGTCGGGGCCTTCCGGGCCGCCGGGCGGCGGACGCGAAAGCCCCGGCCGCGTCGCGGCCGGGGCATCGCTCGGGGGGAATCAGCGCTTGTCGTGCTGGGACGGCGCGACCGTCACCTCGACCCGCTGGAACTCCTTCAGCTCGGAGTAGCCGGTGGTGGCCATGGCCCGGCGCAGCGCGCCGAAGAAGTTCATCGAGCCGTCCGGGGTGTGCGAGGGGCCGAGCAGGATCTCCTCGGTGGTGCCCACGGTGCCCAGGTTCATCCGCTTGCCGCGCGGCACGTCCTGGTGGACGGCCTCCATGCCCCAGTGGTGGCCGCGGCCCGGCGCGTCGGTGGCGCGGGCGAGCGGGGAGCCGATCATCACCGCGTCGGCGCCGCAGGCGATGGCCTTGGGCAGGTCGCCGGACCAGCCCACGCCGCCGTCGGCGATGACGTGGACGTAGCGGCCGCCGGACTCGTCCATGTAGTCGCGGCGGGCGGCGGCCACGTCGGCGACCGCGGTGGCCATCGGCACCTGGATGCCGAGCACCGCCCGGGTGGTGTGGGCGGCGCCGCCGCCGAAGCCGACCAGCACGCCGGCCGCGCCGGTGCGCATCAGGTGGAGGGCGGCGGTGTAGGTGGCGCAGCCGCCGACGATCACCGGCACGTCCAGCTCGTAGATGAACTGCTTGAGGTTGAGCGGCTCGGCGGCGCTGGAGACGTGCTCGGCGGAGACCGTGGTGCCGCGGATGACGAAGATGTCCACCCCGGCGTCCACCACGGCCTTGGAGAACTGGGCGGTGCGCTGCGGGGAGAGCGCGGCGGCGGTGACCACGCCGGAGTCGCGGACCTCCTTGATGCGCCGCCCGATCAGCTCCTCCTTGATCGGCTCGGCGTAGATCTGCTGCATCCGGCGGTTGGCGGTGTCCTCGTCCAGCTCGGCGATCTCCGCCAGCAGCGGCTCGGGGTCCTCGTAGCGGGTCCACAGACCTTCCAGGTTGAGGACGCCGAGACCGCCCAGCTCACCGATGCGGATGGCGGTCTTCGGCGAGACCACCGAGTCCATCGGCGCGGCCAGGAACGGCAGCTCGAAGCGGTACGCGTCGATCTGCCAGGCGATCGAGACCTCCTTCGGGTCCCGCGTACGGCGGCTGGGGACGACGGCGATGTCGTCGAACGCGTACGCCCGGCGACCCCGCTTGCCGCGCCCGATCTCGATCTCAGTCACGTTGTGTGGCCTTTCCCTGATGTGTCTGCGGTTCCAGTATCCCCGACGGGCATGCGGCAGCCCGCGACTGTCCACAGCCGCGGGCTTGCCGGTCGTACGGTGTTCACGCACCGTCGCGGGCGGCCGGACCCGGCGGTTCCGCCCGGTCCGGCCGGAACCGTCAGCGGCGCGAGTAGTTCGGCGCCTCGGTGGTCATCTGGATGTCGTGCGGGTGGCTCTCCTTGAGGCCGGCCGCGGTGATCCGGACGAACCGGCCCTTCTCCTGGAGCTCCCGCACCGTGGCGGAGCCCACGTACCCCATGGAGGCGCGCAGGCCGCCGACGAGCTGGTGGGCCACCGAGGCGAGCGGGCCGCGGTAGGGCACCTGGCCCTCGATGCCCTCGGGCACCAGCTTGTCCTCGGAGAGCACGTTGTCCTGGAAGTAGCGGTCCTTGGAGTAGGAGCGCGCCTGGCCGCGGGACTGCATCGCGCCCAGCGAGCCCATGCCCCGGTAGGACTTGAACTGCTTGCCGTTGATGAAGACCATCTCGCCCGGCGACTCCTCGCAGCCGGCCAGCAGGCTGCCCAGCATCACGGTGTCCGCGCCGGCCGCGATGGCCTTGGCGATGTCGCCGGAGTACTGCAGGCCGCCATCGCCGATCAGCGGCACGCCGGCCGCCTGGCAGGCCCGGGCGGCCTCGTAGATCGCGGTGACCTGCGGGACGCCGATGCCGGCGACCACCCGCGTGGTGCAGATCGAACCGGGGCCCACGCCCACCTTGACGCCGTCGGCGCCCGCGTCGATCAGCGCCTGGGCGCCGTCCCGGGTGGCCACGTTGCCACCGACCACGTCGACACCGATGTTCGACTTGACCTTGGCGATCATGTCGAGGATGCCGCGGCTGTGGCCGTGCGCGCTGTCCACCACGAGGAAGTCCACGCCGGCCTCGACCAGCGCCTGGGCCCGCTCGTACGCCTCGTCGCCGACGCCGACCGCGGCACCGACGATCAGCCGGCCCTCGGCGTCCTTGGCGGCGTTCGGGTACTGCTCGGCCTTGACGAAGTCCTTGACCGTGATCAGGCCCTTGAGCACCCCGGCGTCGTCCACCAGCGGCAGCTTCTCGATCTTGTGGCGGCGCAGCAGCTGCATCGCGTCCTCGCCGGAGATCCCGACCTTGCCGGTGACCAGCGGCATCGGGGTCATGACCTCGCGGACCTGGCGGCTGCGGTCCAGCTCGAAGGCCATGTCGCGGTTGGTCACGATGCCCAGCAGCTTGCCCGCCGCGTCGGTCACCGGGACGCCGCTGATGCGGAACTTCGCGCACAGCGCGTCCGCCTCGTGCAGGGTGGCGTCCGGGCGGACCGTGATCGGGTCGGTGACCATGCCGGACTCGGACCGCTTGACCAGGTCCACCTGGTTCGCCTGGTCCTCGATGGACAGGTTGCGGTGGAGCACGCCGGCGCCGCCCTGGCGGGCCATGGCGATCGCCATCCGGGACTCGGTCACCTTGTCCATGGCCGCCGACAGCAGCGGGACGTTGACCCGAACGTTCCGGGAGATGCGGGACGAGGTGTCAACGGCGTTCGGCAGCACCTCGGAGGCGCCCGGCAGCAGCAGCACGTCGTCGTACGTCAGCCCGAGCATGGCGAATTTCTCAGGCACTCCGTCGACGTTGTCAGTCATGACACCCTTCCAAATGGTCTTGCCCCGACGCGGACTCCCATGCTAACGGCCGTCGCAGGCGTCGCATTCCACGATCACTGAGGACCGCGTCACTCGTAGCTTCCTCCGGACCGGCGGGCCGCTCGCGGTCCGCCCGGGGCCGCCGGGGCGCCGCGTACGGCGCCGGACCGGCCGCCCGTTCCCCGCCGTGCGGCGGGAACCTCGCCGTGCGGCCCGACGTGGAACACCGCACGGCCCGACGTGGAACACCTCGCGGCTCGGCGCGGGGCGTCACTGCTCGGCGAGGGCGCGGAGCCGGCTCAGCGCGCGGTGCTGGGCGACCCGCACCGCACCCGGGGACATCCCCAGCATCTGCCCGGTCTCCTCGGCGGTGAGCCCGACCGCCACCCGCAGCAGCACCAGCTCACGCTGGTGCTCCGGCAGGTTGGCCAGCAGCTTCTTCGCCCACTCCGCGTCGCTGCTGAGCAGCGCCCGCTCCTCGGGGCCCAGCGAGTCGTCCGGCTGCTCGGGCATCTCGTCCGAGGGCACCGCGGTGCTCCCCGGGTGGCGCATCGCGGCCCGCTGGAGGTCGGCGACCTTGTGGGCGGCGATGGCGACCACGAACGCCTCGAAGGGCCGGCCGGTGTCGCGGTAGCGGGGCAGCGCGCACAGCACCGCGAGGCAGACCTCCTGGGCGAGGTCGTCAACGAAGTGCCGGGCGTCCCCCGGCAGCCGGGAGAGCCGGGTGCGGCAGTACCGCAGGGCGAGCGGGTGCACATGGGCGGCGAGCAGGTCGTGGGTGGCGCGCTCGTCACCGTCGACTGCGCGGCTGACGAGATCGCCGATCGTCCCGGGCCCCGAGGCCGCGACCCCGGGATTCTCGTCGTCACGCATCGGTCCATGGTGCCTTGGCCTCAGACGTTCCATGGCACCGCCCTCGTAGTTGTGCACCGAACCGTTACGCGCCGGTGTCTTCGCACTCACGTCCCGCGCCTCCCCCTTTCGGGTATGCCCATCCCAGCGCCCGGAACTCCACCGACGGCTCACGCGCCACCGCGCCGTGCCGCTCGGGCGCGTCCGTCGTCACGGTCGTCCGTACGACGGCCCGCGGCCGGGCCGTCGCGCAGCGCCGCCGCACCGGCGGCCGGCACCACGCTCCCGTCCCGCACCACGGCCCGGTCCGCACACGGCCCCGTCCCGCACCGCGGCCCCGTTGTCCCGTCCCGCACCGCGGCCCCGTTGTCCCATGCCACGGACGGCCGGTACGACCCGGTGTTGCGGGGGACGCACCGCCCGGCCCCGTTCCCGGCCGGGTACCCCGGACGGCGGAATCCCGGGCCTCCGGCTCCGTCCGTACCCCGGACGGCGGAACCCGGTGCCCAGGACGGCGCGGCCCGGCACCCCGTCGCGGGGCGCGCCCGGGGTGCCCCCCGGACGGAGCCGGGTCGGCCCCGGCTCGGGTGACGGCCGGTGCCCCGCGGGCGGCCCTGACCGGGCCCGGCGCACGGGCCCGGACCGTCGCGCCCCCCGGGGACGGGGGGCGCCGGACGGGTCAGCGCACCAGACCCCAGCGGAAACCGAGCGCGACGGCGTGCGCCCGGTCCGAGGCGCCGAGCTTCTTGAACAGCCGGCGGGCGTGCGTCTTCACGGTGTCCTCGGAGAGGAACAGCTCACGGCCGATCTCGGCGTTCGACCGGCCGTGGCTCATGCCCTCCAGCACCTGGATCTCGCGGGCGGTGAGGGTCGGCGCGGCCCCCATCTCCGCGGAGCGCAGCCGCCGGGGGGCGAGCCGCCAGGTCGGGTCGGCGAGGGCCTGCGTCACGGTGGCGCGCAGCTCGGCGCGGGACGCGTCCTTGTGCAGGTAGCCGCGGGCCCCGGCGGCGACCGCGAGCGCGACCCCGTCGAGGTCCTCGGCGACCGTGAGCATGATGATGCGGGCGCCCGGGTCCGCGGAGAGCAGCCGGCGCACGGTCTCCACGCCGCCCAGTCCGGGCATCCGTACGTCCATCAGAATCAGGTCCGAGCGGTCGGCACCCCAGCGGCGGAGGACTTCCTCGCCGTTGGCGGCCGTGGTCACCCGCTCGACACCGGGCACGGTCGCGACCGCGCGCCGCAGCGCCTCACGGGCAAGCGGGGAGTCGTCGCAGACGAGGACGGATGTCATGGCCGCCCTCCGCAGCTGATGCGCGTCACCTTGAGCCTCCAGGCTGGTACGTATCGTCACCTGAGCGATTGACCGCCTCGGACACCCGTCCGAGAGCTTTTCTCATCAACCGCCTCCGCCCTCTCAACGACGGTCACCCGAAAGAGTTACGGGTTCGGCGGCCACCTCGGACACTCTACGTGAGGGACCGGATACAGAGCCGCTGCGTCGTGCCTGTCGCCGTACTTCCTGAGACATGCCCTGTTCAGCGGTATTTGTCGAGCTTGCTTCCCATATGGCGCCATGTGTGGCTAGATTCGCAATGAGTCATATTTTCATCTGCTTACATGACGGATGTACGGTCTTGAGGAGTGCGTCCACACCAGATCGCATCGAGGGGATAAGAAGCAATGGCCGATTTCTCCCGCCTCCCCGGTCCCAACGCCGATCTCTGGGACTGGCAGCTCCTCGCCGCGTGTCGCGGGGTGGACAGCTCGCTGTTCTTCCACCCCGAAGGGGAGCGCGGCGCCGCCCGCAGCGCCCGTGAAAACTCGGCCAAAGAGGTCTGCATGCGCTGCCCGGTACGGGCGGAGTGCGCGGCCCACGCCCTCGCCGTGCGGGAGCCGTACGGCGTGTGGGGCGGCCTCACCGAGGACGAACGCGAGGAACTCATGGGACGCGCCCGCCACCGGGTGATCGCGGCGTCGTCCAACCCCTCGTCCCCTCATCCCTGATCCGCCCCCGACGCGTCCGCGAGGCATCCCCGAGCCGTCCCCGAGGCACCCGACGCGCCGCCGGCCCGCCTTCCCCACGTGCCGGTGGTCCACCGGAGAGCCTGCCCGCTCCCCCGCGCCCAAACGTCCCGGCACCGAGCGGGGACGGCGCGGCCCGGTAACGGCCGGGGCGTAGGAGGTGCGGGTGCAGGGGCTCGCGGGACGTACCGCGTGCGGGGTCCGCCGGGCAGGGCCTTCCCGGGGCGGGGCCGGAGGGTCAGCGCTTGGCGGCCAGCTCCAGCCGCTCCAGGGTCGCCGCGACGGCCGGCACCCGTTCCAGGTCGGGCAGGGTGAGCGCCACCACCTCCCGCTGCACGGCGGGCTCCACCCGTACCGTGCGGGCGCCCTTGACCCGTACCGACTCCAGGGCCAGCTCGGGCAGCACCGCGACCCCCAGGCCGGCCCCGACCAGGCTGATCACCGCCGGGTAGTCGTCGGTGGCGAAGTCGATCCGAGGCGTGAACCCGGCACTCTCGCAGACCCGCACCAGATGGCCGCGGCAGCGCGGGCAGCCAGCGATCCACGGTTCTCCGGCGAGTTCGGCGATGCCCACCGCCTCCGCGCCGGCCAGCGGGTGGCCGTCGGGCACCAGGCCGACCAGGCGGTCGGCGAGCAGCGGGCGGACCACCAGGTCGTCCCACTCCCCCTCGCCCGCCGGGTCCGGACCGGGCACGTCCGGGTAGCGGAAGGCCAGCGCGATCTCGCAGTCACCGGCCCGCAGCAGTTCGGCGGAGCGCGGCGGCTCGGCCTCGACCAGCGACACCCGGGTGCCCGGGTGCGCCGCGCGCAGCTCGGCGAGGGCGGTGGGCACCAGGGTCGAGCTGCCGCTGGGGAACGAGGCCAGCCGGACCCGGCCCGCACGCAGCCCGGCGATCGCCGCCACCTCCTCCTCCGCGGCGGTGAGCCCGGCGAGGATGCCGGCGGCGTGCCGCACCAGGGTCTGCCCGGCCTCGGTGAGCCGCATCTCGCGCCCGGTCCGGATGAGCAGCGGAGTGCCCACGGACTGCTCCAGCGCCTTCATCTGCTGGCTGACGGCGGGCTGGGTGCAGCCGAGGTCGCGGGCGGCGGCGGAGAACGAGCCGGTGGCGGCGACCGCGCGCAGCACCCGGAGATGACGAGCCTCGATCATCCTTCGAGCATAAGCAACGCTTGGGGGTACCGGGAGGAGCCTCAAGCCGCGGCTTGGGCGCCCCGGCCGCGGAGGCCACGGCGCCGGACGGCCCCGGGCCCCGGGCGGCACTGAACGGAGGGCCCCGCGCCACCCGGCCGACGGTGCGGGTGGGCGTCGCGCTCCCGCCGCCGCCGGACGGCCCCGGCGTCACCCGGCCGGGCGCTGAACGGCGGCCCCCGCGCCACCCGGCCGACACCGGACGGACCCCGCGCCACCCGGTCGGCGCCGGGCGGCGCGCTCCCGCCGGCGCCGGGCGACGCAAACCCGGTCGTCGCCGGGGCGGGCCGTGGCCTACCGTGCCGGTCATGCATGTGCTCTCCGTGAACCTCGCCCGTCCGCACGCGGCGGACTACACCGACCGGGACCTCACCGGTATCGACAAACGACCGGCCACCGGCCCGGTGGCCGTGGCCGCCCCGGGCCCCAAGGGGGCCGGGGGCAGCGGGCTGGCCGGCGACGTCATCGGCGATCTGCGGCACCACGGCGGCGACGACCAGGCGGTGTACGCGTACGCGCGCGAGGACCTGGACGGGTGGGAGCGGGAGCTGGGCCGCGAGCTGGCCGGCGGCGCGTTCGGCGAGAACCTCACCACCAGCGGCCTCGATGTGAACGGCGCGCTGATCGGCGAGCGGTGGCGGATAGCGGACGTCCTGCTGGAGGTGACCTCGCCGCGCATCCCGTGCCGTACCTTCGCGGGCTGGCTGCAGGAGCGGGGCTGGGTGCGGCGGTTCACCGAGGCCGCGCTGCCGGGTGCCTATCTGCGGGTGCTGGCCCCCGGCGAGATCCGGGCCGGGGACCCGGTCGAGATCATGCACCGGCCCGACCACGACGTCACCGTCGCGCTGGCGTTCCGGGCCCTGACCACCGAGCGGGAGCTGCTGCCCCGGTTGCCGGCGGCCGGCACCGCCCTCCACCCGGAGGCCCTGGCCAAGGCGGAGAAGTACGCCGCCGAGCGGGCGGGCTGACCGGCCGGCGCGCCCCGGGGTGACCGGGCGCGGCGCCCCCGAGACGACCGGCCGGCGCTCCCCGGGGTGACCGGTCTCCCGCCGGGCTGCCTGGCCCGGGCCCGCTCACCGGGTCCCGGCGCCGGGCGGCTCCGGGCGCGGGCCGCCCCCGGGACGCGGGCCGTCCCCCAGGGCGCCGGCCGTCCGCGGACACCGGCCCCGGGCGGCCGGCACCGCACCGACCCACACCGACCCCGGCACCTACCCCGGGACGGCACCCGGCCGGCCCGGTGCCGTCCCGGGGGCCGTACCGGCACCGGGGCCGCACCGTCCCGTACCCGGCCGCGTACCGTGCGTCCATGACGACTGCATTGATCACGGGTTCCACGGCGGGCATCGGGGCCGCCTTCGCACGCCGGCTCGCCGCCCGGGGCGCCGCTCCGGCCGGGCGGCCCGGCGGCGGTTTCGACCTGGTGCTGGTGGCCCGGGACGAGGAGCGGCTCCGCGAACAGGCGGAGCAACTGCACGACCGCCACGGGGTGGAGGTGGAGGTGCTGCGCGCGGACCTGTCCCGGGAGGAGGGCATCGCCGCGGTGGAGGCCCGGCTCTCCGATCCCCGGCGGCCGGTCGACCTGCTGGTGAACAACGCGGGCTTCGGCCACCGCGGCACCTATCTGGACGTGCCGATGTCGGACGAGCTGGAGATGCTCAAGGTGCACTGCGAGGCGGTGCTCCGGCTGACCACCGCGGCCGTCCGGCCGATGCGCGAACGGGGGCGGGGCGGCGTGGTCAACGTCGCCTCGGTGGCGGCGTTCCTGCCGCGCGGCACCTACGGGGCGAGCAAGGCGTGGGTGGTGCAGTTCACCCAGGGCGCGGCCCGGGACCTGGCGGCTTCCGGGGTGCGGCTGATGGCGCTGTGCCCCGGTTTCGTCCGTACCGAGTTCCACCAGCGGGCCGGCATGGACACCGGCAACATCCCGGAGTGGATGTGGCTGGACGCGGACCGGCTGGTCGCCGCCGCGCTCAAGGACCTCGCCCGGGGCAAGGCGGTCTCGGTGCCGGACGCGCGGTACAAGACGCTGATGGGGCTGGCCAAGCTGGCGCCGCGGAACGCGCTGGGCGGCATCAGCTCGCGCACCGGCCGCCGCTTCGGGCCCCGCTGAGGAGGCACCCGGGGTCCCGCCGCACCCGGTGGCCGGGCCGTCCCCGCGCACGCGGCCCTACCCACGCAGCCCTACCCACGCGGCCGTACCCCCGCCGTACCGCACGCGGCACCGGACGGCCCGCGCCGGACAGCCTGCACCGGACGTCCGCACCGGCCAGTCTGTGCCTGCCAACCCGTACCGGACGGACCGCACCTCACAGGCCGCACCTGACAAGCCGCACCTGACAGGCCGCACCTGGCGGAAACGGTTCACGCGGTCCGCACCGGACGGAGCGTTCCTCACGGAACCGCACCACGCGGACCGCACCCGCCGGCCCGCACCGGCCGCACCGCACGCCCGCTGCCGGCCGGTGCGGCCCGGACACGCCACGGGCCCGGTACCCCCGCTGCGGGGGTACCGGGCCCGTGTGCCGTCCGTCGGTGTCACCGGTCCGGAGTGGCCGGACCGGCGGACCGGGCCCGGACCGGTGGTCCGGGCCGGCGGCGGGTCAGTGGGAGTGACCGTGCCCGTGGCCGTGACCGGCCTCGGCCTCCTCCTCTTCCTTCTTCTCCACCACGAGGGTCTCGGTGGTGAGCAGCAGGGAGGCGATGGAGGCGGCGTTCTCCAGGGCGGAGCGGGTGACCTTGACCGGGTCGATGACGCCGGCCTTCACCAGGTCGCCGTACTCGCCGGTGGCGGCGTTGAAGCCCTGGCCCTTGTCCAGCTCGGCCACCTTGGAGGTGATGACGTAGCCCTCCAGGCCGGCGTTCTCGGCGATCCAGCGCAGCGGCTCGACGGCGGCGCGGCGGACCACGGCGACACCGGTGGCCTCGTCGCCGGACAGGCCCAGGTTGCCCTCCAGCACCTTCACGGCGTGGACCAGCGCGGAACCGCCACCGGAGACGATGCCCTCCTCGATCGCGGCGCGCGTCGCGGAGATGGCGTCCTCCAGGCGGTGCTTCTTCTCCTTCAGCTCCACCTCGGTGGCGGCACCGACGCGGATCACGGAGACGCCGCCGGCCAGCTTGGCCAGGCGCTCCTGGAGCTTCTCGCGGTCCCAGTCGGAGTCCGTGGCCTCGATCTCGGCCTTGATCTGCGCGACGCGGCCGGCCACGTCCTCGGCGTTGCCCGCGCCGTCGACGATGGTGGTGTCGTCCTTGGTCACGGTGACGCGGCGGGCGGTGCCCAGCACGTCCAGGCCGACCTGGTCGAGCTTGAGGCCGACCTCCTCGGCGATGACGGTGGCACCGGTGAGGGTGGCGATGTCGCCCAGGATCGCCTTGCGGCGGTCACCGAAGCCGGGGGCCTTGACGGCCACCGCGTTGAAGGTGCCGCGGATCTTGTTGACCACCAGGGTGGACAGCGCCTCGCCGTCCACGTCCTCGGCGATGATCAGCAGCGGCTTGGAGCCACCCGCCTGGATGACCTTCTCCAGCAGCGGCAGCAGGTCCTGGATGGAGGAGATCTTGCCCTGGTTGATCAGGATGTACGGGTCGTCCAGGACGGCCTCAAGACGCTCCTGGTCGGTGACGAAGTACGGGGACAGGTAGCCCTTGTCGAAGGCCATGCCCTCGGTGAAGTCCAGCTCCAGACCGAAGGTGTTGGACTCCTCGACGGTGATGACGCCGTCCTTGCCGACCTTGTCGATCGCCTCGGCGATCAGCTCGCCGACCTGCTTGTCCTGGGCGGACAGCGCGGCGACGGCGGCGATGTCGGACTTCTCGTCGATCGGGCGGGCGGTGGCCAGCAGCTCGTCGGACACGGCCTTGACCGCGGCGTCGATGCCCTTCTTCAGGGCGGCCGGGGAGGCGCCGGCGGCGACGTTGCGCAGACCCTCGCGGACCAGCGCCTGGGCCAGCACGGTGGCGGTGGTGGTGCCGTCACCCGCGATGTCGTTGGTCTTGGTCGCCACCTCCTTGACCAGCTGCGCGCCCAAGTTCTCGTACGGGTCCTCGATCTCGACCTCACGGGCGATGGTGACGCCGTCGTTGGTGATGGTCGGGGCGCCGAACTTCTTGTCGATGACGACGTTGCGGCCCTTGGGGCCGATCGTCACCTTCACGGTGTCGGCAAGCTTGTTGACGCCACGCTCAAGGGCGCGACGGGCGTCCTCGTCGAACTTCAGGATCTTCGCCATGGGAGCTCTCTTCGGGTCCTCGGATTGCGAGACCGGCCACGCCGGCGGCGGCCGTCATCGTTCAGAAAAGCGAACTGCGCCCCCCGCCCCGGCCACGCAGTGAGTGAACACGGCAGACGCGGGGACCAGGGGCGCAGTTCAGGACAGTCTCGGTGACTTACTTCTCGATGATCGCGAGCACGTCGCGAGCCGAGAGGACGAGGTACTCCTCGCCGTTGTACTTCACCTCGGTGCCGCCGTACTTGCTGTAGAGCACGACGTCGCCGACGGAGACGTCGAGCGGAAGACGGTTGCCTTCCTCGAAGCGGCCCGGGCCCACGGCCAGGACGACGCCCTCCTGGGGCTTCTCCTTGGCGGTGTCCGGGATGACCAGGCCGGAGGCCGTGGTCTGCTCGGCGTCGAGCGGCTGGACCACGATGCGGTCCTCAAGCGGCTTGATGGCAACCTTGGAGCTGGCGGTCGTCACGATCCGACCTCCCCCTTCGGAGATCTCACGGGGTCAATTGATCTGAGGTGGCGACCAGGTGGATCCGTCGTCGCGGGTGCCGGACCTGCCCGTCGCTGTGTTTGGCACTCCCCACTGCGGAGTGCCAGCCCTGAGCCTAGGACGCGGTTAGCACTCAGTCAACTAGAGTGCCAATCCGGCGGGCGCGTCGGTCTCCGCGTGCGCCCCCTCGGCCCCCCGCGCCCACCGCGGCACCGGCTCCGACCTGCACCGACCTGCTCCGGCCCGCGCCGAACCGCGCCGACCGGCCGGCCGTGGCCGGGGTGCCGCCGGACGGGCGAGGTCGCCGGCGTCCCCGGCCCGGTCCGCCGACCGGGAGAATGGGGCCGTGGATGCTGACGCCTTCGACCGACTCCTCACCCCCGAGGGGCAGCGGCTCCTGACCGAGCTGCGCGACTACGACCCGGCCCGGGAGCTGGCCACCGCCACCCGGCTGCGCCGCGACCACCCGGCCGAGCTGGTCTCGGCGGCGCTCGGCCAGGCCCGGCTGCGGCAGCGGGCGGTGGCGAAGTTCGGCCCGGAGGCGTACCGGATGTACTTCACGCCGGACGGGGTGGAGCAGTCCACCCGCGCCTCGGTGGCCGCCCACCGGGCGCGGCGGTTCGCCGCCCTGGGCCCCGCCTCGGTCGCCGACCTGTGCGGCGGCATCGGGGGCGACGCCATCGCGCTGGCCCGGGCGGGGATGCGGGTGACCGCGGTGGACCGCTCCCCGCTGGCCTGCGCGGTGACCCGCGCCAACGCGGCGGCGCTGGGGCTGTCGGAGCTGCTGGCGGTGGAGTGCGCGGACGTCACCGGGTACGACCCGGCCGGTCACGAGGCCGTCTTCGTGGACCCGGCGCGCCGCGGCGGTGGCCGCGGGCGGATCTTCGACCCGGAGTCCTACTCGCCGCCGCTCTCCTTCGCCGTCACCGCGGCCCGGTCCGCCCGCTGGGGCGCGGTCAAGGTCGCCCCGGGCATCCCGCACGAGGCGGTGCCCGAGGACGCGGAGGCGGAGTGGATCTCGGACGGCGGTGACGTGAAGGAAGCGGTGCTGTGGTTCGGCACCGAGCCGGGGGCGCGGCGCGCCACGCTGCTGCCCGCCGGGACCACGCTGACCGGCCGCGGTCTGCCCGACCCGCCGGTCCGGCCGGTCGGCCGCTACCTCTACGAGCCGGACGGCGCGGTGATCCGGGCGCACCTGGTGGCGGAGGTGGCCGAGGAGGTCGGCGGAGGGCTGATCGACCCCACGATCGCCTATGTGACGGCCGACGAGCCGCGGCCGACCCCGTACGCCACCCGGTACGAGATCACCGATGTGCTGCCGTTCCACCTCAAGCGGCTGAAGGCGCTGCTGCGCGAGCGGGAGGTCGGGACGGTGACGGTGAAGAAGCGCGGCTCGGCGGTGGAGCCGGAGGAGTTGCGCCGGAAGCTGAAGCTCTCCGGGCGCAACGCGTGCACGGTCTTCCTCACCCGGGTGGCGGGCGCCCCCGGCATGCTGCTGGGCCACCCGTCCCCGGACCCGGCCACCGGACCGTCCGCCACCGCGGCCACCGGCCCGGCCACCGGACCGTCCGCCACCCCGGGCGCACCGGCCGGCCCGGGCCCGGCCGCGGCCTGAGGGCGGGGCGGGCGCGCCGGCCGCACCTGCCGGCGGGTGCCGCACCCGCACACCCCACGGCGCCGGGGGCCCGGCCGACGTACGGACGGATAGGCCTGGGGCGCGGGCCCCTGCCGGTGTACGGGGGCCGGGGTACGTGTCCAGCCGGTGTACGGAGGGCGGGGTACGTGTGCTGCCCGTGTACGGAGGCCGGGGCGAGCCCGGTCCGCGTACGGAGGCCGGCCGGGGCCCTACCGGCCTGCGGAGGCCGGGGCGTGGGCCGGCGACCGTCCCGCCGGGGCGGTCCGCGGCCGGCGGGGCGGTCCGCGGCCGGCGGGGCGGTCCGCGGCCGGCGGGGCGGTCCGCGGCCGGCGGCTAGGGTGGCCGCCATGGAGAACCACGTCTTACCCCAGGCACTGTCCCCGGTGGCGCTCGGCGCCGGCGGCGGCGAGTGGGTACCGGTGACCACCGGCGAGTCGGGGGCCGCCGTGTTCCGTGACGCGGACGCCACCCGGTACGCCAAGTGCGTACCCGCCGCGGACGCCGGCGACCTGGCGGCCGAGCGCGACCGGGTCGCCTGGCTGAACGGCCGGGACGTCCCGGGGCCCCGGGTGCTCGACTGGCACTCCGGTCCGGCCGGCGCCTGCCTGGTGACCGCTGCCGTCCCCGGGGTGCCCGCCGACCGGCTGGCGCCCGCGGACCTGCGGGCCGCCTGGGGGCGGATCGCGGACGCGGTCCGCCGGCTGCACGGACTGCCCGCGGCGGAGTGCCCGTTCCGCCGGGACCTGGACACCATGGTCGCCCTGGCCCGCGACGTCGTGGCCCGGGACGCGGTGAACCCGGAGTTCCTCCCCGACGACCAGCAGGGCACGCCCGGCACCGAACTGCTGGCCCGCCTCGTCCCCCAGCTGGCCGAGCGGCGGGCGCAGGAGGCCGCCGACACGGTCGTCTGCCACGGAGACCTGTGCCTGCCCAACATCATCGTCGACCCGGACACCGGGGACGTGTCGGGCTTCATCGACCTGGGCCGGCTGGGGACGGCCGACCGCCACGCCGATCTGGCGCTGCTGCTCGCCAACGCCCGGGAGACCTGGGAGGACGAGGAGCGAGCGCGGGCCGCGGACGCGGCGTTCGCCGAGCGCTACGGCACCGCCCCGGACCCCGCCCGGCTCCGCTTCCACCTCGACCTGGACCCGCTCACCTGGGGCTGACGCCCACCCGCGGCGGCGTCCGGCGAGAACGCCACGGGCCCCGGACGCCGGCCGGCCTCGTTCCGGCCGGGGTCCGGGGCGCTCGGCGGCGCCCCCCCGGGCGTCCGCGGGTCAGCGGGCGGCGGCCCGCTGGTAGGCGCGCGCGGTCAGCGGTATCACCACCGCCAGCAGCGCCGTCAGCGCCACCAGCGACACCAGCACCGGGTGTTCGGCGGGGAACGCGCCGCTCACCCGGGTGGTGGGGTTGCCCCACAGTTCGCGGCAGGCGCTGACGACCGAGCTGACCGGGTTCCACTCGCTGATGACCTGGAGCCACTTGGGCAGCCCGTCCGGCGGGACGAAGGCGTTGGAGAGGAAGGCGAACGGCATGACGATGAACATCGCCAGCTGGTTGACCACCTCCGGGCTGCGCACCACCAGGCCGATCAGCGCGCCCAGCCAGCACATGCCGAAGCCGAGCAGCAGCAACAGCACGAAGCCCAGCAGGGCCCGGCCGATCCCCTCGTGGGCGCGCCACCCTATGGCCATGCCGACGGCGGCCATCACCACGCAGCTGAGCGCGGTCATCGCCAGGTCCGAGACGGTCCGGCCCAGCAGCACCGCGTAGCGGGACATGGGCAGCGAACGGAACCGGTCCACCAGCCCGTTGTTCAGGTCGGCGGCGACGCCGGCCGCGCTGGTGCCGACCGCGGAGAGCATCACCTGGGTGAAGATGCCGGCCATGATGTACTCGCGGTAGCCCCCGCCGCCGGGCACCGTCATCGCGCTGCCGAAGAGGTAGCCGAAGACCAGCACCATCACCACCGGCCCGAGGGTCACGCCGAAGAGCTTCTCGGGGACCCGGGCGATGTGCCGCATGTGGCGGCCGGTCAGGATCAGGGTGTCGTTGATCAGCTCGCTCATGACGCGGTCCGCTCCTCCGCCTTACCGGTCCCGGCCTGCCCGGTCCCGGCGTGCTCCGTCTCCGTCCGGCCGGTCCCGGCCCGCTCCGTCCCGGCCCGCTCCGTCTCCGTCGGGCCGGCCTCCGCCTGCCCGGGCTTCGCCTGCCCGGCCTCCGTGCGCCCGGCGGCGGGCCGTCCGGCGTCCGCGCCGCGGCCGGTGAGGGAGAGGAAGACGTGGTCCAGCGACGGCCGGCGCATCGCGAAGTCCACCACCTCCACCCGGTTCTCCCGCAGGGCGTTGGCGGTGTCGGCGATCGCGTCGATCCCGGACTCCACCGGCGCGGAGACGGTACGGCCGTCCTCGCCGACGGTGACCCGGCCGACCGCCACCTTCTCCAGCAGCGTGGCGGTCGCGGCGGCGTCCGCGGGGTCCGCCAGGGTGACCTCCAGCACCTCCCCGCCGACCGTGCGCTTGAGCTGGTCCGGGGTCCCCTCGGCGATGAGCGTGCCCTGGTCGATCACCGCGATCCGGTCGGCGAGCTGGTCCGCCTCCTCCAGGTACTGGGTGGTGAGGAGGACCGTGACGCCCTTGGCGACCTGCTCGCGGACCATGTCCCACAGCGTCATCCGGCTGCTCGGGTCCAGCCCGGTGGTCGGCTCGTCCAGGAAGAGCACCTCCGGATCGACCAGCAGGCTGGCGGCGAGGTCCAGGCGCCGGCGCATGCCGCCGGAGTAGCCCTGGGTCACCCGGTCGGCCGCCCCCGCCAGTTCGAACTTCTCCAGCAGCTCGGCGGCGCGCTCCTGGGCGCGCCGGCGCCCCATCCGGTAGAGCCGCCCGATGAGCACCAGGTTCTCGCGGCCGGTGAGCTTCTCGTCCACCGCCGCGTACTGCCCGGCCAGGCCGATCCGCTCACGGACCTGCCGGGACTGGGTGGCCACGTCGTACCCGGCGACCCTGGCGCGTCCCTGGTCGGGCGTCAGCAGCGTGGACAGGATGCGGACCGAGGTGGTCTTCCCCGCGCCGTTGGGCCCCAGCAGGCCCAGCACCGTGCCGCGCGGCACCGTCAGGTCCACGCCGCGCAGCGCCTCGTGCTGCCGGTACCGCTTCCGGAGTCCCTCTGCTTCGATCGCCGCTTCCATGTACCCGCCTCAAGGAGTTCGCTTCCGCCCCACCGTGGCACCCGGCGTGACCGGGAGATGCGAAGTGACCGGAAACTGCCAGCGGAAGCGGAAGGGTTCGCACCGCACAGCGGCCCGGTCACCGCCGTATCGTCACCGCTCCACCGCGGCCTCACCGCCGCATCCGCGCCGCGTCCGGGTCCGACTGCCGGAGCCCCGTACGGCCGATACACGGCCGCGTCCCCGGGCCGTACGGGCGGCCGGGCACCGGGGCCGCGGGCGCCCGAGCCCCGGCCTTCGGCGGGCGGTACGCCCGAGGTGGGCGCCGCGGGGACGGGTGCCTGTAGACGGCACCTTCCTGCCACGGGCGGAGGACGGCGCCGACGTCCGGGCCGGCCCCGCCGGCCGGTCCCCGTGCCCGCCGCGACCGTGCCCGCGCGCCGGCCGGACGGCGCATCCCGGCGACCGGGCACCGCACCCCGGCCATCGGACACGCCGCCGGAGCGGCAGGGAACGGGCAAGGAACGGGCAAGGAACGGGTGTCGGCCGACCGTTCGGGACGTCCACTCCGATGCCGTCCAGTCCTTTTTCGGCCGGATTCGGCGGCGCCTTCGCGCTCGCGGTTGCCCTCGCGGCTGTCCCCGTGGCGGCCTCCGTCGCGGCTCTCCTGGACGGCCTCCGCCGAGGCCCTCCGAGCTGCCCCCGCCGCCGCCGCGGCGCCGGCAGCGCCCGGTCGCGTCCTGCCGGTGCCCGCCGCTCCCCCGCGCCCCGGTCGTCCGGGAATACCGGCGACACCGGCCGCCTCACGGGAACCGGGCACCGTCGGCACCGGCCGCACCATCGGAACCGGGCTCCGGCGGCGCCGGCGGGCACCGCCGCGCAGGAAGCTGCCATCGGCACGGCACACCACTGACACCTTCCTGACATGCACATATCGGCGCGTTGTCTTCCGTCACTAATGTGCGGCACCATGGCCGCCTTTTCGAGCAACACCGCGCCGGACGCCTCCATGGTCGGCGAACTCGCCATCGCCGATCCGGCGCTCGCCGCCCGGCTGGCGGACGGGTTGCGGGAGGCGGAGGAGCGGCTCCGCGGGTACGGCGCCGAGGCGGGCGACCCCCGGGTCGCCGAGATCGTCGGCCATCTGATCGGCACCGGGGGCAAGCGGCTCCGCCCCATGCTCGCCCTGCTCGGCGGGGAGTTCGGCACCCCGGACCCGGTGGTGACCGTCAAGGCGGCGGCCCTGGCGGAGATCGTCCACGTCGCCTCGCTCTACCACGACGACGTGATGGACCAGGCCCGCACCCGGCGCGGCGTGCCCAGCGTCAACGAGCGCTGGGGGAACCGTACGGCGGTACTGGCCGGCAACTGGCTGCTCGCCAAGGCGGCCTGGCTGGCCGCCGAGCTCGGTGCCGAGACCGTCCGGCTCCAGGCCCGGGTCACCAACCGGCTGGTCCACGGCCAGGTCCGGGAGCTGGCCGGCTCCTACGACGGCCAGGACGCGCTGTCCCACTACTTCAACGTGGTCTCCGGCAAGTCGGCGGCGCTGATCGCGATGGCGCTGCAGATCGGCGCGGTGCAGGCGGGGGTGGCGGACGCCGAGGTGCAGGCGCTCGCGGAGTACGGCGAGCACCTGGGCGTGGCCTTCCAGATAGCCGACGACATCCTCGACATCACCTCCTCCTCGGCGGTCCTCGGCAAGGAACAGGGCAAGGACCTCGCCATCGGCGTCGCCAGCCTCCCGGTGCTGATCGCGCTGACCGACGACGGCCCGGAGACCGCGGAGCTGCGCCGGCTGCTCACCGCCGGACGCGCCGGATCCGCCGGCGCCCCGGAGGCCGGGGGCCCGGGCAGCGGCCCGCGCGCCGGGGGTCCGGGGACCACGACCCTGCCGCACACCGTCGCCCTGCTGGAGTCCACCGGGGTGCTGGACCAGGCCCGGTCGATGATGCACGACCGCCTCGCCCGCGCCCGGGTCTCCCTGGCGCTGCTGCCGGACGTACCGGCCAAGCAGGTGCTGCACTCGCTCTGCGACTTCGTGGCCCGCCGGGACCACTGACCACCGCCGCGCGCAGGGGGCCGCGGCCACCCCCGCAGGGGCCACCGGTCCCACCCGTAGGGGCCACCGACCACCCCGTAGGGGCGACCGGCCACCTCCCATAGGGGGCCACGGACCGCCCCGTACGGGCGGCAGGCCACTTCCCGTAGGGGCCACCGACCGCCCCGACGGGCGGCCGGCCACTTCCCCGTACGGGCCTGAGGCCCGTGCACCGGCGCCTCTGGCCGCCGTCCTACGACCATCGGCGGACGCCGCTCACGCCACCGGCCCGACGCGCCGGCCCGCGGCCGCCCCGTACCGTCGGGGGCATGACCGACGCACCCGACACGAAGACGAGCACCCCCGCCTCCCCGGCCGGGACGGCCGGCACCGCACCGCACTCCGCGTCACCGCTCGACCTCGACGCCTATCTGGCCCGCACCGGCTGGTCGGGGGAGCGCCGGGCGACCGTGGAGACGCTGCGTTCGCTGCACCGGGCGCATCTGGAGGCCATCCCGTTCGAGAACCTGCAGCCGCTGCTGGACACCGCGCCCTCGCTGGCCCTGCCGGACCTCCAGGACAAGCTGGTGCGCAGCCGGCGCGGCGGCTACTGCTTCGAGCAGAACACCCTCTTCACCGCGGTGCTGGAGGCGTTCGGCTTCCGCGTCACCCGCTTCGCCGCCCGGGTGGTGCTGGGCGCCGGGCCCGGGGACGTCCGGCCGCGCACCCACATGACGCTGGCGGTACAGGTGCCCGCGGCGGCCCCCGGCGACCCGGTCCGGACCTACCTCGCCGACGTCGGATACGGCAGCGTCGGCGGTCTGTACGAGGCGATACCGCTGGTGGCGGACGTGGAGGTGGCGGACGGAGTACGGTCGCACCGCCTGATCCGCCGGCCGCACCACGGGCCGTCGGACCTGTGGACGCTCCAGGCCCGCCAGGGCGGGGTGTGGACCGACCAGTACACCTTCACCGAGGAGCCGTTCGAACACCCCGACTTCGAGGTGTTCAACTGGCACGTCGGGACCAATCCGCGCTCACCGTTCCGGTACAGCCTGATCGCCCAGCGGACCTTCCCCACCCGCCACCTGGCGCTGCACAACCGCACCGTGGTGGAGACGCGCGAGGACGGCTCGGCCGAGGAGCGGCGGCTGGGCGACGACGAGGACCTGGTGGCGGTCCTGGCCCGCGACTTCGGCATCGAGCTGCCGCCGGGCACCCGGTTCCCCACGGACCTCACCGGCGCCTGACGGACGGCCTCGCGACCGGCACCTGACGACCGTTTCCCGGCCGCCCCGCGCCCGCCGGCCGCCTCCCGGCGCCGGCCCCGCACCACCGGCACCCTGACGGCCGGGCCCGGACCGCCGGCACCTGACGACCGTTTCCGCCCGCCCGCCGGGGCCCCGTGGCCCGGCGCCGCGGGACCCGGTGGCCCGGCGGCTCAGCGGTGGGCGCCGCCGCGGGGGCGCGCCGGCGGGCCCAGTTCACGGATGACCAGGCGGTAGAAGTCCGCCGCCTTCAGCAGCCCGGCCCCGCCCATGACGGCGAGGACCGCCCCGAGGCCGAGGGCGGCCGGGAACGACAGGACGCCGGGCGGGCCGGAGAGCGCCGCGGTGAGCCCGAGGGCCAGCCCGCCGCCGCACACCGCCAGGGCGGAGAGGACCAGCAGCCGGGCCTGCCGGGGCACGTACCAGTGGGCCCGGCGGTCCGGGTCCCGGTCGAGCAGGGCCCAGCGTCGCAGCTCGGCGCGGGCCCGCAGGTCCTCGCGGGCCGCCTGCCCGAGTGCCAGGGCGGACGGCGCCGCCAGTGCCCCGGCCAGCAGCAGACAGCCACCGCCGGCGGCCGCCCCGAACACGTCGCCGTCCGCGAGGTAGCCGACCCCCGGCACGGCGAGCAGCCACCCGACCACCAGCAGCGCCGTGCCGAGCCACAGCAGCAGGGTGCGGCGCTCGGCGAGGTGGTGACCGGCCAGCTCGGCCAGCGCCCGGCTCCGCGCGGCGCGCAGCGCCTCCCGGCCGGGGCCGAAGGCCGTGCCCGGCTCCGTCGGCGCCACGTCCGCGGGGGGCCGCCCGGACCGGGCCGCCGGGACGCCGGGGGCGTCCGGGCCGTCCTCCGGCGCGGGGCAGGCGGACGGCGGCGGGGACAGGGGCGGGAACGGCGGTGCCGGGCACGGGGACGAGGGCGTACGAACGCTCATACCATCAGTCTGCCGGGCGCCTGATGAACACCTGGGGGCAGGGAGCGGTCAGGACCGCGCAGAAGCCGTCACCACCCGAGCGAGAAACGGTCGCCACCTCACGACGCCCGGTCGCCGTGCGGCGGACCGGGGCTGCGGAGCCCCGGGACGAGAACCGGTCCGTCCGTCGCGCCGGCCCCCGAGGACTCGCCCGCCCCGAGGACGCGTCACCCCCGGGCACACGCCCGCCCTGACACCGCGTCGGCCGCGGAGACTCGTGGGCCCGGCAGGCCGCGGCGCGGCGGGAGCGGGCCCGGCGCGACGGCGGGAGCGGGCCCGGCGCGACGGCAAGTGCGGGCCCGGCGCGGCGGCAAGTGCGGGCCCGGCGCGGCGGCAAGTGCGGGCCCGGCGCGGCGGCAAGTGCGGGCCCGGCCCGGCGTCGCGCCGCGACCACACCGCGAGCGGCATGCCCCGCCCGTCGGCGCCTCGGCATCGCGGACCAGCGGGACGGGGGGGGGACACCCCCGGGCCGGGCACCGGTGGATCGCCGCGTACGCTGCGGGCTCCGGCGGCCCCCGGCCCCGGGGCCGGGCCCGCCGGCGAGCCACCCCCGCCGCGCCGCCGCACCACGGGTGGCTGCCGGAATCCGGGGGCCGGGGGACATCGGAACAGTGCCGGAGGAGTGCGGTATGTGGGTGCGGCGAGTGATCGAGCTGACCGGCTGGGAGCCGCTCGGGCTCTCCGTGGACTGGCCTGCCATCGAGGGCGAGCTGGGTTTTCCACTGCCGGCCGACTACAAGGAGCTGTACGAGGCGTTCGGCGGCGGCACCTTCAGCGAGTGCGTCTTCTTCATGGGGCGTGACCCGGGTGTCTCGTTCGACCTCCTGGAGGTCTGGCGGCACTCCCTCGCGGTGGAACGGGACGGCAGGTACGGCGACGTCTCGGCCGTCGACCCCTACGCGATCTACGCTCCGGGCGGCACCGGGCTGGTCCCCTGGGGCGCCACCGAGTGGGCGGACCAGTACTTCTGGCTGATCGACGCCGAACGGCCCGGCACGTACCCCATCCTCGTGCGGGGCGACGGCGGCGGTCCCTTCGAGCGCTACGAGATGTCCACCGCCGAGTTCCTGTACCGGGTCCTCGCCGACGCCGATTTCCTGCCGTACGGGATCGCGCGGTACGGAATCGAACCGGCCTTCGAACCTCCCGCCGGCACCGGCGGCTGACGGCACGCCGTTGACCGGCACGCGCCCGCGGCCCGGCACACCCGCGGCCCGGCACGCCCGCGGCCTCGCGGGTCCGGGTCCGTGGCCAGGGCCGGGACCGGGGCCTCGGGCCGAAAGCCGGGACCGGGCCCGGGTCAGCCCTGCGGGCCGGCGGGGACCTGCTCGAAGCGCCAGCGGTGCACCGGACGGCTGATCAGCTCGGCGGGCGGCGCCGGGAGTTCCGGGACCTCGGCGTCGTGGGCCGCGTCCCACCAGGTGATGACGAGCACCCGGTCCTGGGGGGCGCGGAAGGTCTCCCGGCGTACCGGGGCCGGGTCGAGGTCCTGCCGCCGGGCCCAGTCCAGGAGCTCGGCCCCCCGGCCGTCGGCCGCCCGGGCCTCCCACATCAGGGCTACGGTCATCGCGTCGGGTGTCCTTCCGGGACGGAACGGTCGTGGCGGCGGGGCCGGCGGGTACGGGCCGGTACGGGTGGTCCGGCGGGCCCGGGTGCGCCGGGCCGGCACCGGCGACCGGCACGGACCGGGCCGGCGGGGCCGGAGCCGCCGGGCCTGAGCGGCGGGACCCGGCCGGCGGCGGCTCGCGGCGGCACCGGCCGTCCCGCCACCGGCCCGGTCGCCGGCCGCGCCCCGCTCAGGAGTAGAGGTTGTCCTTGCTCAGCTCGTGGAAGTGGTCGTGGGAGTGCGCCGCTCCCCCGCCGTGACCGTGACCGGCCCCCTGGCCGTGACCGTGCCCGTGGCCGCCGTCCTCGTCGTGGTCCTCGCCCGGCACATGGGGGTCGGTGACCGGCAGGGAGGAGTCGGCCGACAGGTCCCAGCCGGAGGCCGGCCGGTTGCGGGCGACCATCTCGGCGCCCAGCGCCGCCACCATGGCGCCGTTGTCGGTGCACAGCTTGGGCCGGGGCACCCGCAGCCGGATGCCGGCGTCCTCGCAGCGGCGCTCGGCCAGGGCGCGCAGCCGGGAGTTGGCGGCCACCCCGCCGCCGATCATCAGGTGGTCCACGCCGTTGTCCTTGCAGGCGCGGACGGCCTTGCGGGTGAGCACGTCCACCACGGCCTCCTGGAAGGACGCCGAGACGTCCGCGACCGGCACCTCCTCCCCGGCCGCGCGCCTGGCCTCGATCCAGCGGGCCACGGCGGTCTTCAGGCCGGAGAAGGAGAAGTCGTAGGCGGGGTCGCGGGGGCCGGTCAGCCCGCGCGGGAACGCGATCGCGTCCGGGTCGCCCTCGCGGGCCATCCGGTCGATGACCGGGCCGCCCGGGAAGCCCAGGTTGAGCACCCGGGCGATCTTGTCGAACGCCTCGCCGGCCGCGTCGTCGATGGTCGAGCCGAGCGGCCGGACGTCGGAGGTGATGTCCGGCGCGAGCAGCAGCGAGGAGTGCCCGCCGCTCACCAGCAGCGCCATGGTCGGCTCCGGCAGCGGCCCGTGTTCGAGCTGGTCCACGCAGATGTGCGAGGCGAGGTGGTTGACCCCGTACAGCGGCTTGCCGAGGGCGTAGGCGTACGCCTTGGCGGCGGAGACGCCCACCAGCAGGGCGCCGGCCAGGCCGGGGCCGGCGGTGACCGCGATGCCGTCCAGGTCGGAGGCGGCGACGCCGGCCTCCTTCAGCGCCCGCTGGATGGTGGGGACCATCGCCTCCAGGTGGGCGCGGCTGGCCACCTCGGGGACCACACCGCCGAACCGGGCGTGCTCGTCCACGCTGGAGGCGACGGCGTCGGCGAGCAGGGTGTGGCCCCGGACGATGCCGACGCCGGTCTCGTCGCAGGAGGTCTCGATGCCGAGGACGAGCGGTTCGTCGCGGGAGGCACGCACGGTGCGGGAGCCGCGGGAGTCAGCCATGGGTCCGGGTTCCTTGTGTTCCTGGTGTTCCTGATGAGCCGGGCGCCGGGCCGGTGGCGTCCGGCGCGCCGAGGGAGGACAGGCGCATGACGAGCGCGTCCACGTTGCCCGGCTGGTAGTAGCCCCGGCGGACGCCGATGGGCTCGAAGCCGAAGCGTTCGTACAGGCGCTGGGCGCGGGCGTTGTCCACCCGCACCTCCAGCAGCACCTCGTGGCATTCGAAGGCGGTCGCGGCCCGGAGCAGGTCGGTGAGGAGCCGGGCGCCCAGGCCGGTGCCCCAGTGGTCGCGGGCGGCGGCGATGGTGAGCACGTCGCCGGTGCCGTCGACGGCGGCCAGACCGGCGTACCCGGCGATCCGCCCGCCGCCGACCGCCACCGTGTAGTGCCGGGTGGCCGCGGGGCCGCGGGCCCGGGCCAGGTCGGACCAGAACATGCCGGCGGACCAGGCGTCCTCGGGGAACAGATCGCGCTCCAGCTCCAGCACCGGCTCGATGTCCCACCAGCGCATCTCCCGGAGCACCACGGACCCGCCGGGGCCGGGGTCCGCGCCGGGCACACCGGATCCCGGGGCGCCGGGGACCGGGGCACCGGGGTCGCGGGAGCCGGCGGCCTGCCGCCGCGGGGCGCGGTCGGGGTGGTTCACGACGGGGTGACCACCTTGTAGTTGGCGGGCACCTTGGCGTCCGGGCGGCGCAGGTACAGCGGCCGGTCGGGCAGGAAGCCGCCCGACTCCACGGTCTCCCCGGCGGCCAGCTTCTCCGCCGCCAGGGCGGCGAGCGCCCCGGCCGACTGGTGCTCGGGCATGCCCGGCGGCACCTCGCCGAGGTGCTCCGGGTAGAGCAGCGCGCCGGCTCCGACGGCGGGCAGACCGCGCAGCCGCTCGGCGATGTCGGCGGGCCGGTCCACGGCCGGTTCGGTGACCCGGGTGCGCGGGGAGTCGTAGCGGGCCCAGTAGACCTCCTTGCGCCGCGCGTCGGTGGCGACCACGAACGGCCCGGTCAGCCCCGCCCGCCCGGCGGCGTGGGCGATGCCGTCCAGCGAGCACAGGCCGTACACCGGTACGTCCAGCGCCGCGCCGAAGGTGGCCGCGGTGACCAGCCCGACCCGCAGTCCGGTGTACGGGCCCGGTCCCACGCCGACCACGATGCCGGTGACGTCCGGCAGCCGCCGGCCCGCCTCGCCCAGCACCCGGTGGACGGCGGGCAACAGCAGTTCGCCGTGGCGCCGGGCGTCCACCCGGGTCGATTCGGCGAGGACGTCGTCGCCGTCGTGCAGGGCGGCGGTCACGGCGGGGGTGGCGGTATCAAGGGCGAGCAGCAACACGGGAACAGCCTACGGCGCCCCGCGCACCACCCGTTCGCGGTACCGGCCCGGGGCCCGCGTCCGACGGGCCCCTTGCGGACGTCAGGGGCGCGCGTCCGACGGTCTCGGGGGCGCGTGTCCGGCGGAGTCGGGGGCGCGTGTCCGGCGGAGTCGGGGGCGCGTGTCCGCAGGAGTCAGGGGCGCGTCCGACGGTCTCGGGGGCACGTGTCCGGCCGGGGCGGGGCCGGCCCGGCCGTACCCGGGGGGCGCGTCCGCCGGCATCAGAGGCGCGCGTACACCGGGGTCAGGGGCGCACGCCCGCCGGTCTCAGGGGCGCACGCCCGCCGGAGTCAGGGGGGTCGTCCGCCCGGCCTTCCGGGGGCGCGTCGGCCCGGCCCGGTGGCCGCCGGAGCCGCCGGCGCGTGCCCGTGGAGCACACCCGCCGCGCACCGGCCGTACGAGCACACCGGCGTGGCGGCCGGGTGCTACGGTCACCGTTACGGGAGTTCGGGTGCACGGCCGTACGAGAGGTGACGCAGGTGGCACGGAGTAGCGCCGGACCGGCTGTGGCGGGGCTGACCGCGGGGGCACTCGCCATCGTGGGCTTTCTCGCCTTCCAGGCGTCGGCCACCGCGCCGGACCACCCCACCCAGGCGCGGGGCGACTCGCACAGCTCCGCCCCCGGCAACGGCGGCAAGAAGAAGTCCCCGTCCTCCACGAAGGTGCCGGCCGACTCGGGCACCGGCCGCCGCGTGGTGTACCAGCTGGAGTCCCGGCGGGTGTGGCTGGTCGGCGCGGACGAGCGCACCATCCGCACCTACCCGGTGGCCCCCAGCTCGGTGGACCCCGACCCGGGCGCCTACGCCGTCACCTCGCGGAACATGAGCCTGGTCGGCTCGGACGGGGTGCAGGTCGAGCACGTCATCGTCTTCCACCAGGAGGACGGCATCGTCTTCGGCTTCAGCGCGGCGCTGGACGGCTCGCTGCCCAACCCCAAGGCCCGGAAGAAGACCGGCGCGGTCCGGCAGACCCGCCCGGACGGCAAGGCGCTGTGGGACTTCGCGCTGATCGACACCAAGGTCGTCGTGGTGCGCTGACCCGCGCACGGCTCCGGGGCCCGCGCGCCTCCCGGCGTACGTCCCTCGTCCCTCCACACCGCACGCCGTCCCGCGCCGACCGCTCCCCCGCGCGCGCCGGTGCCCTCCTCGCTGCTCCGGGCCACCGCCGATCCGGCCACCACCGATCCGGGCGCCGGCCTCGGCACGAGGGACGTCACGCACCGCCGCCCCGGACGCGGGCGCCGCTCCGGCACATCGATGTCCGGGACACGGACGCCGGTGTCCCGGGGGCGGGGGGTGTCCCGGGGACGGGCGGAAGTGGCCCGGGGACGGGCGGAACGGTTCGGGCGGAACGGTCCGGGAAATCGCCCGAACGGATTACGCGGCGTCCCGGGTCGGGGGTATCACCGGTGCGGTGGGCCGCTGCCGGGCGCGCCGGGCACGCTCCTGCGGCGCGCCGTCGCCGGCTTCCTCGCCCGCCTCTTCGGCCCCCGCCGCACCGGGCGGGGTGGAGACCGCGTTGGCGGCGGCGCAGGACGCCAGCAGGTCGCGCATCGACGGCTGCTCGTCGCGCCGGATCGGAACGGCAGGGGGCTCTTGCGCCGACATGGATGCCTCCTGTGGGGCCTGGGAGTCCCGAGGGCTGCGGGGGACGGACGGTAAAGTTAGGTAGACCTAACCAGCCCTCTCCCTTCCCATGTGACCACGCCCGGCACCCGCCGCGCAACATCTTCCCGACAGCTTGTCGGAAACGATGAGCCCGAGGTGACCGGGTGCGGTCGTCCCGTGGCAGGGTGCGCTGCCGGCGACGCCTCCGGCCAGGTCGGCGCGGCGACGGTCCGCCCCTCCGTCGCTCCTGCCCCCGGCGCGGCGGCGGACACGGGGGCGCGAAGCGAGCGGCGGGCCGGCGGGGAGCGGTGCGGTGGCCGGACCGTACGACCGGTCGGCAGGTGGGTGGGTCGGCGGGTGGCTCGGCGGCCGACGGGCGCGGCGCCGGACCGGGGCGACAGACCGGCGACGGACGGTCGGACCGCACGCCGGACGGGCGGACAGCGCGCCGGGCCGACCGGTCCAGGTCGAAGGGCAGTGCGGCCCGGTCGGTTGCGCCGGGGCGGGGCGGGGGTGCCCGGCCGGCGGACCGGCTCGGGCCAGGACAGGCCGGCCGGCTCATACGAGCCCGACGGCCCAGCCCAGCAGGGCCGGGGCGGTCGTGACCGGGCCGACGGGCCCGACCAGCTATCGGGCCCGGGCGGTCCCGGCCGGGCCGACGGGCCCGACCGGCAATCGGCTCGGGCCGGCTCAGGCCGGCCCGGGTCAGCCCGTCAGGACGAACGGGCAGGGCGAGGTCGGACCGTCAGTGACGAACGGGCAGGGCGGGGTCAGACCGTCAGGACGGACAGGTCGGCGCCGGCCCAGCGCGGGCCCACCCCGATCACCGTCACCCGGCGCACATCGGCCGCCGGGGCCGCGTCCTCGCCCGGACCGCCCGGCACCGCTCCCGCGCCGGCCGGCACCCCGTCGGCCGCTCCCGCACCGGCCGCTTCCGCGCCGGCCGGTTCCGAGGTGGCCGCTTCCGCGCCGACCGCCCGGGCGATCACCACGTGCAGCCGGTCCTCGGACAGCTCCTCGACCTTGCCGTCGCCCCACTCCACGGCCACCACGGAGTCGGGCAGCGAGACGTCCAGGTCCAGGTCCTCCATCTCGTCCAGCCCGCCGCCCAGCCGGTAGGCGTCCACGTGGACCAGCGGCGGGCCGTCACCGAGCGAGGGGTGGACACGGGCGATGACGAACGTCGGGGAGGTGACGGCGCCGCGCACGCCCAGCCCCTCGCCCAGGCCCCGGGTGAGCGTCGTCTTGCCGGCGCCCAGCTCACCGGTGAGCAGCACCAGGTCGCCGGGGCGCAGCAACCCGGCCAGCCGGCGGCCCAGTTCCCGCATCCGCTCCGGCGTGGTGACCGTCACCTCGGTACGGGCGGTGGCGGGCGCCGGGCCGCCGGGTGCGAGGGCGGGGGGCGGGGGGTGGTTGTCGCGGTGGGTACGGCGGGCGCGACGGGGGGAACATGCGCCGCCGCGGCGTGCGGGTCGTTCATACCGGCCGATGGTACGGGGCCCCGTCGTGCCGTGCGGCGGCGTACGCCTCCGCCCTGGCGAGCAGGTGGGCCAGGTGGTCGCCGACCAGTTCCGGGTACTCCAGCATCACCAGGTGCCCCGCCTCGGGCACGATCACGAGTTCCGCGCCGGGCAGTGCCTCGGCGATGGCCGTGCTGTGCTCACTGGGGGTGATCAGGTCCTCCTCGCCGGCGAGCACCAGGACCGGCAGGCCGTCGAAGGCGGACAGCGCCGCGGACTTCTCGTGCTGGACGAAGGCCGGGTAGAACTCCGCGACCACGTCGATGGGCGTGGCCTCTATCAGGCGCTCGGCGAACCGGGCGACCCCCGGATCGACCTCCTTGGACCCGAACGAGTACCGCTTGACCAGCCCGGCGAAGAGGTCGGCGGTGACCCGGCGGCCCCGCTCGACCAGGTCCACCTGGGAGCCCAGCACGCGCAGCAGCCCGGGGAGCACCCGGCGGGCCGCCTTCACCCCGGCCACCGGCAGCCCGAAGCTGACGTCCGCGAGCCGGCCCGCGGAGGTGCCGACGAAGGCCGCGCCGACGACCCGGTCGCGGATCAGCTCGGGGTGGTGGGCGGCGAGCGCCATCATCGTCATGCCGCCCATCGAGTGACCGACCAGGACCACCGGCCCCTCCGGCGCGGCCGCCTCGATGACCGCCTTCAGGTCGTGGCCGAGCTGGTCGATGGTGACCGGGGTGCCCGGGTCCCGCTGGGCGCGTCCGCGTTCGGAACGGCCGTGGCTGCGCTGGTCCCAGAAGACGGTACGGACCGCCCCGCGCAGTGCCGCGCGCTGGAAGTGCCAGGAGTCCTGTGCCAGGCAGTACCCGTGGCTGAAGACCACGGTCAGCGGCGCGTCGGGCCGGGGTCCCTCCGCCGCCGCCACGGGGGAACGCTCCTCGGACGGCGGGGTGGCGGGCCGGGGCACGGCGGGCACGGAGGCGGGCACGGGCTCCGCGCCGAGGTCCTGGCCCAGGTCTCGGCCGAGATTCCGGCCGGGGGCCTGCCCCGGGCCCTGTCCGGTGCCGTCCGGACCGGCCTCGCCGATCTCGTCGATCTCGTAGTGGAGTTCGGTGCCGTCGTCGGCGACGGCGGTTCCGGGGGTGCCGCGCAGCGTGCCGAACGGGCCCGCCGCGTCCAGCGCCAGCCGCGCCTTGTGGCGCACCCCGCGCCCGACCAGCGCCCGTTCCAGGGCGACGCCGGCCGCGGCGCCGGCGGCGGCCACACCGATGGCGGCACCGGCGACCGAGGCGTTGCGCCGCCAGCCGCTGGTCCACGCCGACGCTCCGTCGCCCATGGGTCAGCCCCCCGTGGCCGGCTGCGGCCCGCCCGTGACGCGCGCCCCGCCGGTCATGGTCGCCGCCGCTCCGGCCGCGCCCACCGCGCCGGTCCCGTGGGCGTCGCTCTCCGCGTCGCGGTAGACGCGCGGCACCCGGGCGCCGATCCGGGTGACGATCTCGTACGCGATGGTGCCGACGGCGTTGGCCCAGTCCTCGGCGGTCGGCTCCCCCCGGTCACCCGGCCCGAAGAGCACCGCCTCGTCGCCCACCTCGGCGCTGTCCCCGCCGAGGTCCACCACGAACTGGTCCATCGCGACCCGGCCGGCCACCGTCCGCCACTTGCCGGCCACCAGCACCGGCCCGCATCCCGAGGCGTGCCGCGGGATGCCGTCGGCGTACCCGGCCGGGACCAGGGCCAAGGTGGTCTCCCCCGGGGTGGTGTAGTGGTGCCCGTAGCTCACCCCGTGGCCGCCGGGCACCCGCTTGACCAGCGCCAGCGAGGCGGTCAGGGTCATCACCGGGCGGAGCCCGAAGTCCGCGGGGACGCCGAGTTCCGGGCTCGGGGAGATCCCGTAGATGGCGATGCCGGCCCGGACCAGGTCGAAGTGGGCGTGCGGCAGGGTCAGCGTCGCCGGGGAGTTGGCGATGTGCCGGACCTCGGGGGTCAGACCCCGCGCCGTGGCGTACCCGGTCATCTCCCGGAACGCGGTGAGCTGGGCGTCGATGGAGGGGTGCCCGGGCTCGTCGGCGCAGGCGAAGTGCGACCACAGCCCGGTCACCCGGACCGTGCCGTCGGCCTCGGCGGCCCGGGCGGCGTCGACCAGCTCCGGCCAGTCGCCGGGCTGGCAGCCGTTGCGGCCGAGCCCGGTGTCGGCCTTGAGGTGCACCCGGGCCGGGCGGCCCACCGCGCGGGCGGCGGCGACGGCCTCGCGCAGCGCCCACAGGCCGCTGACCGACACGTCCACGTCGGCCTCGACCGCCTCGCGCCAGGGCCCGCCCGGGGTCCACAGCCAGCACATCAGCCGGCCGGAGTCACCGGCCGCGCGCAGGACGAGCGCCTCGTCCGGGGTGGCCGTGCCGAGCCAGGTGGCCCCGGCCTGGCGGGCGGCGCGGGCGCAGCGGACGGCCCCGTGGCCGTAGGCGTCCGCCTTGACCACGGCCATCACCTGGACCCGCGGCCCGACTCGTTCCCGGACCGCGCGCACGTTGGCGCGCAGCGCGGCCAGGTCGATCTCGGCGCGGACCCGCACCGGCGGCACCGCGGCGGCGGAGGACGTATTTCCGGAAGTCGCAGTCATCCCCGTCAGTGTCTCAGGACGGCGCGGCGGGGCGTCCGCGGCATCCCCGCCCGGTCCCTGATCCCCTCTGCCCCGGCGCCCGGCGCCCGGCCCCCCGGCGCCCCGCCCGCCGCGCAGCCGCACCCCGCGCGTACGGTCCCGGGCCCACCCGCACCCGCCCGTGCCGGGCCCGGCGGCGCCCAGGTCTGCCCGTGCCGGGCCCGGCGGCGCCCGCGCCCCCACGCGTACGGTCCGGGGACGGGCGTACGGCCCGGACGGCGGCCCGCACCCGCCGCCCACCGCGCCCCCGGCCGGGCGTACGGTCCGACCCCCGGCGCCCCCGGCCCGCCTGCCCCCGGCCCCCGCCTGCCCGGTCCGCACCCCGACCGGTCCGTGTTCCGCACCCCGCGCCCCTGGGGCCCACCCGGACGGCCGGTCCGGGTACCGCCGGACGGCCCGGGGACACGCCCCGGGGGGTCCCGTTCGAGTGGCACTCCGCCGCTCCTCCAGCCGGCCGGGGGAAGATCACGCGGCGCATCGCGGCCGTACTGCGGCCCTACGACCGGCCGCCCGGCCCCGGACCACCCCTGACCAGGCACCCGGACCCCGGACCGGGCCCCGGCCCGGACCGTGCGGCACCGGACCGCCCGGCCCCGGAAGCCACCCGGTCCAGGCCCGGCTCCACTCAGGGGACCCGGATCCGGACCCCCGACCGGGCGGCGGTCCGGGCGGCCCGGGCGGTCCCCGGCGGCATCCGGCCCGCCCACCCCGGCGGACGGGTGCCGGACCTCCGGCCCCCGGCCGACCCCGGACCACCCCGACCGCCGGTGCGCCGCGCTGTCGTTCCACCGATCTCCGCCGTGCCCGCGAGGAGGGCTCATGACCGTCCGCCCCATGCCCGTCGACCACCAGGTGGGGCACGAGCAGTACAACCCGCTCACCCTCCGGCTGTACGACACGCTGGTGTACGGGCTGACCTGCCCGCTGTTCTGGAAGGTCCCGGAGAGTGCCCTGCTGCGGTTGTACGAGCGCAACATCGCCGAGACGCACCTGGACATCGGGGTCGGCACCGGCCGGCTGCTGGACCGTTGCGCCATGCCGGTGGACCGGCCGCGCATCACCCTGTTCGACCTCAACCCGCACTGCCTCGCCCACGCCGCCCGCCGGCTGGCCCGGTACGAGGTGACGACCCACCTGGGGAGCGTGCTGAAGCCGTTCCCGCGGCTGGTCGGGTCCCACGGTTCGGCCGCGCTCAATCTGATGCTGCACTGTGTGCCGGGCGACATCCCGGAGAAGGCCATCGCCTTCGACCACACCGCCGGCTGCGTCCGCCCCGGCGGGAAGATCTTCGGCAGCACGGTGCTCTCGCGGGGCGTTCCGGTCACCCGCCGCGCCCGGTTCGCGCTCGGCCGGCTCAACGCCGTCCGCAGCTTCCACAACACCGAGGACGACCTGGAAGACCTCCACGAGCAGTTGGAGAAGCGGTTCTCCCGGTACCGGGTGACGGTCTACGGCTGCGTCGCGCTCTTCGAGGCCACCGTGGACTGACCGCGACCGACCCCCGACGCCCGGACTCCGCCCGGCGCGCGACGCCCACGGCGACCCCGGCCGCCACGGCGCGGCGGGCATCCACGACACCCCGGCCCCCACGGCGCGACCGTCCACGGTGCCGCGGACGCCCACGGCGACGGCGCGGACGGCCACGGCACGGCGGGCCCGCACGGCGACGCGGCGGGCCGGCGTTGGGAGACTGTGGGCATGAGGACCGCCTACCGCGTCGAGACCGTACGGACCGCCGAACGCGAGCTGATGGCGCGGCTGCCGGAGGGTGCGCTGATGCGCCGCGCCGCCGCCGGACTGGCCGCCGCCTGCGTCGAACTGCTCGGACCGCCGGGCCGCCCCGCCCCGGCCGGTCCCCGCCGCCGGCCGCGCCGCCCGGGAGGGCCCTCCGGCACCTACGGCGCCCGGGTCACGCTGCTGGTGGGCAGCGGGGACAACGGGGGTGACGCGCTGTACGCCGGCGCCCTCCTGGCCCGCCGGGGCGCCGGGGTGACCGCCGTCCTGCTCAGCCCCGACCGGGCGCACCCCGGCGGGCTGCGGGCGCTGCGCACGGCCGGCGGCCGGATCGTCCACGCCACCACGGCCGCCACCGCCACCCCCGGCACGACGCCCGCCACCGCACCCGGTGCCGGCCCCGCGGAGACCGCCGCACCCGGGGAGACCCCGGTGTCCGGCGAGGCGGTGGCGGCCGTGGCAGGCGCCGACCTGGTGATCGACGGCATCGTCGGTATCGGGGGCCGGGGCGGCCTCCGCCCGGTCGCGGAACGGTTGCTGGAGTCGGTCCGCGCCCCCCTGGTCGCCGTGGACCTGCCCAGCGGGGTGGACGCGGACAGCGGCGAGGTGTCCGGTGCGGCGGTCACCGCCGACCTCACCGTCACCTTCGGCGCGTACAAGCCGGGCCTGCTGATCGACCCGGCCCACGAACGGGCCGGCGCGCTGCGGCTGATCGACATCGGGCTGGGCCCCTTTCTGCCGCCGGAGCCGGACGTGGTGGCGCTCCAGCACGCGGACATCGCCCGGCTGCTGCCCGCCCCCGCGCCGGAGAGCGACAAGTACCGGCGCGGTGTGGTGGGCGTGGTGGCCGGTTCGGCGCGCTACCCGGGCGCGGCGGTGCTGGCGGTGGCCGGGGCGCTGCGCGGCGGCGCGGGGGCCGTGCGGTACGTGGGCCCGGCCGCGGACGCGGTGATCGCCCGCTTCCCCGAGGCGCTGGTGCACGCCGGGCCGCCGCACAAGGCCGGCCGGGTCCAGGCCTGGGTGGTCGGGCCGGGGCTCGGTGACGACGAGGACGCCCGGCGCGCGCTGGCCGACGTGGTCGCCTCCGACGTGCCGGTCCTGGTGGACGCGGACGGGCTGCGGCTGCTGCCGGACGCCGGTGAGCGGCGGGCGCCGACCCTGCTCACCCCGCACGCCGGGGAGGCGGCGGCGCTGCTGGGCACCTCCCGCGCGGAGGTGGAGGCGAACCGGCTGCGGTCGGTGCGCGCGCTGGCCGAGCGGTTCGGCGCCACCGCGCTGCTGAAGGGGTCCACCACCCTGATCGCCTCGGCCACCGGCCCGGCCCGGGTCAACCCCACCGGCACCGGCTGGCTGGCCACCGCCGGCAGCGGTGATGTGCTCTCCGGGCTGGTCGGCTCGCTGCTGGCGGCCGGGCTCCACCCGCGCGACGCGGCGGCGGCCGGGGCGTACCTGCACGGGCTCGCCGCCCGCCGGGTGGCCGGCCGGCCGGGGTCGCCGATCACCGCCCACGAGGTGGCGCAGGCGCTGCCGGGGGCGTGGGCGGACGTCCGCACCGGCTGATCCCGAGCGGGCCCGCACGCCGGCGGCCTCCCGGCCACCGCCCGGGACGGGCCCCCGGCGCCGGCGCCCGTCCCGGACCGCTCCCCCGGCGACGCGGGCACCTCCCGGCCGGTCACGCCGGCCCGCCCGTCTCCCGGCGCCGGCGCCTGCCGACCCGGTCATCCGTCCGCCGCCGCCGGACCCTCCCGGTGCCGGTCCTGCCGTTCCACGAGCGCCGCCAGCCCGTCGAGCACGGACCGCAGTCCCATCTCGAACAGCTCGTCCAGGCGCAGGTCGTAGCCGCTCTCGCCGACGGCCGACAGCACCCGTCGGAGGGTCGGGTAGGCGCCGGAGGAGACCAGTTCGGCGAGGGCCGGTTCCTGGGATGCCATCCACTCCTCCTCCGAGACCCCGGTGGCGCTCCGGGCCTGGGCCTCCCGCTCCAGTTGGACGGCGATGCCCTGGACATGGCTGTACAGCAGCACATTGATGTCGAGCATGGTCGCAGCGTCCAGGCCGTGCCCGTCCAGGGCGCTGAGCATCCAGTCCGAGTACGCCATCAGGTTCGGCAGCATCAGCGGGCGGGTGAGCGGTCCGATCTGCGCCAGCCACGGGTGGGCGCGGTGCACCGCCCACAGGGCCCGGGCGCCCATCGCCAGCCGGTCGCGCCAGTGGGCCGGCGGGCGCGCGGGCCACCTCAGCTCACCGAGCACGGTGTCCGCCATCGAGTGGACCAGGTCGTCCTTGCTGGCGACGTAGCGGTACGGCGACATGGCGGCGGAACCCAGCCGCGCCGCGATCCCCCGCATGGAGAGGGCGGGCAGCCCCTCGGTGTCGGCGATCTCGATGGCGGTACGCACGATCCGCTCCCGGGACAGCTCCCGTCCGGGCGCCGCGCCGTGCTCCGGGCCGTCGTCCACCGGCCCCGGACGGGCCCCGCCCCCGGACGGGTGCCCGGCGGAAGCCGCCGGACGCCGCTCGGAACCCGCGGCGCGCCGCTCCGGGACCGCCGGGCGCCGGCGGGGGGCGGCCACCACCGTGCCCACCCTCGGCTGCGCCTCGATCAGCCCCTCCTGGCGCAGCGCGGCCAGTGCCTTGGTCGCGGTGGCCAGGGCCACGCCCCACTCCTGCGCGACCCGGCGCGTGGAGGGCAGCCGGCCACCAGGCGCCAGCTCACCGGTGACGATCCGCCGCCGCAGCTCGCCGGCGATCCGCAGATACGGAGGACGGGTGTCCTCGGACATGTCCGCACTCCTCTCTCCCGCAACACCGCTGTACTAGGACAGAGGCTACCAGCGACAACGGCGCGCCGGCCGTCTCTGACCTAGTACAGCGAGCCGAACAACCCGCCGAAACGACTGCCTCCGGGCCAGGTCTACGACGTACATTCGGCGTCACCGAAAGGACCTGCGGCTTCGGTCGCCGTTCCGCGTACGCCGTAAGAAGGGTTTCCGCCATGCCGATCACCCGTACCGCCCGGCCCGTCTCTCCCGCCCGGACCGCGCTCGTCTCCGGGGCGGGCGTCGCCGGGCTGGCCACCGCCTACTGGCTGCGCCGCCACGGCTGGACCACCACCGTGGTCGAGCGCGCCCCGGCGGTCCGCACCGGTGGCCACGCGATCGACGTGCGCGGGGTCGCCCTCGCCGTGCTGGAGCGGATGGGGCTGCTGGACCAGGTGCGACAGGCACGCACCCGGACCCGCGGGATGACGATGCTCGACGGTGACGGGAGGGAGCAGTGGCGCTCCACCGAAATGGCCCTCAGCAGCGGCCGGCTCGACAGCGACGACTGCGAACTCCTCCGTGAGGACCTGACCCGGCTGCTGTACGAACGGACCGCGCCGGAAACGGAATTCCTCTTCGGCGACTCGGTGGTCACGCTCGACGGCACCCCGGCCGGGACGGACCGGACGGACGGACCGGACGGACCGGACGGGCCCGAGGGGATACGCGTCGGCTTCGAACACGCCCCCGACCGGACGTTCGACCTGGTGGTGGGCGCGGACGGGCTGCACTCGACGGTGCGCCGGCTGGCCTTCGGGGAGGAGGCCCGGTTCGCCCACCACCTGGGCTCCTACGTCGGCGTCTTCTCCACCGACAACTTCCTCGGCCTGGAGGACTGGCAGGTGTGGTCCCAGGACGAGACCACCACCACCTGCGTCTACCCGGTGCGCGACAACACCGAGCTGCGCGCCACCGTCGGCTTCCGGTCCGAGCCGCTCGCCGACCACGACCACCGCGACACGGACGCCCACCGGACGCTGCTCGCCGACCGGCTGGCCCACCTCGGCGGCGACACCCCCCGGCTGCTGAAGGCGATGCACACCGCGCCCGACTTCTACTTCGACGCGATGGCCCAGATCCGGATGGACCGGTGGTCGCGGGGACGGACGGTCCTGGTGGGGGACGCCGGATACTGCCCGTCGCCGCTCTCCGGCCAGGGCACCAGCCTCGCCCTGGTGGGGGCGTACGTCCTCGCCGACGAACTCGCGAAGGCCGGCGGTGACCACCGCGTCGCCCTCCCCCGCTACGAGGAGCGCCTGCGCCCCTTCGTCACCCTCAACCAGGCCCTGGCCACCGAGAACCCGGGCAACCCGGCCGCCGAGGAGTCGGTGGACCGGGCGAAGAACGCGCTCTCGCTCGACGCGTGACACGACGACGTGGTGCGGCGGGCCCCGCCCCGGGGCCCGCCGCACCACGTCGTATTCGCGTGGTCGCGCGCCGCCGGTCAGCCGGCGGGGAACTCCCCGCGCTTCACGGCCGACACGAACGCCGACCAGCCCTCCGCCGAGAACACCAGCGCCGGGCCGGTCGGGTTCTTGCTGTCGCGCACGGGGACGCCGGCGCAGCCGCGCGCCACTTCGAGGCAGTCGCCGTTGCTTCCTCCGCTGTAGCTCGACTTGAACCAGTCGGTGAATGCGGAGGGACCGGGGGCGACGTGCTCACTGCTAACCATGATCGTATTCTTCCGCTACAGCCCTGATGAGGGCCAGGGACTCCTGTCGGGTTGCCGCTTCGCTCAGGGCAAGAGCGTAGGCCGACTGACACGCGCGTACCAGCGACGGGTCATCCATCAAATGCCCGGAGCGGAACCCTTCGACGTACGCGATGGGGGCGGCATCCTCGAAGGTCATGAGAGTCATCATGCTCTCCATCAGCGAGTGTGCCCCCGCCGAGAACGGCAGGACGTGCAGCCGCAGCCGACGTGTCTCCGCCAGGTCTGCGATTCTCCGCAACTGCTCGGCCATCACCCGCCGCCCGCCCACGGGCCTGCGTAGAACCGCTTCGTCCAGCACCGTCCACAGCACCGGCTGCAACGGATCATCGAGAATCCGAACACGGCTCATGCGGTTGACGATCCGCTCGTCAAGATCGGCCCGCTGGTTCGGGCTGTACGCCTCGAAGACCGCCCGCGCATAGGCCTCCGTCTGCAACAAACCGGGGACGAGGGAGATGCTGTACTGCTGGATCTCCACGGCGTGCGGCTCCAACTCCGCCACAACCGCGAAATGGTCAGCGAACTTGGACTCCAGGTCCTCCAGCCACCGCAGGAAGAACCCATCCGTGCCCAACGCCTGATCGATGCGCGCCGCGTCGTCCGGCTTGGGGAGGCGTCGGCCCGCCTCGAAGTGGCTGATCAGGGTGGGCGAGCACACCACGCGCTCGCTCAGCGTCTCCTGGGTCAGCCCGGCGGCCATCCGGCGGAGTCTCAGTTCCTCGCCGTATTTCTCCCTGGGGGTCCGTGGCCTGCGTTCGATCTCCATGGGCAGCTCCCAGTGTTGAAAGAGGCGTTGTCAGCCTCGCCCTACTGGCAGCGTAGGGAGCGGACCCTGCACGCTGTGAGGGAAGCGCCACAGACCGTGAAAAACACATGGGACCCTCGCGACCGAGTGCACCGGCCCGAGGGCGTGGCCCACAGCTACCCAACGGAGGTTGCGGACATGCCCCACGCTATCGCGTGGTTCCTCGACATGCTGCTGCACGCGGTGTTCCGCTCATCGGGCCGTCACCGGGCCACCGGCCGGACCACCACCCGCGGCGCCCGCCGGGCCGCGGAGGCCGGGCCGGTCACCGCCCCACCGGCGGCGCCACCGCCGCACCGCCCCGCGCCCGTTCTCCGCGCCGAGGACGTCGCGCTGGTCCGCCCGTACCGGGTCGCCCACGAGGAACACCAGGAACGCGAGGAGGCACTGCGCCGGTGGCGGCACCGGCGGACCCTGGTGCTCGCGGTGCACGGTGGCCGGATCGACCTCGGCGCGTACCTGATGACGGAGGCGGGCCGGTGAGCGCGCACGCCCGGCTGCTGCCGTGGACCGGACCCGGCGGCCGGCCCGCCTACCTGCTCGCCGACGCGACGGACAGCCATCTGTGGCGGCTGGCCGACGAGATGGAGGCCGTACAGCTGCGCATGGGCGGCGAGATGATCCGGCACGCGCGGGCGGTGGTCGAGGACCGGAAGGCCGACACCGGGCAACTGCGGTACGTCGTCGCCCGGTTGACCGAGGCGCTGACGGACGCGCTGCGCGTCGCCGAGAGCCGTGGCCTGCGGCTGGCGGCCGGGCCGGACACCGGCCCGGCCCCGGGACCGGCGACGGACCCGCCCGGCCCGCCCGGCACCGGCTCCCGCACGGGAGAGGAGGTGGCCCCGGTATGAGTGACTGGCGGATCGGCCCGCGCCCGGGCCACCGGCCACGCCGGGACGGGGACGACGGCGGGGTCGCGGTGCCGCTGACGGTCACCCGCGACGGGCAGGTGGTCGGCGCCGCCGACCTGGTGCTGACCGCGGCGGAGGCGGAGCAGCTGCACGCGGCGCTCTGCTACGCGCTGGACGGCCGGCCGGTCCCGGACTTCGCCCCGGACTGCCGGTACCCGGTCCAGCGGCGCAACGGCGCCTTCCGGTAGGGCCTGCCGGTCGCCCGCCCGCGCCCGCGCCGCGACGGCCGGCGCGGGCGCGCGACCGGTGGCCCCGCGGATACCGGGCCGCCACGGGCCCGGACGCCGGCGCCGGACGTGCACACCGGCCGGTGCGGGCGCCGCGGCGGGTGGCAGGCGGCGGGCGGTGGTGACGGGTCACTCGACGTCCGTCACAGCTGGGCGCGGGCCGTCTCGAAGAGCTGCCGTTGCCGGGCGAGGCCCAGATGCTCTGGATGTCGTTCCTCCCTGTCCGGGTCCATCCCTCCGGAACCGCGAACACCGCCGTGAGCCCTGCTTCCTCCACCCGGCGCCATCCCCGGGGAGGGCGGGCAGCGAAGGGGCGGGCGGCGTGGTGGGAGCGACGGTGGTGGCGGCCGAGGGCGGTGAGGTGGCGGCCGGGGACCCGGAGGAGGCGGCCGGGGGGCGCGGACGAGCTGGCTGCCGGGGTCCCGGTGGAGGCTCGCCCCGCCCGGGATCGTCCGCCATCCGGCCCCCCTTGCCGACACACAGCTGACCGGTGTCATTGAACGGGATCGCGGCGCCGCGGAAAAGACCGGCGGCGGGCGGGAATTCCCGTACCCGAGGGCGCGCCGGTGTCGCCGGGACGGGCCCGTGCCACGCACCGGGGCCGGGCCGCACGGCGAGCGGACGCCGGCCGGGCGCAGGGGCGTGCGCGGGGCGCCGTCGTCGCGGCGCGGGGCGATACGGGCGCGGGACGGAGCGATGGGGCCGGGCCCCCCGTTCCCGGCCCCCCATCGTCTCCCCCGTGGTCCCCGCCGCGCCTGTCGCGCGGGCGGGGGCCGGGCCGCCGCCGCGTTCTCCCACAGGCGGCCCGCGGGCCCTCGGTGCCGTATCGCCACCGTGTGCCCGTGGGAACAGCATGGCCGGTCGGCCACCGGCGGATCGACGTGTTTCGGCCTGGCCCGAACAACGGCATCCCGGACAGGCTCTGGGCCATGCCGCTGCGTATCCACTTCACCGCCCAGGACCTGGCCCGTACCCGTCTGGCGGAGGCACCGCGTCCGATGCTGGAACTGAACATCGCGCTGCGGCTGCTCCAGGAGCAGAGCCACCCGACCCGGTTCGGGCCCTGGCGGCGGGAATCGCTGAAGCGGCTGTCACCGCAGGTGAGGATGTTGTTCGACCTGGTCCCGCCGGTCGGCTGGTCGGTCGACTTCCTGGACCACGCCACGGTGGGCGGCCTCGACGAGGCACTCGACCTGATCCGGGCCACGCCCGCCGCACGCCTGCGCGCGGACATGGAGGCCTGGGCCGAGCGCGGCGGCCGGCGCCCGGTGCCCGCCTGGACCCGGTCGATCGGCTCGGACCGGCGGCTGCTGCTGGAGCTGGCCGACACCGTCGGCCACGTCTACCAGCAGATCATCGCCCCCTACCGGCCGCGGCTGGACGCGCTCGGCGACGCGGACCAGGCGATGCGCCGGCGCCAGCTCGGCCAGGGCGGACTGGACGCCCTGCTGGCCGGGCTCAACCCCCGCCGCATCCGGTGGCGTCCGCCGGTCCTGGAGCTGAGCACGGCGTCCGGCTTCGAGGGCGACATCTGCCTCCAGGGCCGCGGCCTGCTGCTGATCCCCTCCGCCTTCGGCGCGGTGTACCCGGTGCTCAACGACGAGGCCGAACCCCAGCCCTGGATCACGTACCCGGTGGGGCTCCGGGAGACCGACCTGTACCTGCCGCCCACGGACACCGCCCGGGCCCTGAGCACCGTGCCCGACTCGCTGGCGGCGCTGCTCGGCCACACCCGCGCCGTGGTGCTGTGGACCATCGCCCACCATCCCGGCTGCACCACCACCGAACTCGCCCGCCGGGCCGGCATCTCACCGGCCAGCGCCAGCCAGCACGCGACCGTGCTGCGCACCGCCGGGCTGACCACCACCATGCGCCACCACAACACCGCGCTGCACACCGCCAGTCCACTGGGCACCGGCCTCCTCGCCACCGCGTCCTGACCGCCGCCGGACATGGGCCGGCCCCGGGCGGTCCGGGGCGGCCCGGGGGACCCGCACCGCCCGGGGCCGGCTCAGCCCTCCGCGATGACCACCGCGGAGGCGACCCCGGCGTCGTGACTGAGCGACACGTGCCACTGCTTGACGCCGAGTTCGGCGGCGCGGGCGGCCACCGTGCCGCGGACCGACAGCCGGGGCCGGCCGCTGTCCTCGGTGATCACCTCGGCGTCGGTCCAGTACATGCCGCCCGGCGCGCCCAGCGCCTTGGCCAGCGCCTCCTTGGCGGCGAACCGGGCGGCGAGCGACGCCATGCCGCGCCGCTCCCCGCTGGGCAGCAGCAGTTCCCGTTCGACGAAGAGGCGGGCCGCCATGCCCGGGGTCCGCTCCATGGCGTCCGCGAACCGGTCGATCTCGGCGACGTCGATGCCGACTCCGATGATCACCGGGTCACTCCACCGTCACGGACTTGGCCAGGTTCCGCGGCTGGTCCACCTCGTTGCCGCGCGCGGTGGCCAGCTCACAGGCGAACACCTGGAGCGGGACGGTGGCGACCAGCGGCTGGAGCAGCGTGGGGGTCGGCGGGATCTCGATGAGGTGGTCGGCGTAGGGCGCGACCGCCTCGTCGCCGCGCTCGGCGATGACGATGGTGCGGGCGCCGCGGGCCCGGATCTCCTGGATGTTGGAGACGATCTTGTCGTGCAGGACCGACCGGCCGCGCGGCGACGGGACCACGACCACCACCGGCAGGTCGTCCTCGATGAGCGCGATCGGCCCGTGCTTCAGCTCGCCGGCCGCGAAGCCCTCGGCGTGCATGTAGGCCAGCTCCTTGAGCTTCAGCGCGCCCTCCAGCGCCACCGGGTAGCCGACGTGCCGGCCCAGGAAGAGGACGGTGTTCTTGGTGGCGAGGGTGCGGGCCAGCTCGCGCACCGGCTCCATCGTCTCCAGCACCTCGTCCACCTGGGTGCCGATCTCCGACAGCTCGCGGATCACCGCCTGGATCTCGTCACCCCACTTGGTGCCGCGCACCTGGCCCAGGTAGAGGGCGACCAGGTAGCAGGCGACGAGCTGGGTGAGGAACGCCTTGGTGGAGGCGACGGCGACCTCCGGGCCGGCGTGGGTGTAGAGCACCGCGTCCGACTCGCGCGGGATGGTCGAGCCGTTGGTGTTGCAGATGGCCAGCACCTTCGCGCCCTGCTCACGGGCGTGCCGCAGCGCCATCAGGGTGTCCATGGTCTCGCCGGACTGGGAGATGGCGATCACCAGGGTGCGCGAGTCCATGATCGGGTCCCGGTAGCGGAACTCGCTGGCCAGCTCGGTCTCGCAGGGGATGCGGGTCCAGTGCTCGATGGCGTACTTGGCGATCATGCCGGCGTGGAAGGCGGTGCCGCAGGCCACGATGACGACCTTGTCCACCTCCCGCAGCACCGACACCGGGATGCGGATCTCGTCCAGCCGCAGCGAGCCGGAGGCGTCGATCCGGCCCAGCAGGGTGTCGGCGACCGCCTTCGGCTGCTCGGCGATCTCCTTGAGCATGAAGTAGTCGTAGCCGCCCTTCTCGGCGGCCGACGCGTCCCAGTCCACGTGGTACGTACGGACCTCGGCGGGGGCGCCGTCGAAGTCGGTGACCGTCACCCCGTCCCGGCGCAGCTCGACCACCTGGTCCTGGCCCAGCTCGATCGCCTCCCGGGTGTGGGCGATGAACGCGGCGACGTCGGAGGCGAGGAACGCCTCCTCCTCACCGACGCCGACCACCAGCGGGGAGTTGCGGCGCGCCCCGACCACCACGTCCGGCGCGTCGGCGTGCACCGCCACCAGGGTGAACGCGCCCTCCAGCCGGCGGCACACCTGGCGCATCGCCTCGGCCAGGTCGCCGCAGGAGGAGAACGACTCGGCGAGCAGGTGCGCGACCACCTCGGTGTCGGTCTCCGAGGCCAGCTCGTGGCCGCGGTCGGTCAGCTCGGCGCGGAGCGCGGCGAAGTTCTCGATGATGCCGTTGTGGACGACGGCGACCCGGCCGGAGTTGTCCAGGTGCGGGTGGGCGTTGGCGTCCGTGGGCCCGCCGTGGGTGGCCCAGCGGGTGTGCCCGATGCCGGTGCCGCCGGTGGGCAGCGGGCGGTCGGCCAGCTCCTTCTCCAGGTTCGCCAGCTTGCCGGCCTTCTTGGCGGCGGCCAGGCCGCCGTCGGCCAGCACGGCCACACCGGCCGAGTCGTAACCCCGGTACTCCAGCCGCTTCAGTCCGGCGAGCACCACGTCGAGGGCGGACTGCCCTCCCACATAACCAACGATTCCGCACATGGCCGGAAGCCTACGACCCGGGCCGCCGCGGACGCGCGAGGGCCCGGCGGAACGGGCGAGGTGCATAATGCGCGCCAGCGGCCCCCGGCCGCGTCCGCCTCGTCCGTCCTGGGGGTCATGTGCGCCGCGCCACCGTCACCGCCGTCACCGGTCCGCTCCTCGCCGCGCTGCTGGCCACGGCGACCGCCTGCTCCTCGGACTCCGGCGGGGACGGCGGGGACGGGAAGAAGTCCACCCCGGTGTCGGTGGCGGCCGGCGAGACCGGCCGGACCAGCGCCCGGATCACCGAGCGGGTGAAGGTCACCAGCGACAAGGGCGGCTTCGAGCTGACCGCGAGCGGCCCGTTCGACATGGCGAAGGACACCGGGAAGCTGTCGGTGCGGATGCCGGGCGGCGCGATCGACCACATGGACGAGGTCTTCGGTGGCGGGAAGGTCTACCTCCGGCCGCTGGGCAACCTCGGCAAGGACACCTGGGCGGTGATCGACCGGGACCGGGCGCAGGCCCACTACCTGCTGCGGTCCCCGGCGAACGACCCCGAGCACCTGCTGTGGCAGGTCTCCGGCATGCGGGATGTGCGCGAGCGCGGCACCGAGCGGATCCGCGGCGAGCGGACCACGCACTACCGCGGCACCCTCGGCCACGACACCGTCGCCGCCCGGCTGGATCCGCTGACCCTCGCCAAGGTGGAGGCGCTGCGGGAGAAGGAGGGCGAGGACCTGCCGGTCACCGCGGACGCCTGGGTGGACGGGAAGGGGCGGCTGGCCCGGGTGCGGCTCGCCTCCGCGATGGGCGGCACCGAGGTGACCATCACCATGGACCTGACGGACTTCGGGGTGGCGGTCCGGGTGCCGGTCCCCGACCCCACGTCCACCAAGGCGACCGAGACCACCCAGGGCCTGCTGCCGGGCTGACCGCCGGTCCTTCGCCGCCGCACCGGCGCCGGGCCCGCGCGTGCGGCGCCTGCGTGCGCGCGTCCGGTGTGCCGTGGCCTGCGCGTCCGGCCGGATGTCCGGGACCCCGGCCTCCGGCTCTCCCGCGTCCGGGTCTCCCACGTCCGGATCTCCCGCACCCAGGTCTCCCGCGTCCGGGCCCACGGGCTCGGGCCCCGGGTGTCCGGGCCTGCGTGCCCGGCCCCCGGGCGGCTCCGGTGGTCCGGTGTCCGGTCCCCGGACGGCTCCGGCGGCCTCCCGGCGCCTCCCGGGCGGCCGCCGGCCCGTGCCGGTGATCCCCGGGCGACCTGGGGCGCTCCCCGGGGGTTGGCCGAACGTCCTCCGGGTGTTCCCCGGGGGCCTCCCGGCGTTCCCCCGGGGTTCTCCGGGCGTGACCTACTCCACGCCCCACCCGGCCCGCCGAACGCCGACAATGAAGAGGTGATCACGTCCCCAGCGCGCACCGCGTCGCGGCGCACCGAGTCGAGCCCGTACGTGGACCTCTCCCGCGCGGAGTGGAGCGCGTTGCGCGAGAAGACCCCGCTGCCGCTGACCGCCGAGGAGGTCGAGCAGCTCCGCGGGCTGGGCGACGTCATCGACCTGGACGAGGTGCGGGAGGTGTACCTGCCGCTCTCCCGGCTGCTCAACCTCTACGTCGCGGCGACCGCCAACCTGCGGGGCGCGCTCAACACCTTCCTCGGCGACACCAAGAAGGGGAACGGGGCCCAGCCGGGGACCCCGTTCGTGATAGGCGTGGCCGGCAGTGTCGCGGTCGGCAAGTCCACCACCGCCCGGCTGCTCCAGGCGCTGCTGGCCCGCTGGCCCGAGCACCCCCGGGTGGAGCTGATCACCACCGACGGCTTCCTCCACCCCAACGCCGAGCTGCAGCGGCGCGGGCTGATGTCCCGCAAGGGCTTCCCGGAGTCCTACGACCGCCGGGCGCTCACCCGCTTCGTGGCCGACGTGAAGGCCGGGAAGGAGGAGGTGTCGGCGCCGGTGTACTCGCACCTGATCTACGACATCGTGCCCGGCGAGCGGCAGACGGTGCACCGCCCCGACATCCTCATCGTGGAGGGGCTCAACGTGCTCCAGCCCGCGCTGCCCGGCACCGACGGCCGGACCCGCGTCGGACTGGCCGACTTCTTCGACTTCAGCGTCTACGTGGACGCCCGGACCGAGGACATCGAGCGCTGGTACCTGGGCCGGTTCCGGCAGCTGCGGCAGACCGCGTTCCAGAACCCGTTTTCGTACTTCCGCCGCTACACCCAGGTCTCCGAGGAGGAGGCGCTGGACTACGCCCGGATGATCTGGCGGACCGTCAACCGGCCCAACCTGGAGGAGAACGTGGCGCCCACCCGGGGCCGGGCGACGCTGGTGCTGCGCAAGGGGCCGGACCACAAGGTCCAGCGCCTGTCGCTGCGCAAGCTCTGACCGGGCGGGGCCGGCGGCACCGGACCCGGCGGGAGGCACCCGCCCCGGCCGCGCCGCACCGGCCCCCGACGAGCGGCACCCGCTCCGACCACGCCTCCGCACCGGCTCCGACCGGGCGGCACCCGGCGGGGACCCCGGGCGGCCGGACCGTGCCACCGGGCCGGGGTCTACGCTGCGGCCATGCTGCATCTGCGGGTCATCTGCCCATCCGACCGCACCGACGAGGTGGTGCGGCTGGTCGAGGAGACGGTGGGCACCACCCACCTGGCCGTGCTCACCGGCGCGGCCCGCAAGCCCTCCGGCGACATCGTGCTGTGCGACGTGGCCCGTGAGGCCGGGGACGTCCTGCTGGCCCGGCTGCGCGCGGCGGGCCTGGACCGGTCGGGTTCGATCGCCGTGGAGAACGTGGACCTCACGCTCTCCCGGAGCGCGGACGCGGCGGAGGAGGCGGCGCCCGGCGAGGCCGCCGACGCGGTGCTGTGGGAGCACCTGGCCGAGGCGACCCACGAGGAGTCCACGCTCTCCGCCACCTACGTGGCGTTCCTCGCGGTGGCCACCATGCTGGCAGCCTGCGGGGTGATGCTGGACAACGCGATCCTGATCGTCGGCGCCATGGCGGTCGGCCCGGAGTTCGGCCCGCTGGCCGGCATCTCCACCGCCCTGGTGCAGCGCGCCCCCGCCCTGGTGTGGCGGTCGCTGACCGCGCTGGTGGTCGGCTTCGCCGCCGCGATGCTGCTCACCGCCGGGTTCAGCGGCCTGATGGCCTGGTGCGGGCTCTTCGAGAGGTCGATGGTGGAGGCGGACCGCCCCAACACGGCCTTCATCTGGCAGCCGGACTGGATGTCCTTCGTCGTGGCGTTCCTCGCCGGGATCGCCGGCACCCTCTCGCTCACCTCGGCCAAGTCCGGGGCGCTGATCGGGGTGGCGATCTCGGTCACCACCGTCCCGGCGGCGGCCAACGCGGCGGTGGCGTTCAGCTACCAGGACTACGCCCAGACCTGGGGCTCCACCGGGCAGCTCTTCGCCAACCTCGGCGGGATCGTGCTGGCCGGCACGCTGACCCTGCTGGCCCAGAAGCTGTTCTGGGCGGTGGTGCGGCGGCGGCCGTCCGCCACGCGCCGGCCCCGCCGGGCCGGCTGACCCCGGCCGGGCCCCGGCTGCCCCCGCTGTCCCCACCGTTCCGCCCGGCCCGGCCTGGCCGCCGCCGGGACCACCGGAATCCCGGCGAGGTGGGGTACCGGGTGCCGCGAGGTCATGGAGCCCGGGAGTGGGGCGGGCGGACCGGGGTCGTGGCACCGCTGCGCCGCCGCGCCGCCCGGCCACGCCGCGGCCGGGCAGCCGGAGCCGCGAGCAGCCTGCCGGGGGCGCCGGCCCCCGGCACCCGGCGGATCCGCCGCTCAGCCCAGCGCGGACTTCACCGCGTCCGCCAGCCGACCGGCGACCGAGCGGGCCTGCTCGATGTCGGCGGCCTCCACCATGACCCGGACCAGCGGCTCGGTGCCCGACGGGCGCAGCAGCACCCGGCCGGTGGTGCCCAGCTCGCGCTCGGCCTCGATCACCGCGGCGCCCAGCTCGGTGGAGGTGGCCACCCGGGACTTGTCCACGTCCGGCACGTTGATCAGCACCTGCGGCAGCCGCTCCATCACGGCGGCCAGCTCCGCGAGGCTGCGGCCGGTGGCGGCGACCCGGGCGGCGAGCAGCAGCCCGGTCAGGGTCCCGTCGCCGGTGGTGGCGTGGTCCAGCACGATGACGTGGCCGGACTGCTCGCCGCCGAGCGCGTACCCGTGGCTCTTCATCTCCTCCAGCACGTAGCGGTCGCCGACCGCGGTCTGCACCAGCTGGACGCCCTCGCGCTCCATGGCCAGCTTGAAGCCGAGGTTGGACATCACGGTGCCGACCACGGTGTCGCCGCGCAGCCGGCCGGCCTCGCGCAGCGCCAGCGCCAGCACGGCGAGGATCTGGTCGCCGTCCACGTCCTGGCCGGCGGCGTCCACCGCGAGGCAGCGGTCCGCGTCGCCGTCGTGCGCCACCCCGAGGTCCGCGCCGTGCTCGACCACCGCGGCGCGCAGCCGGTCCAGGTGGGTGGAGCCGTAGCCGTCGTTGATGTTGAGGCCGTCGGGGTCGGTGCCGATGGTGACCACCTCGGCGCCGGCCCGGGCGAACGCCTCCGGGGAGACCCGGGCGGCGGCGCCGTGCGCGCCGTCGATGACGACCTTCAGCCCGTCCAGGCGGTTCGGCAGCACGCCGATGAGGTGGGCGATGTAGTTGTCGAAGCCCTCGTCGTAGGTCCGCACCCGGCCGACCCCGGCGCCGGTGGGCCGGTCCCACGGCTCGCCGGAGGCGTGCGCCCGGTAGGTCTCCTCGATGCGGTCCTCCAGCTCGTCGGGGAGCTTGTGGCCGCCGCGGGCGAAGAACTTGATGCCGTTGTCCGGCATCGGGTTGTGGCTGGCGGACAGCATCACGCCCAGGTCGGCGCCGAGCGCGCCGGTCAGGTACGCCACCGCCGGGGTCGGCAGCACACCGACCCGCAGCACGTCCACACCGGCGCTGGCGAGCCCCGCCACCACGGCGGACTCCAGGAACTCACCCGAGGCACGCGGATCGCGGCCGACCACCGCCACCGGCCGGTGGCCCTCCGGCGCGCCCGCCCGCGCGTCGGCCGAGCGCCCCTCCGGCACGGCGGGGCTGCGCCCCGGCCCCTCCATCAGCACATGCGCCGCCGCGACCGACAGGCCGAGCGCCAGCTCCGCCGTGAGGTCGGCGTTCGCGACGCCGCGCACGCCGTCCGTACCGAAGAGTCGTCCCACTGCTGTCCTCCGAATTGCACGGGGGTAACCGTCGTCCCCCGGAAGAAAGGTTTCGTGCAAGGTGTCGGGAAGGGGGCCGGAACATGACGTACGGGTATACGGTGCCGGTCCCCGATAGCCGAACGCCCCGGCAGCACAGATCGTGCCGCCGGGGCGTCGGCGTTGCTGGGCCCCTCCGCACCCCGCCCCCCGGACCGGTGTCCGGGGGAGGGCACGGAGGGAGAGGCCGCGATCAGCGCTTGCTGTACTGCGGCGCCTTGCGGGCCTTCTTCAGACCGGCCTTCTTCCGCTCGACCGCGCGGTCGTCGCGGCTGAGGAAGCCGGCCTTCTTCAGCGGGCCGCGGTTGTTGTCCACGTCCGCCTCGTTCAGGGCACGGGCCACGCCCAGGCGCAGCGCGCCGGCCTGGCCGGAGACGCCGCCACCGGCGATGCGGGCGATGACGTCGTAACGGCCTTCGAGCTCCAGGACCTTGAAGGGCTCGTTGACTTCCTGCTGGTGCACCTTGTTGGGGAAGTAGTCCTCAAGGGTGCGACCGTTGATCTTCCACTGGCCGGTGCCCGGCACGATGCGCACACGGGCGATCGCGTTCTTCCGGCGGCCCAGGCCGGCGGCCGGCTGCGGCTCGCCGAAGCGGGAGGCCAGGGACTCGGAGGTGTACTCCGTGTCCACGGGCTCGGACTCGGTGGTGTACTCCTCGACGACAGCCTCGTCGTCGAGCAGGGGGGTCTCGGCGGTGGTCTCGGCCACGGTTCTCCTCAGATTCTCTTCGTCTTAGGGGTGGCCGGGACTACTGCGCGACCTGGGTGATCTGGTACGGGACCGGCTGCTGGGCAGCGTGCGGGTGCTCGGCCCCGGCGTAGACCTTCAGCTTCGAGAGCATCTGACGGCCCAGGGTGTTCTTGGGGAGCATGCCCTTGACGGCCTTCTCGACGGCCTTCTCCGGGTTCTTGTCAAGCAGCTCGTCGTAGCGGACCGAGCGCAGACCGCCCGGGAAACCCGAGTGGCGGTAGGCGAGCTTCTGGGTCCGCTTGTTGCCGGAGAGGTGCACCTTGTCGGCGTTGATGATGATGACGAAGTCACCGGTGTCAACGTGAGGCGCGTACACCGGCTTGTGCTTGCCCCGGAGGAGGGACGCGGCCGTCGAGGCCAGACGGCCCAGGACGACGTCCTGCGCGTCGATGACGTGCCACTGGCGCTGGACGTCGCCGGGCTTGGGGCTGTACGTACGCACGGTCGTAGCCTTCGCTTCTTCAGTGAGTGGGTTCCCCCGGTCCGCGAGGACAGGAGGAAGGGTCCTTACAAGGCCACCCGGACGATCACGACAGCCGTGGCGGCACCCGGTGACGCATCCGTGTGCCTGCCGCTGGTCATCGGCCCGGTGGACCGGCGTAACGGCCTCTCACGTGAGAACGAGCAAGCCAATACGCATAACGAACTGGCAGAATACCGGCCGCTCCCCGGACGGGTCAAAACAGCCCCCGAACGGGCGTGCCCCCGCGCCGCCCGGAGGCGGCCCCGGAAGGGCCCGGACCGGCCCCGGCGGGGCCCTCGGGGATCACCGGAGGCGTCCCGGCCCGGCCCTGCCGCGACCGGTCCCGGCCGTCGTGACCGGTCCCCGTCGTCGTGACCGGTCCCGGCCGTCGCCGCCGTCGCGACCGGTCCCCGTCGTCGTGACCGGTCCCCGTCGTCGTGACCGGTCGCGGCCGTCGCCGCCGTCGCGACCGGTCCCGGCCGGTCAGCGGGCGCGGGCCACCCGGCCCTCGTCCCACACCGGCTCCGGCACCTCCCGGACCCGGCCGTCCGCGCCGAAGACCAGGAAGCGGTCGAAGGAGCGCGCGAACCAGCGGTCGTGGGTGACCGCCAGCACCGTCCCGTCATACCCCTCCAGCCCCTCCTGGAGCGCCTCCGCGCTCTCCAGGTCGAGGTTGTCGGTCGGCTCGTCCAGCAGCAGCGCGGTGGTGCCGGCCAGCTCCAGCAGCAGGATCTGGAACCGGGCCTGCTGCCCTCCGGAGAGCTTCTCGAACGGCTGGTCGCCCTGGCGCTCCAGCTCGTACCGGCGCAGCGCGCTCATCGCCCGGCCGCGGTCCCGGGCGTGCTCGGTCCACAGGATGTCCACCAGGGTGCGGCCCAGCAGCTCGGGATGGGTGTGGGTCTGGGCGAAGTGGCCGGGGACCACCCGGGCGCCCAGCTTCCACTGCCCGGTGTGCGCCACCTCCTCCCCCGCCAGCAGCCGCAGGAAGTGCGACTTGCCGGAGCCGTTGGAGCCGAGCACCGCGACCCGCTCGCCGTAGAAGACCTCCAGGTCGAACGGCTTCATCAGGCCGGTCAGCTCCAGGCCGGCGCAGGTCACCGCGCGCACCCCGGTACGGCCGCCCTGCAGCCGCATGGTGATCTCCTGCTTGCGGGGCGGCTCCGGCGGCGGCCCGATCTCCTCGAACTTCCGCAGCCGGGTCTTCGCCGCCTGGTAGCGGGAGGCCATCTCGTCGCTGCGCGCGGCGTACTGCTGGAGGTCGAGCACCAGCCGCTTGAGCTGCGCGTGCTTCTCGTCCCAGCGGCGCCGCAGCTCCTCGAAGCGCTCGAACCGCTCGGCCCGCGCCTGATGGTAGGTGCCGAAGCCGCCTCCGTGCACCCACACGTCGGAGCCGGCCGGGCCCGGTTCCACGCTGACGATCTTCTCCGCCGACCGGCTCAACAGCTCGCGGTCGTGGGAGACGAACAGGACGGTCTTCCGGGTCTCCCCCAGCCGCTCCTCCAGCCAGCGCTTGCCGGGCACGTCGAGGTAGTTGTCCGGCTCGTCCAGCAGCAGCACCTCGTCGGGGCCGCGCAGCAGCGCCTCCAGCACCAGCCGCTTCTGCTCACCGCCGCTGAGGGTGCGCACCTGGCGCCACTGGGCCCGCTCGTAGGGGACGCCCAGCGCAGCAGTGGTGCAGATGTCCCACAGCGTCTCCGCCTCGTAGCCGCGCGCCTCCGCCCAGTCGCTGAGCGCCTGCGCGTAGGCCATCTGCGCGGCCTCGTCGTCCACCTCCATGATCGCCAGCTCGGCGGCGTCCACCGCGGCGGCGGCCTGGCGCAGCCGCGGCGGGGCGACCGAGACCAGCAGGTCGCGCACCGTGCGCTCGTCCCGGACCGATCCGATGAACTGCGGCATCACGCCGAGCCCGCCGCTGACCGTGATGCTGCCGCCGTGCGGCTTCAGGTCGCCGGCGATCAGCCGCAGCAGCGTCGTCTTGCCCGCGCCGTTCGCCCCGACCAGGGCGACCGTGGCGCCCTCCCCCACCCGGAACGACACATCCCCCAGCAGCACCCGGCCGTCCGGAAGGTAGTACTCCAGATGCGCTGCCTCCACATGCCCCATGCCGCTGATTGTGACGAACCCGGAGACCCCTCACCAACAGGTTTAAGGCGGTCTAGGATGCGCGCCATGAGCGTTGGGCATGGGGGGCCGGCCGGGCCCGGCGGGCAGCCGGGGCAGCCGTACGGGCCGGACGGACAGCCGGGGCAGGCGCAGCAGCCGTACGGAGCGGGCGGCCGGCCGGTGTGGCCCGGGCAGCCGGGGCAGCAGCCGGCGCCGGGGGCTCCGTACGGGCCCGGCGGCGCACCGGAGCAGTCCGGCGGGCCGTACGGGGCGCCCGTCGGCCCCCCGCCGGCGGCGGTCGGCCCGCACGGGGTGCCCGGTCCGCACGGGGTGCCGGGTGCCGGTCCCGGGGTTCCGGGGGTTCCGGGCGGTCCCGGGGTTCCGGGTGGCGGGCCCGGGGCGCCGGAGCCGTCCACACCGGACTGGGCCGCGCTCGCCGACGACGCCGCGCGGCGCGGCCGGCGCCGGCGCCGGCTGCTGATCGGCGGCGGGGTGCTCGCCACCGGTGCCGTCGCGGCGATCGTGGCCACCGCCGTGGTGACCAGCGACGGCGGCGGGGGCGCCGACCGGTCCAGCGGGCTGCCCGCCCCGGAGAAGCTGCCCAGCGGGTCCCCGACCCCGGAGCCGACCTTCTCCGACGTGGCCCCGCCGGCCCCGCCCAACCCGGCGGACATCCTCTCCGGCAAGGAGAAGGACACCGCCCCGCTGAGCGTGGACGGGCTCTTCCCCGAGCCGACCGCGGTGTCGAACACCCGGTCGTACACCAAGGGCCCCACCAGCTCCACCACGAACTGCGCCACGGCCGCCCAGGGCGCGCTGAGCGGCGTGCTCACCGCGAACGGCTGCCGCCAGGTGTTCCGCGCCACGTACACCAAGGACGGGGTGGCGGTCACCGTGGGCATCGCGGTGTTCGACACCAAGGCCGCGGCCGAGCGGACGAAGCAGCAGGCCAAGCCGAACATCGCCTCGCTGTTCGGCGGCAAGGTGCCCACCTTCTGCCGCCGCACCGGCTGCGCCACCACCGCCAACGCCTTCGGGCGGTACGCGTACTTCACCATCGCCGGCTACACCTCGGGCGAGCGGGTGGAGAAGAAGGACACCGAGGTGTGGCAGTCCGGGCGGGACCTGTCGGACTACGCCTTCGCCCGCATCCTCGACCGCGGCAAGGCGCAGGCGTCCGCCATCGCCTCGGCGAACGCGCGGCTCCCCGAGGACGCCTAGGACCGGCGACCGGCTGCGGTTCCGTGGCCCGCCCGGCGGGCCCGCCGGCGGCCCGCCTCCCGGGGGGACCGGCCGGCATCGGCCGGAACATGACGCGTTCGCGCTCACGGACGGTCCGGTTCCTCCACTGTGCTGCCCTCGGGCCGCCCACGCGGTACCTGACCCGTCCAGTCGCGGAACCACCCAGGAGACCCCTTTGTCAGGTTTGTCCGGCACCACCACCGCACGTCGCTCCCTGACCCTCCTCGCCGCCTGTTCCCTGAGCGTCGCGGCCCTCCTGGGCGCCGCACCGCCCGCCCCGGCCGGCCCGGCGACCGGCGCGGCCGGCCCGACAGCCGCCTCGTCCGGCCCGGAAGCCGGGGCGTCCGACCCGGCCGCCGGGGCGTCCACCGGGTCCGGGGCTGCCCCGGCGGCCGCCGGCCGGGGCACCCTGCTCTCCGCCGAGCGCATCCTCACCCTCACCCCGGACGGGGTCCGCTCCGCCCTCACGGCGAACGGCTACCCGGCCGGCTCCGTCCGGTACGGCGTGGACGCGTACCGCCTGCGGTACCTCACCGTCACCCCGCGGGGCCGGACCACCGTCGCGAGCGGGCTGGTCGTCCTCCCCCGCGGTGCGCACGGCACGCTGCCGACGGTCAGCTACGCCCACGGCACCCTCGTCCATCGGGACGACGCGCCCTCCGTGCAGCCCGCCGGCCGGAACGCCGCCGTGCCCCTCGCCTTCGCCGCGGCCGGGAGGGCGGCGACCGCCACCGACTACCTCGGCCTCGGGCTCGGCCCCGGCACGCACCCGTACCTGGACATCCCCTCCGAGACCAGCGCCCAGCTCGACATGCTCCGCGCGGCCCGGACCCACGGCCGCGGCCTGGGGCGCACCCTGAGTCGCGAGGTGCTGGTCACCGGCTTCTCCCAGGGCGCCCCCGCCGCGATGGCGCTGGGCCGGGCCCTGCAGGAGGGCCGGGACCACGGGTTCCGGCTCGGCGCCCTCGCCCCGGTCAGCGGCGCCTACGACCTGACCGGCAGCGAGCTCCCGGCGCTGCTCCGGGGCGAACTCGAACCGAGGACGGCGGTGTTCCTCGCCGCGTACGCGCTCGTCGCCCTGGACCGCGTGCACGACGTGTACGACCGGCCCTCCGACGTCTTCCGGGAGCCGTACGCCACCACCGTCGAGGGCCTCTTCGACTCGCGGCACACCCTCGCCCAGGTGGCCGCCGGCACCCCGGGCCGGCTGGACGAACTCCTCACCCCGCACGGCCTGGACCTGCTGGCCCGGCCGACGGGCGGACTCGCCGCCGGCCTGAAGGCCACCGACGACACCTGCCGCACCTGGCGGCCCGAGGTCCCGGTCCGGCTGTACGCGACCGAGTACGACGAGCAGGCGGTGCACGCCAACGCCATACGCTGCCGGGCCGACCTGGAGCGGTCCGGGGCCCGCGCCCGGATCGTGGAACTCGGCGACGTCCGGCTCGGCGGCTCCCCGCACTTCGGCTCCGAACCGGCCGCACTCGCCGACCTGCTGACGCTTCCGGCCGCGCGCTGACCGGCGCTCCCCGCGCGCTGACCAGCGTCCCCCGCGGGCCGTCCGGCGGGCGGCCCGCGGACCGGGCGGGCCGGGAGCGTCACGACGTGGTGGCCGCGGTGCCGCGGGGGTGCGGCGTTCCGGGCCGGCCCGTCACGCGCCGCCCCCGCCGCCCCCGCCGGCCCCGGTGGCCTCGCCGGTCCCGGTGGCCGGGCCGGTCCCGGTGGCCTCGCCGCCCGCGGCCAGTTCCCGGAAGGCGAGGTAGGCGTGCTGGATGAAGGTGCCGCGCAGGGTGGGGGCGGTGTTGGCGACCGCCGCGTAGGCCACCGCGCGCTGCGGGCTGAAGCCCACGAAGGAGACGAAGCCGCGGGTGCCGCCGGAGTGGAACACCAGGTCGTGGCCGGGCCGGGCGCGGGCGTTCCACACCAGGCACATCCGGTCGCCCCCGGAGCGGGGCAGCACCAGCCGGGGGCGGGCCACGTCGGCGAGCGCGGCGCGCAGCGGGGCGGGGGCGCCGGTGTCCTCGGGAGCCAGCAGCGCCTCCAGGTACCGCAGCAGGTCCTCCGCGGTGGCCCGGATCCCGCCGGCGCCGGGCAGGCCCGGGATGTGCCAGGCCGGGCGGGGGCGGCCGTGCCAGTACCCGGTGGCCTGACCGGCGGCGGCGCACCCGGTGCCGGCCAGCCCCAGCGGGTCGAGGACCCGGTCGGCCAGCAGCCGGTCGAAGCCGGTCCCGGCCGCGCGGGCGAGCAGCAGCCCCAGCAGCCCGACCCCGAAGTTGGAGTACCGCACCCGGGTGCCGGGCGCGGCGTGCGGCCGGGTACGGGCCAGCGCCGCCAGCACGTCCGCGGTGTCCAGCTCCGCGTACGGGTTGCTGAACCACCGCGGCACGGCCCGCCGGAGCAGGCCGGGAGGCAGCCGGGGCAGGCCGGAGGTGTGGGTGGCCAGGTGCAGCAGGGTGATGGCGCGGGCCGGGCCGTCCGGGACGCCGCCGCGCGGCAGGAAGCGGCCGATCGGGTCGGCGTACCGCACCTCGCCGCGGGCGGCCATCTCGGCCAGCAGCAACGCGGTGTAGGTCTTGCTGACCGAGCCCAGCTCGAAGCGGGTGCGTGCGCCGGCGGGCCGCCCGCCCCGGTGGTCCTCGGTGCCGGTGACCGCCACCGTCCGCCGGCCGCCGTGGCGTACGGCCACCGCGACCGTGCTCGCGCCCGGCGCGGTCCCGGCCGGCGGTCCCGGCAAGTCCGCCGGTCCCGGCGGTCCGGCGGCGTCCCCGCCGCCCGCCGCACCGTTCGCCGGGCCGCCCGCCGTACCGAACGCCGGGCCGTCCTCCGTCCGGATGGGCGCCCGCCTGCTGTACGCCCTCCGTCCCGACGCGGTCCGGCCGGACTCGGTCCGGCCGGGCGCCGCCGTACCGTACGCCGGGCCGGCGCCGCCGGGACCGTCCGCGGGGGCCGTCCCGCCTCCGTCCCCGGCGCGCGGGTGGTCCGGGGGGCGCGCGGGCTCCTGCCCGGACGACCCTTCCGGGGTGCCCGGGGCCTCCGGGGCGCGCGGCCCGTCCGACCCGTACGTCCCCTCCGGGGCGCCCGGGACCTCCGGGGCGCGCGGCGCGTCCGCCATGGCCGGCGGCCCGTGCGACCCGTCGGGGGCCCGGCTTCCGGACCCCGCCGGAGCGGGGTCGGCCGGGTCCGGCCGCGGTGGCCCCGGAGCGCCGGCCGGCCGCCGGCGGTTCACGCGGCGCCGGGGGCGGCGGACGCCGCCGAGGAGCCGCCCAGGGTGCGGGAGACGGCGATGGTGCCGGCCGCGACGGCCACCACCGCGGTGTGCTGGTGGTCGCCGTACCGCTGGGCCGGGTCCTCGGCGACCGGGTCCCCGTCCCGGGGTACCAGTCCGTCGGGGTGCTGGATCTCCGCCAGCATCCGCCAGTGCTCCGGGTCGCAGAGCGGGTCCTCCAGGCAGGCGCCGACGATCATCAGTTCGGCGACCAGGTCCCACTGGGCGACCTCGGCCCAGATGTCGATCCACACCGGCAGCCAGCGGGCCAGGTACTCGGTGACGTCCGGGGGGAGGTCCCCCGGCCGGGCTCCCCAGTCGGTGACGTGGAAGACGGTGTGCGTCACGTTGTAGCCGGTCATCCAGCTGATCGCCCAGGGCTCGGGGGTCGCGCCGAGCCAGGTGGCCCGGGTCAGCTCCGCCCAGTCGGTGCCGAAGTCCACCCCGGTGAGCCGGGCCGCGTTGGCGACCGCGAGCTTCCGGTTGGGGTACACCTCGGCGGCGCGCACCGACCGCAGCCGGGCGGTGTGCCGGAGCAGCCGTTCCATGCCCGGGTGGCGGTACCCGCCGCGGACGAAGTGCGCGTAGGTCTCCATCGGGTCGGACATCAGGGTGTGCCGCAGCTGCCGCTCGTACAGCAGGTCGCCGTGGCGGAACTGCTCCCAGGCGTGGTCCAGCAGCCCCCGCGCGGTGCGCACCTCGGTGCCGCCGGCGGCCGACGAGCGCAGCACCAGCGAGGCGGCCAGCGCCGTCTCGCCGAGCGGCTTGTAGGCGCTGTCCGGCTCAGTCAGGTCGGCGGTGACGTCCTCCGCCAGGCTGTCGTACCCGCGGTGGGTGTGCAGCCAGCCCAGGGCCCGGACGGCCACCTGGTGGGCGAGCGCGGTGACCGGTGCCGTCGCCGTCATCCGCGCCCCCTCGTGCCTGCCCCGTCCGTCCGGGCGCGCCGTGTCATGGCCGTCCCCTCGTCATGCCTGTCCCCTGATCGTGTCCGTCCCCCGGTCACGTCCGTGCCGGTGGTCCCGTCCGTGCACAGGTCCGTGCCGGAGGTCGGTCCGGTACCGGTGGTCATGTCCGTCCTCCGGCGGTGCCCGGCCCCTGGTCCGGGGTGCCGTCCTCCGGTCCCCGGTCGCCGGGGCCCGGGCCGGCGCCGAGCAGCCGGCGCGCCACCGCCAGGTCGAGCGCGGTCCGGGGGCCGGTGCCGGCGTGCAGCGCGATGTGGTCGGCGACGGGCAGCGGCTCCAGCGGCAGTCCGATGCCGTCGTGGTGGAGCGCCGCCAGCCAGCGGACCAGCCGGGCGGCGGTCGGGTAATCGCGGCGGAGCATCGCCCGGGTGGTGCCGCGGGCCAGTGCCAGCGGGTTGCGGCGGGCCGCGTCCACCACCGGGCCGTCCACCCCCGGCAGGCCGAGCGGCGCGAGCTGTGCCATCAGCACCGACCACCGCTGCCAGGGCCGGGCGTCGGTGAGGACGTCGCCCACCGCGGGTTCGGGTACCTGCGGCGCGCTGCCGGCGTGCCGGGCGAGCAGCGTCGCGGTGGCCCGGTCGCGCCAGGCCATGATCCAGTCCTCGGCGGGCCCCTCCGGCGGTGGCGGCGCGAAGACCGGCGCCGGGAAGACGTCGGCGCTCTGTGCGATCACCGCGGCGTCCCGGGGGTCGGCCGCCGTGCCGGTGAGGGCCTGCGGGGCGAGGACGTCCGGACCCAGCACCCGCACCGCCGCCAGGGCGGCCTTGGCGTCGGCGCAGCCGTCCGCCCAGGCCGCCAGCGGCGCCGTGTCCCCGACGCCACCGAGGGCGTCGAGGACACGGCGTGCCAGGTCGGCGGCCGCCTCGGCGTATCCCGCCTGCGCGGCTCCGTCAGCGGGGGCCATCACAGGCCCTCCGCCGGGCGGCTCGCCGCGGGTCGCGGACCGGGAAGGTCAGCGGTCCGCTCATGCTCACTTGCCCTTCGGCTCCGTCGGGGTCTTCGGGGAGAGCAGCAGACCCAGGAGCAGCAGGCCCTTGGACTCGGGCGCGGGCAGCGGGGCGTCGCTCAGCGGAGCTTCCGGCTCCGCCACGAGCGAGCGGACGGCGGCCTCTTCGGTGGGGTGGACGATGAGCGGAGTGGTCTTCTGAGCAAGCATGAGAGCCTCCTCATGTCGGGACATTCGCTGCGGTAGCGAAGCTGTCACCTCGTAAGATACTCCGGCGCCCGATTTGTCGCATTATTTCGGCACCTGACACCCCTACCCCCCTGGGGCTCGGCCACAACAGCGCCGGTCACGCCGGTCCGCTGAGCACCGATCAGCCCGAACGGCCGTCAGCCGCCGCACCCGTCCGGACCCACCCCGGCCCGGGCGAAACCGCCGGTCCGGGGCGGGGGCCGGCCGGGACCCGGCACCCGGGAGAAATTTCCCCGGCGGCGGCCCCCCGGAAGCGGCCGGTCCGGCAGGGCTCCGGCGCCCCCGGAGACGCCACCGCGAGCGCCCCGCGACACACTCCGGCCGGGAGAACACGGGAAAACAGCCGTCCCCGCCCCGGACACTCCGGGGCGGGGACGGCAGCAGGCGGAACACGGGGCGGCGCGGGGCCGGGGCGGGCCGGCGGCCCGGCCGCGCCCGGGCCGCCGGCCCCGCAGGCTCAGCCCTTGGCCTTGGCGGCCTTCTCGATCTTGGTGACCTGGGTGCTCACCAGCACCTGCGGGACCTCCGGCTGCTCCGGGTCGGCCATGTTGAAGCCGAAGAACGTGACCACCTGGGCGCCGGAACGCACCAGGATGAACTTCACGTTCCCCTCTTCCTTGTTCTTGTTGCTCAGCACCAGGCCCAGGGACTCGTCGCCGGCCTCCGGGATGAGCACCTCCTTGGCCTCGGTGACCACCTGCTTCTCACCCTGGCCGTCGGTCACGGTGAAGCCGCCGCCGCACGCCTTCAGGGCGTCGCGCACACTCGTCATGACCTTCTCCGCGTCACCCGGCTTGTGCGCGGACAGGCGGACCATGCCGAGCAGGGCGGCCTCGGGGTTCTCGCTCGCGGTGGCCGCGTCGGCCATCGCGTAGTTGCGGTAGGTGGAGGCCACCGGGGCCGGGTCGAAATCGGTGCCCAGCAGCGCGGCGACCGGCTGGCACTCGGCCTTGTCGGACTTGGCGGAGCCGCCCTCGGCGATCTCCTTGTCCGTCATCTTGGTGACCGCGAAGCCCTGGCCGTCCTTGGTCTCCAGCGACGCCTTCTCCAGCTGGGCGGCGGTCAGCGGCTCGGCGCCCGAGGCCGCGGGCGGGGCGGTGGTCGCCTTGTCCGACCCCTTGCCGCCCTTGTCCTTGTCCTTGCCGGACGAGTCGTCGCCACCGCACGCCGTCGCCAGACCCAGCGTGGCCACCATCGCGGCCGCCGCGACGACCCGGTAAACAGACTTCTTCACTCTTCGCCCACCTCGGACAGTTCATGGCGCCCAGGCGCCGTACTCGAAACGGAGGTCATCCAACTATCAAAGATCGCCCGTCGGCCAGCGAATTCCATGACGATCCGGTATCGCCCGGATGGTTGTACGCATACACATCACGGCATCGCATCAGACGCAGGTGGGGAGGGGCCGGTTACGGCAACCAGTGGCACCGGGGACGGCCAACTCGCTCAAAAGTTGCCTTGCCGCCGCCTGATGTGGGCCATCCCATATCACGACCGGCATAAGCAACCTTCGGCACGCCCGTCTGTCTTACCGACCAACCGGACACCTTCCGGCTACCGTCCGGACTCCACATGGACAGCACTCGGCAGCCACACGGACACCCAGGGCCCAAGGCCGGAAAGGAGGACGCGCCGCGGCGCACCACAGGCGCCGCGCGTCACACGCCATGAGGATCTCATTCCTGCTGCACAACGCCTACGGCATCGGCGGCACCATCCGCTGCACCTTCAACGTGGCCGGCGCGCTCGCCGCGGCCGGGCACGACGTGGAGATCGTCACCCTGGTCCGCTCCGGGGACACCCCGAGCCTCCCGCTCCACCCGCAGGTGCGGATCGTCCCGCTCATCGAGCTGCGGCGCAGAGTGCCCGGCAGCGACGCCCGGAACCCGCTGCGCTCCCGCCCCTCCCGGTACGTCCCGGAGGCAGAGGCGGGCGGCACCAAGAACTTCAACGCGCTCACCGACGAGCGCCTCGCCGAGTACCTGGCGGCCACCGACGCCGACGCCGTCATCGCCACCCGCCCCGGCCTGGTCATCGCCCTCGCCGAGTCGGGCAGCGACCGCTACCTGCGGATCGGTCAGGAGCACCGGCTCTACACCACCCACTCCGCGGAGATCCGCGCCGCGTGCGACGCCGCCATCGGCCGGCTGGACGCCTTCACCTCCGTCTCGGAGGCCGACGCCGCCACCCACCGGGCCGCGCTGCCGCACGTGAGCACCCTGCTCACCGCCATCCCCAACGCCGTCCCGCCCACCCCGATCGAGCCCTCCGACGGCCGCGCCAAGCTGGTGGTGGCGGCCGGCCGGCTCATCCCGGTCAAGCGATACGACCTGCTCGTCGGCGCCTGGGCCCAGGTGGCCGCCCGGCACCCCGACTGGCGGCTGCGGATCTACGGCCGCGGCCCCCAGCAGCCGGTGCTCCGGGAGAAGATCGACGAACTCGGGCTCGCCGACCACATCACCATGATGGGCGCCCACTCCCCCATCGAGACCGAGTGGGCCAAGGGCTCCATCGCCGCCGTCACCTCCCGCGAGGAGTCCTTCGGCATGACCATCGTGGAGGCCATGCACTGCGGCGTCCCGGTGGTCGCCACCGACTGCCCGCACGGCCCCGGCGAGATCATCACCGACGGCAAGGACGGGCTGCTGGTGCCGGTCGGCGACGTGGACGGCATCGCCGCCGGGCTCTGCCGGCTGATCGAGGACGAGGAACTGCGCCGGTCCATGGGCGAGGCGGCCCGCGTCTCCGCCCGCCGCTACTCCCCGGAGGAGATCGCCGCCCGGTACGAGGCGCTCTTCGCCGAGCTGCGGGAACGGCGCGCCGCCGCCCCGGCACCGGCCGCCGCCCCGGCCCGCCGCCGCGGCAGGGCCGCCGACGGCCGCACCCCGGAGCTGTCCCTCAAGGCCCGGCTGCGCGCCCGCGTCGTCCAGCTCATCCGCCGGCCGCTGCGCCCGGTCGCCTCCTGCCGCGTGGACCCCGACGGCAACCTGCGGGTGCTGGTCGAGGCGGACGGACTGCACGGCGACGAGCTGAACCTGACCATCACCCGCCGTCGCCACCCGGAGGACCGCGTCACCCTCCCGCTGCGCCCGCCGGCCGGCACCGGCCGGTCCGACCGCCCCGAGGACGCGCCCCCCGCCTGGACCGCGGTGCTCGACCGCACCCGGCACACCCTCGCCGAGGGCCGCTGGGACCTCCATGTGGTCCGGCCCTCCGACGGCGCGCGGCGGCGGGTGGTCTGCCGGTACGCCGAGGGCCGCGGCCTGCTGCTCCAGCGGCCGCTGCCCGGCTCCCCGGTGCACTGGTGGGCCCCCTACCCCACCGTGGACGGCTTCCTGGCGCTGCGCGCCTGGCACCGCACGGCGCACGCCGAGGCCACCGCGCTCCGCGCCGAGGAGGAGGAGCTGACCGTCGAGGGCACGCTGTACGGCTTCCCGGCCACCGGGGGCACCCCCGAGGTGCTCGCCGCCGGGGCCCTCACCGCGGTCGCCGTCCCCCGCCCGGCGCGCGGCAAGAACGCCGGCGCCCCGCCGGAGCCGGTCACCGTGCCGGTCATCGCGCTCGGCGGCGACCGGTTCCGGTTCACCGTGCCGTACGCCCCGCTGCACGGCGCGGCGGTGTGGGACCTGACCGTCCGCGACGTACGGCGGCCGGCGCCGGACGGCCCGGACCCGGACCCGATCCGGGTGGGCCGGTTCATCGGCGACATCGTGGACCGCAACCAGACCGACCTGATGCCCGTCCTGGGCGGGTTCCGGCCGTACTTCACCAAGGCCAGCAACCTGGCGATCAGCCGCGAGGCCCGTCCCTCCTGACCGCCGCCACCCCCGGCCGGGCCACCGGCGCCGTCCCCGTACGGGACCGCCCGGAGCCCGGCCGGGGCGCACGGCCGGTCACCCCGAGCCCGGGCGAGGACACGTCCCCCACGGTCGTGCGGGTACGCCCCGTGCGGGTACGGCACACGCCATGCGGGTACGGCCACGCGGGCCGCAGCACGCCCCCTACGGGCCGGGCGAGACCTACCGGCCGAAGAGGGCCGCCCCCGCAGGAGACCCTACGGGGCCGGACGAGAAGCCTGCCCCCGGCCGTACGAGACCCCTACGGGCCATGAGCCGCCCCGTACGGAACGGCCCCGGCCGACGGGGACCCACCCCGATCACCCGGACCGCCCAGACCGCCCGGACGCCCTGACGCCCGGACCCCCGAGCCGGACCCACCCCCGCCGACCGACGACCGACGACCGCAGCCGACGACCGACCGCCAACTGGCGACCGCCCGCCGGCGACCCGGCGGGCTCTCCCGTGGCCGGGCCCGGCCCGCGCCCGGTACGGGGCTCAGCAGCAGCCGGCGCCGTCCGCCCCCGGCAGGCTCCGCTTGTTCCGCGCCTCCCGGTTGCGGTCCGCGAGCAGCTCGTCCGCCGGGTAGCCGACCTCCTCCAGGGTGAGCCCGTGCGGGCGCACCACGTGGACCGCGGAGTCCCGGACCCGCGCGGCGAGCACCTTGCCGGGCCACTCGGGGGGCCGGTGGCCGTCCCCGACGAACAGCAGCGCGCCGACCAGCGAGCGCACCATGTTGTGGCAGAAGGCGTCGGCCCGCACGGTCGCGGTGAGCACCCCGTCCGCGCCCCGCTCCCAGCGCAGCTCCTGGAGGGTGCGGATGGTGGTCGCGCCCTCCCGCCGCCGGCAGTAGGCGGCGAAGTCGTGCTCCCCCAGCAGCGGCTCGCAGGCCGCGTTCATCGCGTCCACGTCCAGCGGCCAGTCGTGCCACAGCACATGGCCGCGCAGCAGCGGATCGACGCCGGCCGGGTGGTCCACCACCCGGTAGGCGTAGCGGCGCCAGATCGCCGAGAAGCGCGCGTTGAAGCCGGGCGGCGCGGCGGCCACCCGCCAGACCCGGATGTCGTGCGGCAGCCGCCCGGCCAGCCGGCGCAGCAGCTTGTCGTGGTGCTCGGCCCACACCTGTTCGGGCAGGTCCACATGGGCGACCTGGCCGCGGGCGTGCACCCCGGCGTCGGTGCGGCCCGCGACGGTCAGCTCGGCGCGCTCCGGCATCCGGGTCACCGTGCGCAGCGCGTCCTCCAGCTCCTCCTGCACGGTGCGCCGGGCGTTCTGCCGGGCCCAGCCGGAGAAGTCCTTCCCGTCGTAGGACAGGTCCAGCCGGACCCGGACGAAGCCGGGCTTGGCCTCATCGCTCACGCTTCGCTCCTCCTCCACACGCGTCCCCCGCGCCGGCCCCGTCCGGCCGCGGACGCTCTCCTTACGGTGAAACGCGGAACGGGCCCGCCCCCTCCCGGGGACGGGCCCGTCCGCTACCGCCGTGCGGTGGCGCGCCGCTGTACCGCGGCCCGCTCCCGCCGTGGGGCGGTTCAGGCGTCCTTGGACTCCTCGGCCGGGGCCTCGGCGGCCTCGTCCTTGGACAGGTCCGCCTTGGTGTCCTCGGCGGCCTCGTCCTTCTTGAGGGCGTCCTCCTTGACCGCACGCTTGGTGGCGGCCTCGGCCTCGGCGACGGTCGCCTTCTTGGCGATCTCGCCCTCGACCAGCTCGATCACGGCCATCGGGGCGTTGTCGCCACGACGGTTGCCGATCTTGGTGATGCGGGTGTAGCCACCCGGACGCTCGGCGTAGCGCGGGGCGATCTCGGTGAAGAGCGTGTGGACGATGCTCTTGTCCGTGATCGTCTGCAGCACCAGGCGACGGTTGTGGATGTCGCCCTTCTTCGCCTTGGTGATCAGGCGCTCGGCGACCGGACGCAGGCGGCGGGCCTTGGCCTCGGTCGTGGTGATGCGGCCGTGCTCGAACAGCGACTTCGCAAGGTTCGCCAGCAGCAGACGCTCGTGCGCGGCGCTGCCGCCCAGACGGGCACCCTTGGTGGGACGCGGCATGTGTTTCTCCTTGTGATCTGCACCGGCCGTATCAGGTACCGGTGTCAGCCTGTGCGGGAGGCGTCGGCCCCCCGCGGACCCCCGGCGGTGCCGGGGAAGCCGGGTGGGACCCGCCGGGTGGGGAGCCCACCGGCGGACGGGTCCGGAGCCGGGCCGGGCGGCGCGCGGTGACCGGCACCGCGCGCCGCCCGGCCTCAGGGCTCAGTACTGCTCGGTCTCGACGAACCCGGAGTCCGCGTCGTCGTCGGTGCCGAAGGCGTCCGCGGCGGCGGTCGGGTCGAATCCGGGCGGGCTGTCCTTCAGGGCCAGGCCCATGCCGGCCAGCTTCGCCTTGACCTCGTCGATCGACTTCGCACCGAAGTTGCGGATGTCGAGCAGGTCGGCCTCGGAGCGCGCGACCAGCTCACCCACGGAGTGGATGCCCTCGCGCTTGAGGCAGTTGTAGGAGCGGACGGTGAGCTCCAGCTCCTCGATCGGCAGCGCCAGGTCGGCGGCGAGCGCGGCGTCCGTCGGGGACGGGCCCATGTCGATGCCCTCGGCGTCCACGTTCAGCTCGCGGGCCAGGCCGAACAGCTCGACCAGGGTCTTGCCGGCCGACGCCATGGCGTCGCGCGGGCGCATGGCCTGCTTGGTCTCGACGTCGACGATCAGCTTGTCGAAGTCGGTGCGCTGCTCGACTCGGGTCGCCTCGACCTTGTAGGTGACCTTGAGCACCGGCGAGTAGATGGAGTCCACCGGGATCCGGCCGATCTCCTGGCCCACCTGCTTGTTCTGGACCGCGGAGACGTAGCCGCGACCGCGCTCGACGGTCAGCTCCATCTCCAGCTTGCCCTTGCCGTTCAGCGTGGCCAGGACCAGGTCCGGGTTGTGCACCTCGACACCGGCCGGCGGCGCGATGTCCGCGGCAGTGACCAGGCCCGGGCCCTGCTTGCGCAGGTACATCACGACCGGCTCGTCGTGCTCCGAGGAGACGACCAGCTGCTTGATGTTGAGGATGAGGTCGGTGACGTCCTCCTTGACGCCCGGCACGGTGGTGAACTCGTGCAGGACCCCGTCGATCCGGATGCTGGTGACGGCCGCACCGGGGATCGAGGAGAGGAGCGTACGACGGAGGGAGTTGCCGAGGGTGTAGCCGAAGCCCGGCTCCAGCGGCTCGATCACGAACCGGGACCGGTACTCGTCCACGACCTCCTCGGTGAGGGAGGGACGCTGGGCGATCAGCATGTTGGTTCCTTCAGTCTTCGGCGCCCGCTATTTGACGCCGTCGGCACTGACAAGGGTACGGGCGGCGGTGCCCCGATGGGCACCCACCGCCCGCACCCCGGGTCCGGCCCGGCAGGCCGGGACCCGACGACCGGCCGCCGCCGCGCCGCGGTCCGCCCGGAGGCCCCGGGGGTCCGCCGCGCGGCGGCGGCGAGCTGCTACTTGGAGTACAGCTCGACGATCAGCTGCTCCTGCACCTGGGTGTCGATCACCTGGCGCTCGGGCAGGTTGTGCACGAGGATGCGCAGCTTGGACGGGATGGCCTCCAGCCACGCCGGCACGGTGCGCTCGCCCGCCTCGGCCTGAGCCACCTGGAAGGGGGTCATGGTCCGGGACTTCGGGCGAACCTCGATGATGTCGTTCACGGCGACGCGGGCCGACGGGATGTCGGTCTTCACGCCGTTCACGAGGAAGTGGCCGTGACGGACCAGCTGGCGGGCGTGGTCCCGGGACTTGGCGAAACCCGCCCGGTAGACCACGTTGTCCAGCCGGCACTCCAGGATGCGCAGCAGGTTCTCACCGGTCTTGCCGGACTTCCTGTTGGCCTCCGCGTAGTAGCCACGGAACTGCTTCTCCAGGACACCGTAGATACGCGCCGCCTTCTGCTTCTCACGCATCTGGAGGAGGTACTCGCTGTCCTTGGTGCGCCCGCGCCCGTGCTCACCCGGGGGGTAAGGACGGATCTCGATCGGGCACTTCGCGCTCTCGCACTTGCTCCCCTTGAGGAAGAGCTTCTGCTTCTCCCGACGGCAACGCTTGCAGTCGGCCCCGGTGTAACGCGCCATTGTTAACTTGTCTCCTAGCTCAGCCGGTGATCAGACCCGGCGCCGCTTCGGGGGGCGGCACCCGTTGTGCGGGGTCGGCGTCACGTCCTGGATCGAGCCCACCTCCAGGCCGGTGGCCTGGAGCGAGCGGATCGCGGTCTCACGGCCGGAGCCCGGACCCTTGACGAACACGTCGACCTTGCGCATGCCGTGCTCCTGCGCGCGGCGGGCGGCCGACTCGGCGGCCATCTGCGCGGCGAACGGGGTGGACTTGCGCGAGCCCTTGAAGCCGACGTGGCCGGCGGAGGCCCAGGAGATCACGTTCCCGGTGGGGTCGGTGATCGAGACGATGGTGTTGTTGAACGTGCTCTTGATGTGAGCGTGCCCGTGGGCGACGTTCTTCTTCTCCTTGCGGCGCACCTTCTTGGCGCCGGCCTGACGGCCCTTCGGAGGCATAAGTTCGGAATCTCCCGTGGAGGTGGTCGGTCCTACTGCCGGACCGCGGTGACATGCGGGTCATCCGGGGTGTCCCGGACGGACCGCAGCTGGCGTCCGGTGAGGACTACTTCTTGCCCGGCTTCTTCTTACCGGCGATCGCCTTGCGCGGGCCCTTGCGGGTGCGGGCGTTGGTGCTGGTGCGCTGACCGTGGACGGGCAGGCCACGGCGGTGGCGCAGACCCTGGTAGCAGCCGATCTCCACCTTGCGGCGGATGTCGGCCTGAATCTCACGACGGAGGTCACCCTCGGTCTTGAGGTTGGCGTCCACGTACTCGCGGATCTTGACCAGGTCCTCCTCGGCCAGGTCGCGGACCCGGGTGTCCGGGTTCACGCCGGTGGCGGCGAGGGTCTCCTGGGACCGGGTACGGCCGATACCGAAGACGTAGGTGAGGGCGACCTCGACGCGCTTGTCGCGCGGAAGGTCAACGCCTGCGAGGCGTGCCATGCATGGCTCCTTGATATTCGGAGGTCTTCCGCAGCACCGCTCCCGGCCCGGCCCGACGGCCCTTCTCCGGGTCCCCGGCCTCCGACCGGGGGTGTCGCTCCCGCGTCAGCGGGGCGGGTGACTGCGTATGTACGTGATGCTGTGCGTCGTCGCGCGAAGAAACTGCGAGGTGCAGGAGTGGTCGCGTCAGCCCTGGCGCTGCTTGTGGCGCAGGTTGTCGCAGATGACCATGACCCGGCCGTGGCGGCGGATCACCTTGCACTTGTCGCAGATCTTCTTGACGCTCGGCTTGACCTTCATGGTGTGAGGTTCTCCGGGTCGTGAGATCTACTTGTAGCGGTAGACGATCCGTCCGCGCGTGAGGTCGTAGGGAGAGAGCTCCACGACGACCCGGTCATCCGGGAGGATGCGGATGTAGTGCATACGCATCTTGCCGCTGATGTGCGCGAGGACCTTGTGACCGTTCTGGAGCTCCACCTTGAACATCGCGTTCGGCAGAGACTCGATCACGGTGCCCTCGATTTCGATGGCGCCTTGCTTCTTGGCCATGTCCTGCTTTCGGGATCGGCTACCTTGGTCGGCCCGTTGACATGATCGTTCCGCCGTATCGAAAGACACGGCAAGAAGGCATGCGTGAGCCGACGTGTCAGTCTACGTCAGCACGTCCCGAAACACGAAACCGGGGGCAGTCTGCCCAGGTGAATGATCATTACGCACGCCCCGGAGCGGGGCCCGGCGGGGGCCGGCCCGGCCCGGCGAGGCCCGGCGGCCGACTCCCGGACGCGGGCGGGACGGGGCCGGGCGGCCGCAGCGGGCCGCAGCGGCCGGGCTCCGGAGGGACCGGCCGGCCGGCGGGGCCGTGGACCGGACCGGTCCGGGAAGCGCCGGAGGGGGGCGCCGGTCCGGAGGCCGCCGCGGGGCCGGGCGGCCGGTCCGCGCCCTCCGGGCGGCCGGCGTGTCGGGTCCGTACCGCGGACCTGCCGCATCACCCGTCCGGCGGGGCCGTACCGCGCGGGACCACCGCGCCACGGGCCCGCCGCACCACCCGGGCGGCCGGACGCCGGCCGGGGGCCCGCCGGCGTCCCGTACGCCTACCGCGCCCCGGCCGGGGCCGGGGCGCTCAGCCCAGCGGGTCCGGCGCGGCCTCGATGCCGTACTCGGCGAGCTTCGCCCGGCCGCCGTCCACAGCGGTGAGGACCAGCGGGCCCTCCTCGGTCAGCGCCACCGAGTGCTCCCAGTGGCTGGACCAGGAGCCGTCGTCGGTCTTGACCGTCCAGTCGTCGGAGAGCACGTGCGTCTTCGCGGTGCCCAGGCTCACCATCGGCTCGATCGCGATGCAGAAGCCGGGGACCAGCTTGGGGCCCTTGCCCCGCTTGCGGGAGACGTAGTTCAGCAGGTGCGGGTCCATGTGCATCTGGCTGCCGATGCCGTGGCCGCCGTAGTCCTCGATGATCCCGTACTTCCCGGAGGCCGGCAGCGGCTGGCGGCGGATGTAGCCCTCGATCGCGCGGGAGATGTCCACCAGCCGGTTGCCCTTGCGGACCGCCGCGATGCCGGCCCACATCGACTCCTCGGTGACCCGGCTCAGCTCGTGCAGCTCCGGGTCGTGCCCGGTGCCCACGAAGTGCGTGAAGGCCGCGTCGCCGTGCCAGCCGTCCACGATCGCGCCGGCGTCGATGGAGATGACGTCGCCGTCCTTGAGCACCGTCGCGGTGTCCGGGATGCCGTGCACCACCACGTCGTTCACCGAGGTGCAGATGGTCGCGGGGAACCCGCCGTAGCCGAGGAAGTTCGACTTCGCGCCGTGCTCGGCGAGCACCTTCCGGGCCGCGTCGTCGAGGTCCTTGGTGGTGGCGCCGGGGACGGCCGCCTCCCGGCACGCCTGGTGGATGGCCGCGACGACCAGCCCGGCCTCTCGCATCTTCGCGATCTGCTCAGGAGTCTTGATCTCCACCATGGGGGTGCCTTCCACGATCCGTCGTTCGGTTGTCCGGGGGGCGCGCCGACCGCGCCGTCTGCTCAACAGTAAGGCCGCGACGCCCCCCGTGGGGCACCGCGGCCGTACCGCAGAGTGCGGGGCTCAGGCCGCCTCGCCCTTACCGGGCAGCGCGTCCATGGCCCGCTGGGTCACCTCGGCGACCTTGCCGAGCGCCGAGATCGTCACCACCAGGCCCTGGGCCTTGTAGTAGTCGATGATCGGCTCGGTCTGGGTGTGGTAGACGTCCAGCCGGGTGCGGACGGTCTCCTCCGAGTCGTCCTGCCGCTGGTACAGCTCCCCGCCGCACACGTCGCACACGCCCTCGGTCTTCGGCGGCGAGTAGCTGACGTGGAAGACGTGGCTGGAGTCGTTGCGGCAGATCCGGCGGCCGGCGATCCGCTTGACCACCTCGTCCTCGGGGACCTCCAGGTCCAGCACCGCGTCCAGCCGCATGCCCTCGGCGGTGAGCATCCCGTCCAGCGCCTCGGCCTGCGAGACGTTGCGCGGGAAGCCGTCGAGGAGGAAGCCGTTCACGGCGTCCGGCTGCGACATGCGGTCCTTGGCCATGCCGATGGTCACCTCGTCCGGGACCAGGTCTCCCGCGTCCATGTAGGACTTCGCCTTCTTGCCGAGCTCGGTGCCCTGGCTGATGTTGGCGCGGAAGAGGTCACCCGTGGAGATGTGCGGGATGGCGAGGTTCTTGGCGAGGTACGCGGCCTGCGTACCCTTGCCAGCCCCAGGAGGCCCGACCAGGACGATTCGCATCAGCGGAGGAACCCTTCGTAGTGTCGCTGCTGAAGCTGGCTCTCGATCTGCTTCACGGTCTCCAGGCCGACACCCACGATGATGAGGATGCTGGTCCCACCGAACGGGAAGTTCTGGTTGGCCTTGAGCGTCACCAGCGCCACCGTGGGCACCAGGGCGATCAGGCCCAGATAGAGAGAGCCGGGCCACGTGATGCGGTTCAGCACGTAGCTCAGATACTCCGCAGTGGGACGACCAGCCCGGATACCCGGGATGAAGCCACCATACTTCTTCATGTTGTCGGCAACTTCTTCGGGGTTGAAGGAGATGGCCACGTAGAAGAAGGCGAAGAACACGATCAGCAGGAAGTAGCTGGCCATGTAGACCGGGTGGTCACCCTGCACGAAGTTGTTCTCGATCCAGACCGCCCAGTCCGCGTTGGAGTTGCTGAACTGGACGATCAAGGCCGGAATGTAGAGCAGGGACGAGGCGAAGATGACGGGAATCACACCCGCCTGGTTCACCTTCAGCGGGATGTAGGTCGAGGTTCCGCCGTACGAGCGGCGCCCGATCATCCGCTTGGCGTACTGGACCGGGATACGGCGCTGAGCCTGCTCGACGAAGACCACCAGGCCGACCATGGCGAGGCCGCAGACGATGACCACGCCGAACTCCAGCCAGCCGCCCATGATCTCGCCGGACTGCTTGATCTGCCACAGACCACCGGGGAAGCCCGCGGCGATCGAGACGAACATCAGGATCGACATGCCGTTGCCGATACCGCGGTCGGTGATCAGCTCGCCCATCCACATGATGAGGGCGGTGCCCGCAGTCATGGTGATGACCATGACCATGGTGACGAAGATCGACTGGTCCGGGATGATCTCAGTGCCGACCGAGCAGCTGCTGAAGAGCGAGCCGCTGCGGGCCGTCGCCACCAGGCCGGTGCTCTGCAGCACCGCCAGTCCGATGGTCAGGTAACGGGTGTACTGCGTGATCTTCGCCTGGCCGGCCTGGCCCTCCTTCTTGAGGGCTTCGAGGCGCGGGATGACCACGGTCAGCAGCTGCAGGATGATGCTCGCCGTGATGTACGGCATGATCGTCAGTGCGAAAACGGTGATCTGTGACAGTGCGCCACCGCTGATCATGTTCACCAGGCCGAAGAGACCCTGGTTGGCCTCGGCCTCGTCCACGCACGTCTGGACATTCTTGTAGTCCACGCCCGGGACCGGGACATGCGCCCCGAGCCGGAACAACACGATGATGCCCAACGTGAACAGCAGCTTCTTGCGCAGGTCGGGCGTCTTGAACGCCCGGGCGAACGCGGTGAGCACGGTGCCTCCTGCGCCCCCCGCGTGCGTGCGCGAGAGGTGACGGTCTTGAGGTTCGACGAATACGAAAACAGTCAACGCCCGCACGGACGCACGCCGCGCGGAAGGTAACGGCGCTCGCCACCTTACCGGCGAGCATGCCCCCCTTGGAACGACCAACCGGGGATGCCCCTTATCAGGGACATCCCCGGCTGGCTGTGCATCGGGCTCAGACGAGCTCGGTGACGGTCCCGCCGGCGGCGGTGATCTTCTCCTTGGCGGAGCCGGAGACCTTGTCCACGGTCACCTGCAGCGCCACGGAGAGGTCTCCGTCGCCCAGCACCTTGACGAGCTGGTTCTTGCGCACCGCACCCTTGGCGACCAGGTCGGCCACCGTGACCTCGCCACCCTGCGGGTAGAGCGCGGCCAGCTTGTCCAGGTTGACGACCTGGTACTCGGTGCGGAACGGGTTCTTGAAGCCCTTCAGCTTCGGAAGGCGCATGTGGAGGGGCATCTGCCCACCCTCGAAGCGCTCCGGAACCTGGTAGCGGGCCTTCGTACCCTTGGTACCACGACCGGCGGTCTTACCCTTGGACGCCTCACCACGACCGACACGGGTCTTGGCGGTCTTGGCGCCCGGGGCGGGCCGGAGGTTGTGGACCTTCAGCGGCTTGCTCTCCGCCATGTCAGTCGACCTCCTCGACCGTCACGAGGTGGCGGACGGTGTGCACCATGCCGCGGATCTCGGGGCGGTCCTCCTTGACGACCACGTCGTTCAGGCGCTTGAGCCCGAGCGAACGCAGGGTGTCACGGTGGTTCTGCTTGCTGCCGATGTAGGACTTCGTCTGGGTGACCTTGAGGCGAGCCATCACACACCCACCCCGGCACGGGCCCGCAGCAGGGCGGCGGGCGCGACGTCCTCCAGCGGCAGGCCACGGCGGGCGGCGATCTCCTCGGGGCGCTGCAGCCCCTTCAGAGCGGCCACCGTGGCGTGCACGATGTTGATCGGGTTGGACGAGCCGAGCGACTTGCTGAGCACGTCGTGGATGCCCGCGCACTCCAGCACGGCACGCACCGGACCACCGGCGATCACACCGGTACCCGGGGAAGCCGGCTTCAGCAGCACGACACCCGCGGCCTCCTCACCCTGGATCGGGTGCGGGATGGTGCCGGCGATCCGGGGGACCTTGAAGAAGTGCTTCTTGGCCTCCTCCACACCCTTGGCGATGGCGGCCGGCACCTCCTTGGCCTTGCCGTAACCGACGCCCACGGTGCCCTCGCCATCGCCCACCACGACCAGCGCGGTGAAGCTGAAGCGACGACCACCCTTCACAACCTTGGCGACGCGGTTGATCGCGACAACACGCTCGACGTAGGCGGTCTTCTCGGCGGCAGCGCCGCCGTCCCGCCGGTCCTTACGGTCCCGCCGCTCGCCGCCACCGGCGCCGCCACCGCGGCGCTGGGGTCCAGCCATTGGAATTACCTCTCTCGTTTAACGTCCGCTTTGCGTACGGAACCGTGGCTCAGAACTTGAGCCCGGCCTCGCGGGCGGCGTCGGCCAGAGCGGCGATGCGCCCGGCGTACTGGTTGCCGCCACGGTCGAACACCACGGCCTCGACACCCGCGGCCTTGGCACGCTCGGCGACCAGGGCGCCGACCTGCTTGGCCTTGGCGGTCTTGTCACCCTCGGCCCCACGGATGGAGGCGTCGAGGTGCGACGCGGAGGCCAGCGTGTGACCCGCGATGTCGTCGATGACCTGAGCGGTGATACCGCGGTTGGAACGCGTCACCACCAGGCGCGGACGCTCCGCGGTGCCGTTGACCCGCTTGCGGACGCGGATGTGGCGTCGCTTGATGGCGGCCCGCTTGTAGGCGTCGCCCTTGGCGATCTTCACACCGTATGCCATGGCTTACTTACCAGCCTTTCCGACCTTGCGGCGGATGACTTCGCCCTCGTACTTGACGCCCTTGGCCTTGTACGGGTCGGGCTTCCGCAGCTTGCGGATGTTCGCGGCGACCTCGCCGACCTTCTGCTTGTCGATGCCCTCGACGCTGAAGCGGGTCGGGGTCTCCACCTTGAAGGAGATCCCCTCGGGGGCCTCGACCAGGATCGGGTGGCTGTAGCCCAGCGAGAACTCCAGGTTGGAGCCCTTCGCCTGGACGCGGTAGCCGACACCGCTGATCTCAAGCTTCTTGACGTACCCCTGGGTCACGCCGGTGATCATGTTCGCCACCAGCGTGCGGGACAGGCCGTGCAGGGCCTTGTTCTGACGCTCGTCGTTCGGGCGGGAGACGACGATGGCGCCGTCCTCACCCTTGGCGATCTCGATGGGCGCGGCAACGGTGTGCGAGAGGGTGCCCTTGGGGCCCTTCACTGCGACCGTACGGCCATCGATGGTGACGTCCACACCAGCGGGAACCTGGATGGGCAGCCGTCCAATACGCGACATGGCTTTTCCTCCGTTCCCGGGTTACCAGACGTAGGCGAGGACTTCCCCGCCCACGCCCTTCTTGGCAGCCTGCTTGTCGGTGAGCAGCCCGTGCGACGTGGAGATGATCGCCACGCCCAGGCCGCCGAGCACCTTCGGCAGGTTGGTGGACTTTGCGTAGACCCGCAGGCCCGGCTTGGAAATCCGCTTGATGCCGGCGATCGAGCGCTCGCGGTTCGGGCCGAACTTCAGCTCCAGGACGAGGCTCTTGCCGACCTCGGCGTCCTCGACCTTCCAGCCGGTGATGTAGCCCTCCTGCTGGAGGATTTCCGCGATGTGCGACTTGATCTTGCTGTGCGGCATCACGACGGAGTCGTGGTACGCCGAGTTCGCGTTTCGCAGACGAGTGAGCATGTCTGCGATCGGATCGGTCATGGTCATGATGGCCTTCGGCCTCTCTCGCCGGGGTTTCCTGTCTGCTCCATCCCTCTCCCCGATCGCCTCACGGCGTCGGGACGGGTGCGGTGCGGGGACCTACGGCGTAGTAAGACGGTCATGGGCGGCGGGCGCCCAACCCCACAAGCCTAAGCGATGTGAGGGAGGGGGCCCGCCATCCATTGCTTACCGAGATCCTGGTCCATCCCCGAGAACGGGGACTACCAGGAGCTCTTGGTCACGCCCGGCAGCTCGCCACGGTGGGCCATCTCACGGAGGCACACGCGGCAGAGGCCGAACTTGCGGTACACGGAGTGCGGACGACCGCAGCGCTGGCAGCGGGTGTACGCGCGCACACCGAACTTGGGCTTGCGGGCGGCCTTGGCAATCAGAGCCTTCTTCGCCATCTCGCTCACGCCTCCTTGAAGGGGAAGCCGAGGTGACGGAGGAGGGCCCGGCCCTCGTCGTCGTTGGTCGCCGTGGTGACCACGGTGATGTCCATACCCCGGACGCGGTCGATCTTGTCCTGGTCGATCTCGTGGAACATGACCTGCTCCGTGAGACCGAAGGTGTAGTTGCCCCGGCCGTCGAACTGCTTCGGGGACAGACCCCGGAAGTCGCGGATACGCGGCAGCGCGAGCGACAGCAGGCGGTCCAGGAACTCCCACATGCGGTCACCGCGGAGGGTGACGTGGGCGCCGATCGGCTGACCCTCACGCAGCTTGAACTGCGCGATGGACTTCCGGGCCTTGGTGACGGCCGGCTTCTGGCCGGTGATCGTGGCGAGGTCGCGGATGGCGCCCTCGATCAGCTTGGAGTCGCGGGCGGCGTCGCCCACACCCATGTTGACCACGATCTTGGTCAGGCCGGGGATCTGCATGACGTTCTCGTAACCGAACTCGTCACGCAGCTTGCCGGCGATCTCTTCGCGGTAGCGCGTCTTGAGACGCGGCGCAGTGGTGGCAGTCATCAGATGTCCTCACCGGTCCGCTTGGCAACGCGGATCTTGTTGCCGTCCTCGTCGAAGCGGTACCCGACGCGGGTGACGACCTTCTTGCCGTCCTTCTCCACCACGAGCTGAACGTTGCTCACGTGGATCGGGGCCTCGACCGTGATGATGCCGCCGGTCTTGGAACCACGGGCGGTCTGACCGGCCTTGGTGTGCTTCTTGACCCGGTTGACACCCTCGACCAGGACCCGGTCCTCGCGGGGGAAGGCCGCGATGACCTTGCCCTGCTTGCCCTTGTCCTTACCGGTGATGACCTGGACCAGGTCGCCCTTCTTGATCTTCATCGGTTACAGCACCTCCGGCGCGAGCGAGATGATCTTCATGAACTTCTTCTCGCGCAGCTCCCGGCCCACCGGGCCGAAGATACGGGTGCCACGGGGGTCACCGTCGTTCTTGAGGATGACCGCCGCGTTCTCGTCGAAGCGGATGTACGAGCCGTCGGGGCGGCGGCGCTCCTTGACGGTGCGCACGACGACAGCCTTGACGACGTCGCCCTTCTTCACGTTGCCACCGGGGATCGCGTCCTTGACGGTGGCGACGATGACGTCACCGATGCCCGCGTAGCGGCGACCGGAACCACCGAGAACACGGATGCAAAGGATCTCCTTCGCACCAGTGTTGTCGGCGACGCGCAGTCGCGACTCCTGCTGGATCACGTCTATCTCCTGATCGTCTGCCGGTTCCCCGCGGGGGCTGCCTGGGCAGCCCCCGCGGAGCCTGGCGGAACCTGGTGCTGGGGTCCGCCGCCGGGCGCGGGGCCCGGGGACGGTGCCCCCAGCGGGGGCGTTGCGGGGGCCTGGGCCCCCGCACGATTACTTGGCCTTTTCGAGGATCTCGACGACGCGCCAGCGCTTGGTCGCGGACAGCGGCCGGGTCTCCATCAGGAGGACACGGTCGCCGACACCCGCGGCGTTCTGCTCGTCGTGCGCCTTGAGCTTGTTGGTACGGCGGATGACCTTGCCGTACAGAGCGTGCTTGACACGGTCCTCGACGGCGACGACGACGGTCTTGTCCATCTTGTCGCTGACGACCAGACCCTCACGGGTCTTGCGGAAGCCGCGCTGCTCGGTCGCGTTCTCGTTCACATTCTTCTCGCTCATCAGGCGCTCTCCACCGTCTCGATGCCGAGCTCGCGCTCCCGCATCAGGGTGTAGATCCGGGCGATGTCCTTGCGGACGGCCTTCAGCCGGCCGTGGTTCTCAAGCTGTCCGGTCGCCGCCTGGAAGCGGAGGTTGAACAGCTCCTCCTTGGCCTCACGCAGCTTCGCAACGAGGTCCTCGTTGTTCAGCTCACGCAGCTCGGACGCCTTGGTCGTCCCCGCCGCCATCACGACTCACCTGCCTCGCGCCGCACGATCCGGCACTTCATCGGAAGCTTGTGAGCAGCGCGGGTAAGCGCCTCACGAGCAATCTTCTCGTTGGGGTAGGACAGTTCGAACATCACCCGGCCGGGCTTGACGTTCGCGATCCACCACTCCGGCGAACCCTTACCGGAACCCATGCGGGTCTCGGCGGGCTTCTTGGTGAGCGGCCGGTCCGGGTAGATGTTGATCCAGACCTTGCCGCCACGCTTGATGTGGCGGGTCATGGCGATACGAGCGGCCTCGATCTGCCGGTTGGTGACGTACGCCGGGGTGACGGCCTGGATGCCGTACTCGCCGAACGCCAGCTCCGTGCCACCCTTGGCCATACCGTTCCGCTTGGGGTGGTGCTGCTTGCGGTGCTTGACCCTGCGAGGGATCAGCATGTCGGTCAGGCCTCCGTTCCGGTGCTCTCAGCGGCCGGAGCAGCGGCGGCGGCCTCGGCCTTGGGGGCCTCGGCAGCGGCGTTCTGCTGCTGCGGCTTGCGACCGCGGCGCTCGCCACCACGGCCACCACGGGCCGGGCGGTCGCTGCCACCGCGCGACGGGCGGTTGCCGGCGCGGGCGGCGGCGTTCTCGGCGCGGACCTCGGCGATGTTCTTCACGTCGCCCTTGTAGATCCACACCTTGACGCCGATGCGGCCGAAGGTGGTCTTGGCCTCGAAGAAGCCGTAGTCGACGTTCGCGCGGAGCGTGTGCAGGGGCACACGGCCCTCGCGGTAGAACTCCGAGCGGGACATCTCGGCGCCGCCGAGGCGGCCACCGCACTGGATCTTGATGCCCTTGGCGCCGGCCTTCATCGTGGACTGCATGCTCTTGCGCATGGCCCGACGGAAGGAGACGCGGGAGGACAGCTGCTCGGCCACGGCCTGCGCGACCAGCTGAGCGTCGGTCTCGGGGTTCTTGACCTCAAGGATGTTCAGCTGGACCTGCTTGCCGGTGAGCTTCTCCAGCTCGCCGCGGATGCGGTCGGCCTCCGCGCCGCGACGGCCGATGACGATGCCCGGCCGGGCGGTGTGGATGTCCACGCGGACGCGGTCACGGGTGCGCTCGATCTCCACCTTGGAGATGCCGGCGCGCTCCATGCCCTTCGTCATCATCCGGCGGATGGCGACGTCTTCCTTGACGTAGTCCTTGTACAGCTTGTCGGCGTACCAGCGGGACTTGAAGTCCGTGGTGATGCCGAGCCGGAACCCGTGCGGGTTAACCTTCTGGCCCATTACCGGGTTCCTTCCTTGCTGCTGACGACCACGGTGATGTGGCTGGTCCGCTTGCGGATCCGGTAGGCGCGGCCCTGGGCGCGCGGGCGGAACCGCTTCAGGGTCGGGCCCTCGTCGACGTACGCCTCGCTGATGTACAGCGTGGAGGCGTCGGTGTGGTCGTAGTTGTGCGCGGCGTTGGCAATGGCGCTGTCCAGCACCTTGCCCACCGGCACGCTCGCGGCCTGCGGGGCGAAACGCAGGACCGCCTGAGCCTCCGTGGCATCCATGCCACGGATGAGGTCCACCACGCGGCGGGCCTTCATGGGCGTGACGCGGATGTACCGCGCCTGGGCCCTGGCTTCCATGGTTGTCCCTTCGGTGTCAGTCATTTCGTCTTCGCTATTCCGCAGATCAGCGACGACGCGACTTGCGGTCGTCCTTCTCATGGCCGCGGAAGGTGCGGGTCGGCGCGAACTCGCCGAGCTTGTGGCCGACCATCGACTCGGTGACGAACACCGGGACGTGCTTGCGGCCGTCGTGCACCGCGATCGTGTGGCCGAGCATGGCCGGGACGATCATCGAGCGGCGGGACCAGGTCTTGATGACGTTCTTGGTGCCGGCTTCGTTCTGGACATCCACCTTCTTCATCAGGTGGTCGTCGACGAAGGGCCCCTTCTTGAGACTGCGCGGCATCTAAACCCGCTCCTAGCGCTTCTTGTTCGTCTTGCGGCGGCGGACGATGTACTTGTTGCTGGCCTTCTTCGGCGAGCGAGTACGTCCTTCCTTCTGACCCCACGGCGAGACCGGGTGGCGACCACCGGAGGTCTTGCCCTCACCACCACCGTGCGGGTGGTCGACGGGGTTCATGACCACACCGCGGACGGTCGGGCGGACGCCCTTCCAGCGCATACGGCCGGCCTTGCCCCAGTTGATGTTCGACTGCTCGGCGTTGCCGACCTCGCCGACGGTGGCGCGGCAGCGGACGTCGACCAGGCGGATCTCACCGGACGGCATGCGGAGGTGGGCCATCGAGCCCTCCTTCGCCAGCAGCTGCACGGAGGCGCCGGCGGACCGGGCGAACTTCGCGCCGCCACCGGGCCGCAGCTCGATGGCGTGGATCACGGTACCGACCGGGATGTTGCGCAGCGCCAGGTTGTTGCCGGGCTTGATGTCGGCCGCGGGGCCGTTCTCGATCCGGTCACCCTGCGACAGGCCACGCGGAGCGATGATGTAGCGCTTCTCGCCGTCCGCGTAGTGGAGCAGCGCGATGCGAGCGGTGCGGTTGGGGTCGTACTCGATGTGCGCGACCTTCGCCGGCACGCCGTCCTTGTCGTGACGGCGGAAGTCGATGACGCGGTACGCGCGCTTGTGACCGCCACCCTGGTGGCGGACGGTGACGCGGCCCGAGTTGTTACGACCACCCTTGCTGTGCAGCGGGCGGACCAGCGACTTCTCCGGCGTGGACCGCGTGATCTCGACGAAGTCGGCGACGCTGGAGCCACGACGGCCCGGGGTCGTCGGCTTGTACTTGCGGATACCCATTTCTCAGTCCTCGGAAGATTCCGGACTTCTGGACGTTCCGGCCTCCGTCAGGAGACCGGGCCGCCGAAGATGTCGATGCGGCTGCCCTCGGCGAGGGTCACGATGGCGCGCTTGGTGTTGGCGCGCTTGCCGAAACCGGTGCGGGTGCGCTTGCGCTTGCCCTGCCGGTTGATCGTGTTGACCCCGGTGACCTTGACCGAGAAGACCGCCTCGACGGCCTGCTTGATCTGGGTCTTGTTCGCGCGCGGGTCGACGATGAACGTGTACTTGTTCTCGTCCAGCAGCGCGTAGCTCTTCTCGGAGACGACCGGCTTGACGAGGATGTCGCGCGGGTCGGAGAAGGTCTTGCTGGTGACAGCGGTCGCCTCACTCATCAGGCGTCGCTCCCTTCGGTCTCAGCGTTCCGGCCGGTAGGCGCCGACACGAAGGACTCGAAGGCGGCCTTGGTGAAGACCACGTCGTCGGAGACGAGCACGTCGTACGTGTTCAGCTGGCCCGGCTCCAGGATGTGCACCTGGGGCAGGTTGCGGGCGGACAGCCACGCGGCCTCGTCCGAGCGCTCGGCGACCAGGAGCACGTTCTTGCGCTCGCTGATCTTGCCCAGCAGGGACTTGGCGGCCTTGGTGGAGATGTCGCCATCGACCAGGGCCGACACCACGTGGATGCGGTCGTGGCGCGCCCGGTCGGAGAGGGCACCGCGCAGGGCGGCGGCCTTCATCTTCTTCGGGGTGCGCTGCGAGTAGTCGCGCGGCACGGGACCGTGCACGACGCCACCACCGGCGAACTGCGGCGCGCGGGTCGAACCCTGGCGGGCGCGACCGGTGCCCTTCTGGCGGTACGGCTTCTTGCCACCGCCACGGACCTCGCCGCGGGTCTTGGTCTTGTGCGTGCCCTGGCGGGCAGCGGCCAGCTGGGCGACGACGACCTGGTGGATCAGCGGAACGCTGACCTTGGCGTCGAAGATCTCCGCGGGGAGCTCGACGGTCCCGGCCTTGTCGCCTGCCGGCGAAAGGATGTCAATGGTGCTCATCGGTTACCTCAGGCCCCCTTGGCCGCGGTACGGACCAGGACGAGGCCGCCGTTCGGACCAGGAACCGCGCCCTTGATGAGCAGCAGGCCCTTCTCCGCGTCAACGGCGTGGACGGTCAGGTTCTGGGTGGTGACCCGCTCGTTGCCCATGCGGCCGGCCATGCGCAGGCCCTTGAACACGCGGCCCGGGGTGGCGCAGCCACCGATCGAGCCCGGCGAGCGGTGCTTGCGCTGGGTGCCGTGGCCGGCGCCGAGGCCACCGAAGCCGTGGCGCTTCATGACACCGGCGGTGCCCTTGCCCTTGCTGGTGCCGGTCACATCGACCTTGACACCGGACTCGAACACCTCAGCGGTGATCTCCTGGCCGAGCGTGTACTCGCTGGCGTCAGCGGTACGCAGCTCCACCAGGTGGCGGCGCGGGGTGACGTCGGCCTTGGCGAAGTGGCCCTTGAGGGGCTTGTTCACCTTGCGCGGGTCGATCTCGCCGAAGGCGATCTGGACGGCGTCGTAGCCGTCCGAGTCAGCGGTGCGCACCTGGGTGACGACGTTCGGGCCGGCCTTGACGACGGTCACCGGAACGACACGGTTGTTCTCGTCCCAGACCTGCGTCATGCCGAGCTTCTCGCCCAGGATGCCCTTGATCTGCTTAGCCATCTCGCGCGTCACCTCAGAGCTTGATCTCGATGTCGACGCCGGCCGGCAGGTCGAGACGCATGAGCGAGTCGACGGTCTTCGGCGTGGGGTCGAGGATGTCGATGAGGCGCTTGTGCGTGCGCATCTCGAAGTGCTCGCGCGAGTCCTTGTACTTGTGCGGCGACTTGATGACGCAGTACACGTTCTTCTCAGTGGGCAGCGGCACCGGGCCCGCGACCGACGCACCCGTGCGGGTCACCGTCTCGACGATCTTCTTCGCCGAGGAGTCGATGACCTCGTGGTCGTAGGCCTTGAGCCGGATGCGGATCTTCTGTCCCGCCATGGCTACTTCGTAGTCCTGTCTCTCGTAACGCTCTGGGACCCGGTGCGTTCCCGTCCAACCACCGCCGACCTCCGACCCACGCGGTCGGGCGTGTCGCACCCCTTCTCGTAAATCTCCCAGGAGAGATTCCCTGCTGAAGGGGTTCACGGGGGAAGGACACCCACCGGGCGCCTGGCTGGGGCCCCGCTGACGCTTCCCGGAAGATTCCCGTACTTCCACCCCTGATGAGGGGTGACGAGTACCGCGGGACTCGCTTCCGGTCCCCCCGGCGGGAGGCGCGCAGCATCGGCACTCAACCGAGCAACCTGAACAGTGTGCCATACGGGCTGTCGCCCGAGCGAATCGGGCGTGGGAGCTTACCCCACCCGGGGGGCGCGCAACCGTCGGCCCGGCGCCCCGCGCGCCCTGCGGGCGGGGCGGGCCCTGCGGGCGGGCGCCGGCCCGGGGGCGGGGCGCGGGCCCTGCGGGCGCCTGCCTCGGAGGACGGCGGCGTAACCGGACCCCTACCGACCGTGGTCGATCTTGCGCGCGGTGACCGAACGCGGTTTCCACCTGTGGCCGCCCGGCCCGGGGAACGCATCCGGTTGGGGCGTTTACAGGGCGAGAACGCCGGCCGGGCGAGCTGCAGCAGCCGGGCGGGCCGACGCCGGCCGCGATGGCGAGTCCTGCCCGGTGCGCGGGCAGAGGCCGGGCGAGACGGCGGGCGGTCGCGCGGGTGAAACGACGGACCTGCCGTCACAGCCCCCGGCGTACGGGTCGGTCGATAGACTCCCTGTATGAGTGTGGCGCATGACCACTACCCCGACCTGCACCGCCTGATCGACCAGCTGCGCCCCGAGCAGGCGGAGGCGGTGCGGTCGGTGGTACTGCAACTCGTCGTCGACAACACATCCGTCACGGAGGGTGTCCAGCAGCCGAGGCGCCGACGGCTCTCGTTCGCCGGCTCGATCGAGGCCGAGCCGGACCTGGCGACCCGCTCTTCCGAAATTCTGCGCAGGGAATTGGGCGAAGCAGGCCAGTGATCATCTGCGATACCGGCCCGATCGTCGCTGCGTTCAACGCAAAGGACGACAGGCACGCCGACTGCCTGGCCCTGCTGGAGACTCATCCGGGTCCGCTGCTGATACCCGCACCGATCCTGGCAGAAGTCTGTTACCTGCTGGGGACACGGGCTGGCCCTCGGGCGGAGGCCATCTTTCTCCGCGCCGTCGCCTCCGGTGAGCTGCGGTTGGTTCCTCTTACTTCGGAAGACCTGTCGCGGATGGCGGAGCTGGTCGAGCAGTACGCAGACCTTCCGCTGGGAGCGGCGGACGCCTCCGTGGTCGCTGTCGCGGAAAGGCTCGGAGCGATCGACGTCGCCACGATCGACCTTCGGCACTTCCACGTCGTCCGTCCGAAGCACGCTCAGGCGCTGACGCTGCTGCCCTGATGAGGCCCGGCCGACGCGGCGGGCGAACTCCTCAGGGGGCCGCCGGCCGCGGGGTCGGCTCGCTCCACGACACCCTCCGGTCGGCGGGGTGGTGCCTATTCTGGCCCGCATGGACGTTCCCACCGTGACCGTGGCCGCCGGGGTGCGGCTGCGCCCGCTCGTCCCGGAGGACGCCGGGGCCCTGTGCGACGCCTACGTACGGAACCGGGAGCACCTGCGGCGCTGGGAGCCGGTCCGGGCCGCCCGCTTCCACACCCCCGAGGGCCAGGCCGACCGCATCCGCGACCAGCTCGCGCAGCAGGCCGAGGGCCGGCTGGCGGCGTGGGTGCTGGACGACGGCGAGCGGATCGTCGGCACCGCCACCCTGAACAGCATCGTCCTGGGCCCCCTGCGCAGCGCCTCCCTCGGCTACTGGATCGACGGCGGCCTCACCGGCCGGGGGCTGGCCACCGCCGCCACGCTGGCGGTCCTCGGCATCGCCGACGAGCGGCTCGGCCTGCACCGGGTGGAGGCGAGCACGCACGTGGCGAACACCGCGTCGCAGCGGGTCCTGGCCAAGTGCGGCTTCGAGCGGATCGGGCTCGCGCCCCGCTACCTCCACATCAACGGGGAGTGGGCCGACCACATCCTCTTCCAGCACATCCTGAACGACCGCCGCCCGCCCGGATAGGCCGGCGGGCCCCTCAGGCGGCGCCGTCGGTGGCACGCGGGCGCGGCGGGGCCCCGGCCGCGGTGTCCCAGGCGCGCCGCTCGGCGTGGTGAAGCCAGTTCAGGTACCACCGCGCGAACGGCACCGGCCCGGTCCCGCCCGGCAGCCGGAGCGGCACCACCCCCTCGCCGACCGCCCGGACGTCCTCCCAGACCGTGCCGAGGTGGGGGCCGTTGATCACGAGCAGGTTGTAGTACGCGCAGCCCCGCTCGCCGATGCAGAGGGTGCCGTCGGTGAGGGCGTCGTGCAGCTCGTCGGCGCGGGCGTCCCAGAGCTGGTACGCGGCGAGGAAGGCGGCCTCGTCGGCGTAGTCGTCCCGCTCCGGCTCGCCGCTCTCCAGCTCGGCCGTCAGCTCGGGCCGGAACGGGGGCTCGGGCGAGGGCGGGGTGTCCGGGCCGGGCGGTCGCAGCGGGAAGAGCCCGTAGTCCGGCCCCGCGCCGCCGGCCCCCACCTCCAGCAGGAAGCTCCGGTACTCCGCGGGCAGCTCGACGGCGAGCGACCGCTCCACCGCCCGCACCTCCGCCTCGGTGAGGACCGGCAGCAGCTCGAAGCCGTGGCCGCCGCCGCGAGGCGACTCGGCGCCGAACACCTCCGTCCGGCCCGGCGCCTCCCGCAGCGCCAGCACCCGCTCGCGGACGCCCGTCCAGATGCCGTCCATGAGTCCTCCCCCGGTGATCACGTCCGGGGGTGAACGGTACGCGGCGGTGGCGAGGGCGGGGCGCGGGGACGGCGGTTCCCGCTCCGGGTCGCAGCTCGGCGGCCCGGCAGGCGGGTCAGTCCTCGTCGGCAGCCCTCTGCGAGAGCGCATGGGCGAGATTGCCGCGGACCGTTGCTGTCAGCGGGTGGCCCTCGCCGAGCACCCGGACGCAGTCGGTGAGCGTCTGCTCGTACAGCGGGACGGCCCGCTCCAGATCCCCCACCGACTCGTAGGCGTGGGCGAGGTTGTTCCGGGAGGTCAGGGTGTCGGGGTGGTCCTCACCCAACACTCGCACACGGTCGGCGAGGGTCTGCTCGAACAGCGGGACCGCCCGCCCCAGATCACCCACCGCCCCGTAGCCGTAGGCGAGGTTGTTCCGGGAGGTCAGGGTGCTGGGGTGGTCCTCACCCAACACTCGCACACGGTCGGCGAGGGTCTGCTCGAACAGCGGGACCGCCCGCCCCAGATCACCCACCGCCCCGTAGGCGCGGGCGAGGTTGTTCCGGGAGGTCAGGGTGTCTGGGTGGTCCTCACCTTGCGCTCGCACATTCCAGGCGAGTGCGCGTTGGAGGTGGTCGATGGCGCGGGTGAGTTGGCCCTGGTCGGTGAGGAAGGTCCCGGCGCGGTGGAGAAGAGCTGCCGTCGCCTCGGTGTCGGCGTCACCGGGGGCGCGGTCGGCCAGGGCATCGATGTGGGGGAGCAGGGTGAGCCAGCGGTCCCAGTCGGCAGGGTCGTACACGGTGCCGGGGAGGGCGCTGTCCAGGTGGGTGGTGGCGCGGTGGCGGGCCCGGTCGATGGTGTCGGGGGTGCGGTGGGGGTCGTCGGGGTCCGGGGTGCGGGCGAGGGCTTGGACGAGCCGGTGAACGGACAGGGTGCCGGTCGCGGGGTCAGGGGTGACCATGCTGTAGGCGGCGAGGAGGCCGAGCGCGGCGTTCACCTCGGGGCAGCCGGTGACATCTCCCAGGAGTTCGGTGGGGATGTGGTCGGGGGCGTACCAGGCCAGGGTGCGCAGCAGGTCGGCGGCGTGGGGCTGGTCGGCTTGGATCCGGTCCAGGGTGGTGCGCCAGATTCGGGCGATGGTGCGCTCGGGTGTGGTGCCCACGGCGCCTTGGCCGTACATCGTGGCGGGGGCGTGGGTGAGGAGGTCCAGGTAGGTGCGGGGTGTGGTGAGGGGGTTCTGCGCCAGGTAGGCGCCCGCCTGTTCGACGGCCAGGGGGAGGTGGCCGAGTTCGGCGCACAGCTCGGCGGCGCCGTCCATGTCCCGCCCCGGGGCGGGGCCGGTGGCCAGGCGGGTGAGCAGGTGCAGTGCTTCGGTCTGGTCGAGTACGTCCAGGCGGACCACGGTGGTGAGGTGGTGCCAGGTGGTGGCGAGTCTGCTGGTGATCAGGAACCGTCCGCCGGGTGCCCGGGCGAGCAGGGGGGCGATATCGGCGGGGTCGTTGACGTTGTCCAGGATCAGCAGCCAGCCGGTGTGGGTGGCCAGCCACTGGACGGCGCGGTCGGCCAGTTCCTCGGAGGGCAGCAGCGTAGCGAGGGCCGGTTGCAGCGCGGAGGCCAGCGCTGCCAGTCCTTCCTGGATGCCGGCGGGGCTGTCGGCGTTGATCCAGCGGACGGGGGAGCAGCCGTGGGGGCGGGTGGCGGCCCAGTGTGCGGCCAGGGTGCTCTTGCCGACCCCGCCCAGCCCGTGGACGGCCTGCACCAGGACCCCGCCCGTGGACATCATGGCGGCGTCGAGCCGTCGCAGGGCGTCGTCGCGGCCGACGAACAGGGCGGGGCGCAGCGGCAGGTTGTCCATCCCCGCACGCGCCGCCACCCGCGCCAGGGGCCGGAAGGCCTCCGCCGGGAGGGAGACGGCGGTGGCGTGGTCACCGGTCTGCACCGTCCCGTAGTTGTCCCGCCCGATGGCGGCCGAATGCCTCCCGGACGCCGCCACCCGCGGGGCGGCCCCGGCAGGCTCGGACGGCGGGGTGGTCTCCTCGGGCCCGGTCGGCGGGGTGGTCGCGTCGGGCGCGGCCGGTGGCGTCTTCCGGCCGCGGGCCAGCCGGGACAGGAAGGGCCGCCTCACCGGCCCTGGCCCTCGCTCTGGTCGCCCGTGGACACGGTTCCGGAGTTGTCCCCGCCGATGGCGACGGACCGCTCACCGGACGCCGACACGGTGCTCGGCGGCGGGGCCGGAGCGGGCGCCGGCGGGGCGGCCGGCGGCTGGGCCGGAGGCCCGGCGGGCGGCGTCCTGGGGGCGTTGTCGCCGGTGGAGATGGTGCCGGAGTTGCTGCCGCCGATCGCGACCGAACGCGGGCCCGACGCGTGGGCCGACCCGTCGGCGGGCGTCGGCCCCGGGTTCTGCGGGGTACGGGTCGCGAAGCCGTAGCCCCACGCCACGGCCAGCGCCGCCAGCGCCCCGCCCAGCGCGGAGGCCACCCCCCACCGGATCGCCGCGTCGTCCATCACCAGCGGCAGCAGCAGCGCCCCGCAGACCGTGGTGACCACGGCGAACGTCCCGACCGTCACCCCTACCGCCACCGCCCACCTGACCCACCGGCTCATCCCAGTCCCCCGCCTCGCAACGTTGCGTGCCCGAAAGACCACGATGCCATCAACCGCCCGTTGCGGGCGCCCGTTTGTACGGCAAGGGCGGCGGACGTCTGCGGGCGGACACCGGCGCGCCCCGCCGCGACGGTACGCGGCGGGGCGCGGGGGCGGTACGACGGTCAGAAGGTGGCCGCGAACCGTACGAAGTCGGCCCATGCCTCCGGGCTGAACGCGAGCTGCGGGCCGTGGGGGTCCTTGGAGTCGCGGACCCGGATCGTGCCGGTGGTCGCGGCGATCTCGACGCAGTCGTTGTTATCGCTACCGCTGTAGCTGCTCTTGAACCACGCGACCTCGACGCAGTCGTTGTTGTTGCTGCCGCTGTAGCTGCTCTTGAACCACACCGGCTCGGCAGCGCCCCCATCACAGGGCTTGAGACTCATGTATCTCCCAGCACTTTCTCGATGAACGCCAGTGACTCCCGTGGGCTGAGAGCCTGGGACCGGATGATTCCGTAGCGGAGATCAAGGAGGTGTACCTCTCGCGGACTGGACACGAGACGCGTCATGAGCTGCGCCTCCGAGTGCCCCACGGCCGTACCGTCCTTGAGCTTCAGCAATTGGACCTCGCCGCCCATCCCCGCGTGGTCCTCACGGTTCGTCGGCATCACTTGGATCTCGACATTCCGCAACTGCCCCACCGCCAGCAGGTGTTCGAGCTGCCGACGCAGCACCATTCTGCCCCCGATGGGCCGCCGCAGCGTCACTTCTTCCTGGACAAAGGTGAGCGTGACCATGGGGGTCCGGGTGAAGATCTCCTGCCGTGCCAGCCGAGCCGCTACGTACCGCTCCAGGTCTTCCTCGGCGAGTGCCGGGCGTCGCACGCCGAACAGCGCCCGGGCGTACTCCTCCGTCTGGAGCAGCCCGTGGAGGTTGTGATTGCCGTACGCACCCAGCTCGACCGCTTCGGCCTCCAGCCGGGCCAGATCCCGCACCTTCTTGGGATACCGCGCCTCCGCGACGTCCTTCTTCATCGCGGCGATCTTCCCGCCGGCGCCCAGGGCCTCGTCCGCCTTGTCCAGGAACTCCGGCCGGGGGATGCGCCGCCCCCGCTCGACGGCCGAGACCAGCTCCTCGCCGTAGCCGATGGCGGCGCCCAGCTCCGCCTGTTTCAGGCCCGCCGCCTCCCGCCAGACCTTGATCTGGCGACCGACCGCCTTCACCACCGCGCCGCTGTCGTCCTCGTCCAGCCCCGGGTCCCATCCGGGACTGTCCGTGCCGTCCGTCGCGGAACTCCTGCGTCCCGGACCCGCCACACCGCCGTTGTCCCCGGTCATCGGCCCACCTCCCTGGCGTCCTTCGTTCCGCAACGCCTGCCGGGCCCGGCCCGTCACGGCGTACGAGCCGGACAGCGGCCGGACGCGTGCCGGACGGGCACACTCCGTGCAGGCGTCGATACTTTTCAGCCTAGGCACGGTTGGCCACGCTAAGTGACGTGAACCACAACATCACTCGAATCGACACGTCCGCTCAAGCCGGTCTCCAGTACTCCGTCCTGCTGTCGGCCACCCGGAAGGGGGCCCGGTTGGCCCGGTTGCTCAGCGTGGAGCAACTGCGCACGCAAGGGCTGCCGTTCGAGACGGCGGCGCTGATCATCGCCGAGCTGGCGTCGAACGCGGCGCTGCACGGGCGGGTGCCGGGCCGCAGCTTCCGGCTGACGCTGAGCACGACGGCGAACGGGCCGCTGGTGACGCTGCGCATCGAGGTGGCCGACACCCGGACCGAGCGGGTGCCGGAACTCCGCCGGCACCCGGCCTCCGACGCCCCGGCGCCGGAGGAGGCCCGCGAGTCGGGGTACGGGCTGCTGCTGGTGGAGGAGCTGGCCGACCGGTGGGGGGCGTTCCTGGGGCCGCTCCCCCGCAAGACGGTCTGGGCGGAACTCGACCTGCCCAGGCCCTGACGGCGGGCCGGCCGCTGTCGTCGTGCCCGGTCGGCCGACCGGCCGGCGGGTCCGCGCCCGGCCGGGGCCGCGCTACCGCCGAGGCCCCGGCGGACGGCCGCCGGGGGCGCGGGCGTCCTCGCGGTACAGGTCCATGACGAGGGCGACGGCCGTGTGGGTCGCCGGGTGCGGGTCGTGGCGCCGCCAGATCAGGTGCACCGGGACCTCCGGGGCGTGCCGCAGCGGCCGGTAGGTGATGCCGTCGCGGCGGTACTGGGCGGCGGTGGCCTGCGGGGTCACCCCGACGCAGCGGCCGGTGGCGATGGCGGCGAGCCAGTCGTCGATGTCCTGGATGTACTCCACGGCCGGGCGTTCCGCCTCGGGCCACAGGTCGAGGGTGGTGGTGCCGGTGCGGCGGTCGATCACCAGGGTGCGGGAGGGGATCTCGTCCAGCCGGACCGAGCGGCGGCCCGCCCAGGGGTCGTCGGAGGCGATCGCGACGTAGCGGCGCTCGTGGCCGACCAGCGCGTGCGACCAGGGCCGCAGGTCGAGCGGGGCCCGGACGACGGCCAGGTCGCACAGGCCCTCGGCGAGGCCGCCGGTGGGGGTGTTCTGCCGGATCAGCTGGAGTTCCACGTCGGGCCGGCGGTCCTGCCAGCGGCGCTGGAACTCGGTGGTGCGGCGGCCGAAGGCGGACCAGGCGTGGCCGACGCGCAGCCGGGCGTGCCCGCTCGCCGCCTCGCTCACCAGCTCCTCGGCGCCGGCGAGCAGCAGCCGGGCGCGGGCCAGGGCGTGCACCCCGGCGGTGGTCGGTTCCACCGTGCGGCTGGTGCGGTGGAGCAGGCGGACGCCGAGCAGCCGTTCCAGGGCCAGCAGGTTCCGGGAGACGGCGGCCTGCGAGATGCCCAGCCCCAGGGCGGCGTCGGTGAAGCTGCCGTGGTCCACGATCGCCACCAGGCAGCGCAGGTGCTTGAACTCCAGCCCGGCGAGACCGTCCCGGCCGCCGTACCCGCCCGCCTCCCGGCCACCCGCCCGTACGCCCGCCCGGTCACCCTCCCGGGCGTCCCTGGTCGCCGCTGCCGCGCCCCGCGCGTCCGCCGTCCATACGCCCAGCGTATCGATGGGCCGCCGGATGCATTTGGCGTATCGGCGGGCCGGGCGCACCGTGAGCGCATGGCGAGGGAGATGTCGTCCGGCGGCCCGGCGGGGCCGGCCGAGGCCGGTGGTGGCGCGGGCGTACCCGGGCCAGGCGGTGGGAGTCCGGGCGCGACGGCCCCGTCCGGCGGCCCGGACGCGGGCGGGACGCGGCCCGGCGAGGTGCGGCCCGGTGGCGGCGGACCCGGAGCCGGGCCCGGCGGGGTGAGCGCCGGCGGGGTGGCGCTGATGCTGGGCAGCGGCCTGTCGAACCAGGTCGGGGCGTCGGTGGGGGCGCTGGCGTTCCCGGTGATCGGCCCGGCCGGGGTGGTCGCGGTACGGCAGTGGGTGGCGGCCGTGCTGCTGTACGCGGTCGGCCGGCCGAGGTTCGGGCGTTTCACCGGGGCGCAGTGGCGGCCGGTGCTGGGGCTGGCGCTGGTGTTCGCCGCCATGAACCTCTCCCTGTACACGGCGATCGACCGGATCGGCCTGGGGCTCGCGGTCACGCTGGAGTTCCTGGGGCCGCTGGCGGTGGCGCTGGGCGGCAGCCGCCGCCGGCTGGACGCGGTGTGCGCGCTGGCCGCTGCCGGGGCCGTCGCGGTGCTGGTCCGCCCGCGGCCCAGCACCGACTACCTGGGCATCGGCCTGGGGCTGCTGGCCGCCGTCTGCTGGGCCTCGTACATCCTGCTCAACCGCACGGTGGCCCGGCGGGTGCCGGGACTCCAGGGCTCGGCCGCCGCGGCGGTGGTGTCGGCGGCGGCGTACGTGCCGATCGGCGCCCTGGTGCTGTGGCGGAACCCGCCGACCGGTGCCGCGCTGCTGTGCGCGCTGACCGCCGGGGTGCTCTCCTCCGCCGTCCCGTTCCTCGCCGATCTGCTGGCGCTGCGGCGCGTGCCGGCGCAGTTCTTCGGCGTCTTCATGAGCGTCAACCCGGTCTTCGCCGCCCTGGTCGGGTGGGCGGTGCTCGACCAGCGCCTCGACCCGCTCGCCTGGTCGGCGATCCTGGTCATCGTCGGCACCAACGCCCTCGCGGTCATCACGTCCTCCGCCCGCCGGCCCCGCTGAGGGCACCCGCGTACCCAACCACCGCCCGCCGGCACCGAGCGGCCCGGCGACAGCACCGTCATCCAGCTGATCGGCTCCGGCCGACCGGCCCCTGCCCGCCCGTCGCGGTGGCGGCCGGGCCCGCCGGTCGGCCCGGGACGCGGTGCGGCAGGATGCAGGCCAGTCCCACACGAGAGAGCGAGGCCGGCGATGACCGAATCGGGCACGGTGGACCTGATCCACCTGGAGGACGCGGACGGCGACCACTGCATCGTCCGGGTGACCGGGCGCTCCCAGCCCGGCGTCCTGACCGGCCACGACATCCTCCGGGCCGACGTCCTGCTGCACACCGACTTCCTCGACGCCCGGCTGGACGTCTACCTCTTCCCCCGGGACCTGGACTCCTGGCAGCGGCAGCTGGCCGGGCTCGGTCCGGGCAAGGGGGCGAGCATCGGCGGGGACCGCGGGCTGACCCTCGCCCTGCGCGTACAGGACGACGGCTCGCTGGCCGTGATGATCGAGGACCCCGACCGCCTCAGCACGATGCTGTGGATACAGCCGCGGGAGAACTGGCAGGAGGAGCACCGCGACCGGCTGGAGCGGGTCCGGCACACCTGGCCCAGCGAGGTCGTGGAGACGGCCCCGATGACCTACGAGTGGCGCCGCGACCGCCGGCCCTGAGCCCGCCCGGACACCCGGACATCCGGCCTGGGCCCCGCCCGGCGGGCCGACGGTACTGGGCCCCGCCCGGCCGCCCGGCGGGCCGACGGGGCCCGCCCCAGAACGTCCAACGCGCCCGCCCGGAGCCCGGGAAACCGGGTCCGGGCGGCCCGCAGGTCACAGGTCCTGGATGGCCGAGGTGATCAGCGCCCTCGCCCGAGCGCCGTGAACGGCCATCTGCGACAGCTCGCCGAACGCCTTCAGGTACAGCGCGACCTCACTGGGCTGTTGAACCGTCACCCGCGCGGCCAGCAGCTCGACCGACACGAGCGCGTCGTCGTAGACATGGAAGTTCTCCATCGGCCAGATGGGGCGGCACCGGCTGCTGAAGGGAATGACACCGAGCGACACCCCAGGAAGCGAGCCGACGGTGAGCAGATGACCGAGCTGGCCAGCCATGGTGTCGGCATCACCCATCTGGAACCTCAGAGCGGATTCCTCGACCAGGAGAGCGAAGCGCCTGCCTCTCTCGTTGAGGACACCGGACCGCTCCAGGCGAGCAGCGACGGCGGCGTCCACATCGTTGGGGATCTTCCGGAACTCGGTGATCGCGGTGAGGAGCGCCGTGGCGTAACCGCTGGTCTGCAGCAAGCCGGGAACGAGCGTGGAGCAGTACACCCGGAACAATCCGGTCCGCTGGAACAACTCGTTGTACGACTCCTGAAGCTGCCGGAGCCCTGTGCGCTGCTTGCGGCGCCACTCCGACCACATGGACTCCGCGGCCCGGGACCGGGCGATGAGGTCCGCCGCTTCCCTCTCGGCCCCGCAGACCCGGCACCAGACGCGGATGTCCTCGTCGGAGGGTGCCGTCCGGGCATTCTCGATCCGGCTGCTCTTCGAAGGGTGCCAGCCGCCCAGGCGGGCGACGTCCCGACCGTTCAGACCGGCGTCCAGCCGTAGTTCGCGCAGGCGCGCCGCGACGGCCTTACGAGCCTGCTGGGCGGCTGACGAGGGAGATGCGGACATGCGTGGTGGTTCGTTTCCTCTAGACCTGGTACTCCTCGTGCGGGGTCGCACGCTCCCATACGGCCTCGAACGCCGACGTGCAGAGCTTCACCACATCCGGCTCGTCCCGCATCTCCCCGCCGCCGGAGGCCCCGTCACCGGTGAAGTGGTTGAACCGCACCAGTTGGCCGTCGAAGACCCAGAAGTCGTTGCCGGGGAGGCACAGGTCGGACGCCCGCCGACGGGCCAGCCAGCGGACCTGCTCACCGGCCGCCACGTTGGTGAAGGTGAAGGAGTGCAGAAAGCGGGTGTACTCGCTGACCGGCTCCGAGACGATCCGGGCCCGGCGGACGACCACGCCCCGGCTCACCGTTTCGGAGATCAGGTCCAGCCAGGGGCGCCACCAGGACGCCCGGTCGGCAGGATCGTGCCGGAAGCCGTCGCGCCATGCCGTGAAGCCCGACTTCTCGTAGTCCACGGCGTAGCTGTCCCGCATCTCCAGGTGCACCGCCGACCGCCGGCAGCCGTTCAGCAGCTCAGGGAAGCTCGGCACGTTCTGCGTCATCGCACGCTCTCCTCAAGATCGGCACCATGCGAGCCGGGATGCGGATCACCGTTTCGTGGTCCGGGATGCCCACGGCGTGTCCCGGGACCGTTGTCGCGGCGCATTCGGCTTCCGTCCGGGCGTCAGCCTTCCACCCCTGGATCACTAGGTCGTGGTTGGCCTGGTCCACCCACACCGTCGGTGATTCGGCATCGCCTGTCTCCGGGTCGATCCCCACGAACTTCAAGTGCATTGCCTGCCTCCCGCATCGGGTGGTGTTGCACTGTCGTGCACGAGATTGCCGACGGCGCGGGGCCGCGTCAACCCCGCTGACCAGCAGCGGAATTGGCCTGCAATCGTATGCAATCTCCTTGCCGCACACCCCCGCCCGCTCCGTACGGTCGTGCCCCACCGGTCGAGACGGAAGGGAGTCCATCCGGTGAGCGAAGAAGCGTGGAGCGGGCGGGTCGTGCGGGGACTCCGCGTCGAGGTCCGCCCGGGCAGGAGACCTCACCGTACGGAGGGGGCGACATCGCCGTGCCGCTGTCGGTACTGCGCGACGGGCGGCATCACGGCGACGTTGACCTCGTCCTGTCGGCGGTGGAGGCCGAGCAGTTCCACGCGGCGGTGGCCCGCGCGCTGGACGACGGCGTGATCCTCCGGGAGATCACCCGGAGGGCTGCCGCGTGGCAGCACGAACGCCTCCCCGTCACCTTGCCCGGGGAGGCGTAGCGAGACCCCCGGCCCGGCCGGACGGTCCCCTCGACAAGGTCATCACGGCCAGGACCGGGGCGCACGTGCACGACCGCGCGGGGAAGGACCCCGCGCGGGGAGCACAGAGGGGAATCCTTCCCGATGCGCCTGCACACGCACCAGTCCACAACCCGGCTCGACCCCGACGACGGCGACACCATGCCGGACACCGACACACCCACACCCGGCGGGCAGCAGGGCGGCTGCGGCAACGGTGACGGCTGCGGTCGCCGGTAACCCCGGTGGCCGGCACCCCCGCAGGCCGGCGGGCCTTCGGGGAGACATCCCTACAGACCGGGCGGCCCCGTGCTCTCGTCCCCCACGCGGGGCCGCCCCACCGCGGTAAGGGCTTCCCCTGTGCATCATCACGGCTATGTGTGGCTGGGTTCGGGTCACGACCTCAACAAGGACGGTCCCCGGCGGCCGGCGCACCCCGACTTCGGCTCCACCACGGTGGTCCCCCTGGAGGTGGCGCACTGGCTCCTCAAGCCGCCCTCCTTCATCCGGGGTACGTGGACGGCCCCGGCGGCAGCGGTGGCCTGGTTCGAGCGGCAGGTACGGGAACACGCGCCGTCGTTCACCTCCGGACACGAGCGCGACCGGTCCGCCGGAGTGATCGGCACGGCCGCGGAGACGGCGGCCGGCGGCCGGGACGTCGTCGGTGGCTGGTACCTGGCCGGGCAGCGCTTCCTCTCCGTCTGCCTGGTCACCTGCAGCCCGAACCGGACGCGACCAGACATCCCCTGCCCCACCGGTCTGCGCCTCGGCCCTGCCGCCGCGGGGTAGCGCGGGACGGCGCGGTGCGTGGCCGCACCGGGACGGCCCCTCGCGGCGCGCGTGGGTCCGCCGCATCGCGCCGGGCGCATCCGGCCGCCCGGCGGGCCGACGGGGCCGCCCCAGAACGTCCAACGCGCTCGCCGGAGCCCGGGAAACCGGGTCCCGGTGGGCGGGGGGCCAGGCGGCCGTCGGCCGGCGGGGCGGGAGGTCAAAACCAAGAACCCGGAGAAAGAACCCACCTATCCAGCCAAACCCTTTCCTCTGTCACCCGCTCGGGTGATTGCGAGGCCAGCGAGTGGCGCACCGGTGGACGGGCGGGGCAGGCTCGGTCCCGACCACCGCAGACATACGTCGGCCCTCGGCCGGGAGTGGCTTCCCGGGACGAGGGCCTGACCATCAGGGAAGTTGAACGCACTTCCTCATGGCTGAAGAGCAGCGTAGCGCGCCCGGGCGGCGCCATCCCCGACTTCGCCGAACCGGCGCCGGAGTCACCCATGTGGGTGAGAACGCGCCGCGCCGGTTCTCGATCATCGGCAACCACCTCACCCAGCACCGCGAACTCTCGCTCACCGCGATCGGGCTCGGCGCGCACATCCAGTCGCTGCCCGAGGGCGCGGCGGTGGACATCCGCACCCTGGCCGGGCGCTTCCCGGAGGGGCGCGAGCGGATCGCCCGGGCGCTGCGGGAGCTGGAGGCGCACGGGTACATCGAGCGGGTCCGGGTACGGCTGCCGGACGGGCGGATCGTCACCCGGACCTACGCCCACCGCGCCCCGGCGGAGGCCGTTCGGCGGTCCCTCACCGAACCCGGCGACGGACCCCGCCCGGGCCCCGGCCCGGCCCCGCGCGCCCGGGGGCCCGCCGGGAGCCCGCGCCCCGGGCACCCCGGGGCCCGCCCCGGCAGCCGCCCGCCCGGCCGCGCCCTCCGCCCCTGCCGTCCCTGCCCACCGGCGGCTGCCCCGGCCGCCGTACGAACCGCCCGCCGCACTCCCGCCCGCCGGCCACGGTCCGCGTCCCGTTCAGCCCCTCGGTGGTGTGCTGGCCGCCGTACACGCCACCGGCCTCCGCCGGACCGTCGCACGGCCCAGCGGCTGTCCCCGGACCGTCGCACGGCCCAGCGGCTGTCCCCGGACCGTCGCACGGCCCAGCGGCTGTCCCCGGCTCGCCGTCCGCACCGCCGAGCGCAGCCCGACCACCATCCGCACCGCCCGCCATATCCCGGCCGCCGGACGGGGTCCCGGCCCAGGTGCCGGGCCCGCCCGCACCGGTCGGCACCGGGCCCCGGGCCCGTCGCCCGGCCCTCGCTCCCGGTCGCCGAACGCCCCCTCCCCCGCCGGTCCCGATCACCCGACGCCCCTCCCCGTCGCCGGTCCCGGTCGCCGATCCGCCCTCCGTACCGCCGCCGGCGACCACCGCGCGCCCCCGCCCCGCCGATCCCCGTCACCGAACGCCCCCCTCCCCGCCGCCGCTACCGGGCCCGCTCCCCCGGCCGTCCGCACCCCACCCCATGGCGCTGCGCGACGCCGCCGCGCTCCTCGCCGACCTGCACCGCCACGACCCCCGGCTGCTCCTCCCCGAGCGGGACGTGGACCGCCTCACCCCGGCCGTGGCCGCCTGGCTGGAGCGCGGCGCCTCCCCCGACGCCGTACGCCATGCCCTGACCGCGAACCTGCCGCCCGAGCTGCGCCACCCGGCCGCGCTCCTCGCCCACCGCCTCACGACTCTGCTGCCGCCACGCCCCACCGGTCCGGCCGCGCCGGCCGCCGCACCCCGGCCGGACCCGCTCCAGAACTGCGACTCCTGCGACCGGGCGTTCCGCTCACCGGTCCCCGGCCACTGCCGCGACTGCCGGACCGGCTGAGCGCTGATTCCGACGAGTGCCCCCGGAACCTCGTGGGCCGAGGCGGTACCGGGACGACGCGCAACTCGGTGGCATCCGGGGCGGTGATCGGGGAGGCTCGGCCGCATGGTCTCGGTAGTGCAGAACATAGCGATCGACTGTGCGAACTCCTACGAGCTGGCCCAGTTCTGGAGCAAGGTGACCGGCCGCCCGCTGGACCCGGAGGATCAGCCGGGCGACCCGGAGGTGCAGGTGCTGCTGGCGGAGGGACCGGTCCTCCACTTCAACCAGGTGCCGGAGGGCAAGACGGTCAAGAACCGCATCCACCTGTGTCTGCGCCCGGACACCTCCCGCGAGGAGGAGGTGGAACGGCTGCTGGATATCGGCGCCACCCTCGTCGGCGACCACCGGAACCCCGACGGCACCGGGTGGGTGGTCCTCGCCGATCCCGAGGGCAACGAGTTCTGCGTGCTGCGCAGCGAAGCGCAGCGGGCCGCCACGCCGCACTGACGCCACGTGCCGGCCGTTCCCGCCGCACGGTAAGCGGCGGGGAGCGGCTGGCGGTGCCGGGGCCGGGAGGACGGGGCACCGGCACCGCATCCTCACCTCTGCCCGGAGCCGGCGCCCGCCACACCTGCCGACGGCGGGATCCGGATCACGCGCGGGGCCACTCACCCCGGGCCCCGGCTTCCTTGAACAGCCCCGTGGCCCTGGGCCCCTCGTCCTACGTCGGTCGGCCCTGGCCTTCCCGGGACGGGCTCACGCTCCCCGCCCGGCGGCCCAAGGCTCACCGGCCGGCACCCCCGGACCGGAATCCCACCGCGGGGCGACCCCTTCCCCTTCCCGCTTTCGGACCGTCGGTAACCAGCCTTGATCACTTTGTGACCCGCAATACCACGGTTGAGGGCAACCTGTGAAGATCGCCGGCCGTCTTATATCACGCTGAAGCAGCCGGGGACTCACGTGCTGCACAACGGGACGGGGTCACCCTGATGGCTGGAAACTCCGGGGGCCCTGCCCCCCTGCCGCGGAACGCCATGCCGGAAAACTCTTCGCCGCGGGGCGCCGCGGCACGTCACACCACGCCGTCGCACTCCATCGGCCTGTCCTTCTCGCTCACCCGCCGCCGGACCCTCGCCGCGCTCGCCGCGGTGACGGCGGGCACCGCCGTCTCCTGCACCGGCGGGTCGGCGACGAACGCCGCCACCCCCGCCCCCGTCCGCTCCGTCGATCCGCTCGGCGCCGAGCCGTTCACCCCGGTCACCGGTGACCGGAGCGCGGTGCTGATGCAGGTGGTGGCGCACCCCGACGACGACCTGTACTTCATGACCCCCGACTCCCAGCACCTGCTGCGGGCCGGCGCCCGGCTGGTGTGCGTGTACGTCACCGCGGGCGAGTCGCTGGGCATCAACCGGCCCCCCGGCGCCCCCATACCCGAGCCCGACCGCTCCGCCTACTCCGCCGCCCGCCACCAGGGCCTGCGCCAGGCGTACGCCGAGATGCTGGGCATGGACCGGTTCACCCGCTGGCAGCGCTCGGTCACCGAGCTGCCCGGCGGACTGCGGGCCGAGACCAACCGCCTGGTCAGCGGCGCCCGCCAGGTGGAGCTGATCTTCCTCAACATCGCGATGCTCTCCGCCGGCCGGGTCCGGCTGCCGCACCTGTGGGAGATCCCCGGCGTCACCGCGCGGACCCTGGTCGCCGAGGGCTCCCCGGTACGGGAGGTGCAGAGCTACCGGCACGAGACGCTGGTCGACGTGCTCGCGGACCTGATGGACCGGTACCGGCCCACCGTGATCCACACCCTGGACCCGGACCCGGACTACCAGGTCCACGACGCCTTCCACCCCCGCGACAACGACCAGCCCGGCTGCTCCGACCACCGGGACCACACCCCGGTCGCGCTCTTCACCTGGAAGGCGATGTCCCAGTGGGTCGCCGACGCCTCCCGCCGGGACGGCCGCGCCCCGCGCTTCCTCACCACCGCCTTCCGCGGCTACTACAACCAGCGCTGGCCGTTCAACCTGCCGCCCGCCGTCGTCGGCCGGAAGGCCCGCCTGCTGGAGGCGTACGGCGGCGCCCCCGACTGGCCGTGCGGCAACCCGGCCGGGTGCGGCGACTACAGCCAGGGCAACGGCGGCCCGCTGCGCAACCGCAAGGGCTGGATACGCTCCACCCACCACCGCTACCCCGGCGCCCTGCCCGCCCCGGTCACCGACCACCGCGGCAACCTGGTCGCGTACGGCGTGCTGGGCACCCAGGCCGTGCAGTGGCGCGAGACCTCCCCGGGCAGCGGCCGGTTCGGCGCCCCCCGCAACCTCGGCGGCGGGCCGCTCGCCCCCACCCTCAGCGCGGTCCGCGACACCACCGGGCGGCAGCTGCTGTTCGGCCTCCGGTTCAGCGCCCTGGAGGGCCAGGGGCAGGGCAACGCCCGCGACATCGTGGTCCTGGAGGAGATCTCCCCGGGCGGCGCGTTCGGCGGCTGGCACCGGCTGGGCACCCCGCACGACGACCCGGAGGACAGCCGCCGGGTCGGCGCCCCGGTCGCCGTCGCCACCCCGGACGGGCGGGTGCACCTCTTCGTCCGCACCGCCGGCAAGGGCCTGGCCACCCGGGTCCGGGACGCCGGCGGGAACTGGGGCGGCTGGGTGCAGCTCGGCGGCGGCGAGATCCAGGACGGGCTGACCGTCCTGGTGGACCGCGACCGGCTGGTGCACGTCTTCGGCGCCGGCCGCGACACCGTCCACCACTGGGCCCAGCGCAACCCCGACGGCGCGCCGCTGCCGGTGCCCGACCCCGGGCTGCCGGTCCCCGCCCACCGGCCGGGCGCCGTCCTCACCACCGACGGCGCCATCGCCCTGGTGTACCGCACCCCCGCCGACCCGCAGCCCCGGCTGTACACCCTGAACCGGCGGGGCGACGGCCCGCACGTCACCCCGCTGCGCCACTTCGACGGCTACGGGCCGGTGGCCGCGCACCCGGTGCCGGTCCCCGGCCGGGCCGACCAGGTGCTGCTGGCCGGCACCTCGATCGACGGCGAGGTACTGCTGCGGTACGGGACCGGCACCGGCACCCGGCCGCTGTGCTCCCCCGGCCGGCTGGTCCCGGTCGGCACCCCCGCGGTGCTGCCGGGAGGCCCGGACTCGATGTGCGTGGTCGGCATGGCCCCGGGCGCCACCCCGTGGATCTGGCGCCCCGCACCCACCACACCGGCCTGACCCCGAGGGAGGGCCGGCGGCCCGCACGGCCGCCGGCCCCACCCGTTCGGGCTCGCCACCGGCCCGGCCCCACCCCGTACCGGCCGCCGCCGATACGGACCCGGCCCGTCTCCCTGGCGACGCGGGCCCCGGCACGACTCGCGGCCCGGTCCCGGCCCATCCGCAGCGGCCGCCACCCGCCCGGTCCCACCCCGTACCGGCGCCGCCGGCCCACCCCGTGCGGCCCCGCCGCCGGTTCGTCCCATCCCGCAGGCCCCCACCGGCCGCACACCGGACCCACGAAAAAGACCTGGGCCCCGCCCGCCGTGGTGACACGGCGGGCGGGGCCCAGGTCGTGGTGCTCGAAAGGAGCGTCCCTCCCCGCCCGACTGCTACGGGGAGGGGGTCAGGTCACTTGACGATCTTGGTGACCTGACCGGCGCCGACGGTCCGGCCACCCTCACGGATGGCGAACTTCAGGCCCTCCTCCATGGCGACCGGCTGGATCAGCTGGACGGACATCTCGGTGTTGTCGCCCGGCATGACCATCTCGGTGCCCTCGGGGAGGGTCACAACGCCCGTCACGTCCGTGGTACGGAAGTAGAACTGCGGACGGTAGTTGTTGAAGAACGGCGTGTGGCGGCCACCCTCGTCCTTGGAGAGGATGTAGGCCTGCGCCTCGAACTCGGTGTGCGGGGTGACCGAGCCCGGCTTGATGATGACCTGGCCGCGCTCGACGTCCTCGCGCTTGATGCCGCGGAGCAGCAGACCGACGTTCTCACCGGCCTGGCCCTCGTCGAGCAGCTTGCGGAACATCTCGATGCCGGTGACCGTGGTGGTGGTCTTCTCGGTCTTGATGCCGATGATGTCCACGGTCTCGTTGACCTTCAGGACACCACGCTCGATACGGCCGGTGACGACCGTACCGCGACCGGTGATGGTGAAGACGTCCTCGATCGGCATGAGGAACGGCTTGTCCACGTCACGCTCGGGCTGCGGGATGGCCTCGTCCACGGCCTCCATCAGCTTGAGGACGGACTCGCCCCACTCCTTGTCGCCCTCAAGGGCCTTGAGCGCCGAGACCTTGACGACCGGAACGTCGTCGCCCGGGAACTCGTACTCGGAGAGCAGCTCGCGGACCTCGAGCTCGACGAGCTCCAGGATCTCCTCGTCGTCCACCATGTCGGCCTTGTTCAGGGCGACAACGATGTACGGAACGCCGACCTGGCGGGCCAGGAGCACGTGCTCCTTGGTCTGCGGCATCGGGCCGTCGGTGGCGGCGACCACCAGGATGGCGCCGTCCATCTGCGCCGCACCGGTGATCATGTTCTTGATGTAGTCCGCGTGACCCGGGCAGTCCACGTGCGCGTAGTGGCGCGACTCGGTCTGGTACTCGACGTGCGCGATGGAGATGGTGATACCGCGCTGACGCTCCTCAGGAGCCTTGTCGATCTGGTCGAAGGCCGAAGCCTCGTTCAGGTCCGGGTACTTGTCGTGCAGCACCTTGGTGATCGCCGCGGTAAGGGTGGTCTTACCGTGGTCGATGTGACCGATGGTGCCGATGTTGACGTGCGGCTTAGTCCGCTCGAACTTCGCCTTCGCCACTGGGGTCCTCCTGTGGAGTGGTTCTGTAACGCATCCACGCTTTGCGGATGGGTTCAGGTGGTCTTTCCGAACCGGCCAGGACCCCGAGGGGGATGCCCTTCGCCGTATTCGTTTCTGGGGGCCGGCGGCCGGGGCCCGCCACAGATCACATCAGCGATCTGCGGCGGTTTGCCCCGAATGCCTTTAGCTCCAGCCTAAAGGGGTCGGCAACGAAGTGTTACTCGCCCTTGGCCTTCGCGATGATCTCCTCGGCGACGTTCTTGGGAACCTCGGCGTAGGAGTCGAACTGCATCGAGTAGCTGGCGCGGCCAGAGGTCTTGCTGCGCAGGTCTCCGACGTAGCCGAACATCTCGGACAGCGGAACCAGGCCGGTGACCAGCTTGGCGCCACTGCGGTCCTCCATGGACTGGATCTGTCCACGGCGGCTGTTGATGTCGCCGATCACATCGCCCATGTACTCCTCGGGCGTGGTGACCTCGACCTTCATCATCGGCTCCAGCAGGGCCGGGCTGGCCTTGCGGGCGGCCTCCTTGAAGGCCATCGAGCCGGCGATCTTGAAGGCCATCTCGGAGGAGTCAACCTCGTGGTACGCACCGTCGAGCAGCGTGACCTTGACACCCGTGAGCGGGTAGCCGGCCAGCACGCCGAACTCCATGGCCTCCTGGCAGCCGGCGTCCACGGAGGGGATGTACTCCTTGGGCACGCGGCCACCGGTGACCTTGTTCTCGAACTCGTACCCGTCGCCGTCGAGCGGCTCCAGGGCGATCTGCACCTTCGCGAACTGACCGGAGCCACCGGTCTGCTTCTTGTGCGTGTAGTCCAGGCGCTCGACCGGCTTGCGCAGCGTCTCGCGGTAGGCCACCTGCGGCTTGCCGACGTTGGCCTCGACCTTGAACTCGCGGCGCATGCGGTCCACCAGCACGTCCAGGTGGAGCTCGCCCATGCCGGAGATGATGGTCTGGCCGGTCTCCTCGCTGGTCTTGACGCGGAAGGAGGGGTCCTCCTCCGCCAGACGCTGGATGGCGACGCCGAGCTTCTCCTGGTCGCCCTTGGACTTCGGCTCGATGGCCACCTCGATGACCGGGGCCGGGAAGTCCATGGACTCCAGGATCACCGGGTTGGCCGCGTCGCTGAGGGTCTCGCCCGTGGTGGTCTGCTTCAGACCCATGACGGCGACGATGTCGCCGGCGCCCACGCTGTCGATCTCCTCACGCTTGTTCGCGTGCATCCGGTAGATCTTGCCGATCCGCTCCTTCTTGCCCTTCACGGAGTTCAGCACCTGGGTGCCGGTCTCCATGCGGCCGGAGTAGACGCGGACGAAGGTGAGCTTGCCCAGGTGGGGGTCGCTCATGATCTTGAACGCAAGGCCCGCGAACGGCTCGTCCTCGGACGGCTTGCGCTTGACGATCTCCTCGTCGTTGCTCGGCAGGTGGCCCTCGATCGCCTCGATGTCCAGCGGCGACGGCAGGTACCGGATGACCGCGTCGAGCAGGGGCTGCACGCCCTTGTTCTTGAACGCGGTGCCGCAGAAGACCGGGGTGATGGTGGTCGAGCCCTTGCCGGTGGAGGCGATGGTGATGCGGCGGATCGCCGCGTACAGCTGGTCCTCGGTGGGCTCGACGCCCTCCAGGAACAGCTCCATCATCTCCTCGTCGTTCTCGGCGACGGCCTCCAGGAGCTTGCCGCGCCACTCCTCGGCAGCCTCGGTGTGGGTCTCCGGGATGTCGACGATGTCGTACATCTCGCCCTTGGCGGCCTCGGCCGACCAGACCAGGGCCTTCATGCGGACGAGGTCCACCACGCCCTGGAAGTCGGCCTCGGCGCCGATCGGCAGCTGCATGACCAGCGGCACCGCACCCAGGCGGTCGACGATCATGTCGACGCAGCGGTGGAAGTCGGAGCCGGTCCGGTCCAGCTTGTTGACGAAGCAGATGCGCGGCACGCCGTAGCGGTCCGCCTGACGCCACACCGTCTCGGACTGGGGCTCGACACCGGCGACACCGTCGAACACCGTCACGGCACCGTCGAGCACGCGCAGCGAGCGCTCCACCTCGACGGTGAAGTCGACGTGGCCCGGGGTGTCGATGATGTTGATGGTGTGATCGACGTCGTTGAGCAGCCAGTGACAGGTCGTCGCGGCCGACGTGATCGTGATGCCGCGCTCCTGCTCCTGCTCCATCCAGTCCATCGTGGCAGCGCCGTCGTGGACCTCACCGATCTTGTACGAGACACCGGTGTAGAACAGGATCCGCTCGGTGGTGGTCGTCTTGCCCGCGTCGATGTGGGCCATGATCCCGATGTTGCGGACCTTGGCCAGGTCAAGTGAAGTGGTAGCCATAAGGCTTCAGTCTTCTCTCGGTTCTCGATGGGGTAGCGACTACCAGCGGTAGTGCGCGAAGGCCTTGTTGGACTCGGCCATCTTGTGGGTGTCCTCGCGACGCTTGACGGAGGCGCCCAGACCGTTGCTGGCGTCCAGCAGCTCGTTCATCAGACGCTCGGTCATGGTCTTCTCGCGGCGGGCGCGGGAGTAACCGACCAGCCAGCGCAGCGCGAGGGTGGAGGCGCGGCCGGGCTTGACCTCGACCGGCACCTGGTAGGTGGCGCCACCGACACGGCGGGACTTGACCTCAAGAGCCGGCTTCACGTTCTCCAGCGCGCGCTTGAGCGTGATGACGGGGTCGTTGCCGGTCTTCTCGCGCAGGCCCTCCATGGCACCGTAGACGATGCGCTCGGCGGTGGACCGCTTGCCGTTCAGCAGGATCTTGTTGATCAGCGAGGTGACAAGAGGAGAGTTGTAGACCGGGTCGATGATGACCGGGCGCTTCGGGGCGGGGCCCTTACGAGGCATTCTTACTTCTCCTTCTTGGCGCCGTAGCGGCTGCGAGCCTGCTTGCGGTTCTTGACGCCCTGCGTGTCGAGGGAGCCGCGGATGATCTTGTACCGAACACCCGGCAGGTCCTTCACACGACCGCCACGCACGAGCACGATGGAGTGCTCCTGCAGGTTGTGGCCCTCACCCGGAATGTAAGCGGTGACCTCGATGCCGCTGGTCAGACGCACACGTGCGACCTTACGCAGGGCCGAGTTCGGCTTCTTCGGGGTGGTCGTGAAAACACGCGTGCAGACGCCACGGCGCTGAGGGGAACCCTCAAGGGCGGGCGTCTTGTTCTTCTCGACCTTGTCCTGCCGGCCCTTGCGGACCAGCTGCTGGATCGTAGGCACCGTTTCTCCGGTTTCTGTGTGCCAGTCTCGTTACAGCTAACCTGGGGTTTCTCCGACCCACGCGGTCGGGTGTGTCGCAGACTGCAGACCAGCAGACCGCAGACCATTCGCCGAACAGCGAGGGAGTGCAGATGGACGGATGTCGCACCGTGGGCCCCAATGCCGCGCTGTACGCGCGCATGGGAGCCCAGGGACACCCCAGGCACAAGGTCAGAGCGTACCTAGCGCATCGGCTCCGGTCAAAACAAATGCCCACGCGCAGGACACACCGGCCATCAGCATAGCCGCCCAGCCTAATGGCGGGAACCCCAGCAGGGCGGCCACCCCTGTCCCGGGGTGACCGCCCTGTGTCAGGCCGCGGACCGGACGCGCCGGCCGCTACCGCTTACTGGTTGTACGGACCGTAGTCGTAGTCCTCCAGCGGAACCGCCTGGCCCGAGCCGGTGCCGAACGGCGAGTAGTCGATGTCGTCGTAGCCGACGGCCGAGTACATCGCGGCCTTCGCCTCCTCGGTGGGCTCCACCCGGATGTTGCGGTAGCGGGACAGGCCCGTACCGGCCGGGATGAGCTTACCGATGATGACGTTCTCCTTGAGGCCGATCAGGGAGTCCGACTTGGCGTTGATCGCCGCGTCGGTGAGGACCCTGGTGGTCTCCTGGAAGGACGCCGCCGACAGCCACGACTCGGTCGCCAGCGAGGCCTTGGTGATACCCATCAGCTGCGGACGGCCGGAGGCGGGGTGACCGCCCTCGGTGACCACCCGGCGGTTCTCCGACTCGAAGCGCGAACGCTCCACCAGCTCGCCCGGCAGCAGCTCCGCGTCGCCGGACTCGATGATCGTCACCCGGCGCAGCATCTGCCGGATGATGATCTCGATGTGCTTGTCGTGGATCGACACACCCTGCGAGTTGTAGACCTTCTGGACCTCGCCGACCAGGTGCACCTGGACGGCGCGCTGGCCGAGGATGCGCAGCACGTCGTGCGGGTTGATGGCACCCACGGTCAGCGGCTGGCCGACCTCGACGTGGTCGCCCTCGCCCACCAGCAGACGGGCACGCTTCGAGACGCCGTAGGCGGTCTCGTCGGAGCCGTCGTCCGGGGTGACGACGATCTTCTTGGTCTTCTCGGTCTCCTCGATCCGGACGCGGCCGGCCGCCTCCGAGATCGGGGCGACACCCTTGGGCGTACGGGCCTCGAAGAGCTCGACGACACGCGGCAGACCCTGGGTGATGTCGTCACCGGCCACACCACCGGTGTGGAAGGTACGCATCGTCAGCTGGGTGCCGGGCTCACCGATGGACTGGGCGGCGATGATGCCGACCGCCTCGCCGATGTCCACCAGCTTGCCGGTCGCCAGCGAGCGGCCGTAGCACATGGCGCAGGTGCCGACGGCGGACTCGCAGGTGAGCACCGAGCGGGTCTTGACCGTCTCCACGCCGTGCCGGACCAGCTCGTCGATGAGCACGTCGCCCAGGTCGGTCCCGGCCGGGGCCAGCACCTTCCCGTCCACCACGATGTCCTCGGCGAGGCAGCGCGCGTACACGCTGGTCTCGACGTCGTCGGCCTTGCGCAGCACACCGTCCGCGCCCTTGACCGCGATGGCGAGCTTCAGACCGCGGTCGGTGCCGCAGTCCTCCTCGCGGATGATCACGTCCTGCGAGACGTCCACCAGACGACGGGTCAGGTAACCCGAGTCGGCGGTACGCAGCGCGGTGTCGGCCAGACCCTTACGGGCACCGTGGGTGGAGATGAAGTACTCCAGCACGGACAGGCCCTCACGGAAGGACGCCTTGATCGGACGCGGGATGGTCTCGTTCTTCGCGTTCGACACCAGACCACGCATACCGGCGATCTGCCGCATCTGCATCATGTTTCCTCGGGCACCCGAGTCAACCATCATGAAGATGGGGTTGGTCTTGGGGAAGTTCGCGTTCATCGCCTCGGCGACCTCGTTGGTCGCCTTGGTCCAGATCGCGATGAGCTCCTGCGTGCGCTCGTCCTTGGTGATCAGACCGCGCTCGTACTGCTTCTGGACCTTCTCGTCCTGCGCCTCGTAGCCCGCGATGATGGCCTTCTTGGCCTCGGGGACGACGACGTCGGAGATCGCGACGGTGACACCGGACCGGGTGGCCCAGTGGAAACCGGCCGCCTTGAGGTTGTCCAGGGTCGCCGCGACGATGACCTTGGGGTAGCGCTCGGCCAGGTCGTTGACGATCTCGGAGAGCTGCTTCTTGCCCACCGAGTAGTCCACGAACGGGTAGTCCTCGGGCAGCAGCTCGTTGAAGAGCGCGCGGCCCAGCGTGGTCTTCAGCCGGAAGCTGTCACCGGGCTGCCACGCCGGCTCGCCGTCCTCGGCCGCCGGCGGGGTCCAGCCGCGGGGCGGCACGCTGCCCACCGGGAAGCGGATGTCGATCTTCGCCTGGAGCGACAGCTCCCGGGCGTCGAACGCCATGATCGCCTCGGCGGTGGAGCCGAAGGACCGGCCCTCGCCGCGGACCTCCCGCTCCTCCTCGTCGGTGGTGAGGAAGAACAGGCCCAGCACCATGTCCTGGGTCGGCATGGTCACCGGACGGCCGTCGGCCGGCTTGAGGATGTTGTTCGAGGACAGCATCAGGATGCGGGCCTCGGCCTGCGCCTCCGCGGACAGCGGCAGGTGCACGGCCATCTGGTCACCGTCGAAGTCCGCGTTGAACGCGGTGCACACGAGCGGGTGGATCTGGATGGCCTTGCCCTCGACCAGCTGCGGCTCGAAGGCCTGGATGCCCAGACGGTGCAGGGTGGGCGCACGGTTCAGCAGCACCGGGTGCTCGGCGATGACCTCTTCGAGGACGTCGTACACCACGGTGCGGCCACGCTCGACCATGCGCTTGGCCGACTTGATGTTCTGCGCGTGGTTGAGGTCCACCAGGCGCTTCATCACGAACGGCTTGAACAGCTCCAGCGCCATCGCCTTGGGCAGACCGCACTGGTGCAGCTTCAGCTGCGGACCGACCACGATCACAGAACGCGCCGAGTAGTCCACGCGCTTGCCGAGCAGGTTCTGGCGGAACCGGCCCTGCTTGCCCTTGAGCATGTCGCTGAGGGACTTCAGCGGGCGGTTGCCCGGGCCGGTGACCGGCCGGCCGCGGCGGCCGTTGTCGAACAGCGCGTCCACGGCCTCCTGGAGCATCCGCTTCTCGTTGTTCACGATGATCTCGGGGGCACCGAGATCCAGCAGGCGCTTCAGACGGTTGTTCCGGTTGATCACCCGGCGGTACAGGTCGTTCAGGTCGGAGGTCGCGAAGCGGCCACCGTCCAGCTGCACCATCGGACGCAGGTCCGGCGGGATGACCGGGATGCAGTCCAGCACCATGCCGTTGGGGCTGTTGCGGGTCTGCAGGAACGCCGAGACGACCTTGAGGCGCTTGAGCGCGCGGGTCTTCTTCTGGCCCTTGCCGGTCCGGATGATCTCCCGGAGCTTCTCGGCCTCCTCCTCCAGGTCGAAGGACTCCAGGCGCTTCTGCAGCGCCGCGGCGCCCATGCCGCCCATGAAGTAGGTGCCGAAGCGGTCGCGCAGCTCGCGGTAGAGCAGCTCGTCGCCCTCCAGGTCCTGGACCTTGAGGTTCTTGAAGCGGTTCCACACCTCGTCGAGACGGTCGATCTCGCGCTGGGCGCGGTCGCGCAGCTGCTTCATCTCCCGCTCGGCGCCTTCGCGGACCTTGCGGCGCACGTCCGCCTTGGCGCCCTCGGACTCCAGCTCGGCCAGGTCCGATTCGAGCTTCTTGGCCCGGGCCTCCAGGTCGGCGTCGCGGCGCTGCTCGATCTGCTGCCGCTCGACGGAGACGTGCGCCTCCAGCGAGGGCAGGTCGCGCGTACGGCGCTCGTCGTCCACCCACGTGATCATGTAGGCGGCGAAGTAGATGACCTTCTCCAGGTCCTTCGGGGCGAGGTCGAGCAGGTAGCCCAGCCGCGACGGAACGCCCTTGAAGTACCAGATGTGGGTCACCGGGGCGGCCAGCTCGATGTGGCCCATCCGCTCACGGCGCACCTTGGCGCGAGTGACCTCGACGCCGCAGCGCTCGCAGATGATGCCCTTGAACCGGACACGCTTGTACTTACCGCAGTAGCACTCCCAGTCCCGGGTGGGGCCGAAGATCTTCTCGCAGAAGAGCCCGTCCTTTTCCGGCTTCAGAGTGCGGTAGTTGATGGTCTCCGGCTTCTTGACCTCACCGTGGGACCACTGTCGGATGTCGTCCGCGGTCGCCAGGCCGATCCGCAGCTCGTCGAAGAAGTTGACGTCGAGCACTTGTCGTCAATCCCTCTTTCGGGGTCGTGTCTTCAGGGGTCTGACTGGGGTCCGGGGGAGACGGGGACTCGGCCGGGCCGAGCCCCCGTCTGACCCGTCAGACCTCTTCGACGCTGCTCGGCTCGCGCCGGGACAGGTCGATACCGAGCTCCTCCGCAGCGCGGAAGACGTCCTCGTCGGTGTCACGCATCTCGATGGACATACCGTCACTCGACAGCACCTCCACGTTGAGGCACAGGGACTGCATCTCCTTGATGAGCACCTTGAAGGACTCGGGGATGCCGGGCTCCGGGATGTTCTCGCCCTTGACGATGGCCTCGTAGACCTTCACGCGGCCGGTGACGTCGTCGGACTTGATGGTCAGCAGCTCCTGGAGGGCGTACGCGGCGCCGTAAGCCTCCAGCGCCCACACCTCCATCTCACCGAAGCGCTGGCCACCGAACTGAGCCTTACCACCCAGCGGCTGCTGGGTGATCATGGAGTACGGACCGGTGGAGCGGGCGTGCAGCTTGTCGTCCACCAGGTGGTGCAGCTTGAGGATGTACATGTAGCCGACCGAGATCGGGTCCGGGAACGGCTCGCCGGAGCGGCCGTCGAAGAGCCGGGCCTTACCGGAGGGCAGGACCAGACGGTCACCGTCGCGGTTGGGGACCGTGGCCTCGAAGAGACCGGCGATCTCGTCCTCGCGGGCGCCGTCGAAGACCGGGGTGGCGACGTTGGTGCCCGGCGCGACCTCGTCGGCGCCGATCGCCTGGAGCCGCTTCATCCAGTCCTCGTCGCCCTCGACCTTCCAGCCCTGGCTGGCGAGCCAGCCGAGGTGGATCTCCAGCACCTGTCCCGGGTTCATCCGGGACGGGACGCCGAGCGGGTTGAGGATGATGTCCACCGGGGTGCCGTCCTCCAGGAACGGCATGTCCTCGACGGGCAGGATCTTGGAGATGACGCCCTTGTTGCCGTGGCGGCCGGCGAGCTTGTCACCGTCGGTGATCTTGCGCTTCTGCGCCACGTAGACGCGGACCAGCTGGTTCACGCCCGGCGGCAGCTCGTCGCCCTCCTCGCGGTCGAAGACGCGCACGCCGATGACCTTGCCGGTCTCACCGTGCGGCACCTTCAGCGAGGTGTCACGGACCTCACGCGCCTTCTCACCGAAGATCGCGCGGAGCAGGCGCTCCTCCGGGGTCAGTTCGGTCTCACCCTTCGGGGTGACCTTGCCGACCAGGATGTCGCCGGCGATGACCTCGGCGCCGATGCGGATGATGCCGCGCTCGTCGAGGTCGGCCAGGACCTCCTCGGAGACGTTCGGGATGTCCCGGGTGATCTCCTCGGGGCCCAGCTTGGTGTCGCGGGCGTCGACCTCGTGCTCCTCGATGTGGATCGAGGAGAGGACGTCGTCCTGCACCAGGCGCTGGCTGAGGATGATCGCGTCCTCGTAGTTGTGGCCCTCCCACGGCATGAACGCCACGAGCAGGTTCTTGCCGAGCGCCATCTCACCGTTCTGGGTGGACGGACCGTCGGCGAGCACCTGGCCCTCGACCACCCGGGCGCCCTCGTCCACGACGACCTTCTGGTTGAAGGAGGTGCCCTGGTTGGAGCGGTTGAACTTGGCCACCCGGTAGGTGGTGTAGGTGCCGTCGTCGTTGGCGACCGTGATGTAGTCCGCGGAGACCTCCTGGACCACACCGTCCTTCTCGGCCTTGATGACGTCGCCGGCGTCCACCGCACAGCGGTACTCCATGCCGGTGCCGACCAGCGGCGACTCCGCCTTGATCAGCGGCACGGCCTGGCGCATCATGTTCGATCCCATGAGCGCGCGGTTGGCGTCGTCGTGCTCCAGGAACGGGATCATGGCGGTCGCGACCGACACCATCTGGCGCGGCGAGACGTCCATGTAGTCCACGTCGGACGGGGCGACGTAGTCGATCTCGCCACCGCGGCGGCGGACCAGCACCCGGGACTCGGCGTAGGTGTTGTCGTCGGTCAGCGGCGCGTTCGCCTGCGCGATGACGAAGCGGTCCTCCTCGTCGGCGGTGAGGAAGTCCACCTGGTCGGTGACGACGCCGTCCACGACCTTGCGGTACGGGGTCTCCACGAAACCGAAGGCGTTGACCCGGCCGTAGGAGGCGAGCGAGCCGATCAGACCGATGTTCGGGCCTTCCGGCGTCTCGATCGGGCACATCCGGCCGTAGTGCGAGGGGTGCACGTCACGGACCTCGAAGCCGGCCCGCTCACGGGACAGACCACCCGGGCCCAGCGCCGACAGGCGGCGCTTGTGGGTCAGACCCGACAGCGGGTTGGTCTGGTCCATGAACTGCGACAGCTGGCTGGTGCCGAAGAACTCCTTGATGGAGGCGACGACCGGCCGGATGTTGATCAGGGTCTGCGGCGTGATCGCCTCGACGTCCTGGGTGGTCATCCGCTCGCGGACGACGCGCTCCATACGGGCCAGACCGGTGCGGACCTGGTTCTGGATGAGCTCGCCGACGTTGCGCAGACGACGGTTGCCGAAGTGGTCGATGTCGTCGGTCTCGACGACGATCGTCTGACCGTTCTCGCCGACCGTCTCGGTCTCCCCGGCGTGCAGCTTGACCAGGTACTTGATCGTGGCGATCACGTCGTCCACGGTCAGCACGCCGGCGTCCAGCGGCGCGTCGGCACCCAGCTTCTTGTTGACCTTGTAGCGGCCGACCTTGGCCAGGTCGTAGCGCTTGGGGTTGAAGTACAGGTTCTCCAGCAGCGTCTGCGCGGCCTCACGGGTCGGGGGCTCGCCCGGACGCAGCTTGCGGTAGATGTCGAGGAGCGCGTCGTCCTGGCCCTGGGTGTGGTCCTTCTCCAGGGTGGCGCGCATCGACTCGTACTCGCCGAACTCCTCCAGGATCTGCTCGGTGGTCCAGCCGAGCGCCTTGAGCAGGACGGTCACGGACTGCTTGCGCTTGCGGTCGATGCGCACACCGACCATGTCGCGCTTGTCGACCTCCATCTCCAGCCAGGCACCCCGGGACGGGATGATCTTGGCGGTGAAGATGTCCTTGTCGGAGGTCTTGTCGATCTGGCTGTCGAAGTAGACACCCGGCGAGCGGACCAGCTGCGAGACCACGACACGCTCGGTGCCGTTGATGACGAAGGTGCCCTTGTTGGTCATGAGCGGGAAGTCGCCCATGAAGACCGTCTGGGACTTGATCTCGCCGGTCTCGTTGTTGGTGAACTCGGCGGTGACGAAGAGCGGCGCGGCGTAGGTGAAGTCGCGCTCCTTGCACTCGTCGATGGAGTTCTTCGGCGGCTCGAAGCGGTGGTCGCGGAAGGTCAGCGACATCGACCCGGAGAAGTCCTCGATCGGGGAGATCTCCTCGAAGATCTCCTCCAGACCGGACTTGGTGGGCACGTCCTGACCACTGTCCAGCGCGGCCTCGACGCGAGCCTTCCAGGCGGCATTGCCGAGCAGCCAATCGAAGCTCTCGGTCTGCAGTGCAAGGAGGTTCGGAACCTCAAGGGGTTCCTTGATCTTCGCAAAGGAGATGCGCAGCGGGGCGGTGCTGGCGCCGTTGTTCGTATTGGCAGTCGAGGCGTTGCGCGAGGCGGCCAAGAGGGGGTCCTTCCGAGGGCTCGGACTCACTACGCGCGTACCGGTCCCAGCGTGAACACCGTGGTCACAAAGACCCGAAACCCCTGGTCAGGGCCTGTGGATCCACTGTGCTCGACGATGGGCATGCCCCTGGTGACGGGCAGAGGGCAGCTAACAGGCAGCGCAAAGGGTCAGTGTAGCCACTCGGCCCACTGATGTCCAGGGCATGGTCTTCCACGACCGGTGCGCTGCTCCCACCTCTTCCTCCGGACGGTGCATCCCGATACTGCCCACTCCGCCACCGATCCATGCCTCGAACCCGGATCGGTGTGTCGTCGCGTCCCTCGTCGCGTCCTGAGAATTGCGCGCTGCGTGCCGTTCGTCAAGGCCCCCCACGGAGGGGAGATCGTCACACCGCGGGACTCCGGGGCAACGAAGATCACCCTACCTGGCGACACGGAGAAGGCAACGCAGCCGTCGCGGGAACGCCGAAGGGCGACCACCCGTACGGGTGATCGCCCTTCCTGCACGCAGAGTCAGGGACTCAGCGAGAGGTCACTTGACCTCGACCGAGGCGCCGGCGCCCTCCAGGGCCTCCTTGGCCTTGTCCGCGGCCTCCTTGTTGACCTTCTCCAGGACCGGCTTCGGGGTGCCGTCCACGAGGTCCTTGGCCTCCTTCAGGCCGAGCGAGGTCAGCTCACGCACGACCTTGATGACCTGGATCTTCTTCTCGCCGGCGCCGGTGAGGACGACGTCGAACTCGTCCTTCTCCTCGACGGCGGCGGCACCCTCGCCACCACCCTGGGCGGCGGCCGCGACGGCGACCGGGGCAGCGGCGGTGACGTCGAAGCGCTCCTCGAACGCCTTCACGAACTCGGAGAGCTCGATGAGGGTCATCTCGTCGAACTGCGCGAGCAGGTCTTCCTGGCTGAGCTTCGCCATGGTGGCGGTCCTTCCACTAATTCGGCTGGTGCCGGATGTACATTTCGGCGGGCTAGCGGCCCGCTGCGACCTGCGCCGGGACGGCGCCGGTCATGACGCGAGCCGAATTACTCGGCACCGCCCTGCTCGTCCCGCTTGGCACGAAGCGCCTCCGCGGTGCGGACGAACTTCGACGGGAGCGCCTGGAAGAGCGCGGCAGCCTGGGACTGCTTGCCCTTCATGGCGCCCGCCAGCTTGGCGAGCAGAACCTCGCGGGACTCAAGGTCCGCGAGCTTCTTGATCTCGTCGGCGGACAGCGCCTTGCCGTCAAGGACACCGCCCTTGATGACGAGGTTCGGGTTGTCCTTGGCGAAGTCACGGAGACCCTTCGCCGACTCCACCGGGTCACCGGTGACGAAGGCGACCGCCGTCGGACCGTTGAACAGGTCGTCGAGCGAGTCGATCCCGGCCTCGTTGGCCGCGATCTTGGTCAGCGTGTTCTTCACCACGGCGTACTGAGCGTTCTCACCGAGCGAACGGCGCAGCTCCTTGAGCTGTGCCACGGTGAGACCGCGGTACTCGGTCAGCACGGCGGCGTTCGAGCTGCGGAACTTGTCCGTCAGCTCGGCAACCGCGGCAGACTTGTCGGGCCTCGCCATGAGCCTCGGCCTCCTTCCGGGTGATTGCAGGACCGCATAGCGTCGGTAAGGACCTGGGCAACACGAAACGCCCCGGCGCAAGCGCTCGGGGCGTTGACTCGACCGTGCACGGGCCCGTGAGGGCGCGCGACGGGAGTACATCCACGAATCACCTGCGCAGGTCGCCCGCAGCTAGCGGATCCTTCGGCCGCCGTGCTCCAGAAGGAGGCACAGCAACGACCAGCGGTCTTTGGCTTCCGTGGAAGAGTACGTGAACCGGTCCGGCCCGAGCAAATCGGCTCCCGGCCGCCGGCCGCGCCGTGCTCGGGCGGGTCGGCGGCCGGGAGCCGCGGGCGGGACGTCCGGCGAAGGCCGGCGGAGATTCCGGGAGATCGGAGGGGTCCCCGCCGGGATCCGGGCCCGAGGAGGCCCGTGGGCCCCCGCCGGGAAGCCGGGGATCCGGGAGGCCCAGGGAGGCCCGGAGATCCGGCGGGGCTCAGCCCTGGATCTCCTCGAAGTTCACGGTGTCCGAGGCGGGCGGCTCCTCGACGGAGACGTCCACGCCGTAGTCGGTGTAGAAGACCGTGGAGTCGAACTTCCCGTTGTTGTTCTCGCCGTACTCCCGCTTCTTCACCAGCAGGTTGTTCTCATCGATCCACAGGTCGATGGTCTCGGTCTTGGTGCCGCTCTGCTCCAGCTGCTTCTGCAGGCTCGACAGCTCCTCGGCGGTGAGGTCCTTGGACTGGAGCTTCGCCAGGTCCGCGACCTTCACGGTGCCGCTGTACCGGGTCGCCTTGACGCCCTTGACGGTCTCCTCGCCGACGGCCTTCACCTCGCCGGTGGCCAGCACCAGCTGCACCGAGCGGGCCGGGTTGTTGTTCTGCATGGTGTCCTTGAGGAAGGCACCGGCCGGTCCCGCCTTCTGGGCGAGCACGTCGTAGTCGTACTTCACCCAGTGCGCGCCGGACGCCTGCGGGGTCGCGGCGAACTGGTCACCGAGGTTCATGTACATGGCGTCGGCGGTGTAGAGGGCCGGCATCGCCTTGCCGTCCATCGGGCTGCCCTGCACCGCGCCGCCGGACTGGGTGACGTCCATGCGGGCCCGGATGCCGCCGGTGCTCCAGTCCATCTCGCCCGACATGGTGGTGCGGGCCTCACCGATGACCGTGCTGCCCTCGACCTTCGCCGAGTCCTGCTCGTCGGTGCGCTGGGAGGCCAGCTTCAGCGCCGCGAGGGCGCCGCGCGGGGCGACGTCGGAGGAGTTGGTGGAGTCCTTGGCCTTGTCGGCCGGCTTGTCGTCCCCTTCCTTGTCGCTGCCGCAGGCGGTGAGGCCCACCGCCATGACGATGCCGCCGGCCAGCGCCGCGGCGCGGATCCCCAGACGAGCAGTGCGCATGAATCCCCCTTGTGTCCCTGTGCTGAAGCGTGCGTCGAGCGTAACGGAGGCCACCGACACCACCAATGCGCGAAGCGGCGGCCCCCGGGAGGGCCGCCGCGGCCGGACCGGTGCCCGGCAGAAGGCGGAAATCCGCCGGTCAGCTCAGCCTTCGCCGCCGCCTGCGAGGTCCGCCACGTCCACCGTCTGACCGGCCGGCGGCACGCTGACCGTGACAGGCTTGTTGACGTCCAGGAACGTGACCGTCATGTCGAGCGGGCCCTGATCGCCCTTCCCCCGCATCCGGAACCGCTTGGTGTGCCCCTCCTCGGTCGCCACCCACATGTCGACGCTGAGCTTCTCGACACCCAGGTCCTCGAACTCGGCGAGCTTCTTCTCGCGGCGCTCGCGCACCTTCGCGTCCTCGCCCTTGATGCTCTCGCGCATCTGGTCGAGGGTGATCGTGCCGCTGTACCGGGTGGTCCGCACCCCGTCGATGGTCTCCTCGCCGGCCCGCTTCACGTCCTCGGACCCGGAGAGCAGTGCCGCCTCGCCGGCCGGGTTGCGGTCCGCCTGCCCGGCGGCCGAACTCGGGGCCGGTGCGCCGCCCGGGGCTCCCTTGCCGTCCTTGCCGCCCAGCAGCGACTTGTCGAACTTCATCCAGCGCTTGCCGTCCATCTCGGCCGCGGCCGCCGGGCCGCCGTCGAGGTACAGGGCGTCGCCGATCAGCCGGATCTCCATCGCGGCGTCCGGGCCCTGGTCCGGCACGCGCAGCTTCAGGCTCATCGCGTGGGGCTCCGCCAGGCTCATCGCGCCCTCGCCCTCGACCCGCCCGTCCTCGGGACTCCGCCCCGACATCAGGTACCGGAACGAGGTGAACTTCTCGTTCTTCTCCGCCGCGGCCCGGACCGCCGCCACCGGCGACATCCCGGGCTCCCCGGCGGCCTTCCGGGTGCTCCCGTCCTTCTTCGCACCGGACTCCGCGGAGCCGCACCCGGCCACCCCGGCGCACAGCACGGCGGCGATCAGCGCCGCCCCTGCCGCCCGTGCGCCTCTGCCGCGTCCGGTCCGTATCCCGATGCCCATGATCCCCACCCCTTGTGACGAAAAGTGTGTGCTCTTGCCTGCCGCTCCGGGACGGTACCGCGCCTGATCAGGGCGGCTCTCCTGGTTTGTTCGGGCGGCGGTCCGCCCGTGCGTGCGCGCGGTGCGCGCGCCGGTATCGCGCCGGGGTGCCCCGGGCGTACCGGCCCGGTGCCCCGGCCCGGGGCCCCGGCGCGGGCCGCCGGCTCGGCCACCGCGCCGGCTCCGGCGACCGGGCCGGCCCGTGCCGGTCTCCGGGACTCCACGGGGCTCGTACGCGCCCCCGGGCCACGGGGCACGGCCCGTGAGACGGGACGGTCCCGGGTGACGGGACGGCCCGGGAAACGGGACGGGCCCCGCTCCCGGCCGACTGGCTCGGGTGCGGGGCCCGTCCGCGGTGCGCGTCCGCGACCGCGTCCGATGAGGATCAGACGGCGGCCGGGTCCTCCTCGACGAGGAGGTTGCGGGTGCGGTTGGGGTCAACCGGGATGCCGGGGCCCATCGTGGTGGTGATGGTGGCCTTCTTGACGTACCGGCCCTTCGCCGCCGACGGCTTCAGACGCAGGATCTCGTCCAGCGCCGCGCCGTAGTTCTCCACCAGCTTGGCGTCGTCGAAGGACACCTTGCCGATGATGAAGTGGAGGTTCGAGTGCTTGTCCACCCGGAACTCGATCTTGCCGCCCTTGATGTCGGTGACGGCCTTGGCGACGTCCGGGGTGACGGTGCCGGTCTTCGGGTTCGGCATCAGACCACGCGGACCGAGCACGCGGCCGAGGCGGCCGACCTTGCCCATGAGGTCCGGGGTGGCGACGACCGCGTCGAAGTCGAGGCGGCCCTTGGCCACCTCGTCGATCAGCTCGTCGGCGCCGACGATGTCGGCGCCCGCGGCACGCGCGGCCTCGGCACGGTCGCCGGTCGCGAAGACCAGGACCCGGGCGGTCTTACCGGTGCCGTGCGGAAGGTTCACGGTGCCACGGACCATCTGGTCGGCCTTGCGCGGGTCAACGCCCAGGCGGAAGGCGACCTCGACGGTGCCGTCGAACTTGGTGGAGGACGTCTCCTTGGCGAGACGGACGGCCTCAAGCGGGGCGTACAGACGCTCCCGGTCGATCTTGGCGTCCGCAGCGCGGAGGGTCTTGCTGCGCTTCACTGCTGCTCCTGAGTGCGGTGACACCAGGCGGCTGCCGCCGCGTGGTGGGGTGTGGAGTTGTGGTCCGGGCCAGCGCCTGGCCCTGCCACGGTTGGATCATGCGGCTCGCGCCGCGTGGCGTCAGCCCTCGACCGTGATGCCCATGGAGCGGGCGGTGCCGGCGATGATCTTCTCGGCGGCGTCCAGGTCGTTGGCGTTGAGGTCGGGCATCTTGGTGCTGGCGATCTCACGGACCTGGTCGCGGGTGATCTTGGCGACCTTGGTCTTGTGCGGCTCGCCGGAGCCCTTCTCCACACCCGCGGCCTTGAGGATCAGCTTCGCGGCCGGCGGGGTCTTGGTCACGAAGGTGAAGGAGCGGTCCTCGTAGACCGTGATCTCCACCGGCACGACCATGCCACGCTGCGACTCGGTCGCGGCGTTGTAGGCCTTGCAGAACTCCATGATGTTGACGCCGTGCTGACCCAGCGCGGGGCCGACCGGCGGGGCCGGGTTCGCGGCGCCGGCCTGGATCTGGAGCTTGATCAGCCCCGTGACCTTCTTCTTCTTGGGAGGCATTGCTCTCTCCGGGTCCTAGTGAGAGGTTCTTTGCCTGCGAGCAGGCATACCACACCACGATAACGGGTATCGCGGTGAGCCTTGAAACCGAGCAGGTCAGCCAGTCCCCGGCGGCCCCGGCGAACCGGGGCGCGAGCACTGCCTGACCTGGACGGACGTTCGTACCGCCGACGCTCAGTTCTTCTGGATCTGGTCGAAGCTGAGCTCCACCGGGGTCTCCCGGCCGAAGATCTCGACCAGGCCCTTGACCTTCTTGGAGTCGGCGTTGATCTCGTTGATGGTCGCCTGGAGGGTGGCGAAGGGGCCGTCGGTGACGGTGACCGAGTCGCCCACCTCGAAGTCCAGCACCTGCACCTCGACCTTGCGGCTGGGCGCGGGCCGGCCCTCGGCCTCGGCGGCCTCCTTGGCGGCCTTCTCCTCGGCCTCCGGGGCGAGCATCTTGACGATCTCGTCCAGGGTCAGCGGGTACGGGTCGTAGGCGTTGCCCACGAAGCCGGTGACACCGGGGGTGTTGCGCACCACGCCCCAGGACTCGTTCGTCAGGTCCATGCGCACCAGCACGTAGCCGGGGAGCTTGTTCTGGCGGACGGTGCGGCGGTCGCCGTTCTTGATCTGGACGACCTCTTCCTGCGGCACCTCGGCCTGGAAGATGTAGTCCTCGACGTTGAGCGAGACGGCGCGCTGCTCCAGGTTGGTCTTCACGCGGTTCTCGTAGCCGGCGTAGGTGTGGATGACGTACCACTCGCCGGGGAGCGTGCGGAGTTCCTCGCGGAGCGCCTCCACGGGATCGACGGCGGGCGCCGCCTCCTCCTCGGGCTCCTCGTCCCCCTCGCCGTCCTCGGCCTCGTCGGACGCCTCGTCCTGCTCGGACTCCTCGTCGGCGTCGGCGTCGGCGGCTTCCTCGGCCGGCACGTCGGCGTCGGCAGCCTCGGCCTGGTCAAGGCCCTCGGCGTCCGCCGCCTCGACGATGTCGAGCTCGTCGTCGGCGGACTCGACCGCATCCCCGCGCGGCTCGATGGCGTCGTTCAGGTTCGGGTCAGACACGGTGGCTGCTTCTTCCTGGCTTCAAGGGGTGGAACGTGCGAAGGGGCAGCTCACAGGAGCCGCCCTCGCCCGGGATCAGCCGAACACGTACTTGACGGCGTTGCTGAACCCATAGTCGATCAATGTGACGATACCGATCATGATCACCACGAAAATGATCACAACGGTGGTGTAGGTCGTCAGCTGGTGGCGCGTGGGCCAGACGACCTTGCGCAGCTCCGCGACGACCTGACGGTAGAACAGCGCGAGGCGGCCGAACGGCCCCTTCTTCCCGCGCTTGCCACCACGGCGGCCCTTCTTGGCCGCGACCTCGTCCTCTGGACGACCGCTTTCAGGCGTCGCGGTGGAGCCGAGGGCTTCCGTCACTCATCCTCACCTGAATCCGGGTCGTGGCCGTGCCGCGTCCGGCCCGGCCGCACAGCGGTGCTTTCAGTACGCGCGCACGCACCCTGAGGTGATGCGTGAAGCAGGGCCGGAGGGACTTGAACCCCCAACCGCCGGTTTTGGAGACCGGTGCTCTACCAATTGAGCTACGACCCTTTGCGGCTGAACCCAACTTACCGCATACCCCCCGCGGCACGGAGTGTGCGGAGGAAAGCGATGTCGGGAGGCCAACGACGCATGAGCATACGTGGTCCGGCGCCCGCAGTCGAACGAAAGACGGCTCCGATGCCGGAAACTTCTCTCCCTGGCCTCTCCCGGGCCTCTCCCGGACCCGCCGAATCCTGTGTGCCCCGGCCCGCGGGGGTCTGGGACCATGCAGGTATGACCGCTGCCAACCCTGACTCCGCGTCCCCCACCGACCGCCGCGTCTCCCGGCGCGTCGGCTCGATCTCCGAGTCCGCGACGCTCGCCGTGGACGCCAAGGCGAAGGCCCTCAAGGCCGCCGGCCGCCCGGTGATCGGCTTCGGCGCCGGTGAACCGGACTTCCCCACGCCGGACTACATCGTCGAGGCCGCCGTGGAGGCCTGCCGCGACCCGAGGTTCCACCGCTACACCCCGGCCGGCGGGCTGCCCGAGCTGAAGGCCGCCATCGCCGCCAAGACGCTGCGCGACTCCGGCTACCAGGTCGAGGCGTCCCAGGTCCTGGTGACCAACGGCGGCAAGCAGGCCATCTACGAGGCGTTCGCCGCGATCCTGGACCCGGGCGACGAGGTCATCGTGCCCGCCCCGTACTGGACCACCTACCCGGAGTCGATCCGGCTGGCCGGCGGTGTGCCGGTGGAGGTGGTGGCGGACGAGACCACCGGCTACCGGGTCTCGGTCGAGCAGCTGGAGGCGGCCCGCACCGAGCGCACCAAGGTGCTGCTCTTCGTCTCCCCGTCCAACCCGACCGGCGCGGTCTACCCGCGCGAGCAGGTCGAGGCGATCGGCCGCTGGGCAGCCGAGCACGGCCTGTGGGTGCTCACCGACGAGATCTACGAGCACCTCGTCTACGGCGACGCCGCCTTCCACTCGCTGCCGGTGGTCGTGCCGGAGCTGCGGGACAAGTGCATCGTGGTCAACGGCGTCGCCAAGACGTACGCCATGACCGGCTGGCGGGTGGGGTGGCTGATCGGCCCGCAGGACGTGGTCAAGGCCGCCGCCAACCTCCAGTCGCACGCCACCTCCAACGTCTCCAACGTCGCGCAGGCGGCGGCGCTGAAGGCGGTCTCCGGCGACCTGGACGCGGTGGCCGAGATGCGCCGCGCGTTCGACCGCCGGCGGCAGACCATCGTGCGCATGCTCAACGAGATCGACGGCGTGGTGTGCCCGGAGCCGGAGGGCGCCTTCTACGCGTACCCCTCGGTCAAGGGGCTGCTGGGCAAGGAGATCCGCGGCAAGCGCCCGCAGAGCTCGGTGGAGCTGGCCGCGCTGATCCTGGACGAGGTCGAGGTCGCGGTGGTCCCCGGCGAGGCCTTCGGCACCCCGGGCTACCTGCGGCTGTCCTACGCGCTGGGCGACGAGGACCTGGTCGAGGGCGTCTCGCGCGTCCAGAAGCTGCTCGCCGAGGCGCGCGACTGACACCGGTCCGCCGGGTGTCCGGCCCCGGGCGGGCCGGACACCCGGTGACGTACGGGCGCGGTGACGTGCGGGCACCGTGAGGTACGGACCCGGCGTTGTGCGGACACGGTGACGCAATTCACAGCGCCGCCCTCCCGGCCGCGGTACGGCGGGGCGGCACCCTCCCGGATGCGGGGCCCTCGGGCCCCGCATCCGCGTTCGGACAGACCCCCGTGCGGGCCGAAGCGGCTCCCCGCGGCGCATTCCCTTTCCGGTCCGCGACCGGATGCGGCAGGATCTTGGGATGTTGCAGTCCTTCGGGGACCGTCCCCCCAACGATCGGAAACCCGCCGCCGTGCCGCCGCCGCAGCACGGCGGACCCGCCGCCCCTTCCGCCGGGACCGCGGCGGCCGGCGCCCGGCGCGATCTGCGCCGGCTGCCCAAGGCCCACCTCCACCTGCACTTCACCGGTTCGATGCGGCCCGGCACCCTGCTGGAGCTGGCCGACAAGTACGGCGTGCACCTGCCGGAGGCGCTCAGCGGCGGCGAACCCCCGCGGCTGCGGGCCACCGACGAACGCGGCTGGTTCCGCTTCCAGCGCCTGTACGACATCGCCCGCTCCTGCCTGCGCTCGCCGGAGGACATCGAGCGGCTGGTGCGCGAGGCCGCCGAGGAGGACGTCCGGGACGGCTCGCGGTGGCTGGAGATCCAGGTCGACCCCACCTCGTACGCGCCCCGGCTGGGCGGCCTGATCCCGGCCCTGGAGATCATCCTGGACGCGGTGGACCGCGCCTCGCGGGACACCGGGCTGGGGATACGCGTCCTGGTCGCCGCCAACCGCACCAAACACCCGCTGGACGCCCGCACCCTGGCCCGGCTGGCGGTGCGCTTCCGGGACCGCGGCGTGGTCGGCTTCGGCCTCTCCAACGACGAGCGGCGCGGCCTGGCCCGGGACTTCGACCGGGCCTTCGCCATCGCCCGGGACGGCGGGCTGCTGGCCGCCCCGCACGGCGGTGAGCTGTCCGGCGCCGGCAGCGTCCGGGACTGCCTGGACGACCTCGGCGCGGCCCGGATCGGCCACGGGGTGCGCGCCGCCGAGGACCCGCGGATGCTGCGCCGGCTCGCCGAGCGCCAGGTGACCTGCGAGGTGTGCCCGGCGTCCAACGTGGCGCTGGGCGTCTACGACCGGCCCGAGGACGTGCCGCTGCGCACCCTCTTCGACGCCGGGGTGCCGATGGCGCTGGGCGCCGACGACCCGCTGCTGTTCGGCTCGCGGCTGGCGGCGCAGTACGAGCTGGCCCGCGACCACCACGGGTTCACCGACGCGGAGCTGGCCGAGCTGGCCCGGCAGTCGGTGCGCGGCTCGGCCGCCCCGGACGGGGTGCGCGCGGAGCTGCTGGCGGCCATCGACGACTGGCTCACCGCGGCCCCGGCCCCGGTTTCGGGCACCGCCCCGGCCGCCGTGCTGCCGCGCTGACCGCGCGGGGGCGTACGGGGGGCGTACGGGCCCGGAGCCGCGGGGCGGCGGCGGGCGTGCGGTGCCGCGCGGGACACGGCCGGCCGGGCGTCCACGGGACCGCGGCCCGGGCCTCCGCGGGACCACGGCCCCGCGCCGGGGGTGACGGCGGGTGACGGACCGGCGGACCGGCGGTGCCGCCGCACCTGGTTGCGGGCGGGCCGGGGCGCGGGTGTGCCCGGGTGCGGGTACGGGGGTGGCGGGCGCGGCGCGGGCCGGGCGCGCGGGGTGGTGCGGCGAGGCCCGGCGCCGTCGGGGTCAGAGGCCGGTGCCCACCATCACCGGCTCGTTGACCAGCGGGACGCCGAAGGCGGCCTCGACGCCCGCGACCACCTCGCGGGCCAGCGCCAGCAGGTCCTCGGTGGTGGCCCCGCCGCGGTTGGTGAGCGCCAGGGTGTGCTTGGTGGAGATCCGGGCCGGCCCGCTGCCGTACCCCTTGGTGAAGCCGGCCTTGTCGATCAGCCAGGCGGCCGAGGTCTTGGTCAGCCCGTCCCCCGCCGGGTACGCCGGCGGGGTCACGCCGGGGCCGAGCCGCTCGGCGACCCGCGCCAGGAAGGCGGCGTACTCGTCCGCGGTGAGCACCGGGTTGGTGAAGAACGAGCCCGCGGACCAGGTGTCGTGGTCCTCCGGGTCGAGCACCATGCCCTTTCCGGCGCGGAGCTTCAGCACCGTCTCGCGGGCCGTCGCGGCGGGCACCCGGTCGCCGACCTCGACCCCGAGCACCCGGGCCGTCTCGGCGTACCTCACCGGCGCGGAGAGCCCGCCGGCGTCCTCCAGCCCGAACCGGACCCGCAGCACCACGTAACGGTCCGGATCGGCCTTGAAGCGGCTGTACCGGTACGCGAAGCCGCACGCGTCGTTGGGGAGGGTGACCACCTCGTCGGCCCGGCGGTCGAAGGCCACCACCTCGGTGATGGTGGCCGAGACCTCCTGGCCGTACGCGCCGACGTTCTGGATCGGGGTGGCGCCCGCCGAGCCGGGGATGCCGGCCAGGCACTCGATGCCGGCCAGCCCGGCCTCGACGGTCCGGGCCACCGCCTCGGACCAGTTCTCGCCGGCGGCCAGCTCCAGCCGGGTGCCGTCCAGCCGGACGCCGCGGGTGGCGATGCGCAGGGCCGTCCCCTCGAAGCCCTTGTCGGAGATGACCAGGTTGCTGCCGCCGCCGATGATCAGCAGCGGGGTGGCCGACGCGTCGGCCGCGCGGACCGCGGCGATCACCTCGTCGTCGGTGGTGGCCGTGATCAGGCGGGTGGCGGGGCCGCCGAGCCGGAGCGTGGTGAGCGGGGCCAGCGGGGCGTTGTGGAGTTCCTGCACGGGCTCAAGAGTACGAGAGCCCGGCGCCGCTCCCCCGGGCCGCCGGGCCGGCACCCGGCCACGGGGCGGGGCGCCGTCAGGCGAGGGCGACCACGGCCCGGGACATGCCGAGGACCTTCTTGCCCTCGTGGACCACCGTGAGGTCGACCCGCACGGTCCGGGCGTCGTCGTCCAGCTTGGCGGCGACCTTGCCGCTGACCTCGATGACCGTGCCGTGGCCGTCGTTGGGCACCACGACCGGCTTGGTGAACCGCACCCCGTAGTCGATCACCGCGCCCGGGTCGCCGGTCCAGTCGGTCACCACGCGGATCGCCGAGGCCATGGTGAACATGCCGTGCGCGATCACGTCGGGCAGGCCCACGTCCTTGGCGAACTTCTCGTTCCAGTGGATCGGGTTGAAGTCCCCCGAGGCGCCCGCGTACGCGACCAGTGTGGCGCGATTCACGGGGAACGACCGGGCCGGCAGTTCGGTGCCGACCTCCACGTCGTCGTAACGGACCTTCGCTGTCATCTGCGTCACTCTCCCGGAGTCCCCGCCGCGGTCCCCGTGCCCGGGGCCCCCTCCTCGGCGGCGCGCGCCACCAGCTTGGTGTGCGTCGTCACCACGTGCTCGCCGTGCTCGTCGTGCAGTTCGTTGCGGACCAGCAGCACGTCGTTGCCGGCCAGCGACTTGATGTCCTCGATGTGCGAGGTGACGCTGAGCCGGTCGCCGGCCCGCACCGGGCGGGTGTAGCTGAACTTCTGGTCGCCGTGCACCACGCGGGTGTAGTCGAGGCCGAGCTCGGGGTCCTCGATGACCTGCTGCGCCACCTTGGTCGTGATCGCGAAGGGGAACGTCGGCGGGGCGATCACATCGGGGTGGCCGAGCTCCTTGGCCGCCTCCGGATCGACGTACACCGGATGGGGGTCGCCGATCGCCTCGGCGAATTCGCGGATCTTCTCCCGGCCGACCTCATAAGGCCGGGTGGGCGGATAAGACCGCCCGACGAAGGACTGGTCGAGCGCCATCGGCTCGGCACCTCCTGCAAGCGTGAATGGTGGACCGGTGATCGGTGGCCAGCAACAGCACGAGGCCGCCCCCGCAGTGGGGGCGGCCTCGTGAATGAGACTGATTTATCGCGTCTCGCGGTGCGCGGTGTGCGCGTTGCAGCGCGGGCAGTGCTTCTTCATCTCAAGACGGTCCGGGTTGTTACGCCGGTTCTTCTTGGTGATGTAGTTCCGCTCCTTGCACTCCACGCAGGCCAGCGTGATCTTCGGGCGGACGTCGGTGGCAGCCACGTTGAGTGCTCCTTGACCGTGGACCTTCCCCTGGATGCCGAACCCAAGGGGATGGATGGATTAACGCAGGAATAGTAGCCGATCGAAGGACCGACCCCACAATCGGCTACTGTCAGTAGCGGTGACCGGACTTGAACCGGTGACACAGCGATTATGAGCCGCTTGCTCTACCGACTGAGCTACACCGCTGCGATGCGATCGATCCTGCCCGGCCGAAGCCGAGCAGAAACCTCTCACATCAGAGCCCCAATACGGAATCGAACCGTAGACCTTCTCCTTACCATGGAGACGCTCTGCCGACTGAGCTATTGGGGCGAGCGATGAAGACATTACACGCTTGGCCGCCGAAGGTGAAATCCGTATCCGCCCGCCCTGGCAAGACCGCCTCCGCCGCCGGTCCGGGCGCCCCGCGGGCACGCCGCGCCCGGCCCCGGGACAAGTCCTTGGACGGTCCCGGCCGCGGGCTCCGGGACGGCCCGGCGGCCGGGCCGTGGGTGGGTTCCGGGACGAGGGCCGCGGCGGGTCCCGGCGGACCGGGGCGGGCCTGCCGCAGTGTCCGGCGGTGCACCGGGGGCGGGCCCGCGGCGCGGCCCGACGGTGCCGGCGGCGCGGTCCGGGGTGGGTCCCGCGGGGCCGCGGGGCGCCCGGCGCACCACACCGGTACGACTATTCGGCTCCTGCGCGTAGCCGCCCGCACCTCGTCCTAGGCTTCGGACCACCTTGAGCGATCTTGGCTGCGTATGCCCGTCGGCGCCGCCGGTGCGCCCGGCGCGTACGCCCCCGCAGACTTCAGGAGCGCGATGCCTGACAGCCAGCCGCAGCCGCATCAGCCGCGCCGTTCCCCGCCCCCCGACGGCACCGGCCCGGACGGCCCGTCGCTGGTGCTCGGCGGGGCCAGGCTCGCCGACGGGAGGGTGGTGGACGTCCGGCTCGGCGGCGGGCGGATCGAGGCCGTCGGCACCGCCGGCAGCCTCGGTGCCGCGACCACCCGGGTGGACCTCGCCGGGTACCTGCTGCTGCCCGCCCCGGCCGAGCCGCACGCGCACTGCGACACCGCGCTCACCGCGGACGCCCGGGGCCCCCTCGGCGACGACCCGCTGGACGTGCAGCGCCGCACCACCGAGGCGGCCCTGGTGCACCTGGGGCACGGCGCCACCGCGCTGCGCACCCATGTGCGGATCGGCGGCCTGCACGGGCTGCGCTCGCTGGAGGCGGTGCTCCGGGCGCGGCAGGCGCTGCACGGCCTCACCGACCTCACCGCGGTGGCGGTGCCCCGGGTGCTGACCGGGGTGGCCGGTGCCGAGGGGCTCGCGGTGCTGCGGGACGCGGTCCGCGCCGGTCCGGTGGTCATCGGCGGCTGCCCCGACCTGGACCCGGACCCCATCGGCCACGTGGAGGCCGTCCTCGCGGTCGCGGCCGAGCACGGCTGCGCCGTGGACCTGCACACCGACGGCGCCGACCCGGCCCGGCTGGCCCGGCTGGCGGCCATGGCGGGCGGGCTGCGGCCCGGTGTGAGCATCGGCCCGTGCGGCGGGCTCGCCCGGCTGCCGCACCCGGTGGCGGCCCGGGCGGCGGACCAGCTCGCCGCGGCCGGCGTCACCGTCGTCTGCCTGCCGCAGGGCGACTGCGCCGGCCTGGAGGACCCCGGCCGGCACGGCGGCCTCGGCGCGTGCCGCACCCCGGTGAGGCTGCTGCGGGCGGCCGGGGTGCGGGTGACGGCGGGCAGCGGCGCGCTGCGGGACGCGGCCAACCCGGTGGGGCGGGGCGACCCGCTGGAGTCCGCGTACCTCCTCGCCGCGCAGGCCGGCCTGGCGCCCGAGGAGGCGTACCAGGCGGTGTCCGCCCGGGCCCGCGCGGCGATGGGGCTGCCCGAGGTCCGGGTGGAGGCCGGGTTCCCGGCGGAGCTGCTGGCGGTGCGCGGCACCGGCCTGGCGGCGGTCCTGTCGCTCGGGTACAGCCGGATCGTGGTGCACCGGGGCCGGGTGGTGGCGCGGACCAGCGCGGTGCGCGAGTACTGCGACTCCGCCGTCGCGGTGGCGCTGGACCTGCCGCGCCAGCTGCGCTCCCAGCGCCCCCCGGCCGACGGCCCCGGCCGGCCGCCGCCGGGCTGAGGCGCTGCCGGCGGCTGCCGGGCGGTGTGGCGGGCACGGGCCCGGCCGCGGGTCGGGCCGGTGTGCTCCGGCCGGCCGCCCCCGTCCCCGGCCGGCCGGGTTGGCGCCTCCGGGCCCGTGGCGTCCGGGCCCGTGTGCTCCGGCCCGCAGCCCCCGTCCCCGGCCGGCCGGGTTGGCGCCTCCGGGCCCGTGGCGGGTGCCTGCGGGCCACACAGCCCGGTGCGGGCTTCCCGAGGTCCGGTGCTTCTCGGGGTCTTCACCGGGGCGCCGTCGGCACGCGGGTCCGGGCCCGCGTGCTCGGGTCCCTCCACGGGCGCCCGGACGCGCGTACCGGGCGCGCCGGGCGCCTGCCGGACGGGCGGGGCCGTGGGGGCGGCCTCAGGGGCATACGGGTGCGCCGGTCCAGGCTGGGCCGGCGCCGATGACGCCGGTGGCCGGCCCGCACGGGGCTCCGCGGGGCGCGGGAGCCCCCAGGAGCGCCTGCGGCGCGGGCGGGGTCCCGAGGCCACCCGAACCCGGGACGCTACAGCGGCTCGACCGAGAAGTCGGCGTCCGCGTCCTCGTCGTCGGCCAGGTCGTCGAACCCCTCCTCGCCGAGGAACTCCTGGAACATCTCCTCGGGCCGGACGGTGTCGGCCGCGGGCGGGGCGGTGATCTCCCCGGCGGCCCCGAACTCGACGCCCACCGGGAACTTCTCGCCCTCGCGGCCCCCGTCCACCAGCGGCGCGAGGTCGGCACCGATGCCCGTCAGCGCGCCGTCCCGCACCGAGAAGTCGAGCGAGACCTCCTCGTCCGGCACGTCCCGGAGGTCCTTCGCCGTCGGCAGGTCCTCCCCGCCCGGGAGTTCCCCGGCGACCGGGCGCAGCGCGTCCACCACCCCGGTGAGCAGCTGCCGTGCCGAGCCGGTGGCCACCACATGGGTCACCCCGTCCCGGGTGCCCCGGTCCTCCACGGTGACCCCGTCGGCGACGGCCGTGCGGAGCGCGTCCAGCACCTTCTGCCCCTGGGCCGGCGACAGGCCGGGCGCGGTCCCGTCGGCCTTCCCCTTCCGCTTGGCCCCGGGCCCGAAACCGTCGAACGGGCCGTCCTCGGTCAGCTCGTCGGTGTCCACCCGGAACCACTTGTCGCCGAAGCGCTTGTCGAGCTCCTCCCCGAAGGGGCCGCCCTCCGGGCCCCCGGCGAGTTCGGCGAAGGCGCCGAAGTCGGCGCGGTAGTACACCGAGGTGCCGACCATCCGGTACTCGGCGAGGTCGGCGTCCCGGGTGCCGAACGTCAGCCGGGCGCCGACCAGGTCCTTCTCCCCCGCCTCGGCGATCGGCTTCTTCGCCCGCACCTCGAAGCGGACCCGCAGCCCGTCCACCGCCGGTGCCTCGCCGCCGCTCCCCGGCCCGGTCGGCGCGATGTCGAGCAGCTCGGCCATCCGCTCCGGCGGGGCGTCCAGCCGGAAGCTCACCGACAGCGATTCCCGCTCGCCGAGCCGCTCCACCGCGCCGTTGAGCCGCTCGCCCGGCGGGACGTTCCCGGCCTCGCCGCACCCGGCGAGGGTGACGGCCAGGACGGCCGCACAGCCCGCCACGGCCGACGTTCGGCGGGCGACGGGACGGCCGGGGACGCGGGAGGCGGTGGGCATGGGAACTCCTCGGTTCGTACGGACGCCCGGCGAACGCGTGTCGGACGGTCATCAAACAGACCGCTGGGAGCCGCTCACGGTTGCACGGCGCACCACACCGGTTACGGTCGGGACCATGCGCGTTGTGATCGCTGGTGGACATGGTCGGATCGCCCTGCGGCTGGAACGGCTGCTCGCCGGGCGCGGGGACGAGGTGGCGGGTGTCATCCGCCGGACCGGGCAGGCCGGAGACCTGCTCGCGGCGGGCGCGGAGCCGGTCGTGTGCGACCTGGAGTCGGCGTCGGTGGACGATGTGACGCGGCACCTGGAGGGCGCCGACGCGGCGGTCTTCGCCGCCGGCGCGGGCCCCGGCAGCGGCGCCGCCCGGAAGGAGACGGTGGACCGGGCCGCCGCGGTGCTCTTCGCCGACGCCGCCGAGCGGGCCGGGGTGCGCCGCTTCCTCGTGGTGTCCTCGATGGGCGCCGACCCCGCCGCCCAGGAGGGCCCGGACCCGGTCTTCACCGCCTATTTGCGGGCCAAGGGCGCCGCCGACGAGGCCGTGCGCTCCCGGTCGGGGCTGGACTGGACGGTGCTGCGCCCGGGCCGGCTGACCGACGACCCCGGCACCGGCCTGGTGACCCTCGCCGAGCACACCGGCCGCGGTGCGGTCACCCGGGACGACGTGGCCGCGACCCTGGTGGCCCTGCTGGACGAGCCGCGCACCGCCGGCCGCACCCTGGAGCTGATCGGCGGCGACGACCCGGTGACGGACGCGGTGCGCGCGATCGCCACGACGCCCGCGTAGCGGGGCACCCGGCGTAGCGGGGCACCCGCGGGGGACGCCGGCACCGCGGCGCACCCCGGCGGCGTCCGCGTCACGGCCCGGTGTCCACGGTCACGGCCCCGGTGTCGCGGTCACGGCGGCGCGGTCCGGGCGGCGCGGTCGGCCCCCGCGGTGGCGGCCCCCGTGGGGCGGTGCGGGGTGCTCACCGCCCCGTCCCGCGCTGGGCGTCCAGCGCCATGGGTGCAGGACGGCGGGGCCGGTGCAGGAGCCGGGCTGTGACAGAGGCCGGCGCGGTGGCCGGCGGGGCACGGGAACAGCGAACGGCCCCTGAAGCGTGTCTCCACGCTTCAGGGGCCGTTCCACTCCTGTGGCGGCGCCAGGATTCGAACCTGGGTAGGCTAAGCCGACGGATTTACAGTCCGCTCCCATTGGCCACTCGGGCACACCGCCTGGGATGAAGCCGGGATCTCGCTCTTGCGTCGGGACTCCCTGGCAACGACGTAAACAATACCCGATGCCCAGGGGTGCTCCGCCACCGGGTTGATCTCCGGTCGATCTTGGTCGGAGTGACTAGGCTGACCGGTGCGGTCCTCCCCTTCCCCGGCTGCCCGCCGGGCCGGCGGGGCCGCGTCCCTGACCGTTCTACGTACGAGGAGCCAACGCAATATGGCCGACTCCAGTTTCGACATCGTCTCGAAGGTCGAGCGGCAGGAGGTCGACAACGCGCTCAACCAGGCCGGCCGGGAGATCTCGCAGCGCTACGACTTCAAGAACGTGGGCGCCTCGATCGCCTGGTCGGGCGAGAAGATCGAGATGCGGGCCAACTCCGAGGAGCGGGTCAAGGCGATCCTCGACGTCTTCCAGTCCAAGCTGGTCAAGCGCGGGATCTCGCTGAAGGCGCTGGACGCCGGCGAGCCGCAGGCGTCCGGCAAGGAGTACAAGATCTTCGCCTCGCTGCAGGAGGGGATCTCGCAGGAGAACGCCAAGAAGGTCGCCAAGGTGATCCGCGAGGAGGGCCCGAAGGGCGTCAAGGCGCAGGTGCAGGGCGACGAGCTGCGGGTGTCCTCCAAGAGCCGGGACGACCTCCAGGCCGTGATCGCGCTGCTCAAGGGCAAGGACTTCGACTTCGCCCTGCAGTTCGTCAACTACCGCTGACCGCCGGCCCCGCGCCGTTGTCCGCCGGCCGTCCGGCCGCGCCCACCGGTGACGCCGCCGGGCGGTGACCGGGCCGGTCACCGCCCGGACGGACGGCGCGGTCACCACCCGCCCGGGCCCGCCCGCGGCGGTGCCCGCCGGCCGGTGCCGGAACCCCGGGCGGCCGTCGTACGCGGGCGGGGCGGACCGTCGTACGGGAGCAGGGGCCGTCGTACGGGGAGGGGCCCCGCGCCGGGGGGATCGGGACGGGCGTCGCTCAGGACTGGCGGAGGGCGGCCGACAGCTGGGCCCGGGAGCGTACGTCGAGCTTCTGGTAGATGCGGGTGAGCCGGGCCTCCACCGTCTTCACGCTCAGGAACATCTTCGCCGCGGCCTCCTGGTTGCTGGCGCCCTGGCAGACCAGCCGGGCGAGCCTCAGCTCCGCCTCGGTGAGCGGCGACGTACCGCCGGGGGCGCCGGCCCGGTCGCCCCGGGGGGCGGTCACCGGTTCGGCGGTGAGGGCGAGCCAGGGACGGGCGCCGAGCCGGGTGAACACCTCCGCCGCCGCCTGCAGCGCGGCCTGGGCCGGTGCCCGGCGCCGGCGCCGGCGCTCCACCCGGGCGATGTCGATGAGGGTGCGGCCCTGGTCCATCAGCAGCTCGCGCTCGGCATAGCGCCGCGCGGTCTCCTCCAGCCGGGCCACCGCGCCGCCCGGGTCCCCCTGGGCCGCCAGGCACACCGCCTCCGCCCGGTCCAGGCCGAGCAGCACGGTGTCCCGGCCGAGCCGCTCCGCGGTGGGGCGGGTGGCGGCGATGAGACCGGCGGCCTGCTCCGGCTCGTCGACGGCCACCAGCGCCAGCGCCAGCTCCTCGTGCCAGCGCAGCATGGACGGATCGACCACCTGCTGCGCTGTCTCCAGGTCCTGCACCGAGCGGAGGGTCCGTACCGCGGCGGCGACGTCACCGATGATCAGCTGGATGCGGCCGAGGGCGTAGCGGTTGCGGGCCAGGAAGACCTGGTCCCGCTCCTCCTCGGACGCCTGCACGCCGCGCCGGGCGTAGCTCGCGGCCCGCTGGAAGGAACCGCCGGCGGTCTCGGCGAGGGCCGAGGCGTACCAGGCGGGCCCCGGGGAGAGCCCGGCCTCCATGGTGAGTTCCAGCGACCGCCGGGCGTGGCCGAGGGCGGCGGTGCACTGGCCGAGGCGGACCTGCACCTCGGCGAGGGTGCGGCAGACCTCGATGACGTCCTCGGCGGTGCCCCGGCGCTCCACCACCGGCAGCAGGGCGATCAGCTGGGCGCGGGCCTCGGTGAGCCGGTCGTCGAAGAGCGCGTGCCGGATGGTGAGGATCTGCGCCGGGTTGAGCGCGCCGACCGGCCCCTCGGCGATCTCCAGGGCGCGGGCCCGGGCGAGGCTCTCCTCGGCCTCCTCGATGCCGAGGGAACGTTCCACCCGGGCGCGGACGGCCAGCGCCTGGGCGGCGGTGGAGCGGTCCCCGGCCTCCTCGGCGAGCGAGGCGGCGGCGATGGCCGCCTGGTGGGAGCGGTGCGGGTCACCGTCGGCGAGCAGGTGTTTCCAGGCCAGCCGGAGCTGCACGGCGGCGCGCAGCCGCAGGTCGTCACCGGCGTCCTGGAGGGCGTGCGCGTACTCCTGGTCGAGGTCGGCGAGCCCCTGTCCGGCGGTGTCGAAGACGGCGAGCCGGGCGCGTACCCGGTCGGCGGGGGTGGCGTCGCGGGCGAGGATGGCGTTGGCGGCGCGGCGGGCGAGGTCGGCGCGGCCGGCCCGGCCGGCGTCCCGGGCGGCGGTGACCAGACGGGCCAGTTCCGCCTCCGGCCGGCCGCCGGGGGTGCGCTCGGCGGCGAGCAGGGCGAGTTCGGCGGCGAGGGCGCGGTTGCCGCGCAGCCGGGACGCGGTGGCCGCCTCGGTGAGCGCGGCGGCCAGGTCCTCGTCGGCGGCGGTCCGGGCGAGGGCCCGGTGGCGTACCGCGTGGACGGCGTCGTACACCGCCTCGGCGAGCGCGGCGTGGCCGGCGGCCCGGGCGCCGGAGTCGGCCTCGGCGACCAGGGTGGCGCGGAGCAGGTCGGCGGTGAAGACCACGGCGCCGTCCTCGCCGAGGCTGATCAGACCGGCCTGTTCGGCGTCGGCGAGCTCGGAGTCCGCGGCGGGACGGCCGGCCCGGCGCAGCAGCGCGGCGGTGGGCCGGTGGGCGAGGGCGGCGAGGAAGAGCGCCTCGCGGACCGGCGGGGTCACCCGGTCCAGCATCCGCCGGGCGGCCAGCCGTACCTGCCCGGTGAGCGGCAGGCCGTCGGCGTGGTGCACCGAGGGCCGGGAGACCTTCAGCGAGCGGCCCACGGTCAGGGCGAGGCGGGCGTTGCCGCCGCTGGCCTGGTGGACGCGGCCGGCCAGCCGGTACGGCAGCCCGTGCCGGACCAGCAATTCGGCCACCTCGTCGGCGTCGAGCGGCGGGACCACGATGACCTCCGGTCCGCCGAGGCCGGCGACCACGTCGGTGCCCGGGTCGATGCCCGGGTCGGTGCCGTGCAGCTGTTCGACGAGGATGACCCGGAGCCGGGGCGGCGCGAGGTGGAGGGCGAAGCGGAGCACGGCGGCGGACTCCGGGTCGAGCCAGTGGGCGTTGTCCACCACCAGCAGCGCCGGGGCGCCGGAGCCCAGCGCGCGCAGCAGCCCGGCGACGGCCATCCGCAGCGCGATCGGGTCCCGGCCGCCCTCCGGCGGCGGCACCTGGCGCAGCGCCACGGCGACCGCCTCACGCTGCGGTTCGGGGAGCCCGGCGAGGAGTCCGGCGGGGGCGGCGGCCAGCAGGGTGGCGGTGACCGCGCCGGGTATGTGCCGGTCGGCCTCCTCCGGCACCAGGGACATCACGGTCTCGCCGCGGTGCTCGGCACGGGCCGCGGCGGCCGCGGCGAGCGCGGTCTTGCCGACGCCGGCGGCTCCGGTGAGGACCACCCGCCCGCGCTCGCCCAGCGCCCGCTCCAGCCGGGCGAGCAGATCCGCCCGGCCCACGGGCGCCTCCAGATACGGGCTCAACGCCATCTCCACCATCCCTCGGGCCGGTGTGGTTCCTGCCGGAAGGATACGGACCGGGTCCGGCGGCACCGCGCGCGGCAGCGCCCCGGGCGCAGGTCAGGCATGGTGCGGGCGGAGGACCTCGGACGGCGGGGCGGTTTCGCGCCGGGCGGGCGCGGGTTCAGGGCCGGCCTCGGGGTTCCGGCCGGTCTCGGGGTCCAGGCAGTGGTCTCGGGGTCCGGGCCGGCCTCAGGGCTCCGGTCCACAGGGCTCCGGGCGGTGGTCTCGGACGGCGGGGCGGTTTTCGCGCCGGCCTCGCCAAGGCGTGGCCGCCTGGTTCGGGGCGGGATGGTGCCGGGTGGGGGGGGGCACCGTGGGCGGCGGGGCACCGTGGGCGGGTGCGGACTGCGTGTACGGGCGGGCCGATGCGGGGACTCTGAGCCGGCCTCGGACGGTGGGGCGGCGGGTGGTTCCGTACGGGCGGTTCCACCACCGGGCGGCGCGGGGGCACGGCGATCGGGTGCGGGGCACGGCGGGCCGGGCGGTTCCGAACGGCGAGCGGGCCGGTCCGATCTCCGGGCAGCGGTCGCGTCACCTGACGGGCGGGTGCGGGATCGCGAAGAACGGCGAGCCAGCGGAGTCTGCGTGCGGGGACCGGCGAGCCGGTGGGCGGTCCTACGGGCGGCGGGCGGGCGCGAGGCCGGGGAAGGGGCCGGCTGGGTCAGGCCGGGGCGTCCGCCGGACGTGACCGGTGGTCTCCGCATTGCTCATGAGACCTGACCGTGCGAGACATCTCCGGCGCCCGTCGTGGGGGACGGAGGCGGGAGGCTTCCACACGGCCCGGAAGCGGAGACCACCGGTGGGCAGACAGTAGGCAGCGCGGAGATGACGTGGAAACGGGGAAAACCCTAGGGAGGACGAGGGTCGGCCGCGGCGGCCCACCGGCGGCGGCCGGCCTCCGCCCGCCGCCACCCTCCGACCAGCGGCGACGCGCTCATCCGGGGTGGCCGCGCCCCGGATGCCGCCGGAAGCGCCCGGACGGGCCGGAGGCCCGGACGGCAGCCCGCCGGGCGAGGCAGCCGCCGGGGCCGGGGCGGAAGGTCGCGGAGGCGGGACGGAAGGCCGGGGCGGGGAGCGGTGCCGGCGTCAGACGCGCCGGCCGAACGGCGCGTCGGTGCGGACGATCTCGTGGCCCAGCGGGGTCAGCGAGACCGGGATCAGCTTGAAGTTCGCCAGTCCCAGCGGGATGCCGATGATCGTGACGCACAGCAGCAGACCGGTGATCACGTGGCTGAGCGCCAGCCACCAGCCCGCCAGCACCAGCCAGAGGACGTTGCCCACGCAGGACGCCGCGCCCGCGTCCCGGCGGGGCACCGCGGTGCGGCCGAAGGGCCACAGGGCGAAACCGGCGATGCGGAAGGACGCGATCCCGAACGGGATGCCGATGACCGTGACACAGAGCAGCAGGCCGGCGAGGACGTAGCCGCAGGCCAGCCAGAAGCCCGAGAACACCAGCCAGATCAGGTTGAGGAGGGTCTTCATCGCGGACCCGCCATCTCCTCCAGGCGGGAGATCCGTTCGCTCATCGGCGGGTGGGTGGAGAAGAGCTTGGCCATGCCGGCGCCGGGCCGGAAGGGGTTGGCGATCATCATGTGTCCGGCCGTCTCCAGACGTGGCTCGGCGGGCAGGGGCAATGCCTTCGTACCCGCTTCCAGCTTGCGCAATGCGCTGGCGAGGGCGAGCGGATCACCGGTGAGCTGGGCGCCCGACGCGTCCGCCTCGTACTCCCGGGAGCGGCTGACCGCGAGCTGGATCAGCGAGGCGGCGAGCGGGCCGAGGATCATGATGAGCAGCATGCCGAGGAGGCCGGGCCCCTCGTCGTCGTCCGAGCGGCCTATGGGGATCAGCCAGGCGAAGTTCACGAGGAACATCACCACGGAGGCGAGCGCGCCGGCGACCGACGAGATCAGGATGTCCCGGTTGTAGACGTGGCTCAGCTCATGGCCGAGGACGCCGCGCAGCTCCCGCTCGTCGAGCATGCGGAGGATGCCCTCGGTGCAGCAGACGGCCGCGTTCCGCGGGTTGCGGCCGGTGGCGAAGGCGTTCGGCGCGGGGGTCGGGGAGATGTACAGCCGTGGCATCGGCTGCCGCGCGGCGGTGGAGAGCTCCCGCACCATGCGGTAGAGCTCGGGCGCCTCGAACTCGCTCACCGGGCGGGCCCGCATCGCCCGCAGGGCCAGCTTGTCGCTGTTCCAGTAGGCGTAGGCGTTGGTGGCGAGGGCCACCAGGACCGCGATGACCAGGCCGGCCCGGCCGAAGAGGCTGCCGATCACGATGATGAGTGCGGACAGTCCCCCGAGGAGTACGGCGGTCTTGAGCCCGTTGTGCCGACGGTGCACGGTACGCCCTCCAAATGACGCGGCGGGGGGAACCCTCTTTTTCGGGGAATATCCACCTTCCAGTGGACCCTCCTGATCTGCACAACGCCAGACGGAAGACACGGGTTCCCCGCGGGTGGCGGGGCGGGCGCGGAGCGGAGGCGGGTGATCCGGTCCGGGCCGGTGGACACGGGGCCGCGCGGGGCACGGCGGCCCGGACACGACCGGCGGGCCCGGGTGGCGGGTGCGGCCTGGTCACGACCGGGCCGGCCGGGTGGCGGTGCGGCCGGAGGTGGTCCCGCGTGCGGTCCGGGCCGGGGCCGGGATCCGGGCGGCGGCGCAGCGGTACGGCGGGGAGTGGCGGCGCTGCACGGCCGCGCCGGAAGGCGTGGCGCGGCTCCTCCCGCCTCCCGGCCCCGGCCCGGCCGCCGGGCTCCTGCGATCCCGGCCCGCGGACCGGAGGTCCCCGGCCGGCGGTCCCCCACCGGAGTCCGGCCGGATCAGCGGCCCACCGGGTCACCGAGCCGCCGGACCAGCGGCCCACCGGATCAGCGACCCGCCCGCTCGGCGGCCCGCCGGGTCAGAAGAGCGAGCCGGCGGCGAAGTGCAGCACCAGCTGCGGGGCCACCGAGAGCGCCACACCGGCCAGGGTGGCCAGGCCGATGGCCGCGGCGAGGGCCACCGGCGTACGCTCCCCGGCGCGCCCGGCCGCGGGGGCGACCGCGCCGGCGCTCTCCGTCCCCGGCACCGGGGCGACGGCCCCGCCCGGGGCGACGGCCCCGCCCGCCGCGGTGGCCGTGGCCGCCGCCGCGACCGGTGCGGGCGCCGGCTCCGCAGCGCCGGCCGCCGGCGCCTCCGCCGGCCCGGCACCGCCGCGGAAGAGCACGGCCGTCCACCGGAGGTAGTAGACGAGCGCGATCACCACGTTGACCGCCATCACCACCGCGAGCCAGCCGAGCCCGGCGTCCACGGCGGTGGAGAAGACCGCGACCTTGGCGAAGAGCCCGATGACGCCCGGCGGCAGGCCGGCCAGGCAGAGCAGGAAGAAGCCCAGGCAGAGGGCGGCGAGCGGGCGGGTGGCGTAGAGCCCCCGGTAGTCGTCGATCCGGTTGGCCGGGCTGCGCCGGGCGACGAGCGCGGCGACGCCGAAGGCGCCCAGGTTGACCGCCGCGTACATCAGTCCGTACGCCACGGTGGCGCCGATCGCGTGGGCCGCGTCCCGGCCCCGGTCCGCGTAGCCGGCGGCGGCCACCGGCACCAGCAGGTAGCCGGCCTGTCCCACCGAGGACCAGGCGAGCAGCCGGACCGCGCTGTGCGGGCGGTCCGGGCGCTGCCGGAGCGCGCCGGCGTTGCCCACCGTCATGGTGAGCGCCGCGAGCACCGCCAGCACCGGGCCCCACACCTCGTCGTAGCCGGGGAAGGCGAGGACGGTGACGAGGATGATGCCGGTGAACCCGACCGCCTTGCCCACCACGGACAGGTAGCCGGCCACCGGCAGCGGTGCCCCCACGTAGGTCTCGGGCACCCAGAAGTGGAACGGGACGGCGGCGGTCTTGAAGGCGAAGCCGATCAGGGTCAGGGCGACGCCGGCGCGGGCGAGGTTCGCCAGCCCCGGATCCACACCGGCGAGGCCGTCGGCGACGGCGGTCAGGTGCATGCTGCCGGTCGCGGCGTAGACGAAGCTCACGCCGAGCAGGGTGACGGCGGTCGCGGTGACCGAGGAGAGGAAGAACTTCAGCGCCGCCTCGGCGGACGCCCGGTCCCCGCGCCGCAGGCCGACCAGTGCGAAGGCCGGCAGCGAGGCGACCTCCAGGGCGACGACCAGGGTCGCCAGGTCGCGGGCGGCGGGCAGCAGCAGGGCCCCGGCGACGGCGGAGAGCAACAGGAACCAGAACTCGCCCGCGGGCAGCCGCCGGTCCGTCACCGCGTCGATCGACAGCAGCGCGGCGAGCAGCGCGCCGACGACCACCAGCAGCTGGACGGCGACGGTGAAGTCGTCGGCCACATAGCTGCACAGCCCGCCGTCGGACGGGGTGGTCAGGCAGAAGGTGTCGCGGTCGCCGTGGCGCAGCGGCAGCAGCGCCAGCCCGGCCAGCACGATGCCGGCCACCGCGAGCCGGCCCAGGACCGGCTTGCGCTCCTCGGGCAGGAACAGGTCGGCGACGAGCACGGCGATGGCCACGACGGCGGCGACGGTGGGCGGGGCGACGGCGACCCAGTCGACGGACTGGACGAGGTTCGCGGCACCGGCGGTCATCGGACGCCTCCTGCGAGGAGCTGCTGCACGGCCGGTTCGGTGAGGCCGAGGAGAACCGCGGGCCACAGTCCGGCGAGGACGGTGAGGGCCACCAGGGGGGTCCAGGCGGCCAGCTCGTACCCACGGACGTCGGGGGGCCCGGCCGCCGCCACCGCCCCGCTGCCGCCGGCCCCGGTGGCGTGCGGTGCGGCGCCGTGGGGCGCGGTGCCGTCCGTACCGGCGCCGTGCGGCGTGTCACCCCCGGACGCGGCACCGCCGGACGCGGCACCTCCCGACGCGCCGGGCGCGTCACCGCCCGGTACGGCACCCCCGGGCGTGGTGGCGAGCGGCGGGGCGCCCGCCGGGACGGGGGTCATGGCGGCCACCGCCCCGGTGCGGTCGGCCGGGTCGCCCATGCACACCCGGCGCACCACGATCAGCAGGTACGCGGCGGTGAGCAGGGTGCCGAACGCGGCGATGGCGAGGTACGTGCGGAACGCCGGGCGGCTCAGCCCGGCCGCCGGGTCGTAGGCCCCGAACATGGCGAGCATCTCGCCCCAGAACCCGGCGAGCCCGGGCAGGCCGAGGGAGGCCACCGCGCCGAAGGCCAGCAGCCCGCCCAGCCGGGGCGCCCGGCCGTAGAGGGCGGCGCCGGTGCGGCCCGCCAGCCGGTCCAGATCGGTGCTGCCGTAGCGGTCCTTGACCGCACCGACCAGGAAGAACAGCAGTCCGGTGATGAGTCCGTGGGCGATGTTGGCGAACAGCGCGCCGTTCACCCCGGTGGGGGTGAGGGTGGCGATGCCCAGCAGGACGAACCCCATGTGGCCGACGGAGGAGTACGCGATCAGGCGCTTCAGGTCGCGCCCGCCGCCGGCGGGGGCGGCGCCCTTCGCGAGGGTGGTGGCGGGGGACGGGAGGGCCAGCGCCAGGCAGGCGAGGGATCCGTAGATGATGCCGACGACCGCGAACGCCGCCAGGTAGGGCGCGAAGGTGTGCGCCCCCTCCGGGGCCATGGGCAGCACGATGCGGACGAAGCCGTAGGTGCCCATCTTCAGCAGGACGCCGGCGAGCAGGACCGAGCCGACCGTGGGGGCGGCGGTGTGCGCGTCCGGCAGCCAGCTGTGCAGCGGCCACATCGGGGTCTTCACGGCGAGCCCGATGCCGATGGCCAGGACCGCCAGGAGCTGGGTGGTGTGGCTCAGGCCGGCGCCGTCGGCCCGGGCGAGCGCCACCATGTCGAAGGTGCCGCCCTCGATGCCGAGGAGGAGCAGGCCCAGCAGCATCACGACGGAGCCGAGCAGGGTGTAGAGGATGAACCGCCAGGCGGACCGCTCCCGGTCGGCGCCTCCCCATCCGTTGATGAGGAAGTACATCGGGATCAGCACCATCTCGAACGCCAGGAAGAACAGCATCAGGTCCAGCACCGCGAAGCTGGCCAGGGTGCCGCCCTCCAGGAGCAGCAGCAGCGCCACGAAGGCCTTCGGGGACGGGCCGGCGGGCATCACGAAGTAGCTGTAGAGGGCGCAGAGGAAGGTCAGCAGCGCGGTCAGCACCAGCAGCGGGAGCGAGATGCCGTCCACCCCGAGGTGAATGCGGATGTCCAGCGCCGGGATCCAGCTGATGTCGGTCTGCGCCTGCATCCGGGCCGGGTCGTCGTGGTCGAAACCGGCGGCCAGGGCGACCGCGGCGGCCAGGACGGCACCGGTGACGGTGACGCCGTGCCGCAGCACCGCCTGCTCGGGGCTGCGGCCCTTCAGCCCGGGCGGGGCCGGGAGCAGGGCGGCGACCGAGCCGGCCAGCGGGAGCAGGACGACGGCCACCAGGAGGAGCTGCAGGACGGTGTGGTTCACGGGTCAGGCTCCGGCTGCGACGAGGACGGCGGCGACGGCCAGGACGAGGGACCCGGCGAGCAGCGCGCCGAGGTAGGTCTGCACGTTGCCGGTCTGGGCCCGGCGGACGGCCGCGCCCAGCCAGCGGGGCGCGGTGCCGGCGCCGCGTACGTAGGTGTCCACGACCTCGCGGTCGAGGAAGCGGACGAGCCGGGCGGCGCCGCGCACCGGCCGGACGAGGAGCGCGTGGTACACGGCGTCCAGGTGGAAGCCGTCCGCGGCGTGGCGGTGCAGCGGCCCGAGGAGGAGGCGGCCGGGGTCGGCGGGTTCGCGGGCGGCGGCCACGTCCTCGTAGACCGCGTCGTGGGTGGCGATGGCCACGGCCTCCGAGGCGGCGGGTTCGGCGTGCGGCGCGGGGAGCACCGGGGCCGGGGGGCGCGGAGGGCGCCGGGGCGGTGCCGGAGGCCGGCCGGGCGGCGCGGGCGGTGGCCTGCCGCCAGGCCGCCCAGGTGACGCCCGCGCCGGTCAGCGCCAGTCCGGTGCCGAGCAGCGAGGTGGTCGCGGTGGGGTCGAGCGAGTCGCCGTCGAACCAGTCGGGCAGCACGGTGAAGAGCAGCCCGGCGGCGAGCGCGGGGACCGCCAGGACCCACAGCACCGCGTTCATCACCAGCGGCACGGGCACCGGCCGCGCCGGGTCCGGGGCGGCCGGGGGCTTCCGGGGCGGCCGTCGGGACGGCGTCCGGGGTGCCGGCGGGCACGGCGGGGGGCCGGGTGCGGGGGCGGGGGCCGCGGCGGCGGCCCGGCCGGCGCGGCCCGGCGCGCCGGCCAGCAGCCACAGGCGGGCCGCGTAGGCGGCGGTGAGCGCGGCGGTGACCAGCCCGGCGGTCAGCACGGTCCAGCCCACCGCCTCCGGTACGCCCGCCCGGTGGCCGAGCGCGGTGTGCTCGGCGGCGCCCAGCACGGCCTCCTTGGAGAAGAAGCCGCTGAAGGGCGGCAGCGCGGCGAGGGCGAGCAGCCCGATGGTGAGCGTCCAGAAGGCGTCCGGGGCCTTGCGGGCGATGCCGCCGGTCCGGGCCATCGCGGCGAGCGAGTTCGTCCCCGCGGCGTGGATGATCACGCCGGCGGCGAGGAACAGCAGCGCCTTGAACGCGCCGTGGCTGATCAGGTGGAAGACCGCCGCGCCCCGGTCGCCGACGGCCAGCGCGCCGGTCATGTAGCCGAGCTGGCCGATGGTCGAGTAGGCGAGCACCCGTTTGATGTCGTCCTGGGCGAGCGCGGCCAGCGCCGAGCCGGTCATGGTGACGGCCGCGAGCACCGCGAGCACCACCAGCGCGGCGGCGGAGGCGGTGAACACCGGCAGCAGCCGGGCGATGAAGTAGACCCCGGCCGCGACCATGGTGGCGGCGTGGATCAGCGCCGACACCGGGGTGGGGCCGGCCATCGCGTCCGGCAGCCAGGTGTGCAGCGGGAACTGCGCGGACTTGCCGGCCACCCCGGCCAGCAGCAGCAGCGCGATCAGGGTCGGGTGGTCCAGGGCGAAACCGGAGCCGGGGGTGGTGAGCCGGGCGTGGATCTCGCTGATGCGGAACGTACCGGCGTCCGAGGCGAGCGCGAAGATGCCGATCAGGAACGGCACGTCGCCCAGCTTGGTGACGAGGAACGCCTTGAGGGAGGCGGAGCGGGCCGCCGCGGTCTCCCAGTAGTGGCCGACCAGGAAGTACGAGCAGATGCCCATCACCTCCCAGCCGACCAGCAGCACCATCAGGTCGTCGGTGTAGACCACCAGCAGCATCGCGGAGGTGAACAGCGACACCACGGCGGCGTAGGAGGCGTACCGCGGGTCGTCGCGCAGGTAGCCGGTGGAGTAGACCTGCACACAGCTGGCCACCACGCCGACCAGCACCGCCACCAGCGCGGCGAAGCCGTCGACGTGCAGCGCGAGGTCGATGGGGACCGAGCCGGTGTCGGCGAGCCGGGTGGCCGCGCGCACCGGGTCCTCCCCGCCCTGCCGGGCCGCGACGACGACCGCCAGGACGGTGGCCGCCAGGGTCGGCAGCACCGCCAGCGGCCGGACGAAGCCGGGCCGGAAGAGCACCGCGCGCAGCCCCGGGCCGGGTTCCGCCCCCGAGGCCGGCGGGCGGCCCAGCAGCAGCCCCGCGAGGGCACCGAGGAAGGGCAGCAGCGGTACCAGTACCGCGGTGGTCGTGGTGGTCACGCGGCGGCCTCCGCCTTCCGCTCGCCGGGGCCCGGCTCCGGGGCGGTGGCCGCGGGCCGCTCGGCGAGGTCCGTGAGCTTGTCGACGTCCGCGGTGCCGCGGCTGCGATACACCATCAGGACGATGGCCAGTCCGATGCCGATCTCGGCGGCGGCGATGGCGATGATGAAGAGGGTGAGCGCCTGGCCGGCGTGGAGGGTGTCGCGCAGCCACACGTCGAAGGCGACCAGGTTGAGGTTGACCGCGTTGAGCATCAGCTCGACCGACATCAGCACCAGGATCGCGTTGCGGCGGGCGAGGACCCCGTACAGGCCGGTGCAGAACAGCAGCACGGCCAGGACGGCCGGGTAGGCGAGGTGCATCAGCGCGTCTCCTTGCCGGTCGCACGGTCGGGGCCGGGACCGGACGGCCCGGAGGAGCCGGAGGCACCAGGGGTACGGGAGCGGTCGGGTGTGCCGGGGGTACGCGAGCGGTCGGGGGCGCCGGACCGGATCGGGTTGCCGCGGCTGCCGGAGCGGACCGGGTTGCCGGACCGGCCGCGGGGGCGGGCCGCCGCCCGGCCGCCGTCCCCGTCCTGCCTGCGGGACAGCACGATGGCCCCCACCAGGGCGGCGAGCAGCAGCACCGACAGCGCCTCGAAGGGCAGCACCCAGTGCCGGAACAGGCTCACCCCGGTCACCTCGGTGGAGCCCTGCACGCTCGCCCCGACATCGATCCAGGTGGTCCGGAACGCGTCCACCACCACCCAGACCAGGGTGCCGGCGGAGGCCAGCGCCACCGCCAGCGCGGCCCAGCGGTTGCCGGAGTCGGCGTCCGGGGACCGGCCGATGGGCGCCCTGGTGAGCATCAGGCCGAAGAGCAGCAGGACGACCACCGAGCCGACGTAGATCAGCACCTGGACCCAGGCGATGAACTCGGCGGTGAGCAGCAGGTACTCCACGGCCAGCCCGCCGAGCGCCACCACCAGCCAGAGCGCGGCGTGCACCAGCTGCCGGGTGGTGACGGTGACGACGGCCGCGCCGAGGGTGACGATCCCGACCAGCAGGAAGACGATCTCCACGCCGGTCGGTGAGAGGAAGCCGTGGGAGGCGGCGGCGAGGTTCACGCGTCGCCCTCCCCGGCCCGCCGGTCCCCGGCCGCCCCGGTCTCCGCCGCGGCGGCCAGCTTCTCCGCGGTCTTCCGGGCCGCCGCGATCTCCTTGGGCTCCTCCGCGCCCGGGTCGAGCGCGGGCGGGGCCGGCACCGTCCACATCCACTCGCGGAGCTTGTCCCGCTCGTGGGTGAGGTCGCGGATGTCGGTCTCG